>NZ_JAINDZ010000009.1 GCF_019802345.1 Methylosinus sp. Sm6 | reverse complement strand
CCCAATCAAAGTTTCCCCCCCGTTGCCGTCCTCCGACACGCCCGCTTCGCGGGCTCCTCAGGACGAGGGTGATGGGGTTGTTGTCCTTCACCCGATTCCCTGGCGAACGGTTGAATGCCGGACAGGGCGCTACACCGTCCCCTCGAAAGGGGAGGGTGGGGCGGAGATCCCCGTCGACAGATCGAAAAAAGAGGTTCGTGTGCCGCAAGACAAGTCCCGTCCCCATTCCGCGAGCGTCGATCCCGCCGACGTCGCCCGTTTCGACCGGCTCGGCGAGCTGTGGTGGGACGCCTCGGGCAAAATGGGGATTTTGCACGAGATCAATCCGATCCGCGTCGACTACATCTGCGACCACGCCTGCCGGCGCCTGCCGCTCGGCGGCGAGCGGCGCGACCGTCATGGCGCGCAGCCGCTCGAGGGGCTGCGCATCGTCGATATCGGCTGCGGCGGCGGCATTCTGACCGAGGCGCTGGCCGAGCTCGGCGCGCAAATGACCGGGATCGACCCCGCTCCCAATAATATCGCGGTGGCGAGCCGCCATGCCGAGCGCTCCGGCCTTTCTATCGACTACCGCAACACCACCGCCGAGGCGCTGGCCGCCGACGGCGCGCGCTTCGACATTGTCGTCGCGATGGAAGTGCTGGAGCATGTCGAGGGGCAGAAGGATTTCGTCGCGACGCTCGGCCGCATGGTCGAGCCCGGCGGGCTGCTGTTCCTCGCCACCATCGACCGCACGTTGAAGAGCTACGCACTCGCGATCGTCGGGGCCGAATATGTGCTCGGCTGGGTGCCGCGCGGCACGCATGACCACGATAAATTCGTGCGGCCGGACGAGCTGTCCGCCTGGCTGCGCCGCGCCGGCCTGCGCGAGATCGACCGCTCCGGCATGAGCTTCCAGCCGTTGACGCGCAGCTGGCGACGCAGCCGCGACACCGATGTCAACTATATGATGGCGGCCGCCAAGGACGCGTAGCGGTCTGCGTAAACGCGAATGAAGAAGCGAGCGTGAAGGCCCGCGGTCCAGGGGCGGGCTTGGACCGTGAGCCTTCAGGCTCGCTCTTTACTCCTCAGGGCCTCTGGATAGAGCATGAATTTTCGGCGTATTGCCGAGAACTATGCGCATTTGCGCAAATTTGTAGCTTTGCCGATCGCTCGGCGCATAGATATATGTATTATGTCTACATAACGTAAGCCCGCATCGAGGCGCTCGGCGCCGGGCGGGAACGTCCCGGGGCAGGATTATGACAAACGCGTCGACCGCTCGCATGATGCTTCGCCGATTTTCGTTCTGCGGCGCGTCGTTTCTCGCTATCGCCGAGGTCGTCGGCGCCGCCTCGGCGCAGACGGCGCTCCCGACGATCGATGTCGGAAGCGTCGCGCAAGCGGCCCGGCGCGGCGCCGACTCGGCCGCGCCGGGCTCGATCATCGGCGCGCCGAGCACGCCGTCGACGGATTATACTGTCGACCGGCAAGGAATGAATATGACGTCGCTCGGCGGCGTCAATCCGATCCGGGCGATCGCCAATCTGCCGGGCGTCGACGCCCCGGCGATCGACCCTTACGGAATGGCCAATCTGCCGGGCGGCAACAAGGGCGTGCGCATCCGCGGCGAATTGGTGGGCGGCGGCAATTCGCTGGGCACGGTCGAAGGGCTTCCGCTCTCCGGCATCAATCCCGGCCCCGGCGTGAACTGGCTGGTCGACAATGAGAATTTGTCGAAGATCATGCTGCGCCAGGGCCCGGTTTCGTCCGATGTGAATTCCTATTTCACCGTCGGCGGCGTCATCGAGAGCCGCTTGCGCTGGCCCGAGAAGAAGATGGGCGGCGAAATCTCTCAGAGCGTGGGCTCGTTCGGCTTTCTCCGCACCTTCGCGCGCGTCGACAGCGGCGAGATTCTCGACGGGACGACCAAGCTGTTCGTGTCCGGAACCTGGTCGGATGCGGAGAAATGGCGGGGCGAGGGCAAGAGCCCGCAAGGCAAGTCGGGTTTCGCCATCGGCGTCGAGACCAAGCCAGTCGAAAATTTCGAGGCCAAGGTCTTCGCCGCAAAGACCAGCTTCGACGAGCATAATTATCGCGGCCTCAGCTATCAGCAGGCGAGCGATCTCGGCCGCTACCGCAGCTTCGACTTCAACACCACTCCGGGCCTGCTCAAATCCGATCAAGTCGCCTGGTACGGCTATAATCTCCAGCATTTCGATCTGTGGACGACATTCGCCGAATTCACGCTGCGCTTGAACGAGGACACGCGCTTCGTCGTGAAGCCCTATTACTTTTACGAGAACGGCTATTATCTCGACGGCACGCAGAACGGCAAGATTCGCCGTTGGGTCATCGACCACGACTTTTGGGGCGTGACCAGCGAGCTGCAGACGCGTTTCGTCGAGACCGACGTGAAGCTCGGCCACTGGTTCGGCCAGCACAATCTCCCCGGTCCTCCGACCGCCTGGCAGACCTATGATCCCACCGCTTCCGGCGGCCTGATCAATTCCGGCTGGTCGATTCTCGCGCAGCAGACGCACCCCAACACCTATAATTCCGTTTATGGCCTGGCGTCGCGCAGCTTCGGTCCGCTCTTCGTGGAGGCGGGCGCGCGCTATGTGTGGCAGACGCTCGCCGGAATCGACGAGCACGCCGTGACGCCCGGAATGGGCGACGTCTCCTATGACACGGCTCTGGCGCTCTCGCCGGGCGTCCTGACCAATCGCAGCGTGCAGCCGTTCACGGTCGGAAATTTTCTTCCCTATGGCGCGCTGTCCTATCAGCTGACCGACGACATTCTCCTCCATGCCAGCGCGAGCGTCGGCTATGGGCGACTGAGCTATGATCTGTGGCCGGCCTATCAGCAGAACGCCGCGACCTTTCTGTCCAAGGGCCTGACCGCCGACGCCATGTGGCGGCAGCTGCGTCCGGAAACCGCGGAGATGGTCGATTTCGGCCTGCGCTGGTCCTTCGCCGGCGCCTATGGCTCCGGCTATATCGAGCCGATCGGCTTCTACAGCCGCAACCATCACAAGCTCGTGCCCTATGATCCGGGGATCGGCGTCTCTTACGGCCAGAATGTCGGCGAGAGCGAAGGTCTCGGCGCGCAGCTGATGGCGCATTTCCCGCCGCAGGAGGCGATCGATCTGTTCGCCTCGGTCGGCTATCAGACGCTCGTCTTCGTCGAGGACCTGCCGGCGCTGCCGGGCGCTTCCGCCGCCACGCTCGCGTCGCTGAAGGTCGCCGGCAAGCAAGTGCCCGACGTGCCTTATTGGATCGCCTCTGTCGGCGCGAATTGGCGCATCGGCCAATTCACCTTGACGCCCATCGTCCATGTGGTCGGCGACCGGATGGGCGATACGACCGGCCGGCAGCCGATTCCGGGCTATGGCCTGCTCGATCTCGCGGTCAAATATGAGCATGCGCTGGAATGGGGACAGACGCTCGAAGCCGGAATCACTGTCGCCAATCTGTTCGATCAGCGTTACATCGGACAGATCAGCAATGATTACTTTCAGCAGTTCTCGAGCTCTGGGATCTATTTTCCGGGCGCGCCCCGGACCGTCGTCGGCAAGGTCGGAATCAGATTCTAGAGCATTATCCGATTCTAGAGCATTATCCGATCCGAAGGGATCGGATAATCTTTAGTTTGAGCGAATTCTGATCGATCGAACGATTCCCTTCGATCGGAAAGCGCTCTAAATCCGCGCCAGTCGGGTTCTTTTCGCGATTGCCGAGGCAGGGCGCGATGCGCCCGGCCGTTTTTTTGGCAAGTCCGGCGTCAGCTTGCCGAGCAAAATCATTTCCGAATCATTTCTGGAGCATTGCCCGATGACGCTGCATGTTTCGTCGCCATTCCCGCCGGTCGCCGCCCTCGAGCAGTGGCGCGCGCGCTATCCGAAATTCGGAGCGGCGCTCGATCGCGGCGGGTCGCCGCCCTCGGCGCTGCGCTATCTGGGGCTTTCCCTCTGGCAGGACGGGGCCGTGCCGGAGGCCGTCGAGGCGCTGGAAGCGGCCGCCGGCCTCGCGCCCGACGATGCGGCCCTGCTCGCCGATCTCGGCGCGCTGCGGTCCTTCTCCGGGCGCAAGGCCGACGCCTTGAACGCCTTCATCGCGTCGCTGGAGCGCGATCCGTCCCGCATTCAGGTCTGGCTCGGCGTCGCCGGTCTCTGCAATGAGATCGGCGACAAGGACGCCGCCGAGAACGCCTATGTCGCGGCGCTCGAGCTCGAGCCCGCGTCGGTCGATGCCTGCACGGGGCTCGGTTTGATCTATATCGAGCGTGGGCGCTTCGAGGACGCCGTGCGCCTGCTCAGCGGAGCCGTCGCGCGTGGGGTCGAGAGCGGCGCGGTGCACGCCTGCCTCGGCCAGTCGCTTTATCTTATCGGCCGTTTCGCCGAGGCGCGAACGGCGCTGGCGGTGGCCGCGCAGGCCTTTCCGGGCGAGGTCACGATCATCCGCAGATACGCCGGCGCGGCTTTCGCCGCCGCCGCGATCGAGTCCACGGTCGAAGCGGCGATCGACGCCTATCGTGCGGCGGCGGGTGCTTACGCCGAGGACACGCTCGCCGCCTGCCGTTCCGCCTTTCAGGCGCTTTGCGGCTTTGGCCATGGCGAGGCGGCGCTGCGGCTCGGCGAGGCCATTCTCGCCATGGTTCCGGATGATCCGATCATCCCCTTCCATCTGGACGCGCTGCGCGGACGCGCGCATGAGCGCGCTTCGCGGGGATATGTCGCCGCCTGCTTCGATCGCTATGCGGAGAATTTCGACCGCCACCTCGTCGAAATTCTGCATTATCGCCTTCCGGAGACGCTGAGAACGCTGCTCGAGGCCGCCGGCCGCCGCTTTCCGCGCATCCTCGACCTCGGCTGCGGCACCGGCCTTTCCGCCGCGGGACTCGCGACGGTAGGCGATGAGCTCGTCGGAGTCGATCTTTCCGCCCGCATGCTCGAGAAGGCGAAGGCGCGAAATCTCTACGCCCGGCTCGTCGAGGACGACGCCATCGCCTTTCTCGACGCCAATGGAGCGCCTTTCGATCTGATCGTGGCGCTCGAAATGATCATCTATCTCGGCGATCTCTCGGCGTTGTTCGCGGGCGCCGCGCGCAATCTTCGGCCCGGCGGCCTGTTCGCGTTCAGCTTCGAAGCCGGAGCCGGGCGCGCCCACGCGCTCTCGCCCTGCGGGCGCTTCGTCCATAATCCGACCTATGTCGAAGGGCTGTGGAGCGGGAACTTCGATTGCCTCTTCGCGCAGCAGACGACGATCCGGCTCGAGGCGAACCGGCCCGTCGCGGGCCGGCTGGTCCTGCTGCGGAAAAAGTGACGAGAGAGGCGCCGTCTTTGCGCGCGCAGTAGCGTCCGGGGACGAAGGCGACGGCGTTCGCGGCCGCCTCCCCCGCCTTCTGGCGCAAGGCGCGCATCGCCTTTGCCGGCAAGGCGAAGCTCTTGCCCTCGATCGCGTCTCGACGCTTGCGTCTCGTCCTGACGCCCATAGGGGCGAGGCGGCGCGTTTCAGCGCCGCCCGTTTCTCATACGTCGAAGCCGCCGTCGCCGCCGTCGTCCTGGAAGCCGCCGTCGTCATAATCGGCGTTCTGAACGTCGGGACCGTCGGAGGCCGGGCCGCCATAGCCGGCGTCGCGCTGGTCGAAGCCGCCGGCCTGGTCGCCATAGTAGTTGTTGATGACGGTCTCGCCGCCGCCGCCGAGCCCGGCGTGGTCGAAGCCCTGGCCGATGCCGAGGCCGCCGCCCGCGCCGCCGCCATGAAACAGGCCGCGAATCGAATCGGCGAGCAGCACGCCGCCGGCGACGCCGGCCGCCGTGCCCAGGGCGCCCTTCAAGAAGCCGCCGCCGCCCGCCGCCGCCTGCTGCGGGGCGAAGCCGCCCTGCTGCGGATAGCCCGGAGGCTGGGCGTAAGCGGGGCCGCCGGCGGGGGCCGCGCCCCAGGGGCCGCCCTGCGGATTGGCGGGCTGACCATAGCCTGGAGGCAGGGTCGGCCGCTGCGGGGGAGGCGCCTGGCGCTGGCCGAACAGGCTGCCGAGAAAGCCGCCCGAGGCCGGCTCCGGTTGGCTCTCCAGCTGATGAACTCGGCCTTCCAGCTCCTGCAGCCGCTGATTGGCGGCCTGCAGCGCCTGATCCTGAACGAGCACAGTCTGCGCGAGCAGATATGACGCCGCAGGCTGCGATTTCATCTGCTCGGCGATGAAGCTCTCCGCCTCCTGATCGCGCGGGGCGGCGGCTGCGCCTCGCGTGCGCTCGAACAGACCGGCGAGCAGTTGGCGTTCTTCGGGTGACATTTGTCTCTCCCAATTGGAACCGACGCTTCGAGGGCGCGGCGCCAGCAATATGGGAGCGCGAGCCGGGTCTGCCAAGGCCTCGGCCCGGTCAAGAGGATCAGCGCGGCGCTATGGCGATGATGCGCGCCGGGCCGCCGGTGCCGTTGGCGATCTTCATCGGCAAGGCGAAGACGATCGCGCCCGTCGGCGGCAGCTCGTCGAGACGGGCCAGATTCTCGAGCCCGCTCACATCGGCCGCCGCGACGATGCGATGCACGGGGAAATCGCGCGAGGGGCCATAATCGACGCTCGCCGTGTCGAGGCCGATCATGCGCACATGGCGCTCATGCGCCAGCAGCGCGGCCGCCTCGGCGCCGAAGCCCGGAAAATGCAGATGACTGGCGTCGCCGGGCGCATCGTCGCCGAGATAGGCCTTGCGGTCGCCCCAGCGCGCGCTCCAGCCGGTGCGCAGCAGGACGATCGCGCCTTCCGCGATTCGCCCATGAGCGGCCTCGAAGGCCGTGACATCCTCCAGCTGCAGCCGATAGTCGCGATCGGCTGCGGCCTTGGCCGAAATATCGATCACCACCGCCGGGCCGACGAAGCGCTCGACCGGAATTTCGGCGCTGGTCCAATGTCCTTGCGCGAAATGACGTGGCGCGTCGAGATGGGTGCCGCCATGCTCGGGCGAGCAGAAGCTGTTGGCCGCATAGAAGAAGCCGCCTTTGGTGAGGCCGTTGAACAAAGGCTTCAGCTCGAAGCCGGACGGCGAGGTCGGCCAATAGATCGTCCGCTCGTCGAAAGGGTGGGTGAGGTCGACGATAATGGATTTCGAGAGATCGACGCTCTGGCCCGAGGCCGGAGCGTCGATGGTCGACGAGACGAGCGCAGCCAGAAGCAAGCTGCGGAGCGGGCGGCGCGCCATTCGATCGAGCTCCCTGAACGAAGAGTCGATCCTGCCATGCTCGAAGGCCCCGGCTCAATCGGGTCGAGGCCTGAGGCCTTCGAGTCGCGGCGGGAGCCGTCAGAGGCTGCGCCAGCGGAACAGCAGTCCGGCCGTCACTCCGCCGAGCAGGGGCGCGGCGAAGAACAGCCATAGCTGCTGCAGCGCCTTGCCCCCGACGAACACCGCCGGGCCGAGCGAGCGCGCCGGATTGACGGAGGCGCCGGTCACGCGAATGAGCGCGATATGGATGACGACGAGAAACAGGAATGTGCCGACGAATTCCGCAAGAAAGGCCGAGGCCGTCGAAATATTGCTCCAGCCGTTCTGGCCGAGGCCCGCGACGGCGACGTCATATCCGCCGTCGCGCCCGTTCGATATGGCGTAGAGAATAGCCGCGCCGACGATCGCGCCGAGGCATTGCGCGATGATATAGCCGATCAGATTGAGGGTCGAGAGCCGGCCGGCGGACCAGACGCCGATCGAGACGGCCGGATTGATGTGGCAGCCGGACACCGGGCCGACGCCATAGGCGATGGCGGTGACGGTCAAGGCGAACGCAAAGGCGATGGGCAGCACGGCGAGCGGCCCGACGCCTTGCGTCGAGTTCGGCGCGCCGCCGAGATCGCCCAGCGTCGCCGCGCCGCATCCGAGCAAGACAAGAGCGCCCGTGCCGATGGCTTCGGCGGCATATTTCTTCATTGTCATTTCGACATCTATCGTTCGGAAAAATCGGATCTACGATTTTCAAGAGCAGGACCGTCGTCTAAAATTGCCATTGCCGATGAACCGGAAATGAATGTTCCGCGCCGCCAGAGGGATATGCGATGTCCGGCCCTTCCTCCGCTCTGACGCGGGCGCTCGATGTTTCGCGTTCCGCTCGGGGGGCGCTCTCGGGCGAGCGCTTCGTCGTCAAGGAGAATATCGACGTCGCCGGCTGCGTCTCGACCAATGGCAATCCGCGATGGGCCGAAACGCATGAGGCGGCGGCGCAGGACGCGCCGGCCGTCGATCGGCTGCTCGCCGCCGGCGCGCGGCTCGTCGGCAAGGCGCAGATGGACGAGATGGCCTATAGCCTGCTCGGCGCCAATGTCCATTACGGAACGCCGGTCAATCCGGCCGCGCCCGATCGGCATCCGGGCGGCTCGTCCTCGGGCTCGGCCGTCGCCGTCGCCGCCGGCCTCGCCGATTTCGCGCTCGGCACGGATACCGCCGGCTCCTGCCGCGCGCCGGCCTCCTTCTGCGGCGTCTATGGCTTTCGGCCTTCGCATGGCGCGGTGTCGCCCGATGGCGTGATCCCGCTCGCCCAATCGCTCGACACGATCGGCTGGTTTGCGCGCGACGTCGAGACGCTGGCGCGCGTCGGCGAGATTCTGCTGCCCGAGGATGTTTCCGTCGGAACATTCGAGCGCGCCGTGGCCCTCGAGGAAGCCTTCGCGCAGAGCGACGAGGAGGCGAAGGCGGCGGCGAGGCCCGCGCGCGCGGCGCTGGCGCGCATGTTCGCGGTCGACGAAGCGACGCTCGGCGAAGACTTCTGGTCGCAAGCACTGCGCCATTTTCGCAATCTGCAGGCCTTCGAGGCGTGGAGCGCGCAAGGCCCTTGGATCGAGCGCGAGGCGCCGCGCTTCGGGCCGGGGATCGCGGAGCGCTTCGCCTATGCGGCGCAAGTGACGGCGGGCGAAAAGGCCGAGGCCGACGCCTTTCGCCGCGCGGCGCGCGCGCGAGTGGATGCGATCTTGCCGGGGAACACGCTGCTCGTCGTCCCGACCACGCCCTTCGTCTCGCCGCGGCTCGACGAGAGCGAGGCGGAGCTCGACGCCAAGCGCTATCGGATGTTCCGCACTTTCCTGTTCGCCAGCTTCTTCGGCCTGCCGCAGATCAGCGTTCCGCCGCCGCGCGCGCCCGGCGCCCCGCCGCTCGGCGTCTCGCTGATCGGCCCGCGCTGGTCGGACCGGCGGTTGATCGAGGCGGCGAGCCTTCTCGCCGCATCTCTGTGAAAGGCGAGCCGGGAGGCGCGCTCATTTGGCTTCGCCGCCGCGTTTTTCCGCGCCGAGCACATGCTCGACGCCCCAGTCGAACAGCAGCGCCAGAACCGGCTGGAGCGAGCGCCCGCGGTCGGTGAGGCTATATTCGACGCGCGGCGGCACCTCGGGATAGACGCGCCGCGAGATCATTCCGTCACGCTCGAGATCGCGCAATTGCTGCGTCAGCGTGCGCTGTGTGATCTTCGTCAATAATCGCTGCAGCTCGCTGAAGCGCTTCGTTCCGCCCGACAGGCGATAGAGAATGGACGGCTTCCATTTGCCGCCGATGATGTCCATCGCGCCTTCGATCGGACATTCGTCATATTGCTCGTGCCGCTGCTTGCGCATGGAAGACGGTATCCAATGATGCCCTATCGACATGATACGTCAGTATCTGCGATATTTCTGCGTACTTCACGTCGGGAAAGCGTCTCGCTAGCTTGCGCGCATCATTCGCGAACAAGGAGCGCCATTGCGATGACCAACGCCCTCACTCCCGAGCTCTATTGGACCGTGCTGACCGCCGGCGTCGCCTCGATCCTGTGGATTCCCTATATTCTGCAACGCATCCGCGAGCTCGGACCGATCGAGGCCTTTCGCGATCCGCTGCATGAGGTTCCGACCAAGGCGCCCTGGGCGCTGCGCGCCAAGAACGCGCATCTCAACATGGTCGAGAATCTGCTCGTCTTCGCGGTGCTCGCCGTCACGATCCAGATCGTCGGGGGCGGCACGGCGGCGACGGCGATCGCGGCGCCTTTGTTCTTCGCGACGCGCGCGGCGCATTACGTCATCTATTCGCTCGGCCTTCCCTGGATCAGGACGCCGATGTTCCTCATCGGCTTCGGCTGCCAAATCACGCTTTTGCTCGCGATTCTCTCGCGCGCGTGAAGCGCGCCGTCATCACGAGCGCGGCGAGGCTCGCCCACGGCTGTGGATCGCTTCGCCGCGCTCGCAACGACGAAGAGGAGCCTGTCAATCCGAGCCGTGCTCGACCGACAGCAGCGCCAGAATGCGCTTCGACAGCGAATCGCGCACGGCGCGATAGGCGTCGAGGATCGTCTCGCGCGAGCCCGTCGCCGCCGTCGCGTCGAGCGTCGGCCAATAGACGACGTCGATCGCCATGGTGCGCGTGAACTCCAAAGCCTTGTGATGGGATTCCGGCGACAAGGTCACGATCAGATCGAAATTGCTGTCTTCGAGATCCTCGAACGTGTGCGGCTTGTGGCGCGTGATGTCGATGCCGAGCTCGTCCATCGCCGCGACGGCGAAAGGATCGGGCTCGCCGCGCTTCAAGCCGGCGGAGGCGAAATAGATCTCGCGGCCGAAATAATGGCGCGCCAGCGCCTCGGCCATGGGCGAGCGCACGGCGTTCTGCGTGCAGGCGAACAGCACGGCGCCGGGCCGCGTTCGATCGCCTTCGCTCGGCATGGCCTCAGCCCTTCCAATGCAGGGCGGTGATCAGAGTGAAGAGACGGCGCGCCGTATCGGCGTCGCAGCGGATCTTGCCCTTCAGCCGCTCGGCGAGCAGCGCGGCGCCTTCATTGTGCAGGCCGCGGCGGCCCATGTCGATCGCCTCGATGCGGCTCGGCGTCGCCGTGCGGATCGCGGCGTAATAGGTCTCGCAGACGAGGAAATAGTCCTTGAGCAGCCGCTTGAACGGCGTCAGCGACAATATATGCGTGACGACATTGGCGCCCGATTCGTCGCGCACGTCGAAGACGAGCTTGGCGTCGTGCAGAGCGATCAGCAGCGCATAAGGGCCGCCGTCATGGCCCTCGAGCGCGAAGCTGTTGTCCTCGATCAGGTCGTATATGGCGATGGCGCGCTCATGCTCCTGATCCGCGGTGCCGCGCCCGATCGATTGTTCGTCGAGCGTCACCGAGATCAGCCGCCGTCGCGCGCCCACCTCACGCTCCGCGCTGATCGAGACGGACGGCGACAGATCGGGCATGGGCCTGCAGACGTTCGGCGTCGCCGAGCGCGACGGCCGCGGGGCCGATCTCGCGAATGGAGGACGCGTCGCATTTGAGGATCGAGGTGCGCTTGACGAAGTCGAGCACGCTCAATCCGGAGGAGAAGCGCGCCGAGCGCGCGGTCGGCAGCACGTGATTGGAGCCGCCGACATAATCGCCGATCGCCTCGGGCGTATAGGCGCCGATGAAGATGGCCCCGGCGTTGCGCACTTTCGCCGCCAGATCTTCGGCGTTCTCGGAGATGATCTCGAGATGCTCGGCCGCGATGCGGTCGGCGAGCGGGATCGAGTCGGCGAGCGATTTCGTCACGATGATCGCGCCGAACTCGCGCCAGGATCGCGTGGCGATTTCGCGTCGCGAAAGCGTCTCCAGCTGGCGCTCCACCGCGGCCGCCGTGGCGTCGGCGAAAGCCGCGTCGTCGGTGATGAGAATGGACTGCGCCGATTCGTCATGCTCGGCCTGGGCGAGCAGGTCGATCGCCACCCAGTCGGGATTGGCGGTCTTGTCCGCGAGCACCAGGATTTCCGAAGGGCCGGCGATCATGTCGATGCCGACGAGGCCGAACACGCGGCGCTTGGCCGCGGCCACCCAGGCGTTGCCGGGGCCGACGATCTTGGCGACGGGGCGGATGGTCTTGGTGCCATAGGCGAGCGCGGCGACCGCCTGCGCGCCGCCGACGCGATAGACCTCGTCGACGCCGGCGCGCTTGGCGGCGGCCAGCACCAGCGGGTCGATCACCCCATGCGGGGCGGGGACCACCATCACCAGCCGCTCGACGCCGGCGACCTTGGCCGGCACGGCGTTCATCAGCACGGAGGAGGGATAGGAGGCAGTTCCGCCCGGAACATAGAGCCCGACCGATTCGAGCGCGCTCCAGCGCCAGCCGAGCTCGACCCCGGCCGCGTCCGTAAAGCGCAGGTCCTGCGGCCGCTGGCGCTCGTGGAAAGCGGCGATGCGCTCATGGGCGAGGTCGAGCGCGGCCAGCGTCTCCTTCGGCACGCGCGCCTCGGCGGCGTCGATCTCGGCCTTGGTCAGCGCGATGCCGGTCTCGGCGAGATCGATATGGTCGAACTTCTTCGAGAGGTCGATCAGCGCCTCGTCGCCGCGCGCGGCCACATCCGCGATGATGTCGCGGACGGTGTCGTCGACGTCCTGGGAGGCCTCGCGCTTCGTCGAGAGGAGGGCTTTGAAGCTCTCCTCGAAATCCGCCGCCGCGGCGTCCAATCGCCAAGTCATGTCCATCTCCAACCGGAATCCCCGGTTGTCATGACCTCGCCTCGCCGTTTTCGTCAAGCTCATGCGAGGGGCAGGCGGCCACCCGCCAGCGCGGCCCGAGGTCGGAGAGGCGCGCCTCGACGCATTCCACCTCGAGCGAGATGGCCGCCCCGCCGGCGAAAATCAGCGAGACGACGCCCCCCGGCGGCTCTTCGGAGGGCTCGAAGGTCACGGCGAGCAATTCGAGAATGGCGTCGGGATTGTCGCGGGCGACGCGCCTGTGCTGCACGCGCCGCACGCCCTCGAAATGCACGCCAGAGCGGCAGCGCTCACGTTTCCCATTCGCCTCGGCCGGCCAGTCGAAGCGCGAGCCGACGAAAACGAAGCGGCGTTTTTCGGGCAGGAATGCGAGATCGCCGACCCGCACGAGAGAATCCTGGAGGAGGGCGGAGAGGCAGGACAAGTCCTCGGCGTCCATGGCCTGGAGCTTCAATCCGGCGGGTCGGGGCGGAGAGCGGCGCGAAAACATGGGCAGTGCCTCCTTTCCGCGCATATGGCGAGCGCCCTCCGGCCCCGCAACCGCCGCGTCCGCGCGCCGTCGCGCTGGGCGAGAAAAAATGTTTCGTGGTTTCAAAACAGTGTTCCTTGTCCGCCGCCGGTCTTGTCCTTCCCGCGCTTGTGCCGCGGGGAGGACGGCGGCTCCGGCGGGGCGTCGCCCTCGGCGCGGGCGGGCACGGAGCCGTCCGCGAATTGAATGGTCATCGCCATGCCCGGCGCCACATCGCGCGTGTGGCGCAGCACTGTTCCCCGCTCGTCGCGCACCAGCGCGAAGCCGCGCGTCAGCACGCTCTCATAGCCGAGCGTCCTGCGCAGCTGATCGAGCCGGTCGAGCCGCGCTTGGCCGACGGCGATGATGCGGAAATAGGCCGAGCGCAGCCGCTGCTCGGCATGGTCCAAGCGCCGCCTTGCGCCATCGGCCTCGCGCCGGGCCAGCGCCAGGCGCGCGAAAAGGCCCTGGCGCAGGCGCGCGTGGAGGCCTTTCAGCCGCTCGGAGGCGCGGGCCAGCTCCGCCTGCGGCGAATGGCGGGCGAGCACATGGGATAGATGCGAGAGCCGCAGGCGGCGGGCGTCGAGCGCTCGGCGCAGCGCGGCGCGCAGCCGCTCGCCGGCGCGGTCGCTGCGCTGGAACGGATGCATCAGCAATTGCGGGCCGGCCGGCAGCACGCGCTGCAGCGAGACGAGATGGCGGCGGTTCGAGTCGAGCAGCCGGCGCTCGGCCCCGGAAAGGCGGCGGGCGAGGACCGCCGTCTGCTCGATCAGCTCGGCGCGCACCGGCACGCATTTTTCCGCCGCGCCGGTCGGCGTCGGGGCGCGCAGATCGGCGACGAAATCGATCAGCGTCGTGTCGGTCTCATGGCCGATCGCCGAGACCAGCGGAATGGCGCTCGCCGCCGCCGCGCGCACGACGATCTCCTCGTTGAAGCCGAAGAGGTCCTCGAGCGAGCCGCCGCCGCGCGCGACGATCAGCACATCCGGCCGCGGGATCGGCCCGTCGGGCGGCAGCGCGTTGAACCCCTCGATGGCGGCGGCCACCTCCGCCGCGCAGCTCTCGCCTTGCACGCGCACGGGCCACAGGATGACGCGGCGGGGGAAGCGGTCGAGCAGGCGGTGCAGAATGTCGCGGATCACGGCGCCGGTCGGCGAGGTGACGACGCCGACGACGGCAGGCAGAAAGGGCAGGGGCTTTTTGCGCTCGGCGTCGAACAGGCCCTCGGCGGCGAGGCGCTTGCGGCGCTCGTCGAGCAGCGCCATCAGCGCGCCGGCGCCGGCCGGCTCCAGCGTGTCGATGACGATCTGATAGGAGGATTTTCCGGGAAAGGTGGTGATCTTGCCGGTGGCGACGACTTCCAGCCCCTCCTGGGGCTTCACCCGCAGGCGCAGGAAGGTCGTCTTCCAGATGACGGCGTCGAGCCTCGCGTTCTGATCCTTGAGGCAGAAATAGACATGGCCCGAGGAATGCGGCCCCCGGTAATTGGTGATCTCGCCGCGCACGCGCACATGGCCGAAGCGATCCTCGACCGTGCGTTTCAGCGCATTGGCGAGCTCGGAGACGGACAGTTCCGGGACATTGCTCGCGGGCGCAGGGGCGCCGCCGATCGGCAGGGAGGGATCGTCGGTCGCGGTCTCGTCGGCGGGCTTGGTGGGGCGTTTGGCCATGGCCGAGATATGGCGGATTTTGTGACGCGGCGCGAGGGGGGCGAACGTCGCGTGAAGCGCGCAAATTGCGTATTTCACGCAAGTCGCTTATATTTCGCGGCGAGAGAGAGGTTCGCAGCTATGGCCGAAGCCGTCCCCGCTTCCGAATTCACTCGTAATTTCGGACGTTACCGGATGCTGGCGCAGCGCGAAGCGGTCGCTGTGTCCAGTCATGGCCAGATCACCGGCTATTTCGTGAGGCCCGACGAATATGAGGCGTTCATGCGCTTCAAGGCGCAGCGTCGCGTCTTCGCGACTGCCGAACTGTCCGACGAAAAGGCCGAGGCGATCGCCGCCGCGCGCATGGACGAGCGGCACGATCATTTGAACGCCCTGCTCGATCCGAAGTGACGCGACCCGATGCCGATCCCGACCCCCGAGCCGGGTCTCGTGATCTCCTATTCCTATCTCTGGCGCGATGAGCACGACGCGGGCCTCGAGGAAGGGAGCAAAGACCGCCCCTGCGTGATCGTGCTCGCCGTCGAGCGCGCGCCCGACGGGGCGTTTCTCGTCACCGTCCTGCCGATTACGCATAGCGAGCCTCGCGAGCCCCACAGCGCGGTCGAGATTCCGCTGGCGGTGAAGCGTCATCTCGGTCTCGACGACTCGCGCTCGTGGATCGTCGTCAGCGAAGGAAACGAGTTTCTATGGCCGGGCTACGACCTGCGCAAACGCCCGCGCACGGACCGTTATGACTACGGCTTTCTGCCGCCGAGATTGTTCGATCGGGTCAGGGACGCCTTCGGCGAATGGCGTCGGAAACGACGGACCGAAACGACGCCGCGCTGAAAAAAGAAATCGGCGCGGGCTCTTTCGAGCCGCGCGCCGAAGGCGTCGGGGGCGGTTCGTCCCGGTCAGTATTTGCGGATCAGCGGGCCGGGCGGCGGCGCCATCATCGGCGCGAGGCTCGGGCCGCCGAGCGCGTAGCGGAAGCCGAGGCGGATGTCGTGCGAGGCGAGGTCGAAGGACTGGCGCTCGCCCGCGCAGTTCGACGGGCAGCCGATCACATTCGAGGTGATCCGTCCCATGTCGAGATAGCGATAGCCGACCTCGACCTTCAGATTCTGCGTGACGTTATAGCCGAGGCCGGCCATCGCCGCCCAGGCGAAATTGGTCTGGGTGCGGTTGGCGGCGGAGCCGAAGCCGCCGGTCTCGGGGCCGACGTCGGTCTCGTTCTGAAGGAAGTTCACCGCGAAGCCGACGCCGCCGCCGACAAAGGGCGTGATCCCGTACCAAGTGCCGAGATCGACATAGCCATTGGCCAGGAACACGGCGGCGCGGTGCTGCGCATTGTAGAGATCGTGGCAGCGGCTGCCGATGTCGCCGCAGAGATTGTTCCACAGATTGGTGTAGCTCTGCGTGGCGCGATAGTTCGACGCGGTGCGATATTCGCCGGTGATGTCGGCGCGCAGCCAGCTGTTGAACTGATAGCCGACGCCGGCGCCGACGAAGGCGCTGTCGCCGATCGAATAGGATTCGAACAGCGGGGAGGGGACGACCTTGGTCGGATCGAAGGTCGAGCGGAGATTGGAGACCTGATTGATGCCGACGCCGCCGTCGCCGCGCAGATACCATCCGCCGTAATCGGCCGCCGGCGGCGGCGCGGCGACCATCGGCGCCGGCGGAAGCAGGTCGGCGGCGGCTGCGCCCGAATTTGCGCCGATGACGAGCGCGGCCGCTGTGAAAAGGGCCCTCGATCTGCCCATGACGTCTTCCCTTCACAGAATGGGGCCGCGACGCGGCCCTCGGCGCAACGCCGAGTGACGAGAAAAATGCGGGAAAACGCTTAAAGCGGGGTTAACCTTACCATATTTCGCGTAGTTCAGTCCCGTAGACGGCGGAGGGGCGTGGGGCGTCTGCGGCCGAGCCTCGCTTCGGCGCGCCCGAAATGCTATGGCGGTGCGCCCTCTGCTCCCGACACGGTGGAAAATGTTCAAGAAGCTCTACGCCTGGACCATGTCGCTCGCCGCCAGCAAGCACGCGCCGGTCGCGCTCGGCGCCATCGCCTTTGCGGAGAGCTCCTTCTTCCCCGTGCCGCCCGATGTGATCCTGGTGCCGATGTCGCTCGCCGAGCCCAAGCTCTCCTGGCGCTATGCGTTGATCTGCACGATCGGCTCGGTCGCGGGCGGGGCGCTCGGCTATGCGATCGGCGCCCTGTTCTACGATACCATCGGCCATTGGCTCATCGAGCTCTATGGCTATGGCGCCAAGATGGACGCGCTGCGCGCCTTCTATGCGCAATGGGGCGCATTGTTCATTCTGGTGAAGGGCCTGACGCCCATTCCCTATAAGCTCGTCACCATCGTCTCCGGCCTGCTCGACTATAATTTCGGCCTGTTCATCGCGCTGTCGCTCGTGACGCGAGGCGCCCGCTTCTTCATTCTGGCGGCGGCGATCAATCACTTCGGCGATTGGATCCGGGTGAGGCTCGAGGCGCATTTCGGCCTGTTCATGACCGCTCTCGCGAGCATTGTCGTGATCGGCTTCGTCGTCACGGCCAAGCTGCTGTGAGCGCGCTCCGCGACACTTGGCGCAAGGCGACGCCGACCGGCCTCGCGCTCCTGCTCCTCGCCGCCGCCGCCGCGACCATCGGCGGCGCCTGGATTTTCGAGGCGCTCGGCCATGCGCCCTGCGAATTATGCCTGAAGCAGCGCATTCCCTATTATGCGGCGATTCCGCTCGCAGCGCTCACCGCCTTCGCGGCGCAGCGCGGCGCGGCGCGTCTCGCCCGCTTCGGCTTCATCCTCGTCGCCCTGCTGTTCATCGCCGGCGCGGCGCTCGCCTTTTATCACTCGGGGGTCGAGCTGAAGATATTCGCCGGCCCGACGGAATGCACCGGCGCGCTGAAGAAGGCGCATTCCTTCGACGATTTCCGCGGCCAGCTCGAAAAGATGAAGGTCCCGCGCTGCGACGCCCCGACCCTGTTCGTGCTGGGCCTCACGCTCAGCAATTGGAACGTGCTGATCTCGGCCGCGCTCGCCGCCGCGGCGGTCGCGGGATGGCGCAGATCGCGCGTCCGTGGCGATTGATCCTTGTAACGAATTGATCTGGTCCGGCCGTCGCAGCCGCAGGCTGCCGCCCGACATTCAAGTCGTGGCGCTGCGGAAGCTACGCCTGCTCAATCAAGCCCGTGTGCTGAACGATTTGCGTGTCCCGCCCGGCAATCGGCTCGAACCCCTCAAAGGCGATCGCGCCGGGCAGCATTCGGTCCGTATCGACGATCAATGGCGCATTTGCTTCGTCTGGATGGAGGGAGGACCATCGAGTGTCGAAATCGTCGACTATCACTGATGAACTTTTGCCAAACCCGACGCCCGGAGAAATCCTGTCGGAGGAATTTCTCGCGCCCATGGAGCTCAGCCAGAACGCGCTCGCGCGCGCCATCCGTGTGCCGCCGCGTCGGATCAATGAGATCGTTCTCGGTCGACGGGCGATCACTGCGGATACCGACCTGCGGCTCGCGCGCTATTTCGGCGTCTCGGAAGGCTTCTTCCTCGGCCTGCAGGCCGACCATGACCTCATGCAGCGGCGGCGAGAGATCGGCGCCGAGCTCGCGGCGATCGAGCCGCGCGCCGCCTGACGCCCCTCTACTCCACCGCCAGCCGCGCCCTCGCGCGCAGCTTCTCGGTCTCGCTCTTCAGCTGGCCGCAGGCGGCGAGAATGTCGCGGCCGCGCGGCGTGCGCACAGGGCTCGCATAGCCGGCGTTGAACACGATGTCGGAGAAGCGCTCGATCGTCTCCCAATCCGAGCACTCGTAAGGCGCGCCCGGCCAGGGATTGAACGGGATGAGATTGATCTTGGCGGGAATGCCTTTGAGCAGCCGCACCAGCTCGCGCGCCTCGGCGGGGCTGTCGTTCACGCCTTTCAGCATCACATATTCGAAAGTGATGCGGCGGGCGTTGGAGGCGCCGGGATAATCACGGCAGGCCTCGAGCAATTGCCGGATCGGATATTTCTTGTTGAGAGGCACCAGCTCGTTGCGCAAATCGTCGCGCACGGCGTGCAGCGAGATGGCGAGCATCGGCCCGCATTCGGCGCCCAATCGCTCGATCTGCGGCACGACGCCGGAGGTGGAGACGGTGATGCGGCGCTTCGACAGCGACAGCCCGTCGCCGTCCGACATGACCTCGATCGCCGCCTCGACCTGCTCCAAATTATAGAGCGGCTCGCCCATGCCCATGAACACGATATTGGAGACGGCGCGCACGTCCGCGCCCGAGGGCACGAGCCCGTCGGTCGGCGGCTCGAGGCCGGGGAAGTCGCCGAGCCGCATGCGGGCGACGAGCAGTTGGGCGACGATCTCGCGCGTCGAAAGGTTGCGCACGAGCTTCTGCGTGCCCGTGTGGCAGAAGCTGCAATTGAGCGTGCAGCCGACCTGGCTCGAGACGCAGAGCGTGCCGCGGTCGCTCTCGGGAATATAGACGCATTCGATCTCCGCGCCCTTGTCGGCGGCGTCGACGGGGTCGAGCCGCAGCAGCCATTTGCGCGTGCCGTCGGTCGAGACCTGCTCGGCGACGACCTCGGGAAGCGCCAGCGTGAAGCGCTCGGCGAGCTTGCCGCGCACGATCTTCGAGACATTGGACATGTCGGCGAAGTCGCGTGCGCCGCGGAAATAGATCCAATGCCAGAGCTGCGCGACGCGCATGCGGATCTCGCGCTCGGGCGTGTCGATGGCGCGCAGCGCCTCGGCCAGCTCGGCGCGCGTGGCGCCGGCGAGCGAGGGCTTGGCGAGCGAGGGCTCGGCGGAAAGTGTGGGGGCGGCGACGGTCATGCGCTGGATATAGCTCGTTTCGGCGCGAATAGCGTGTATAGAATGCGGCGCGGTGTCGCGCGGACGGGTCGAGAGGTTTCGGGTCGCGCCGATGCGCGGCAGTTTCGAGAGCGGCGTAACGAAGATGCGGCGGGCGCTTTCCGGGATCGCCTGTATTTATCTCGAATTGTCGGCGGCTTTCGCGCAAGAGCCATCGATGCGGGTGGATATCGGCGAGACGGTGATGGTCGAGCTCTGGGAGAGGCCGTCGACCGGACGCCGCTGGCGGATCGACCGCGAGGCCAGCGATCGTCTCGACATGGTCGAGATTCGCGATCTCGGTTTCGTGCCCCGGCGTCGCATTGGAGCGCCCGGCTCCCGCTTGTTTCGCATCGAGGCGGTGGGCGAAGGAACGGCTCGGATCATCTTCCTCCGTGAGGCGCCGACGCCGAGCCGACGCTTCACGCTCGTGCTCGAGACCTTGTAGTCTCGAGCATCTGGTGGTCTGCTTCGTCGAATTTGATGGGCTTCGAGAGTGAGCATGGAGGCTCGCAGTCCAGGGGCCGCGCTTGGACCGTGAGCCTTCAGGCTCGCCCTTTCCCCCCTGTCAAATCAGCTGAATCACGCCGCTAGTCTAGACCTCGCCGCTTGGCTTCAACGCATCGGCGAGCCGCATCTTGGCCGTGCCGGGCGCGAGCGGCTTCTGCTGGCTCTCGTGCGGCGCCCAGCCGGAGAGCCAGACGAGCTCGATCGTCGCGCGCACGCGCCCGTCGGCGTCGCTGAAGCGTTCCGCATAAATCTCGGCCGCGCGCAGCAGCACGGCGCGGCGCAGCGGCTTGCGCGAGCGCTCGAAAAGCGCGTTGGCGGCGCCCATGGCGCGCAGCTCGGCGCAGAGCGCGAACATTGAATCATAGCGCAGCGTGAAGCCGTCGACATCGGTGACCGGCAGCGCGAATCCGGCGCGCTGCAGCAGTCCGCCGAGATCGCGCAGATCGACGAAGGGCGAGACGCGCGGGCTCGCTCCGCCGCAAATCTCCTCCTCCGCCTGCAGGAGCGCCGCGCGCAGCTCGACGAGGCTCGCCCCGCCCGGAAAACAGGCCAGGAACAGGCCGTCGGGCGCGAGCATGCGGCGCACCTGGGCGAGCGCGCCGGGCAGATCATTGACCCATTGCAGGGCGAGGCCGGAGACGACGAGATCGAAAGACGAGGGAGCGAAGGGCAGAGCCTCCTCCTCGGCGACGACGTCGACGCCGGGCGCCGCCAGCGGCCCGGCGCGCAGCGGAGCGGCCCGTCCGCTCGCCGCGACCGCATGGGCGAAATCCGGCAGGGGCGAGCCGAGGTCCAGCGAGCGCGGAAAGTCGCGCCGGATCCCGGCGAGCCGGTCGGCGAGATCATCGGCCGCGCGCAGCATCAGAAACTCCGGCGCGGCTCCGACCAGCGCACGGGCGAGGCGCCGGCGCAGCAGCCGGCGATCGAAAATCTGCGGTGTCTCCATGGCCCGTCATGCCTCGAGCGGGCGCTCCCGCGCAAGGGGGCGGGGCGGTGGGCCCGACAGCTTGTGATTTGCCGCACTCGGTTAAGCAAATCTTAGTGTTAAACCATAACCGCAACTGTAGGATCACGCCTACGTAAGGGTGGCCGTGGCAACACTGCCGCTACATGTCGCACTCAGCGCCGACCCTGGAGAAGGTATGGAGCCATGTTGACCTCGTTCGTTCAGCGTTTTTCGTGTCTCGCGTGTGCAGCGACAGCGGCGCGCGCTTCCGTCGCCGGGGCCGCGCTGGCCGCCGGCCTCGTCGCGCTGCCCGGGACGGGCGCGGCGCGCAATGTCGTCGCCTACAATTCCGCCGTGGAGCCGGGCACGGTCGTCATCAGCGCGCGCCAGCGCAGCCTGTTCCTCGTCATGGGCGACGGCACGGCGATTCGGTATCCGGTCGCCGTGCCCAAGGCCGGCAAGGAGTGGTCCGGCTACGCTCACATCGACGGCAAGTTCGTCAACCCCGACTGGGTTCCGCCGACGGTCGTCAAGCAGGACCATCCCGAGCTGCCCAATTTCATCCGTGGCGGCTCGCCGCATAATCCGATGGGCGTGCGGGCGCTGACGCTCGACCGCAACCAGGTGGCCATCCACGGCACCACCAACAAGATGCGCGCGTCCGTCGGCACGGCCGCGTCCTATGGCTGCATCCGGATGCTCAACGAGGACGTCGTCGATCTCTATGAGCGCGTCGGCGTCGGCACGACTGTGGTGATGACGCCCTGAGCTCACCGCGCGGCGCAGCTTCACGCAAGCCGCGCGGGCGAGACTTGTCCCGTGATTTTTGCAGGGCGAAAAGCTTCAGCTTGTGGAAGGGGAGGCCGCGCCTGTAGACCGGCGCGGCCGAATCCAGCACTGTGCGGGAAATCACGCCGCGGTCCGTGGCATGCTTCGGTCGGTGCTGAAAATCGGCGGCGAATCAAGTGCGTGGAGTATAGTGACCAGGCCGGGCGATTCGTTTCGCCCGCCTGTGTCGAGACCAGCGCGAGCCTCGGCTCGCCTGCATGCGTCCAGCGTCGCCGTCCATAAAGCGTCCGTGCCGCGTCAGGACGACCCTCACATAGGTTTCGCTCATCATGTTGATCGCACCGGATAAAGACTTCGACCGCCCCCGGCATCCCGTCGACATCGTGGAGCAATTGGCGGCCAGCAACGACTGGTCGTTCGATCGCGACGACGAAGACGAGATCTCGATCTCGGTCGCGGGCGGGTGGACCGATTATCATGTGGCCTTCACCTGGCTCGGCGAGCTCGAAACTCTGCATGTCAGCTGCGCCTTCGACCTGCGCGTGCCGGAGCGCCGCCGCGCCGAGGCGCAGTCGCTGATCCGCAGCGTCAATGAGCAGCTCTGGGTCGGCCATTTCGACATGTGGCCGACCGAGGGCGTCGTGATGCATCGCCAGAGCCTGCTGCTCGCCGGCGGCGCGCAGCCCTCGGGCCTGCAATGCGCGGCGCTGCTCGATCGTGCGCTCGAGACCTGCGAGCGCTATTATCAGGCCTTCCAATTCGTGCTCTGGGCCGGCAAGAGCGCCAAGGAGGCGATGGACACGGCGACCTTCGAGACCAAGGGAGAGGCGTGAGCGATATGGTCGGTCTGCCCGGCTCGGTGACTCTGGTCGGAGCCGGAAAAATGGGGGCGGCGCTGCTCCATGGCTGGGCGGCGCAAGGTCTCTCGGGCGAGGGCGTCGCCATCATCGAGCCGCAGGCCTCGCAGGAGATCGCGGCGCTCGCGGCCGCGCGCGGCTTTCGGCTCAATCCGCCGATGCGCGCGCCTGCCGAGGCGCTGGTTCTCGCGATCAAGCCGCAGATGCTCGACGCGGTCGCGCCGGCCATAGCGGCCGACGCCGGACCCGACACGCTCGTGCTCTCCATTCTCGCCGGCAAGCGGGTCGCCGATCTCGCCGCCCGCCTGCCGAACGCGAAAATGATCGTGCGCGCCATGCCCAACACGCCGGCGGCGATCGGCCGCGGCGTTTCCGGCGCCTTCGTCGGCCCCTTTGTCGATGCGGGCCGGCGCGCGCTCGCGGCGGCGCTGCTCGCCGCGGCCGGCGAGGTGGAGTGGGTCGAGAGCGAGGCGCTGCTCGACGCGGTCACCGCCGTTTCCGGCTGCGGTCCGGCCTATGTGTTCTATTTCGTCGAATGCCTCACGCGCGCCGGGGTCGAAGCCGGCCTGCCCGACGACGTCGCGGCGCGGCTCGCGCGCGCGACCGTCGCCGGCGCCGGAGAACTGCTGCGCCGCAGCGCCGACGCCTCGCCCGCCACATTGCGCGAGAACGTCACCTCCCCCGGCGGCGCCACGGCGGCGGCCCTGGCGACGCTGATGGCGGCGGACGGCCTCGCGCCGATCGTGTCGCGCGCGGTGGCGGCGGCGCGGCGGCGGGCGGAGGAGCTGTCGGGCTGACGCGGCGCACAATTTTTGCCGCGATCCGCGCCGGCGCGCTTCCGGTTTGGAGAAAACGCTCTAGATTAACCACGCTGCATGTGGTCGCGAGCGAAGCTCAGGAGGCGGCGATGACGACGAACGACAAGACCAGCGACACGGGCGTCGAGAACAAGGCGGCGCCCAATGTCTCGACGCGCGACAAGATCGTCGAAGCGCTGATGCGGCTCGCCGGGCGGCGGGCCTTCGAGGACATAGCGATCGCCGACATCGCTCACGAGGCGGGCGTCTCGCTCGCCGATTTCCGTGATTGCTTCCCGTCGAAAGGAGCGGCGCTGTCGGCGTTTTCACGCAAGATCGACCGACAGGTGCTGGACGATTTCTCCGGCCGCTACGCTTCGGAGCCGGCCAAGGAGCGGCTCTATGACGTGCTGCTGCGGCGACTCGAGGCGCTGGAGCCCTATCGCAACGCGCTCGAGGCGATCTCGCAATGGGCGACGACCGATCCGCTGGCGGCGGCGGCGCTCAATCGCGAGACGGTCAATTCGATGCGCTTCATGCTCGAGGCGGCGGACATCGACAGCGAAGGCGCGCTCGGCGCCTTGAAGCTGCAAGGCCTCGCCATCGCCTGGTGGCGCGTGCTCGGCGTCTGGTTCGAGGACAATGACGTCGAGCTCTGCCGCACCAAGGCGGCGCTCGACCGCGAGCTGTCGCGCAGCGAGGCGGTCATCGAGCGGATCGAGGATGTGACGCGCCTCACCTCGCCTCTGCGCACCCTGGCCCGCGCCGTGTTCCGCGGCGTGACCGGCCGCCGGCGCCATGCGCGCCATCATGCGCGGGACCGCGACGAGGATTTCGAGGAGGATCATGAGGAGGCTCGGCGCCGCCACCACCACGCCGAGACGCGCCGCCATCATCAGGACGACGCGACGGCCTGAACGCGCCGCCTCTGGAAGGCGAGCCTGAAGGCTCGCGGTCCGAGGCGCGCCCGCTGACCGGGAGCCCTCCGGGAAAAAGGCGGCGGCCCCTGAGGGCCGCCCCTCATGACTTTGCCGGCGCGCATCCCAAATATGGGGACATGCGCTCCCTCTATTTCCGCTGGCTGCCCAATTTCATCACCATCGGCCGCTTTGTGCTCACCCCGGCGGCGATCGACATGATCGTCACCGAAAATTGGCCTGCCGCCTTCGCCGTCTTCGCCCTCGCCGGCGCTTCCGACGCGCTCGACGGCTGGCTGGCCAAGCGCTTCGACCTGCGCACCGAGCTCGGCGCGGTGCTGGATCCGCTCGCCGACAAGGCGCTCATCGTCTCCATTTACGCGACGCTCGCGCTGGTCGGCGCGCTTCCGGCCTGGATCGCCCTGCTGGTGATCTCGCGCGACGTGCTGATCATCGGCGCCGTGGCGGTGTCCTGGCTGTTGCAGCGGCGCATCGATCTTGCTCCTCTGCCCGTGTCCAAGGCGAACACGGCGGCGCAGCTCGCTCTCGCCGCGCTCGTGCTGGCGGGGAGGGCTTTCGCGCTTCCCCTCGACGGCGCCGTCGCTGCGCTCGCGGCCGCGGTCGCGGCATTGACCGCGCTTTCCGCCACCGTCTATCTGTGGAGATGGGTCAAGAACATGGGACCGTGAGATGACGGAGCGTCGAGCGCGCGGCGCGCGCGGCAAAACCGCAGGGCTGACGCTCGAGCGGCAGATCGCGCTGTGGGCGGCGGCGATCGTTCTGTTGATGCTGTTCGTTCATGTCGTGAGCGCGGTTCTCGCGCCTTTTGTCGCGGGCCTCGCCCTCGGCTATCTGCTCGATCCGGTCGCCGACCGGCTGCAGCGCGCCGGACTCTCGCGGCTCGGCGCATCGCTCTGCATCCTCTCGATCTTCCTCGTCATTCTGACGGCGGTCATCTTTTTCACGGCGCCCATATTGACCCGCCAGCTCTCCGATTTCGTCGTGAGCCTGCCGGGCTATCTGACCACCCTGCAGGGATTGCTCGCCCGCGTTTCGCGCGAGGCCACCGGCGATTTCGCCCGCAGCGTCTATGAGAAGCTCGGCCTGTCGACCACCGACGCGCCCTCCGACGTGCAGAAATATGTGAACGACATCACCGCCGAGGCCGCGCGAATGGCGGCCTCCTTTCTGCAATCGCTCGTCTCCCGCGGCGCGGCGCTCGTCAATGTGGCGTCGCTCGTCGTCATCACGCCCGTCGTGGCCTTTTACATCCTGCTCGACTGGGACGATATGGTCGCGACCTTGGATTCGCTGGTGCCGCCGCGCCATCGCGAGGAGGCGCGCGCCGTCGCCCGCGACATCGACAAAGCGCTCTCCGGCTTCGTGCGCGGTCAGGCGCTCGTGTGCCTCTTCCTCGGCCTCTGGTACAGCATCGGCCTGTCGCTGCTCGGGGTCAATTTCGGCTTTCTGATCGGCGTCTCGGCGGGGATATTGAGCTTCGTGCCCTATGTCGGATCGATCACCGCCTTCGTTCTTTCGATCGTCGTCGCGACCGTGCAAGGCTGGCCGGACTGGCGCCTGCCGGCCGAGGCGGTGGCGCTGGTCGGCGTCGGCCTGTTTCTCGACGGCAATGTTCTCTCGCCGCGGCTCGTCGGCGGCTCCATCGGCGTGCATCCGGTCTGGCTGATGTTCGCGCTGCTCGCCGCCGGATCGCTGTTCGGCTTCACCGGCATGCTGCTCGCGGCGCCGGCGGCGGCGGCGGTCGGCGTGGTCCTGCGCTTCCTGGTGCGCCGCTATCGCGCGAGCCGCTTTTTCCTCGGCGCCGACGAGCCGGCGCGAGCGGAGGGATGATGGCCGAGCCGGACGAGTTCGCGCGCCGCCGCGCCGGCCAGCTGCCGCTGGACCTCGCCGGCGCTCCGAGCTTCGACGACGAGGCGTTCCTCGTCTCGCCCTCGAACCGCGCCGCCTTCGAAATGATCGCAAAATGGCCGGACTGGCCGGATCCCGCTCTGCTTCTGGTCGGCCCGGCGGGGGCGGGCAAGAGCCATCTCAGCGCGATTTTTCAGCGGCGCAGCGGCGCTGTTTCCATCGATCCGGCGGCGATTGCGTCGCCTCTCCGCCTGGTCTCGGCGCCGCCGCGCGCCGCCATTCTCGATGGGCTCGACGCTGTCGAGGACGAGACGGCCTTGTTTCACCTGATGAACTGCCTACGTGAGAGCGGAGCGCGCCTGCTCCTCGCCGCGCGCCGGTCGCCCTCGGGCGAGAGTTTTGCGTTGCCGGACCTATTGTCGCGTTTACGTCGTGCGCCTGTCGTAGAGATCGGCGCGCCGGATGACGATCTGATTCGCGCCGTGCTCGAGAAGCTGTTTCGCGATCGTCAGCTCCAGGTCGATCCCGGCCTCGTCGACTATGTCGCCCTGCGGCTCGAGCGCTCGCTCGACGCAGCGCGCGCTTTCGTCCGCCTGCTCGACGAGGAGGCGCTGGCGCGGGGGCGCCGCGTCACGCGCGTTCTGGCGGGCGAGCTGCTCGAAGCGATGCAGTCGTCGTGACGCGGGCGAGAAATATGGCGAGGCCGAGCCGTCGCGGCCAACGTCGCGGCCAAGAGAGAGCGAGCATGACGAAGCATATTCAGGACAATCTCGAAGCGGGGCGCACGGGCGCGGACATTCCGGTCATGGATCAGCCGGGCGATCTGCTGCTGCGGCCGGACGAGCTGGCCAGCCTTCCTCAACGCTTCATCAATCGCGAATTGTCCTGGCTCGAGTTCAACCGCCGCGTGCTGGAGGAGGCGTCGAACCGCAACCATCCTCTGCTCGAGCAGCTGCGCTTTCTGTCGATCTCGGCGAATAATCTCGACGAATTCTACATGGTGCGCGTCGCCGGCCTGCGCGGACAGATGCGCGAAGGGCTGACGACTCCCTCGCAGGATGGGCTGACGCCGGCGGAGCAGCTGGTCAAGATCAATGAGCGGGTCGCGCTGCTCACGGCCGAGCAATCGCGCCGTTGGCGTGAATTGCGCGCCGAGATCGAGGATGTCGGCATCGTCATCGTCGAGCCCGGCAATCTGACGAAGACCGATCGCGACTGGCTCGACGAGCATTTCATGTCGCGCGTCTTCCCGGTGCTGACGCCGCTCGCCATCGATCCGGCCCATCCGTTCCCCTTCATTCCCAATCTCGGCTTCACATTGGCGCTGGAGCTGGTGCGTCCGGGCGACCGCAAGACCCTGCATGCGCTGGTGCGCCTGCCGCAGAAGATCGAGCGCTTCGTCAGGCTGCCGAGCGCGCAAGGGGCGGGGCAGGGGCGCGAGCGCTTCATGCTGCTCGAGACGCTGATCGCCATCAATGCGCAGAAGCTCTTCCCCGGCTACCAGCTGCGCGGGCAGGGCATCTTCCGCCTCATTCGCGACAGCGACCTCGAGGTGGAGGAGGAGGCCGAAGATCTGGTGCGCCTGTTCGAGACGGCGCTGAAGCGGCGTCGACGCGGCTCGGTGATCCGCCTCGAATTCGCGTCCGACATGCCCGAATCGCTACGAGCGCTCGTCGCCGAGGAGCTGGACGTCACCGAGGACGAAGTGTTCGCGCTCGACGGCATGCTGGCGCTCAACGATCTGTCGGAGCTCGTCGCGCTCGACCGCCCGGACATCAAGTTCAAGCCTTATAGCCCGCGCTTTCCCGAGCGCGTGCGCGACAATGGCGGCGATTGTTTTCTGGCCATCAAGCAGAAGGACCTCTGCGTCCATCATCCTTACGAGACCTTCGACGTCGTCGTGCAATTCCTGCAGCAGGCGGCGCGCGACCCCAATGTGGTCGCCATCAAGCAGACGCTCTATCGCACCTCGGCCAACAGCCCGATCGTGCGCGCCCTCGTCGAGGCGGCCGAGGCCGGCAAGTCGGTGACGGCGCTGGTCGAGCTGAAGGCGCGCTTCGACGAGGAGGCGAACATCCGCTGGGCGCGCGACCTGGAGCGCGCCGGCGCGCAGGTCGTGTTCGGCTTCATCGAGCTGAAGACCCATGGCAAGCTGTCGATGGTGGTGCGGCGCGAGAGCGGCGGCATCGCCACCTATTGCCATATCGGCACCGGCAATTACCATCCGGTGACGGCGCGCATCTATACCGACATTTCGCTGTTCACCGCCGACCCGGCGATCGCCCGCGACGTCGCGCGCATCTTCAATTTCATCACCGGCTATGCGGAGCCCGCCGGACTCGAGCGCATGGCGGTCTCGCCGATCTCGCTCAAGACGCGGCTGCTCGAGCATATCGAGCAGGAGATCGGCTTCGCCAGGGCCGGCAAGCCGGCGGCGATCTGGGGCAAATGCAACGCCCTCGTCGATCCTGAGATCATCGACGCGCTCTATCACGCCTCACAGGCCGGCGTGGCGGTCGAATTCATCGTGCGCGGCATCTGCTGCCTGCGTCCGGGGGTTCCGGGCCTCTCCGACAATATTCGCGTGAAGTCGATCGTCGGGCGCTTCCTCGAGCACGCTCGCGTCTACGCCTTCGGCGGCGGGCATGCGCTGCCGCATGCCAAGGCGCATGTCTACATCTCCTCCGCCGATCTGATGCCGCGCAACCTCGATCGCCGCGTCGAGGTGCTGATGCCCATCACCAATCCGACCGTGCATCAGCAGGTGCTGGACCAGATCATGCTCGCCAATCTGATCGACAATGAACAGAGCTATCGAGTCTTGCCGGACGGCTCGTCCTTACGCATAACTCCCCCCGAGGGCGAAGAGCGATTCAACGCCCATAAGTACTTCATGACCAACCCGAGTCTGTCCGGCCGTGGCAAGTCACTCAAGGAATGGCGCCCGCGCTCGCTCCTCAAGCCCCGAGAAGAAGGCTGAGCGAATCGAGGACGCAGCGGCCGCGCCCGTCGCGATCGTCGACATCGGCTCCAATTCGGTGCGCCTCGTCGCCTATGCGGCGCTCGAGCGCGCGCTGACGCCCGTCTTCAACGAAAAGGTGATGTGCGGGCTGGGGCGCGGCGTCGTCACCACCGGCCGCCTGCCCGAGGACGGCATGCGCAAGGCGCTGCAGGCGCTGCGGCGCTTCCGCTCGCTGTGCGAGATCATGGAGATCTGCGACGTCGAGGTGATCGCCACCGCGGCCGCGCGCGACGCGGTCAATGGCGCGAGCTTCCTCTCCGCCGCGGGCGAGGCGGTCG
Organism: Methylosinus sp. Sm6; assembly: GCF_019802345.1. Classification (GTDB taxonomy): domain Bacteria; phylum Pseudomonadota; class Alphaproteobacteria; order Rhizobiales; family Beijerinckiaceae; genus Methylosinus. Next base: position 116,356 of record NZ_JAINDZ010000009.1, on the reverse strand, counting down.
GCCGCGACATATTGCTGCTCTCCGGCGGGCGCGAGGCCGAGCTGTCGGCGCTCGGCGTCATGTCCGCCATTCACGAGCCGGACGGCGTCGTCGGCGATCTCGGCGGCGGCTCGCTGGAGCTGATCGAGGTCCATGGCGGGCGCATGGGCAATGGCGTCACCCTGCCGCTCGGCGGCCTCGCGCTGATGGACGCCTCCAGCCGCTCGACGCGCCAGGCCATACGCATCGCCCGCAAGGCGATCGAGGAGGCGTCTCCGCTGGGGCGGCTGCGCGGCCGCGCCTTCTATGCGGTCGGCGGCACGTGGCGCGCGCTGGCGCGGCTGCACATGCGCCAGCACAACTATCCGCTCGACGTGATGCACAATTACCGTATCCCCGCCGAGGACGCGGCCGAATTCGCGAGCCTCCTGGAGCGCGTCGACAGCGAGGCCCTGGCCGACATCGCCTCCGTCTCCGCGGCGCGGCGTCCGCTGCTCGGCTATGGCGCGATCGTGCTCGACGAGGTGATTCGCCGGGCAAAGCCCAAGGAAGTCGTGATCTCCGCGGCCGGCGTGCGCGAGGGATTATTGTATGAGCGCCTGTCGGAGACGGCGCGGGCGACCGATCCGCTCGTCCTCGCCGCGCGCGAGCTGGAGCAGGCGATGGCGCGCGCGCCGGGCTATGGGGACGAGCTGATCGCCTGGACCGACGCGCTGATCGCCTCCTCGGGCCTCGATGAGACGCAGGAGGAGGCGAGGCTGCGCCATGCGGCCTGCTTCCTCTCCGATGTGAGCTGGCGGGCGCATCCCGATTATCGCGCCAGCCAGTCGATGAATGTGATCACCAATTCGGCCTTCGTGGCCGTCGATCATCCGGGGCGGGCTTTTCTCGCGCTGGTGGCGGTGCTGCGCCATTCGGGGCCGGACAGCGAGGGCGCCCTGCCGGTGCGCGGGCTGCTGACGACGCGCCTGCTCGAGCGGGCGCGGCTGCTGTCGGCGGCGTTGCGCGTCGCCTATCTGCTCTCGGCGGCGATGCCCGGCGTCTTGCCGCGAACGCCGATCGTCGCGCGGGACGGGCGCCTGTCGCTGAGCCTGCCGGAGGAGTTCGCCGAGCTCGCCAGCGAAAGGCTGACGAGCCGGGCGAAGGCGCTCGCCCGGCTCATCGGCGCGGAGGCGAGCATCGAGGCCGCGGCGCCGGCTTAGGCTCGCCACTGAACCGGAAGCGTTCGAGCTCGCTCGCGGCGACGTCACGTTACTCGGCCGTGCGCCGGCCGCGGTCGATCGTCGTCACCGTCATGGCGCCGCCGTCGGGGGAGCAAGTGAAGCGCAGCGTCTTGCTGACCGAAGTGTCGACCTGCGCCGCCTTGCCGCTGTCGATCGGCGCGGAGGCGAGCATCGAGGCCGCGGCGCCGGCTTAGGCTCGCCACTGAACCGGAAGCGTTCGAGCTCGCTCGCGGCGACGTCACGTTACTCGGCCGTGCGCCGGCCGCGGTCGATCGTCGTCACCGTCATGGCGCCGCCGTCGGGGGAGCAAGTGAAGCGCAGCGTCTTGCTGACCGAAGTGTCGACCTGCGCCGCCTTGCCGCTGTCGATCGGCACGACGAGGCGCGTTGTCGCGGTCGCCGGCGTCGCTTGCTCGAGGCTGGACGCATCGGCGATCATCAGCGTGAGCCGGCAGGCGCCTTCGGAGCCGACGAAATAGCCGACCATGTGCTTGGGCCCTGCGTCTATGCTCGCGGCGGCGAGGGGCTTCAGCAAGAGGGGCTCGGCGCGCAGGGGCGCGCCCGCGAGGCTCAGCGCCGCGGCGCCGAGAGCCAGAGCGAAAATGCGGTCGCCTGCAGTCTTCATAATATCGTCCTTCCTGATTGACCGGAGCGCGGGCTTTGCCTTGCGAAGGTCTCCCGCCGAGTTCTGGTTGCGTTGCAACATGAATCTATGTTGCGCTGCAACCTCAATCAATCAAGGCGCGCATTGTCGCATGAGGGCGTCTATAGAACTATTTGAGAATGCAATCACTTGTCTCTGAATTGCCTCATTTTGCGCCGCAAAACGGGTGGGCCGAGGCGCGCATGCGGGTTGGGCGTATCCCACCTATACCCACCTGATCAGGCAGGGAGATTTTCCGGCGTCGGTTTGGAGATTTCCGCCTTTCGGGCGGGCGCTCGAAGGCGCGAGGAAAGAGCGAGCCTTCAGGCTCGCTCTTTCATTCCTGTCAAATCGACCGAATCACGCCGCTAGCGGGTCGGCTCGTCCTGCTCCTGCCAGTCGAGCGTGACGACCTTGCCGCGCTCGACTGCGAGGGCGAGCCGTCCGGCTTTCAGCTGCAGCGCCTTTTCGCCGAAAATGGCCCGCCGCCAGCCAGAGAGGGCCGGCACATCCGCCGCGTCGTCACCGGCGATGGCCTCGAGGTCTTCGACGGTGGCGATCATTTTGGTGGCGACGCCGGTCTCCTCGGCCACCTGTCGGAGCAGCACCTTGAGCAGCTCGACGGTCGCGCCGTTGCCGCTGCGCCGCTCGCGCTCGATGCGGGGCAGGGCGGCCGGATCGCGGGCGAGGCCGCGCTCGACCGCGGCGACGATATCCGCGCCGGAGCGCGACCGCTCGAGCCCGCGCGGAAAGGCGCGCAGATCGCCGAGCGCCTCCTGGCTGCGCGGCGCGGCGAGCGCGATCTCGATCAGCATGTCGTCCTTCAGCACCCGCGCGCGCGGCACGTCGCGCGCCTGCGCCTCCGCCTCGCGCCAGGCGGCGAGCTCCATCAGCACGGCGAGGTCGCGCGGCTTGCGCACGCGGTGGCGCAGGCGCTCCCAGGCGTTCTCCGGGCTCTGCTCATAAGTCTCGGGCGAGGTGAGCGTGCGCATTTCGTCGACGAGCCAGTCGAGCCGGTTGGAGCGCTCGAGCCGCTGGCGCAGATGCGTGTAAATTTGCCGCAGATGCGTCACATCGGCGATGGCGTAGTCGATCTGCGCGGTCGACAGCGGGCGCTTCGACCAATCGGTGAAGCGCGAGGATTTGTCGAGGCTCTCCTTGGCGATGGCCTTGACCAGCTCGACATAGGAGGCCTGGTCGCCGAAGCCGCAGACCATGGCCGCGACCTGCGTGTCGAACAATGGCGCGGGGATGAGCCGGGCGAGGCGCCAGATGATCTCGAGGTCCTGTCGCGCCGCGTGAAACACTTTGACGACGCGCATGTCGGCCATCAGCTCGAAGAAGGGCGTGAGATCGAGGCCCTCGGCGAGCGTGTCGACGGCGAAAGCCTCCTCGGGCGAGGCGAGCTGAATGACGCACACCTTCGGCCAGAAGGTCGTCTCGCGAAGAAACTCCGTGTCGACGGTCACAAAAGGATGGCGGGAGAGGCGGTCGCAGGCCGCAGCGAGATCTTCGGTCGAGGTCAAGAGGCTCATCGAACTCTGTCTTAGAATAATTTTGCGCCGATCTGAAGAGTCTCGGCGCCTCTTTCGCCCGAATTCGGCGGGAACGCCACTGTTTTCAAGAGCGCGCCGTGCGCCGGACCGCCGCCGCTCGCGCTTTTTTCGAGCGCGCCGCCGCCGCGGGCTCTTGCAAAGCCGCCGGGCCTTCGTCAGTCTCGGCTCCGATGACGGCGGATTGTCGGCGGCGGCGGACGGCCGGTCATCCGGAGGCCTCGATATGACCGAAATCGCTTTGGCGGCGCCCGCTTCCGCGCGACGCCTCTCCACCTTGCGGAATTGGCGCGAGATTTGGCGCGCCGTTCATCTCTGGCTCGGGCTCGCGCTCGGCCTGTTCCTGTCGGTGATCGGCGTGACCGGCTCGGCTCTGGTGTTCTTCCAGGAGATCGATCAGGCGCTGAACCCCGAACTGCGCATCGTCGCCGCGCCGCCGCAGGGGCGGAGCGCATGGCGGCCGCTCGAGGAGATCGCCGAGGCCGCGCGCAAAAGCATAGCGGCGGATGCGAGGCTCGGCTTCACCTATTGGCCGCAGAGCGACGACCAGGCTTTTCTCTTCTATTACCGCCGCCCCGTCGAAGGAGCCGAGAAGCCGCAGGCTTGGCACGTCTTCGTCGATCCCTATTCGGCGAAGGTCACCGGCGAGCGCCTGTGGCGCGATCCCGAGAACATGCTTCGCGGCGCTTTCGTCCGCCTCCTGTTCGATCTGCATTACGATCTGCTGTGGCCGGTGACCGGCGACCTCGTGGTCGGCGTCATCGCCCTTCTCGCCTTCGTCTCGACCTTCACCGGCGTTTATCTCTGGTGGCCGCGCAATGGGAAATGGAAGAACGCCTTCACCATGAAATGGCCGGCCAAGGCCGAGCGGGTCACCTATGACCTGCATCGGCTCTCCGGCATATTTCTGTTGCCGGTGGCGATCGCCGTGCTGATGTCCGGCGTCTATTTCAATTTGCCGGAGCAGTTTCGCGCAGCGGTCGAGCTGTTCTCGCCGCTGACGAAGCCGCAGACGATCCGCTCGCTCGCCGAGGGCGGCCGCGCCACGCTGGACGACGCCGTGGCGACGGTTCAGCGCCGCTTTCCCGGCGGGCGCGTCTATTCGACGGTTCAGCCGGCGACCGACGAATCGCCCTATGCCGTCAATCAGCTCTTTCCCATCGGCTTCGGCCTCGAGGGTCGTCGCACCGTTTTCGTCGACCGCTATAGCGGCGAGGTGCGGCATGTGAACGACCCGCTGTCGGGCGACGGCGACGGCTTCATCGCCTGGCAATGGCCGCTTCATTCGGGCTATGTCGCCGGCTGGCCGGGACGCATCGCCGTGTTCCTGTTCGGCCTCTCCTGGCCGCTCGTCTTCGTCACCGGCGTGATTCGCTGGATGCACAAGCGCAACGCGCGCCGCGCGGCCGCCAAGCGCGGGGCGCCTGCCTCGGCGCACTGACGAGCGCCGGCGCGATGAGGAGCGTCGGCGCGCGATTCCGGATTGCCCTCCGGGCGTCGAAGTGAAACCATACCAGAATTGTCAACTTCATGGAGCCCGTCGGCCAAATGGCGCGTCTTTCGTTCGTCCTCGACCTTTCGCCGCCCGTTCGCCTCGTCGTCGCCGCGACGGTTCTGTCGCTCGCGGGCGGCGGCGCCGGCGCAGCGAGCGATCCGTGGGTCGGCTGCCGCAGTTCCGATCCCGATGCGCGCATCGCCGCCTGCACCGAGGTGATCGATCGCGGGCGCAAGGAGACCCTGCACAATCACGTCATCGCCCATATGAATCGCGGAGGCGCGTTCCACGCCAAGGGCCAATATGACCGCGCCATCGCCGATTACGACATGGCCTTGCAGATGGATGCCCGGACGGCGGCGGCCGCTCTCGCCGCCCGCGCCGCCGCCAAGCGCGCCAAAGGCGACAATGACGGCGCCATCGGCGATTACGACACATTGATAGAGGCTCAGCCGAAATCGGCGGCGGCCTATGTCGGGCGCGGCGACGCGCGCCAGACCGCCGGCGATTTCGACCGCGCCATCGCCGACTATGACAAGGCGCTGCAGCTCGACAAGAAATCGGCGACGTCGCTCGCCAATCGCGGCCGCGCCTACCGAGCCAAGGGCGATCTCGATCATGCGCTGGCGGATTTCGACGCCGCCGTGAAGCTGGAGCCGAAGGCGGCGCAGGCCTATGTCAATCGGGCGGCTCTGTATCAGGCCAAGGGCGATCTCGACCACGCCATCGCCGACTATGACGCGGCGATCGCGCGCGACGGCAAGCACGCCATCTCCTATAATAATCGCGGCCTCGCGCTGCACGCCAAGGGCGATTTCGACAAGGCGATCGCCGATTTCGGCAAGGCCGTCGAGCTCGATCCGACTTATGCGCGCGCTTTTCTCAATCGCGCCAACGCCTACCGCGGCAAGCGCGAGCTGGAGCCGGCCAAGGCCGATCTCGAGGCGTCGCTGCGTCTCGATCCCAATCTCGCTCCGGCGAAAAAGGCGCTCGAGGATGTGACGAAGCTGCTCGCCGCGCGGGGCGCGAGCAAGTAGCGGAGAGCGGGGGCGCGCCGTCTTCCCGGAGCCAAAGCAGACGACGCGCCGCGCTCACAGCGAGACGTAGACGAATTTCGGGCCCTTCAGAGCAGGATAGTTCTCGCGCAGGGCCTTGGCGATCTTGCCGACCAGCTCCTTGTCGCCGGCGGCCGAGGGGCCGACGAAATCCGTGCCCTGCATCCAGGTCTCCAGGAAGCAATGAAGCGTGTCGTCATAGGCGGCGTCGGTCGGATGGGCGGTCTTGTCGACGAGCGAGGCGACGCCCTCGGCGCTGACCTCGAGGCGCCAGTCGCGGTCGTCGGTCACCGATCCGATCAGCTTTGCAATGTCGGCGTCGGTCCAATCGCTCTTGAGATCTACCGTCATCGAGGTCCCCACGGAGTGCTTGCTGCGGGAGGGCGGCGATTCCGCGCCTCCCGCGTCGGACAATAGGAACGAAGGACGAGGGTCGGCTGTCGGATATCCGACAGCGCGAGCCCGCTGCGTCTTCCGCCGGCTTACTTTTTCGTGAGCTTCGCGACCGCCATGTCGATCGCGGTCGTGGCCTCGCCGACAGTGAGCCAGGCCTCGGCGCGCTCCTCGTTCTTGAAGGTCTTGCCGAGGTTGTACGGCTCCTCGCCGGGCACATGCAGGAAGCACGCCCATTTGCCGTCCGGCTGCTCCTCGACCGTCACTTGATAGTCCGCCACGCGGTCCTCCTCTTGCTTTGCGGCATCGGTTCTCGTTGCGCGCCGATCCCTCTTCGGCGCCAAATTTCGAGAAGCAGATTGGGCGCCAGCGCGGCCGGCGCCGAGGAGAAGCCATGACCGAAATCGTCGAAGGGCCGGCGCTCGCCGCCCTGTCCTGCGGCAAGCCCGCTTTTCTCGTCGTGCTGCTGCATGGCGAAGGGGAGAGCGGACAATCTATCATCGATCAGGCGCTCAATTGGGCGCCGACCCTGCCCAAGGCCGAATTTCTCGCCGCCGAGGCGCCGGGCGGGCGCTGGTTCGATCCGGCCGAGGAGGGCGGGCTCGAGAAGGGGATCGCGGCGCTCGACCGCTTCCTCGACGCGGCGCTGGAAAAGCGCCATCTGCCGCCTTCGCATCTGGCGCTGGTCGGCTTCTCGCAAGGGGCGACGCTCGCCGTCCTGGCCGGGCTCGCGCGTCCGGGGCCGGTCAAGGCGGTGGTCGCCTTCTCCGGCGGTCCATACGGTGCGCCGGCGCCGCGGGCCGAGACCGCGCCGCCGATGCTGCTGATCCACGGCGACGCCGACGAGGTCGCGCCGCTCGCCGCGATGCGCGAGGCGAAAGCGTCGATCGCGGCCGGCGGCGGGCGCGTCTGGTCGATGACGCGCAAAGGGCTCGGCCACGCGCTCGACGACGACGGCGTCATCGCCGCCGGCGATTTTCTGACCGAGCATGTCGTCCAGAAGAAAGGCGCCGACGACGATCATGATCACGACCACGACCACTGAGCTTTCGGCACGGCTCTTGCGGAACGGCGTCGAGCGTCGAACGCGAAAGGAGAACCGATCATGGCTCTGACGGCCGAGGACATCAAAGAGGGCAAATGCTATGCGACGGGCGGATCGGAGCGATACAAGGTGATCGCCATAAATCCGCGCGGCATCGTCACCTTTCTGACCTTCGAGGCGAACAAGAAGCCGAGCCCCCTGCGCGCCAATGCGGGAATGAAGGCTTTTCTCGAAGGCGTGACGCGAGAGATTCCCTGTCCGCCGGAGTCGTGACGCGGCTCGCCTTCGATCGCCGCGCCGCGCGGCAAGCGCATCGCCTCGAAGGATGCTTCAGTAGGCGCTGCGGACGCCCCTTCGAGACGCCCGCTGCGCGGGCTTCTCGGGGTGAGGGCGGATGACCGGACGCGCTCACACCGGCAGGGAAACCGTCGCGCGCAAGCCGCCGAGCGGCGACTCGGCGAGCTTCACCGCGCCGCCATGCGCATAGGCGATGTCCCGCGCGATGGCGAGGCCGAGGCCCGAATGGCTCTCGTCCTGATTGCGTGATTCGTCCAGCCGATAAAACGGCCGGAAGGCGTCCTCGCGCTTGTCCTCGGGAATGCCGGGTCCGTCGTCGTCGATATGGACGACGAGGCGCACGCCGTCGTTCACGCCGGAGAGGGCGATGCGCTTGCCGTAGCGCTGGGCGTTGCCGACGAGATTGGCGAGGCAGCGGCGGAAGGCCGCGGGCCGCACCGCCGCTCGCGGACGGCCGGAGAAGCGCGCCTCGGCCTCGAGCCCGAGCCGCTGCGATTCGCCCTTTATCTCCTCGAGCAGAGCGGCGACGTCGACCATCTCCGTCGTCTCGCCGGCGTCGCCGCGGGCGAAGGCGAGATAGCCCTCCACCATGCGCTCCATCTCGGCGACGTCCTTCTTCATTTCGGCCGATTCGGGGGATTCGCCGATCAGCGCCAGCGACAGCTTGAAGCGGGTGATGATGGTGCGCAGATCATGCGAGACGCCGTTCAGCATGGTCTTGCGCTGTTCCATGGCGCGCTCGACCCGGCGCTTCATCTCGAGGAAGGCGGCGCCGGCCTGGCGCACCTCGCGCGCGCCGCGCGGGCTGAAGTCCACCTCGCGACCCTTGCCGAATTCCTCCGCCGCCCGCGCCAGCCGCAGGATCGGACGGATCTGATTGCGCAGAAACGAAGTGGCGATAGCGATGATGACGAGCGAGGCGATCACCGTCCAGATGAAGAAAATCTCCGAATTCGAGGCATAGGCGTAAGTGCGGCTGGCGAGAATCCGCATCGTCGCATCCGGGAGGCCGACGCGAATCTCGACCACATGCGAGCGCCCGACCGTGTCGATCCAGAAGGGGCGGGAGATGCGCCGCGACAATTCGCGTGAGAGCGTGTGGTCGAGCAGCGAAAAGAACGGCTTGCCGGTCGTCGGCGGCAGCGGCTCCTCGGGTAGGAAATGCAGCTCGACGTTGAGATCCATGCCGGCGATGCGCTGCAGCGTCTCCCGTCGCGTCGCCTCCGGCACGACGTCGTAGAGATCGACGAGCGCGGCGACGTCGCGCGCCACGGCGGCGGAGAGACGCGAGGTCACCGCCTGCCAATGGCGTTCCATGAAGAAATAGGCCACGGCCGATTGCAGCAGCACGATCGGCAAGATCACGATCAGCAGCGAGCGGGCGTACAGCCCTTTGGGCATGCGCTCATGCAGCCAGCCGGCGAAGCCGCGCCACAGGCGGCGCGGCGCGTCGAGCGGAGCGGGAAGAGCTAAGGTCATGGCGTGCTTCCGTTTTCCTCGTCCTCGCCGATCATCTCGTCGACCCATAGCCGATAGCCGCGGCCGCGGATCGTCTGCAGATGGCGCGGGCCGCCCTCGTCGCGCTCGATCTTGCGGCGCAGCCGCGCGATCTCGACATCGACGCTGCGCTCGCCCGCGGACTCGATCTTGCCATCGACCGCGCGCTGCGCCAACCGTCGCCGTGGCAGGATCGCGCCCGCTTCGAGCGAAAGCGCGGTCAGCATCTCGCTTTCGCGTGTCGTCAGATGGACGATGCGGTTATGCTCCAGCAATCGGCCCTTTTCGAGGTCGAAGAAAAAGGCGCCGAAGCGCACCGCCGTCACGCCGCGCGGCCGGTCGGAGCGGATCGTCCGCCGCAATATGCCGGCAACGCGCAGCGACAATTCGCGCGGCTCGAACGGCTTGGCGAGATAATCGTCGACGCCGGCCTCCAGCCCTTCGATCCGGTCGCGCGTCTCTCCGAGCGCGGTCAGCATCAGGATCGGCGCGGAGCGCAGCGGTTCGGGCTCCCGCCGCAGCCGGCGCGCGAAGTCGATCCCGCTCTCGCCCGGCATCATCACATCGAGCACGATGAGGTCGAAGGCCATGTCGGCGAGCCGCGCCATGGCTTCGGCGGCGTCGGCGGCGGCGCTGACCAGATAGCCTTCGGCGAGGAGATAGCGGGTGAGCAGGGTGCGGATGCGCTTGTCGTCGTCGACGACGAGAATATGCCGCCGCGCGCGATCCTCAGGCGGCGCAGCTGCAGCGGCGACGCTCATGCGATCTCGTCCCGCCGCCGGCGGCGCGGCGAGAGATGCGCGCGCACCCGCTCGCGGTCCGAGGAATTGACCATCGCCAGCAGAAAATCGGCGGCCGCGTCCTGCGCGTCCGGCGGCAGCTCGCCGAACACGCGGCGGAACCGCTCCGATTGGAGCGCGGCGAGCTCCTGCGCCAGCCGCGCGCCGTTCGCAGTCGCGAACAGGAGCCGCTGGCGCCGGTCGATGGCGCCGGGCCGCGCCTCGACGAAGCCGGCGTCGAGCAATTGCTTCAGCACGCGGTTGAGGCTTTGCTTGGTGATCTTCAGGATGTCGAGCAGGGCGGCGATGGGAAGTCCCGGCCTGCGGCTGACGAAATGCAGCACCCGGTGATGCGCGCGGCCGAAGCCGTAATTTTCGAGGAGACGGTCGGCGTCGCCGACGAAGTCGCGATAGGCGAAGAAGAACAGCTCGATGAAATCGACCATCGGCTCGTTCTGGACCTCCGTCTGAGCGCGGCCCGCCGCTGGCGGAGCCGCCGCTCCCTTGACGAGCTTGCGTTCGACGATCGTCTTCACATTCGCGCCCGCGCTATGTCCGCCGGCTGCTCTCTCCCTATGGGAGAGGAACACGCCCTTGCTTTCGAGAGCGGCGCAGAAGCTTCGAAAGGATGAAAAAGCGAGTCGAGAAACATAGGCTTGCTCATTCCGCGACGCCCTTCGACGACATGGCGCGTCATCGCTCTTACGTCAGCTATATTGACATATTTCTGGCGCGTGGCTAGTGGTCTTGGACAGAGTGGCGATCATAGCCCAGCGGAGACTCCAATGTCGGTCCTGCCCTTCGATCAGCGCGACGGCCACATATGGTATGATGGGGCGCTTCTCCCCTGGCGCGACGCCAAGCTGCATGTGCTCTCGCACGGCCTGCACTATGGCTCCAGCGTGTTCGAGGGCGAGCGCGCCTATGGCGGCGTGATCTTCAAGTCGACCGAGCATTCCGAGCGCTTCCGCCGCTCGGCGCAGATTCTCGATTTCGAAATTCCCTACAGCGTCGCCGAGCTCGACGCGGCCAAGAAGGCCGTCGTCGACATCAACGGCTTTTCGAGCTGCTATGTCCGTCCCGTGGCCTGGCGCGGCAGCGAGATGATGGCCGTCGCGGCGCAGAACTCGACCATTCATGTGGCGATCGCGGTGTGGGACTGGCCGAGCATGTTCGACGTCGAGACCAAGATGAAAGGCATTCGCCTCGACATCGCGGACTATCGCCGTCCCGATCCGCAGACCGCGCCCTCGCTGGCCAAGGCAGCCGGCCTCTACATGATCTGCACCATCTCCAAGCATCGGGCCGAGCGGCGCGGCTATGCCGATGCGCTGATGCTGGACTGGCAGGGCCGCGTCGCCGAATGCACCGGCGCCAATGTGTTCTTCGTCAAGGAGGGCGTGCTGCACACGCCGATCGCCGACTGCTTCCTCGACGGCATCACCCGCCGCACGGTGATCGATCTCGCGCAGCGCCGCGGGATCGAGGTGGTCGAGCGGCGCATCATGCCGGAGGAGCTGCCCGAGTTCAGCGAGTGCTTCATCTGCGGCACCGGCGCCGAGGTGACTCCGGTCGCCGAAGCGGGGCCCTATCGCTTCACGCCCGGCGCGCTGTCGCGGCAGATGGTCGAGGATTATGCGCGCGAGGTGGTTCCGAAGGCGAGCGCGGCGTAGAATTTGCCGTCGTGCGGCTTCCGGCTTCATGTTAGGAATTGGATAGAGGGTGGAGCGTCTCGCGACGCTCGCGAGCGAGCGGCCTCGGCCGCAAGGTTGGCGACGATATGGGCAAGGTGACGGGTTTTCTCGAGATCGACCGGCAGGACCGCAAGTATAAGCCGGCCGCCGACCGCATCCGCCATTACGACGAATTCGTCATCGCGCTTTCGGAAGAGGCGACGCGCAACCAGGCCGCGCGCTGCATGGATTGCGGCATTCCGTTCTGCCACAATGGCTGCCCGGTCAATAATCAGATCCCGGACTGGAACGACCTCGTCTATCACGGCGACTGGCGCCGGGCGCTCGCCAATCTGCACTCGACCAATAATTTTCCCGAATTCACTGGCCGCGTCTGCCCCGCGCCCTGCGAGGCCTCCTGCACGCTGAATCTCATCGATCAGCCGGTCACCATCAAAACCATCGAATGCGCGATCGTCGACCGCGGCTTCGAGGCGGGCTGGGTCACGCCCGAGCCGCCGAAGCGCAAGACCGGCAAGCGCATCGCCATCGTCGGCTCCGGTCCCGCCGGCCTCGCGGCGGCGCAGCAGCTCGCGCGCGCCGGTCATGAGGCGCATGTCTATGAGAAGCACGCCAAGGCGGGCGGCCTGCTGCGCTACGGCATTCCCGATTTCAAGATGGAGAAGCAGCTGATCGACCGCCGCGTCGCGCAGATGGAGGCCGAGGGCGTCGTCTTCCACTATGGCGTGCATGTCGGCGTCGATTTCGCCGCGGACGAGCTGGTCGCGACGCATGACGCGGTCGTTCTCGCCGGCGGCGCCGAGCAGCCGCGCGATCTGCCGATTCGCGGCCGCGAGCTGCGCGGCGTGCATTTCGCCATGGATTTCCTGCCGCAGCAGAACCGCCGCGTCTCCGGCGAGCCGCTCGCGACCAATGAACCCATTCTCGCCTCGGGCAAGCATGTCGTCGTCATCGGCGGCGGCGACACCGGCTCGGATTGCATCGGCACGTCGGTGCGCCAGGGCGCTCTGTCGGTGACGCAGCTCGAGATCATGCCGCGTCCGCCCGAGAAGGAGAACAAGCTCGTCACCTGGCCGGACTGGCCGCTGAAGATGCGCACCTCATCCTCGCACGAGGAGGGCTCGGCGCGCGATTTCGCGGTGATGACGCGCGAGTTCATCGGTCGCGACGGCGTGGTGACCGGTTTGCGCTGCGAGCGCGTCGACGCCAAGATGCAGCCTATCGTCGGCAGCGCCTTCACGCTCCCCGCCGATCTGGTGCTGCTCGCCATGGGCTTCGTCTCGCCGGTGCGCGAGGGGCTGCTGGAGACGCTCGGCGTCGCGCTCGACGGGCGCGGCAATGTCGCGGCGGACACGAACACCTATTCGGCGTCGCGCGAAAAACTGTTCGCGTGCGGAGATATGCGGCGTGGACAGTCGCTCGTCGTCTGGGCGATCCGCGAAGGCCGGCAATGCGCGGCCGCGGTCGACGCTTTTCTGATGGGCGACACCAACCTACCGAGGTGATGGTCAACATGCCGACGGCAATCTGGTACTGCGAGAATATCGGAAACTCGACCCTTCCCTATGTGCTGTTGACCCTGCCGCTCGCAGGCGCCTATCTCTATGGGCAGAAGAAGCAGCGCCTGGCTTGGATTCTGATCGGCGCGTGGGTCGTCCTGGAGATCGCCATGACGACGACGACCAGTATATACTGCGTGGGTTGACGAAGGCGGGCGGCGACGGCGAGCCGGCCGCCGCCCGATCGCGCTCGCTCACAGAACGTTGACGTTCGTTCCGACCTTCACGCGATTATAGAGATCGGTCACGTCGCCGTTCATCATGCGGATGCAGCCAGAGGACACGCCCTGGCCGATCGTCCAGGGCTCGTTCGAGCCATGGATGCGGAACATGGTGTCGCGCTTGCCCGAGTAGAGATACATGGCGCGCGCGCCGAGCGGATTATTGGCGCCGCCGACCATATGACGCGGCAGATCCGGCCGGCGCCGCAGCATGGCGGAGGGCGGCGTCCAGTTCGGCCAGGATTCCTTGCGGCCGATATGGGTGTGGCCGCGCCAGGTGAAGCCCGGGCGCCCGACGCCGACGCCATAGCGGATGGCGTGTCCGTCGTTCATCGACAGATAGAGATAGCGGTTGCGCGTGTCGACGGTGATGGTTCCCGGACGGCTGCGCGTCGGATCCTCGACCACCGACCGCGTCCCGGAGCCGTAATCGCCGGAAAGATGCGCGTCGCCATACGAGACGCGGGAGCCGCCGCCGCCGAAGAGCAGCGCCAGCGGATTTTCGAACGCCTGCGCGGAGGAGCCCGCGCCACAAAGCGCGAGAACGAGGGCGGCCGCCCCCGCGCGCAAACAATGGGCCATGATATTCTCCTTACATAGCCGAGGGTTGGCAATGCGGGAGAAAAATGCGGCTGGCCCGCCGGCGTTCCGCGCCGGAGGGCGACGTCTCGGCATTCCTCGCGGGCAGCTCGAATCCGCGCTTTATGAGGATGCGGCGATTTGACGAAAATCCTCATTGCCCGCACGGCGGACGTCACCCTGTCCGAAGCAAGTCGGCAGGCCCGCGCTCAATGCGGCTGCGCCTGGTTCGGCGCGCGCTTCGGCCAGGCGAAATCATCGGCGCGGCCCGGATGGGTCGGCTGGTCGCCGCCTTCCACATAAATGTGATCGACCAGGGCGCGGGCGGCGGCTCCGCGGGCGTCTGCAGGCGGGGCGGCGGGCCGGTTGCGCCGCGCGAGCTCGCCCTCGGCGGCGACCGTCGCCGTCAGCGGCTGAATCGGGCCGATCGCCGGCCGGTCGGGCAGGGTCGGCGCCGCGACCGGAATGGGCGCGCCGGGCGCGACGATCTGCGGCGCGGGTTCGGCGGCCTGCTGCGGTCCTTCGGCAGGCGTATCCGCTTCGCCCGCCGGCGCGGCCGCCTCCGGCGCCGCCGGCGCGGCCTGAGGCGGGGCCGGCTGGCGCATCGCCTCGATTGCGTGCCTGATCTCGCCTTCGACGAAATGCGCGACCTTGCGCGCGCCGACGTCGGTGAAATGCACGCCGTCGCCGGCGCGCAGCTTCACGATGCGGCCGTTGATGTCGGGACCGAAGGCCTGATATTGATTGCGCTCGTCGGCGAAAGCCTCCCAGATGTCGATGAAGGGCGCGCCGTCGAGCGTCGCGCGGTCGCGATAAATATCGTTGAGCTTGGCCATATCCGCCGAGAAATGCTCGTTCTTGGTCACCGGCAGGCCGACCCAGACGAGCGGAATCTTCTTCTCCTTGAAGGCGGCGCGGATGGCGTCCACGCGCGCGGCATAGTGCTGGCGCCAGAGCGGCGAGAGCGGCTCGAAGCTCTGTCCGCCTTCGTGGATCGCCTGGCGGTCGTTGCTGCCGATCATGACCACCGCGACGTCGATCTTCTCGCCGCCCGCGAGCAGCTCGCGCACGGCTTTCGGCCAGTCGAAGAAATCATCGCGCACGAGGCCCGAGCTCTCCTTGCCGCGATGGAGGATGCGCACGTCGGGACGGTCGGCGAAGGCTTCGTCGAGCCCGTCGGCGAGCTGCTGGCCGAGCGTGTCGCCGATCGCCACGACCTGAAAGCTCGGGGCGTTGGGGTCGGTCGGCTGCTGAGGCTTGGCTTTTTTGGCGGAGCGCGTCTGGCCGCGCCAATAGGCCGGGGCGCCATATTCGCGATGCGGCACGAGGCGCCGCATGCGCGGGCTCTCGTCGCTCGGCGGTCGACGCGCCTGCCGCGGGGCCTGCCCGCCGCCGAACAGGCCGTGCAGCAAATCGCCGAACGGATCCTGCGCGCGCGCGGCGTCGGCGGCGCTCAACAGGAGCAGCGCCGCCAGGGCGAGAAGCGCGCCGAGCCGGCGCGAGGAGAGACGAGGGAGCGCGGTCATGCGTCGCATTATAGCGCGCTTCTGCAGTTTTTTGATCCGCGCTGGCGCGGGCGCCGCTGCGCGGAAAAGTCGCTCTGCCTCGAAGGCCGAGGCGGAAAGCGCCGGCGGGTTTCGCCGCAAGTCAGAATACGAGGCCGGTGGCCGACAGTGTCGTCGTCGCGTTATTGGCGGGGAAGGGCGATGTGTTTGGGAAGTTGTAGCCGATGAAGTTGCCTGTGAAACCGATGTTCGCCTGGACCATGTCCGAGATCGGGATCGACGAGTCGGCGGCAGTGACGGCGGCGCTCGCCGCGAGGCGTTCCGTAGTCGGCTCGATCTGCCATTTGTAAGCCAGCTTGGCCGAGCAGGCAAAGTTGCTGCCGGAAATCACGGCCGGAATGAACGCATTGCGGGAATTGTAGCTTGCTCCAGTCGAGCGGATGGATAAGCTACAGTACAGCTTGCGCGAAGCTACCGGCGGCACGTTTGACTTGATCGTGCCGGAGAGGCTGACGGCGACAACTCCCGAGCGCGCGACGGATGCAGCCGGATTGGCCTGGGGCGAGTCGGAGCCTCCACTCGCCCCGCTCGTCAGAGGATTGATGCCGAATTGAGGATTGGCGCCGAAGCTTTGCTCGGCTGCTCAAGCAGTTGTGGCGGCGACGGCGACGGCGAGAATGACAACGGCACGACAAGAGGACGACATAGTTTTGCTCCGCAATGGGAAGCTGGAACTGAACGATGCAAATTAATATCCGCTCCGTCGTCGCAATACAATCATTGAGCGCAGAGTTCGCGGACGCGCCGACCATTTCGCCGAAATCGACGGCGACGCGCCGTTACCCTGCTCAGCGCAGATGCGCCGGCGCCTGCGGGTTATTCGCCGGATTGGTGTCGTGCTTGGACAGCTTGACCACGATCCCGCCGCCGACCAGCGGCGCCAGCTCGGCCTCGAGCGCATCGGCCGCCGCCTTCGGATAGACCTCCTCGCCATCGACATGGAGCGAGAAGGCGCGGATATGCTTGGCCTTCTTTTCGGGGTCCTCGATCGTGGCCTTAGTCCATTTATAGAGCGGGAACTGCTCGACGCCATGCGCTTCGGCGGCGGCGACATAATCGGCGAAGGCGTCGAACTGGTTGCGCAGCGCGGCGTGATGCCGCGTCAAAATCTCCGCCAGCGGGCGGATCGCCTCATTCGACGGGTCGCGTCGCGCGATGTCGGCGATGTCGTCGGAGAGGTTGAGACGAATTTGATAGTCCCATTGATCGCTCATTTTCGCTCTCCCTGTTTCGCGCTCCCTGTGTGGATTCGAGCGCGAGGCCGTCGCGATAATCCTATTAGCTAGCTAGGCTATTATCCGGTGTCAACGGCCCTGCGCGCCTTCGACCGCGAAAGTGCTCTTGACGCGCAGCGCTTCGCTCCTGCATCAATCGGGCGAATTACGACATGGTCGGAGGCCGAGGATGCGACGCGCCGCTTCGAGGTTTCTCGCTTTTCGGCAAGGGAGCCCGCGTGCCGAGGCGCTGCGCTTCGCGGCTCCGCTGGCGGCGTTTGCCGTCGCGGCCCTCGTCGCGCTCGCGCCAATGCGCCTTTGCGCCGAGCCGGCGCTCGCCCGCGGCGAGCCGGCGGATTCAATGGGCCCTACGCCGCGCGCGGGTGGCGACTTCGACTTCTATGTGCTCAGCCTCTCCTGGTCGCCGGGCTTTTGCGAGAGCGACGGCGCGCAGCGCCGTGCGCAATGCGCGCCGGGAGCAGGCAAGGCTTTCGTCGTGCATGGCCTCTGGCCGCAATATGAGCACGGCTTCCCGAGCGATTGCGACGGCGCCGCGTCGCCGTCGCGCATCGCGCTCGCTCGCGCCGAGGGACTTTTCCCGGACGAAGGGCTCGCGCGTCACGAGTGGCGCAAGCACGGCCGCTGTTCCGGCAAGAGCCCCAGCGATTATTTCGGCGATGTGCGGCGCGCCCGGGAGAGCGTCGCCATTCCGGCGCCCTTCGAGCATCCGCGTGAGCCGCAGACCTTCGCGCCGCTCGACATTCAGCGCGCCTTCGTCGCCGCCAATCCGCGGCTGCGGCCCGGAATGCTCGCCGTCACCTGCCGCAAGGGCGCGCTCGCCGAGGTGCGCTTGTGCTTCTCGCGCGATCTGCGCGAATTCCGCGCCTGTCCCGAGGTCGCGCGGCAGAGCTGCCGCGCAGGCGAGATCTCGGTTCCGCCGCCGCTCTAGCATTCTTCAGTTCGAGCGAATTCTGATCGATCGAACGATTCCGTTCGATGATCGAATTTGATGGGCTTCGAGAGCGAGCCTGATGGCTCGCTCTCGAGAGGCTTCGAATTTGCCGGCGCAGGCTGCCAGGGCGGCGTCGCTCGTCGAGCGCCGCCGCTGCGTCTCGCGAGTGACGGCGTCAGGCCGATTCGCCGCCCGAGCGCGGCGGCCGCGCCGGCCCGACATCGACCTGGATCTCGTCGCCTTCGACGCGCAGCTCGTAAGGATGCAGCGCATTGCGGACGAGATGGGTGACGCATTTGCCGTTCGCGCCGTCGAAGCCCCACATGTGATGCGGGCAGGTCACCGTCGCGCCGTTGAAGGTGGCCTCGGTCAGCGGCATGTCGGCGTGGGGGCAGCGTCCGCGATAGGCCTTGAGCTCGCCGCCCTCCGGCCAGACCAGCAGCACGCTCTTGCGGCCGGCCTGGAACAGGCCCATGCCGCCCTCGCTCACGGCGTCTTTGTTGCAAATGGAGGTGAACGCCATCGAAGCTCGCCTTCTCGTCAAGGACAGTCCGACCGTTACGCAAGTTGCGGACCAGCGCATCACCAGCGCGCCGGGCGGGACTCGACAGGCGGCCGGCGACGCCCTATTCCCCGGACGGGCGTCATCGGCCGGTCTCGCCGCAGCAAACAGGAAGCTCGTGCCGAATCAAACATCGAAGGCGCAGCCCGGCGGCGGCGGGCTGCTCGGGGCCTATGCCGCCGATCTCGCCGGCCTCGCCGCCCATGACAGGCTGCGCAGGCTCGCGCCGCGCACGGGCCTCGACTTCACCTCCAATGATTATCTCGGCCTCGCCGAGTCGCCCGAATATGCGCAGGCCGCCGCCGCGGCTCTGGCGCGCGGCGTTCCGCTCGGCGCCGGCGGCTCGCGCCTGCTGCGCGGAAATCATCCCGAGCACGAGGCGCTGGAGAAAGAGGCCGCCGCCTTCTTCGGGGCCGAGAGCGCGCTCTTCTTCGGCGCCGGCTTTTCCGCCAATGCCGCTCTGCTGGCGACGCTGCCGCAGCGCGGCGATCTCATCGTGCATGACGCGCTGGTGCATGCGAGCGCGCATGACGGCATGCGCCTCTCCCGGGCGACGAGCGTCGCCGCCGCGCATAATGACGTCGACGCTTTCGAGGCGGCGATCCACGCCTTTCGCCGCGCCGGCGGAACCGGCCGGCCCTTCCTGATCGTCGAGAGCCTCTACAGCATGGACGGCGATTTCGCGCCGCTCGCCGATCTCGCCGCGCTCGCGGAGCGATATGAAGCGTTCCTCTTCATCGACGAGGCGCATGCGACGGGGGTGTTCGGCCCCGGCGGGCGCGGCCTCGCGGCGGCGCTCGAGGGGCGCGACAATGTCGTCACGCTGCACACTTGCGGCAAGGCGCTCGGCCTCTCCGGCGCGCTGACTCTGGCGCCGCGCGTGTTGCGGGAGTTTCTCGTCAATCGCTGCCGGCCTTTCATCTTCGCCACCGCGCCGTCGCCGTTCCTCGCCGCCTGCGTGCGCGCGGCGCTGCCGATCATCGACGGCGCCGAAGATCGCCGTGCGGCGCTCGCCGCGCGCGTGGCGCTCGCCGGACGCGCGCTGCGGCGCCATGGGCTCGCGGCGCCGCTGTCGCAGATCGCGCCGATCGTCGTCGGCTCGGACGCGCGCGCGCTCGCGCTCGCCGCGGCCATGCAGGCGCGCGGCTATGACACTCGCGCCATCCGCCCGCCCACCGTGGCCGAGGGAACGGCGCGGCTGCGCGTCACGCTGACGCTCGATGTGAGCGAGGCCGAGATCGCCGCGATGATCGATGATCTCGCGACGGAGATCGCGAGACTCGCGTCATGACGCGCCTCGTCGTCGTCGGCACGGACACCAATGTCGGCAAGACGGTTTTCTCCGCGGCGCTCGCCGGCGCGCTCGGCGCTTATTATTGGAAGCCGGTGCAGGCGGGGCTCGACGGCGAGACCGATACGCAAGCCGTCGCGCGCCTCTCCGGCCTTCCGAGCGCGAGGCTGCTGCCGGAAGCCTATTCGCTGCGCACGCCTGCGTCGCCGCATTTTTCCGCGCGGCTCGACGGGATGACGATCGAGGCCGCTCGCCTCGCGCCGCCGTCGCTGGCGCCGCTCGTCGTCGAGATGGCCGGCGGGCTGATGACGCCGCTGACCGAGACGCTGCCGACCGCCGATCTCCTCGCGCAATGGCGCCTGCCCACAGTGCTCTGCGCGCGCACGACGCTCGGCGCGATCAATCACGGCCTGCTGTCGCTGGAGGCGCTGCGCCGCCGCGACATCCCCGTGCTCGGCGTCGCCTTCATCGGCGACGAGAATGAGGAGACGCGGCGCATCATCGCGCAAATGTCGGGCGCGCGCGATCTTGGGCGTCTGCCGCTCCTCGCCTCGCTGACGGCGGAAGAGTTGCGCGCGAGCTTCGAGGAGGCGTTTCGGCTCGCGGATTTTTCGGGGGATGACATTTGATCCCCGACCAGCGCCGAGCAAATCGTTCAAGCATGGGCGCATCCCTCTCCCATAGGGCTAAGGGAGTCGCTCATTTCCAGGAGGCCGTCATGGCCGGGCTCGTCCCGGCCATCCACGCCGCAACGCCGAGGTGTCTCGCACATTCATGCGCGGCGTCGACGCCGCGGCGACAGTCTCCGCGACTTGGCGCAAAAACGAGACATTCGCAGATCGCTGGCGCTTTCCAAAACTATCTCGGCGGCTCGGCGTGGATGGCCGGGACAAGCCTGGCCATGACGGCGCTGCGCATTCCAAGATGTGTGCATGCGGTAGCCTATAGGGAGAGGGTGGCCGCGGAGCGGCCGGGGGATAGGTCGCTGCCTCTCCGATTTTTGCACAACCCCTCACCCGACCTCGTTTCGCGAGGCTGCCGTCTCTCCTTGGGAGAAGGAGTCGCGCTCGATCGTCGCTGGCGATCTTCCGGCGCCGCCGTCCGAACGCGCGACGGGAGCGGAGCGACGCCATGAGCCCTTCCGATTCCTCGCCCATCTGGCGGCCCTTCACGCAGCACGCGCTGCAGAAGGACGCGATCCTCGTCACGCGCGGGGAGGGGGCCTGGCTGGAGACGGCGGACGGGCGCCGCATTCTCGACGCCATCTCCTCCTGGTGGGTGATCACTCACGGCCATCGCCATCCGCGCATCGTGCAGGCGATCAAGGATCAGGCCGATCGTCTCGATCAGCTGATCTTCGCCGGCTTCACGCATGAGCCGGCCGAAAGCCTCGCGCGACGGCTCGTCGCGATGACCCCGGCGGGGCTCGATCACCTATTTTATTCCGACAGCGGCTCCACCTCGGTCGAGGTCGCGATCAAAATGGCGCTCGGCTTCTTCCGCAATCGCGGCGAGCCGCGCGCGCGCGTGCTGGCGCTGGAGCACGGCTATCATGGCGACACCATCGGCGCCATGTCGACCGGCGCGCGCTCGGTGTTCAACGCGGCCTATGAGCCGCTGCTGTTCGATGTGACGCGCATCCCCTTTCCGCGCGCCGGCGCCGAACAGGCGACGCTCGACGCGCTGGAGGCGGCGTGCAGCAAAGGCGACGCTGCGGCTTTCGTCGTCGAGCCGCTGGTGCTCGGCGCCGGCGGCATGCTCGTTTATGGCGCCGAGACCTTGCGCGAGATGCGGCGCATCTGCGCGGCGCATGACGTGCTGTTCGTCGCCGATGAGGTGATGACCGGCTTCGGCCGCACGGGAACTTTATTCGCCTGCGAGCAGGCCGGAATCGTTCCCGACATCGCCTGCTATGCCAAGGGCCTGACCGGCGGCTCGCTGCCGCTCGCCGTCACAATGTGCAAGGCGGAGATTTTCGACGCGCATTATTCGACCGACCGCGCGCGCGCGTTCTTTCACTCGAGCTCCTTCACCGCCAATCCGATCGCCTGCGCCGCGGCGCTCGCCAATCTCGATATTTGGGAGAGCGAGGATGTGCGCGGCCGCATCGCGCGCCTCTGCGCGATGCAGGAGGAGCGGCTCGCGCGCTTTGCGCGCAGCAACCGCTTCGCCGACGTGCGTCGCATCGGCACGATCGCGGCGCTCGATCTGCGTGTGAACGACAGCGGCTATCTGGCGACGATCGGCCCGGCGCTGCACGACTTCTTCGTCTCGCGCGGCCTGCTGCTGCGCCCGCTCGGCAATACGATCTATGTGTTGCCGCCCTATTGCGTGGAGGCGAATGAGCTCGACGCGGTTTATGACGCGATCGAAGAAGCCGCAGATCGCTTTGCCTGAAGGTTTGCGTTTTCCTTCTCCCGCTCGCGGGAGAACGTGGCCCCGCGAAGCGCGGTCGGATGAGGCTCCTCGGGATTAGCGGCGCGTCGACATCGCGCCTTTTCGGCGCATGCCCTCATCCGACCCGACTTCGTCGGGCCACCTTCTCCCGCTCAGCGGGAGAAGGAGCGCGCGTCGTCATTCCGCTCTATTTTTTGCGCGCTTCGACCTCTTCGCGCAACACGCGCCGCAGCACCTTGCCGACATTGCTCTTCGGCAGGCTGTCGCGGAATTCGAAATGGCGCGGCGCCTTGTAATGGGTCAGCGTCTTGCGGCAGAAATCGTGCAGCTCGGCGCCGGTGACGCCGGCGTCGCGCGGCACGATGAAGGCGAGCGGCGCTTCGCCCGAATGCGGATCCGGCACGCCGATCACCGCCGCCTCCTTCACCTTCGGATGCTGAACCAGCACATTCTCGACCTCGTTCGGATAGACGTTGAAGCCGGAGACGAGAATCATCTCCTTCAGGCGATCGACGAGCTTCACCTGACCGTCCGGCAGCATGATCGCGACATCGCCCGTGCGCAGATATCCGTCCGATGTGAAGGCCGCTTCGGTCTCCGCGGGCCTGTTCCAATAGCCCGGCATCACCTGCGGTCCCTTCACGCAGAGCTCGCCGCGCTCGCCCAAGGGAACCGGCTCGCCCGTAGGCGCGCGGATCGACACTAGAGTCGAGGGATGCGGATAGCCGATCGTTCCCGAGAATTCCTTGAGATCGGGCCGGTTGCAGGCGATGACGGGCGATGTCTCGGAGAGCCCATAGCCCTCGATGATCGGACGGCCGGTGATCTTTTTCCATTTGCGCGCGACGACGTCCTGCGTCGCCATGCCGCCGGCGATGCAGAAGACGAGGCGGGAGAAATCGACATCGGCGAATTTCGGATGGTCGGCGAGCGCCGCATAGAGCGTGTTGACGCCGGAGATCATCGAGAAGCGCGATCTGCGCAGCGTCTTCACGAAGCCCGCTATGTCGCGCGGATTGGCGATGAGGAGGCACGAGCCGCCGATGCGCACCAGCACGAGGAGACAGGCCGTGAGGCCGAAAATGTGATAGAGCGGCAGCGCCGCCACCATCTTCTGCGGCCGCTCGCGCCCGGAGGCCTCCAGCACGAAGGGATGCAGCCAGGCGGTCGCTTGCGCCACATTGGCCGCGACATTGCGATGAAGCAACATCGCGCCCTTGGCGACGCCCGTCGTGCCGCCGGTATATTGCAGAAAGGCGAGATCGTCCGGCGCGATGTCGGCGTCGCGCGGCTCCTGCGCGGCGCCCTGCTTCAGCACGGCGGCAAAACGCAGGCTGCGCGGCAGGCGATAGGGGCGCACGGCGCGCTTCACGTGGCGCGAGACGAAATCGACGAGCTTGCCTTTGAGCCCGAGGAGATCGCCGGGCGTCATGACGACCGCGAGGTCGAGCGACATGGACGGCCAGGCGGCTTCGACCGTATGCGCGAAATTTTCGAGCACGAACAGCATGCGCGCGCCCGAATCATTGATCTGAAACGCTAGCTCGCTCGGCGTGTAGAGCGGATTGACATTGACCACGGCGCCGCCGGCGAGCAGCACGCCGAAGATGAGCGGCGGATAAGCCATCACATTGGGCGACATGATGGCGATACGGTCGCCTTTCTTCAGCCCCTGCGCTTGCAGCCAGCCGGCGACGTCGCGCGCGGCGCGGCCGAACTGCGCGAAAGTGAGCGTTGCGCCGAAGCTCTCGAGCGCGACGCTGTCGGCATGATCGGCGACGCTGCGGCGGAAAATCTCCACCAGCGTGCGCGGCTCGGCGGGATCGATCTCCGGCGCGACGGATGCCGGATAGGACGCGAGCCAGGGACGCTCGGCATAGGGATCGAGCGCGAGAGATGCGGCTGTCATGCGTGGCCTCGTGACGCGCGGGCGGCGCGACGAAAAGAGCGAATCCCATGAACACATAGCGCGCATCGCCCACGGGCGCAGCCCCAGGCTCGCGCCTTCCTATGCGGCGACGCAGCAATCGCGAGCGATCGGCGAGCCTTCAGGCTCGCATTCGCTCCGCTCACTTCAGGAGGATTGCGCCCGCCAGCCGGCGAGCAGCGCGACGCCGATGACGAGCACCAGGACGGCGGCGGCCAGCTCGGCGCCGCGAAAGATCATCGTCGCGCGCCGCGAGCTCTTTTGCGTCAGCCGCGCCGCGGCGCCCTTGGCGAAGACGGCCGTCGCCGCCAATGCGCCGGTGGTGATGGCCGTGCCCGCGGACATCAGCAGGATCGCCCCGGCGCCGGCGAGAAACACGCCCTGTGCGAGCGCGAAAGCCAGCACGAGCAAGGCGCCGGAACAGGGTCGAAGACCCGCCGCGAGCACGGTCGTCAGCGCGTCGCTCCAGCGAAATCCGGCGCCCAGCGTCGCCGGGTCGACCATATGCGCATGTCTGCAATCGGGACCGTGGACATGTGTCGCATCGCCGGCCCATTCGCAGGCGAAGGCGCGGGCCGGCGCGAGGGCGAGGACCGGCTCCCGCAGCGCATCCGAAAAGGCGCGGCCCTTCACAAAGACCAGCCTCGCCCCCAGCGCCGCGATGAGGAGATAGCTCGCGGCCTCGACGAGGCGCGCCGTGTCGGTCATTTCCCGCGCCGTGGCGGAGAAGGCGATGGCCGCGACGCCGACGATGGCGATCGCCACCGCCCCCTGCAGCAGGGCCGCGAGCGCCGCCAGCAGCAGGCCGCGCTTCAGCGCGGTCTCATTGGCGATCATGTAGGATGCGAGCACGGCCTTGCCGTGGCCGGGTCCCGCCGCATGGAACACGCCATAGGCGAAGCTCGCCGCGGCCAGCGGAAAAAAGGCGCCGCCATCGGTCTTCAGCGCCCGCACGCCGGCTTGCAACTGCAGCTGGAACTTGCTCTGCCAGGCGATGATCAGTCCGGCGAAGCCGCCCGCCGCGCCGCCGCTCTCCGACGGACCCACGGCGAAGGGGTGGCGCGCCGCCTGCGCCAACGCGGCGTCCTGCAGAAGCAGCAGGGCCGCGGCCGCGAGCATGGCCATGGCCGCCCGGCCGATGACAGCCCGGGTTCTCACGGACAGGCCACCACGACCCGCGTCGCGAGCTTGATGCCGAAATCCGCGCCCGGCGACATATTGCTGAAAAAAGCTTCGCTGAGCTTCTGCGTTTCCGTCGCGAGCAAGGGCTTGGGCTGCACGAGGCTGGTCGAGCAGCCGGACGGCGCGGCGGCGAGAGCGACCGGATTTTGCTTCTCGAAATCGAAAGCGACGAAATAGGTCGGATCGTAGACCTGGAAGGAGAAGGGCTTGCGCGCCGACACGGGCTTTTCGAGCGGCAGCACGAAATGCATCGTCACGATCTTCTTGTCGTCGGCCTCGAGAAAAACGTCCTCGGGCGGTCCGAAGCTCGCCTTGGCGTTGTCGTATTTGGCGAAGGTGAAATACTCGAACTCCGCCAGCGAGTCGGCGTTGACCTTGGCGATAGGCGCCAGCTCCTCGCGCGTCGGCGGCTTGCCGTCCTTGCCGAGGCCCTGCAGGGCGAAGGCCGAATACATTTCATCGAAGGTCCAGGCGTGGCGCACGCCCCGAATTTTCCCGTCCGGCGTGAACGCCACCTCGCTGCGCACCGCGACCCACACATGCGGATGCGCCAGCGCGAGGCCGGGAAGCAGAGCGAGGAAAACCGCCAGAACGCCGGGCAATTTCGAACGCATGAGCCGCGCACCTCCGGTTGGGCCGATCGGGAACTCGAGCGAATCGCCGCCAGAATAGGGGCCGAACAAGGCGATCCGGCGCCATGGTCGCGCCGCGGAACACTCGACGCGCGAATCCGCTTCGCGGGAGAAGGCGACCCGGCGCAGCCTGCGGCTCGTCCTCGCTTGAAGGCGTCCGCCGCGGCGCCGTATAATGGCACGGGCGACGGTCCCGCGACAAGCCGAGAGGGCGACCGCGGGCCTCGCGCCGTCACGACGAAGCCGTCGTTGTTCAGTACAGCGTAGCTCGAAGCCGAGCGGAGCGCGACGCGCTCGCGCCGCATCGGGCGTCGTGACTTGCAGGAGAGGATTCGTATGGCGGATGTGATCGCCGGCCACGGAAAAACCGGCCCCGCCTCGGGCGATGTGTCTCTCGCCGACCGTTTCGATCTTTCCAAGCCTCTGGCGCTCCTCAACGGCACGCAAGCGGTCGTTCGCCTGCTGCTGATGCAGAAGGAGCTGGATCGGCGCGTCGGCCTGCGCACGGCCGGCTTCGTCTCCGGCTATCGCGGCTCGCCGCTCGGCGGCATGGACGCGCAGCTCCATCGCGCCAAGGCGCTGTTCGAGAAGAACGACATCTTGTTCATGCCGGGCCTCAACGAGGACTTGGCCGCGACCGCCATCTGGGGCGCGCAGCAGGCGGAGATGCGCGGCGAAGGCAAATATGACGGCGTGTTCTCCGTCTGGTACGGCAAAGGACCGGGCGTCGACCGCAGCGGCGATGCGCTTCGCCACGTCAATCTCGCGGGAACGTCTTCGCGCGGCGGCGTGCTGGCGTTGATGGGCGACGATCATACGGCCGAGTCCTCCACCACGGCGCACCAATCGGAATATCATTTCGTCGATGTGATGATGCCGATCCTCGCGCCCGCCGGCGTGCAGGAGATTCTCGACTATGGCCTCATGGGCTTCCATCTGTCGCGCTTTGCGGGCGTGTGGGTCGGCCTGAAGCTCATCAAGGACACGGTGGAGTCGACAGCCTCGGTCGACGGCTCGCTCGACCGCGTGCGTCCGGTGGCGCCGCTCGATTTTCTCATGCCGCCGGGCGGGCTGAACATTCGTCCGCGCGATCCGGTGCTGGCGCAGGAAGAGCGCATGCAGGAGAGCAAGCGCGACGCCATGCTCGCCTGGATCCGCTCCAACCGGATCAACCGCATCGTGACCTCCGGCGGGCCGAACGCCAAGATCGGCGTCATCACCGTCGGCAAGTCCTATCTCGACGTGCGCCAGGCGATGGACGATCTCGGCATAGACGAGGTCAGGGCCAATGAATACGGCCTGCGCCTCTACAAGATCGCCTGCCCCTGGCCGCTCGAGCCGCAAGGCCTGCGCGAGTTCGTGCGCGGGCTCGATCTCGTCATCGTCGTCGAGGAGAAGCGCTCGCTGATCGAGGTGCAATTGCGCGAGCAGCTCTATGGCGCCGCGCATCAGCCCGTGTGCATCGGCAAGAAGGACGAGCGAGGCGAATGGCTGTTCCCGGTCAAGGGCTCGCTCGACGCCAATGACATTGCGATCGCCATCGGCCGCCGCTTGCTGAAATACTATCGCAGCGACGAGCTCGAGCAGCGCGTCGTGCGGCTCGAGCGGCTGCAGGCGCGGCGCAAAGCGATGAGCGACGTCGCCGTGCGCGTGCCGCATTTCTGCTCCGGCTGTCCGCACAGCACCTCGACCCATGTGCCGGAGGGCGCGCGCGCCTATACCGGCATCGGCTGCCATTACATGGCGCAATGGATGGACCGCTCGACCGAGGGCTACACCCATATGGGCGGCGAGGGCGCCAATTGGATCGGCGAGGCGCCGTTCTCGACGCGCAAGCATGTGTTCCAGAATCTCGGCGACGGCACCTATAATCATTCCGGCTCGCTCGCCATCCGCTTCGCCGTCGCCACCAGGACCAACATCACCTTCAAGATTCTCTTCAATGGCGTGGTCGCCATGACCGGCGGCCAGAAGCATGAGGGCGAGCTGACCGTGGAGGCCATCGCCCATCAGGTCGCGGCCGAGGGCGTCGCCAAAATCGCGCTCGTTTCGGACGAGCCGCACAAATATTCGGCCGACATCCAATGGCCGCCGGGACTCGAAATTCACCACCGCAACGTCATCAATCGCGTGCAGAGCGAGCTCGCCGCGACCGAGGGCGTCACCGTGCTGATCTATGATCAGACCTGCGCGACCGAGAAGCGGCGCGGGCGGAAGCGCGGCGAATATCCCGACCCCGACGTGCGCGTCGTCATCAACGAGCTCGTCTGCGAAGGCTGCGGCGACTGCGGCCGCGCCTCCAATTGCGTGTCGGTGCAGCCGCTCGAGACCGAGTTCGGCCGCAAGCGCCGCATCGATCAGTCGAGCTGCAACAAGGATCTCTCCTGCCTCGAGGGCTTTTGTCCGAGCTTCGTCACCGTGCATGGCGCGCGCATGAAGAAGGCGGCGCTGCCGAGCGAGACGCAATGTCCGGCGCCGCCTGATCCGGTCGTGCCGGAGATCGGCCGCACGCCCTATGGCGTGCTGGTCGCCGGCATGGGCGGCACCGGCGTCGTCACGGTCAGCGCCATTCTCGGCATGGCGGCGCATCTCGAGGGCAAGGGCGTCGGCGTCATCGACATGGCCGGCCTCGCGCAGAAGGGCGGGGCGGTCTATTGCCATGTGAAGATCGGCCGCACGCGCGACGACGTCCATGCGATCCGCATCGCCGCCGGCGAGGCCGATCTCGTGCTCGGCTGCGATCTCGTCGTCGCCGGCGCGCGCCAGGTGCTCTCGGCGATCGACCAGGAGCGCAGCTTCGCGCTCGTCAATCGCGCCCAGGTCTTTCCCGGCGATATCGAGCGCGACCCGGATTTCACTCTGCCGGCCGAGCGCATCGAGCAGGCGATCCGCGACGCGGCCGGCGATCGCGCCGATTTCCTCGATGTGACGGAGCTGGCGCTGGCGCTGCTCGGCGATTCCATCGCCGCCAATATGTTCATGCTCGGCTACGCCTGGCAGAAGGGCTATCTGCCGTTGTCGGAAGCCGCGCTGCTGCGCGCCATCGAGCTCAATGGCGAGGCGGTGGCGATGAATCATTCGGCCTTCGCCTGGGGCCGGCGCGCCGCGCATGATCTTTCGAGCGTCACGGCCGTGGTCGCCTCGCTGCGCGCCCGCAATGAGACGCGCGATCTCTCGCGCACGCTGGACGAAGTGATCGAGCGCCGCGTCGCTTTTCTCACCGATTATCAGAACGCCGCCTATGCGGCGCGCTACCGCTCGCGCGTCGAGGCGGTGCGGCGGCTCGAGAAGGAGCGCCTGCCCGGCGCGAGCGCGCTCACCGAGGCGGTGGCGCGCAATCTGTTCAAGCTGATGTCGCCCAAGGACGAGTTCGAGGTCGCGCGGCTCTATACCGACGGCTCGTTCAAGCGGCAGCTCGACGAAATGTTCGAGGGCGATCTGCGCATGGAGCTGCATCTCGCGCCCAATCTGGTGTCGTTCCAATGCAAGAACGACATTGGCGGCTCGCGCAAGATCACCTTCGGGCCCTGGATGTTCCATGTGCTGAAGCTGCTCGCGCGGCTGAAGGGCCTGCGCGGCACCATCTTCGATCCGTTCCGTCCGGACAGCGATCGCATCGCCGAGCGCAAGATGCTCGCCGATTATCAGGCGCTGCTCGACGATATTCTGCCGCATCTTTCGCCGGCCAATCATGCGACGGCCCTCGCGCTGGCGCGCATTCCGGAGAAGATCCGCGGCTTCGGCCATATTCGCGCGCGTCATGCGCAGGAGGCGCGGGCGGAGATCGCGCGGCTCTCGGGCGAATTTCACAATGCGCGGGCGGATGTGAAGCTGGCGGCGGAATGAGATGGGGCGCTGTAGCGTCGACGCTCCGTCGAGTCCAAGGCTGCCCGCTCAGCATAAGACAAGTGGGAGCGTAACTTAAATGAACTCCGTGTCTGCGTCGCTGCATTATGCGGAGCAAGGCGCGTTAAGCTTGGCTATGATCAGTCAAAAGCAGTGGTTATTCTGTATTATACTCGTCGCATTTTTAATCCTGAATTGTATTTATATTTTAAATGCGCGTCTCGCAGGGCGAAAATGCGAGGCAGACGCTAAAAAAGTCTATCATGTATTTTTTATGACTTCAAATAATTTGTTTTTAAATATTGCAGCTGAAAGCAGCAGATACGGAATATCTGAAAACGACATGCGGATTATAGCAAGATATAGCGTATTTGCTTTATATGAAAGCATCGGGGCCGGGCTAATAATGGTGCCTATCGCAGGGTTTATCATAAACTGCGGCATATTCGGACAATGTTAATGGCGTTCTCGAGGCTTCTCCGCGCTGGGCGCTGCGGGTGAAGCGAGAAATGAAATGGAATCTCACTTCACCCGCGTCCAATCTTCGGCGCCGCAGATCTTCGTTCCGGAGAGACAGCCCTCGAGCCGCAGCACGGTTTCGCTGCGCAGCGCGAGATTGGCCGAGTAGTTCTGGCCGTCCTTGGCGTTGTAGATCGTGCCGGACCAGAGGTTCGCGCCCTTGGGCTCGACGCTGAGAATCGGCAGGCCGAGCAGCGAACGACTGCGCTGGCGCGGATCGGGATTGTTCTCGTCGACGCCCTTCTCGGCCATCCAGGAGATCTTGCCGCACATGGCCGGGCCGCAGCGGCTGATCTGGACAAGCGCCGTGCCGTCGGCGACGCGCCATTTGCCGATCGGATCGGCGTCCGCCGCTCCCGCCGCCGCGGGGGCCGCGAGGATCGACGCGCAAATCCACAACCGCTTCATTCATAGTCTCCGTCCGAACAATCCGGGCCGTCAGTATAGGGCTCAGCCATGCCGCAGACCAAGACGGCCGAGGCAAAGAAGCGTGCTGCGCCGCACAAGGCTCGCGCTCCGCCGGCGGTCGGCGGTTCCGGCGATCGACGCGCCCGGATCGGAGAGGCGCCGATCGCGCCGCAGCATCATTCTTCGATTCCGAGCAGTCGCTCCATCGTCTGCGGCGCGGCGGATCGATCCTCGATCGCGCATCCTTTTCAGTCGAGAGCGAATTCTCCCTGATGCGCGGCGCGCATGGGACGCTCGGCCTCGACTCGCCGGGCGGGGCGCCCCATGTCGAGCCGACCGGCGAGGATCGCCCAGCTTCGGAACCCGAAGAGTGGTTTGCGCCCGTCGTCGAATGCGGCATATTGCCGCCTCAGCGCGGCCCGTCGGGGGAGAACGGATATGACGCCCGATGCGGCGAATGGCGGGGAGGGCAGGGCGGCCGAGGAGCGAGAGCTCGCCGAGGCGGCGCCGTTTTCCGCCGAGGAGCGGGCGGCGGTCTATCGCGCCATTGTCACGCGGCGCGACGTCCGCGACGAATTCATGCCCGACGACGTCCCCGACGACGTCTTGCGTCGCCTTCTGGAGGCCGCTCATCACGCGCCTTCGGTCGGCTTCATGCAGCCCTGGAATTTCATCGTGATCCGCGACGCGGCGGTGCGTTCCCGCGTGCGCGAGGCCTTCGAGCGCGCCGCCGCCGCGGAGGCGGAGATGCTGGAGCCCGAGCGGCGCGAGCAGTATCGCAGCCTGAAGCTGCAGGGAATTTCGAAGGCGCCGCTCAATATTTGCGTGACCTGCGACCGCGCGCGCCACGGGCGGACCGGCCTCGGCCGCACGCAGCAGCCGGATACGGATCTTCTTTCCACCGCCTGCGCCGTGCAGAATCTGTGGCTGGCGGCGCGGGCGGAAGGCATCGGCGTGGGCTGGGTCAGCATTCTGCGCGAGCCCGACCTGCGCGCAATTCTCTCGATCCCTTCGGAAATCGCGATCGTCGCTTATCTCTGCGTCGGCCGGGTCGCGCGCGCCTATGTTCGGCCCGAGCTCGAAGTCCGGCGGTGGGCGCGCCGCTTGCCGCTCGACGATCTCGTCTTCGCGGATCGATGGGGCGCCGCCGCTCCGTTCCCGCGGGAGCGCGAATAAGCCGCGTCCGCTCGAATTTGGTCACATTCGCTTCAATAAAATGTAACGAACGAGTCGCCTGCTGTGCGGCCACGCTCCAGCGATTGGACGATCGTGAGGACCGCCCTCGATCGCTGGTTGGGGTTCCAGTGGCGGCATGGATATTGCTTTAGCAGAGCCGTTGAAAGCGGGGTCGGACGATGAAGCCTGCGGATTACGAACGCTTATTCGACAAAGCGGTGCCGCTGTCGAGCACGACCACCCTCACCGTGACGAAGGTGCCCGAACGGCTCGAGGATCTGCTGGATCTGCTCGGCAGCGCCATGATCGAGGGCTTCGGCAAGCAGAAGCGGCTGACGGAAATTCACCTGCCGATGGCGCTTTTTCCCGAGTTCGGCTCCAAATTCTGGCACGTCCCAGTGGAGGATTGCGGCGATCTCCACGTGCTGAGGCTCTTCTTCGAAACGCGGCCCTCCTCGGCGCATTGACCGCGTCCCTTTAGGCGGCGCCGCGAATGAAATGCTCCAATGCTGTTTCAATGGCGGTCGGCGATCGGCAGTCGCCGCCGACTGCCTATTTCCGACTGCCGAGCTGCGGCAGTCGCCTCAGGCTCGCGCGGCTTCGGGCGCGTGCGCGCTTTCCCTCGGCCGCCTGCGCCTCTGCAGCTTGCTCATCAGCAGATAGATCACCGGCGTCGTGTAGAGCGTCAGCGCCTGGCTGAGCAGCAGCCCGCCGACGATGGTGATGCCGAGCGGGCGCCGCATCTCCGCGCCGACGCCGCTCGCGAAGGCGAGCGGCAGAGCTCCGAGCATGGCGGCGAGCGTGGTCATCAGGATCGGCCGGAATCGCTCGACCGCCGCCTCCAGCGCCGCGTCGTGCGGCGACAGCCCCTTCTCGCGCTCCGCCTGCAGCGCGAAATCGACCAGCATGATGCCGTTCTTCTTGACGATGCCGATGAGCAGCAGAATGCCGATCAGCGCCATGACGGTGAACTCCGCCCCGAACGCCTCGAGCGCCAGCAGCGCGCCGAGGCCGGCCGAGGGCAGGGTGGAGATGATCGTCGCCGGATGGACGAGGCTCTCATAGAGCACGCCGAGAATGATGTAGACGGCGAGCAGGGCGGCGACGATCAGCAAGGGGACGCCCGAGGCCAGCTTGGACAATTCTTTTGCGTCGCCGGCGAAATCCGCCTGGACGCTGCTCGGCATGCGCAGCTCATTCGCCACCCGCAGCACGGCGGCGTTGGCGGCCTCCAGCATATGGCCGGGAGCGACATTGTAGGTAATCGTCGACGCCGGCGAGACGCCCTGGTGATTGACGACGAGCGGCATGAGGCCGCGCTCGACATGGGCGAGCGCGTCGAGACGCACCTGGGTCCCATCGGCGGCGGCCACGTAAATCCCCGCGAGGTCGCGGGGATCGCGCTGGCGCGACAGCGGCGCCTCGACGATGACGCGATATTGATTGCGCTGCGTGTAGATGATCGAGTCCTGGCGCTGGCCGAAGGCGCTGTTCAGCGCCGCGTCGATCGAGCTGATCGCGACGCCCATGCGTGACGCCGCCGTGCGGTCGATCACCACCTTCGCGCTGAGGCCGCCTTGCTGCTGGTCGCTGGAGACGTCGACGAGCTCGGGAGCGCGCCGCAGGCGCTCGATCAACTTCGGCGTCCATTCCGCGAGCTCCTGCACGGAGCCGGCCGTGAGCGTGAACTGATATTGCGCCTTGCTCGGCCGTCCTCCCACGCTCACATCCTGCGCGGGAAACAAAAACACCTCGATCCCGGCGATCCGCGCGAAGGATTTGCGCAGGCGCGCCATCACCTCGAGGCTCGACGAATGGCGCTCGCCGATCGGCTTCAGGGCGACGAACAGGCGTCCTTCATTGGACGGCGAGCCGGGGCGCCCGGGGCCGATGAAAGAGGCGACGTTCATCACATCCGGATCCTCCTTGGCGGCGGCGACGACCGCTTTTTGCAGACGCGACATTTCCGAGAAGGAGACGTCCGGCGCCGCCTGCGCCGCGCCGTTGAGGAAGCCGACGTCGTCCTGCGGCAGATTGCCCTTCGGTATGGTGCGATAGAGCTGGACGGTCGCGGCGATGGTCAGGACGATGGCGACGAGCGTGATCCAGGGATGATCGACGACCGGGCGCAGGCTCCGCGCATAGGAGCGGGTCGTCGCGGCGAGCGCGCCCTCCACCGCTCTGTCGAGGCGCGTCGGAGTCCGCGAGCGCACCGGAAAGCGGGCGCAGATCATCGGCGTCACGGTCAGCGAGACGAAGGTCGAGATGACGATGGCGAAGGCCAGCGTGAACGAGAACTCGCGCAAGAGCCGGCCCATGATCCCGCCCATGAACAGCAGCGGCACGAACACGGCGATCAGCGACAGGCTGATCGAGACGACAGTGAAGCCGATCTGGCGCGCGCCGGCGAGCGCTGCCTCCAGACGACCCATGCCGCGCTCGACATTGGTCTCGATCGCCTCGATCATCACGATTGCGTCGTCGACGACGAAGCCGACGGCGATCGTGAGCGCCATCAGCGAGAAATTATCGGCGGAGAAGCCCGCCGCCCACATGGCCGCGCAGGCGCCGACCAGCGACAGCGGCACGGTCACGCCGGCCGCGAAAGTGGGCACGGCGCGACGAAGAAAGATAAAGACGACCGCCATCACCATGCCGACCGACAACAGCAGCGTGCGCTGAATTTCGGCGACGCTGGCGCGAATGGTCTGGGTGCGGTCGGACATGATGGCGATGTCGATGCCGCTCGGAATCCAGCGCTGCAGCTCGGGCAGCAGCTCTCTCACCCGCTCGACCGTGGCGATGACATTGGCGTTGGCCTGCTTGGAGATCACGAGCAGCACCGCGGGCTGGCCGTTGTACCAGCCGGCGGCGAGCCGGTTGCGCACGCCGCGCTCGACCGTGGCGATGTCCCCGAGCTTGACCACGGCGCCATTCGTCGACGAGACGACGATGTCGCGGAAGTCCTGCGGCGTCGCGAGCTGATCATTGACGCCGAGCGTCATTGCTGTCGCGTCGCCGTCGAGCGCGCCGACGGGCGCCAGCACATTGGCCGAGCCGATGGCGCTCGCGACCTCGTCCATGGCGATGCCCATTGTCGCGAGCCGCGCCGGATCGACCTGCACGCGGATCGCCGGCTGCTCCGCGCCCGCCACCCGCACCTCGCCGATGCCCGGGATCTGCGAGATGCGCTGCGCGACGACCGTGTCGGTCGCGTCATAGATGACGCTGGTCGGCAGTGTCTTCGATGTCAGAGCGAGGATCATGACCGGCGTCGATGACTGATTGAACTTGCGGAAGAAGGGCAGCACGGGCAGATCGCCGGGCATGTCCGCGCCCGCGGCGTTGATCGCCGCCTGCACGTCGCGCGCCGCCGCGTCGATATTGCGGTCTATGTCGAACTGCACGATGATCGAGGTGGAGCCGAGCGAGCTCGCCGATGTGAGCTGATCGACGCTGGCGATGCGGGCGAGGCGTCGCTCCAGCGGCGCGGCGACGGTCGCGGCCATGGTCGCCGGATCGGCGCCGGGGCGTCCCGCCGAAACCGCGATCGCCGGAAAATCGACCGCGGGAACGCTCGCCACCGGAAGGAAGAAATAGGCCACTGCTCCGAGCAGGAACACCGCTGTCGCGAGCAGGCTCGTTCCCACCGGGCGGTGGATGAAGGGAGCGGATATGTTCACTCCGCCGCCTCCCTCCGCACGCCGGCCCCTTCGATGCGCGCGGCCGGCGACGCCGCGGGCGCGCCGCGCAGCCGGACCCGCAGCCGCTCCACGGCGAGATAGATGACCGGCGTCGTATAGAGCGTCAGCAGCTGCGACAGCAGCAGCCCGCCGATGATCGAGACGCCGAGCGGGATGCGCAGCTCGCTGCCGGGCCCATGGGCGAGCGCCAGCGGCAGAGCGCCGAACAGAGCGGCGAGAGTCGTCATCATGATCGGCCGGTAGCGCAGCCGGCAGGCGCGCACGATCGCATCGCGCGCGGAGAGCTGCTCGAAGCGCTCGGCCTCGAGCGCGAAGTCGATCATCATGATGGCGTTCTTCTTGACGATGCCCATCAGCAGCACCACGCCGATCAGCGCGACGAGCGACATGTCGAGGCCGGTCGCCATCAGCGCCAGCAGCGCGCCGACGCCGGCCGAAGGCAATGTCGTCAGCACGGTGAAGGGATGAGCGTAGCTCTCGTAGAGAACGCCCAGCACCACATAGATGGCGATCGCCGCGGCGAGGATGAGCCAGGGCTCGCTCGCCAGCGATTTGCGGAACTCCTCCGCGTCGGCGCTGAACAGGCCGATGATGGAGGAGGGAAGGCCGATCCGCTCCTCCGCCCGGGCGATCGCCTCCACCGCGTCGCCGAGCGCGGCGTTGGGGGCGAGGTCGAAGCTGATGGTCGCGGCGGGAAACTGCTCCTGATGCGCGATGGCGAGCGGCGCCGTCTTCTGCTCCAGCGTGACGAAGGTGGAGAGCGGCGTCTGCGGGCCGCCGCCGGCCGGCGCGACATAGAGCTTGTCGAGCGCCGTGGCGTCGCGCCGATATTGCGGCGCCGCCTCGAGGATGACGCGATATTGGTTCGACTGCGCGTAGATGGTCGAAATCTGGCGCTGGCCGAAGGCGTCGTTCAGCGTGTCGTCGACCATTTGCGCGGTGATGCCGAGCCGGCCCATCTTCTCGCGGTCGATGCGCAGGAAGGCGCGCAGGCCGCCGTTCTGCGACTCCGTGGCGACATTGCGGAACACGCCGTCCGCGCGCATCGCCTCGAGGAGCGTTTCGGACCAGCGCTGCAGCTCGGCGGAATCGGGCGCGGTCAGCGTGTATTGATATTGCGAGCGGCTCGCCCGCGTCGTGATCTGAATGTCCTGGACCGGCTCGATATAGACCGTCGCGCCCGGAACCTGCTCGGCCGCCGCCTTCAGCCGCTCGGCGACGGCGTCGGCGCCGAGGCTGCGAATGTCGCGTCCGCGCAGTGTGACGACGAGGTGGCCGACATTGGTCGTTGCATTGAGCGGACCGACGCCGAGCACGGAAATGGTTCCGGTCGCTTCCGCGTCGGCGTCGAAGAGTTTCGCGACTTCCGCCTGCAGCTTCGTCATCGCCGCAAAGGAGGACTCGGGAGATCCCTCGAGCACGACATTGAGCAGGCTCGTGTCCTGGCGCGGGAGAAAGCCCTTGGGAATGACGGCGTAGAGCGCGAGAGTGAGCGCCAGCGTGCCGAAGGTCAGCGCGAGCATGAGCTTTTGGCGCTGCAGGGCGAGCTCGAGCGTTCGCGCATAAAAGGCGTCGAGCTTTGCGCCGATGCCGCTCGAGGCGCCGGAGCCATGGCCGTGGCCCGACCCGGCCTTCAGAAGCTTCGCGCACAGCATCGGCGTCAGCGTCAGCGAAATGATCGCCGAGACGACCACCTGCGCGGTCAGAGTCAGCGCGAACTCGCGGAACATGCGGCCGACGAGTCCGGTCATGAACAGCAGCGGAATGAACACGGCGACGAGCGATACGGTGAGCGAGACGACCGTGAAGGCGATCTCCCGCGCGCCGTCGAGCGCCGCCCGATGCGGCGATTTGCCGAGCTCCATGTTGCGGACGATGTTCTCGATCATCACGATGGCGTCGTCGACGACGAAGCCGGCGCCGATGGTGAGGGCCATCAGCGACAGATTGTCGAGAGAGAAGCCGGCGAGCGCCATCACCGCGAAGGTGGCGATGATCGAGAGAGGCAGGCTGACGCCGGCGATCAGCGTCGCGCGCCAGCTGCGCAGGAACAAGAGCACGACGAGAACGACGAGAGCCGTGGCGATGACGAGCGTCAACTCCACCTCCTCGATCGAGGCGCGGATCGTCTGCGTGCGGTCGCTGACCACATCGAGCGTCGCGCCCTCCGGCAGAGTGCGCCTGATGTTCGGCAGCTCCTCGCGCAGCCGCTCGACCGTATCGATGATATTGGCGCCCGGCTGGCGCTGCACGTCGAGAATGATCGCCGGCTCGCCGCGATACCAGCCGCCGACGCGGGCGTCCTCCAGCCCGTCGACGACGTCGGCCACATCGCTCAGCATGATCGGCGCGCCATTGCGATAGGCGATGACGATGGTCCGATATTGCTGCGCCGCCATCAGCTGGTCGTTGGCGTCGAGCGTGTAGGATTGGTAGGGTCCGTCGAGCGCGCCCTTGGCGCCCGCCACATTGGCCCCGGCGATCGCCGCGCGCAGCTCTTCCATGCTCATGCGATTGGCCGCGAGCCGGGCGAGATCGGCCTCTATGCGCACGGCGGGACGCACGCCGCCCTCGACCGCGACATGGCCGACGCCGCGCGTCTCCGAGAGCTTGGGCGCGATCAGCGTGTCGGCGAGATCGCTGAGCTGCCGCAGGCTCGCGTTGTTCGCGCGCAGCGTCAAGGTGACGATGGGCGTGTCCGCCGGATTGACCTTCGCATAGACGGGCGGATAGGGCAGGCCGCGCGGCAGCGTCGAAGCGGCCGAATTGATCGCCGATTGCACGTCCTGCGCCGCGGCGTCGATGTCGCGGTCGAGCTCGAACTGCAGCGTGATCTGCGACAGGCCGTAGGAGCTCAGCGACGACATCGTCTGCAGCGACGGGATCTGGCCGAACTGCCGCTCGAGCGACGCCGTCACCAGAGACGCCATCGTGTCGGGATTGGCGCCGGGCAATCTCGTGGTGATTTGAATGGTGGGGAAGTCGACCTGCGGCAGCGGCGAGATCGAGAGCCGGTAATAGCCGAGCACGCCGAACAGGAGAACGGCGAGGCTCAGCAGCGACGTCGCTACCGGCCGCTCGATGAAGGGCGTCGAAACGCTCATGGCCGCGCGCCGCTCATGGCCGCGCGCCGCCGGCGGCGCGTTCCCCGCGGCCTCGGCGCGGCGGCGCGCTGTCCGCGCTCGCGCCGGCTTCGCCTGCCGGCGCAGCCGCCGTCGCGTCGAGGACGCGCACGCGCGAACCGTCGGCGAGACGGCCGAAGCCGCTCGTCACCACTTTTTCGCTCGGCGCGAGGCCGGAGGCGACCACCGCCTGAGCCTCGTCCTGCCGGGCGATGACGACCGGCCGCATCGAGACGGTCGAAGCGTCGTTCAGCACATAGACGAAGGGGCCGCTCGGGCCGCGCTGCACGGCGGCGCTCGGCACGACCTGCGCATTGCGGATCGTGTCGACGGTGAGCCGCACATTGACGAACTGGCCGGGCCACAGCGCGAGGCGCTCATTGGCGAAGATCGCCTTGACCTTCACCGTGCCGGTCATCGGGTCGATCTGATTGTCGATCACCTTCACGACGCCGGTTGCGAGCGCGGTGGCGTTGTCCGCGCCGAGCGCGACGGCGGGAGCCTGCGCCCGCGCCTGCGCCTTCTGCGCGGCCGGCAGATGCTGCTGCGGAAGCGTGAAGACGACATAGATCGGCTTCAGCTGGGTGATGACGACGATGCCGGATTGATCGGACGGATGCAGGATGTTGCCGACGTCGACGAGGCGGATGCCGGTGCGCCCGTCGATCGGCGAGCGGATGGTGGCGTAGTCGAGCGTCGCCTTGGCGTTGTCGATCGCGCCGTCATCGGCTCGGATCTGCGCCTCGAGCTGCGCGACCAGCGCCTTTTGCGTCGCATATTGCTGCTGCGAGCCGAAATTGCTGGCGGCGAGCTTCTGATAGCGGGCGACGTCGACGCGCGCATTGGCGAGATTGGCCTCGTCCTGCGCCTTCTTGGCGACCGCCTGGTCATAGGCCGCCTGATAGAGGGTCGGATCGATGCGGGCGACGATGTCGCCCTTTTTGACGTCCTGGCCTTCCTGAAAGGCGAGCTCGATCAGCCGCCCGTCCACCTGCGTGCGGATGGTGACCGTGTTGAGCGCCTGCGCCGTGCCGACCGCGTCGATCGTCACCGGAACATCTGCGATCCGCGGCTGCGCCACGGTCACCACGGTCGGCCCGTCGAAGCCGCGACGCCCGCGCCTTCCGCCGGGCGCGCCCTCCGTCGCCGTCTCGTCGGTCTGCGCCGGCCGCAGCGCGCGATAGGCGCCTGCGAGCCCGACGAGAGCGAGCAGCGCGACGACGAGGCGCAGTCGATTTTTCGGCCAGCTCACGGCCAGGGTCCCTTGTCCGATTCATAGGCGGCGTCTTCCGCCGCGATCTCGAGCGCGCGGGTCACGCCGGACCAGCCGCCGCCGAGCGCCTGATAGAGACTCGTCGCCGCCTGGAAATGGGCGAGCCGCACTTGCGCCAGCACGTCTTGGCTCTGGAACAATGTCGTTTCCGTGGTCGACAGCGTCACGATGTCGATCGTGCCTTCGCGCAGCCGCGCTTCCGCGACCTCATAGGCGCGCCGCGCCGCCGCCACGGCCTCGCCCTGCAGCTTCAGCTGCCGGCGGGTCTCCTCTATGGCGATGAGGGCGTTCTCCACATCGGAGAAAGCGGTCAGGATCTGCTTCTGATAGGTCTGGGCGAGCTCGGCGTAGCGGCCCTTCTGCAGCAGCAGCTGGCCCTGCAGATTATAGCCGTCGAACACCGGCTGGGTGAGATTGCCGGCGATCTGCCAGGCAATCGCCTCGGGCCGGAACAGCGAGCGCAGCGCGACGCTCTGCACGCCGTAATAGCCGGTCATCTGGATCGACGGGAAGAAGGCCGCGCGCGCCTGCAGCACGGAAAACTCCGCCGCCTCGAGCTTGGCTTCGGCCTCGGCGATGTCCGGCCGGCGCAGCAGCAGCTCGGAGGGCAGGCCCGGTTCGATCTTCGGGAAGCGCAGCCGCGTCAGCGAGCCGCCCTTGACGATCGAGACCTCGGGCGGAAGGCCCATCAGCACGGCGAGCGTGTTCTTCGTCTGCCGCAGCGTCTGCTCCAGCGGCGGAACTGTCGCGCGCTGCGTCGCGAGCACCGATTCCTGCTGCGAATAATCGAGCGCGGTCGCTGTGCCCACGTCCAGCCGCGCCTTGATCGCCGCGAGGACCGTCGCGGCGATCTTGATGTTGTCCTTGGCGATGCGGATGCGGTCCTGGGCGGTCAGCACCTGGAAATAGCCGTTGACCAGCGAGGCGACGGTGGAAATCTCGACGACGTCGCGGTCGAAGCGGTTCGCATGCGAGAGCAGGCGGGCGGCGTTGGAGGCGTCCTGGTTCTTGCCCCAGAAGTCGATCTCATAGCTCGCATTGAGCTGAGCCTGAAAGAAATTGGCGCGGCGCGAGCGCAGCAGGCTGGAGGCGCCGGCGCCGCTCGTCGTCGTCGTGGCGTCGGTCGAGGCCGAGGTGCTGGTGGCGCTGGTGATCGAAGAGGGGGTCTGCGTGCGCCTGGCGATGCCGGTCGCGGTCAGCAGCGGCCACAGCGACGAGCTGTCGATGCGCGCCTGCGCATCCGCCTGCTCGATGCGCGCGACGGCCGCGGCGATGTCGAGATTCTGGTCGAGCGCTTTTTGAACGAGCGACGTCAGCTCCGTCGAGGCGAAACCGCGCGACCATTCGCGCGCCGCGGCGATCGGCGGGGCCGAACGCGGGGTCTTCGCGGCGCGGAAGGTCGGCGGCGTCTCGACGCTGGCCTCCGGCTTTTCCCAGTCCAGCACACAGCCGGAGAGCGCCGCGCACGCCGCGAGGACGCAGGCGCCGCGGGACAATCCGCGCGGCCGGAAGAATGGTCTCGTTGCCGACAAGAAACAGCTTCCGTTCAAATTGGCCTCCCCGCGCCCGGGCGGACGCGGTTCCCGCGGCGCGGGAGAATCGAAGTCGGGTGACGACGCTCGCGCGTGAATGCGCTCACATGACGGCGGACCCGAGCCTGTTGCGGCTCTGGACGTCGTCGACCTCCGAGACCGGGCGCAAATTGTGGGCGACCGGCCCAATGGTCAAGTTACGGATTGTTAACTCGTCGGCGTGGAGTCGGGGTCTTCTGCGAAGGCGTTTCCACGGGAATTTTCGTCCAGCCCTCGCTCTGGCACAAAAAGGCGATGAGGCAGCCGGTGAGTGTGAGCCGCGTCGGGCTGTCCAGGGTGATCGTGCCGGAATAGGTCTTGCCGTTCTCGGGATTGAACAGATCGCCCTTCCAGCGATTGGGCTCGGTCCTGGCGGCGTAGCGCAGGATCAGCGCCGGCTGCGCGCCGGGCGGCGGCGGCGGGAATACGCCGCGCGCGCAGAGATGGCCCTCGCAATCGAAGAATTCGAGCTTCTGATTGTGGCCGTCCCGCACCCATACGCCATAGATCGGGTCGGTCGGGCCGGCGAACGCCGGCGACGCGGCCGCAAGGCCGCTCAGAATAAAAATCGTCGCCGTCTTCATGACCGTGAGCCTAGCACGTCCGAAGAGCGATGGACAGGATTTGCGTCCTGCGCGGCGGTGTCGGCTTCGCCCGCTGGCGCCGCTTCCTGTCGCGGCGGGCCGAGAAAGGCGGGGACGATCACGAAGGCGGCGATCAGAGTGAAGAACAGCGAGATCGCCAACAGCTCGCCCATGCTCGCCGTTCCCGGATGGCTCGACAGAAACAGGCTGCCGAAGGCGGTTCCGGTGGTGAGGGCGCTGAAGAAGATCGCGCGGGTGAGGCTCGAGGCCAGCATGTCGGCGACGCCCCTGCGCCAGGCGATCACATAATAAATGTGAAAGGCGACGCCGACGCCGAACATCAGCGGCAGAGCGATGATATTGGCGAAATTGAGCGACATTCCGAGGAGATCGGCGGCCTCGAGGCTCATCACGCCGGCGAGCAGGAGCGGGCCGAGCGTCAGCGCCACGTCCAAGGGCCGCCGCAGCGCGACGGCGAGAATCACGAAGATCGCGGCGAAGGCGAGCGCGCCGGCCTGAATGAAGGCGCGCACGACGGTTTTGCCGGCCTCCGCGACGATCACCGGCGGGCCGCTGGCGTCGGGGGCGAGCGTCTGCACCGATTCGGCGAAGGCCGTCATCACGCCCCGGTCGTTGCTGTCGCCTTTGGCGGTGATCTCCACGCGCACCTCGCCGGTCTGCGAGATCCACTCGTTGCGCAGATCGGCCGGCAGAGTCTCCGGCGTGACGCGCGAGACGTCGAGCGCCCGGCGCAGATCGCCCATCAGCCGCTCGAAATCGGAGAGCGCCGCGACCCGCGCCGTCTCGCGCGTCTCGGGGCTCGCCTTGACGAGAGAGTCGAGCGAATCGGCGAAGCGGACGAGCGCCGCCGGCGCGCCGCGCGCGGCGCCCGCCTTGCGGATGATCTTGGCCGCGCGGGTCAGCGCCTTCTTGGTCTCCTCCTCCGAGGGCGCGGGCTTGCGCGCCGGCTCCAGCACCTTGCGCAGCTGGAACCGCGCGTTCTCGATCATGGGCAGCTTCTGGTCCTGATCGGCGGGAATCAGCGCGTCGATGGTGGTGACGTGGTCGACCTCGGGGAGGGCGGCGACTTTCTCGGCGAGCTCGCGCGCCGCGGGCAGCGACGGCGCCAGCGCTTCGATCTTGTTGGGCGCGGTCTGCGGATTTTTCGACAGCTCGAGGAAGGTCGCCACCGATTCGACCGTTTGGTCGCGCAGATTCATCGGATTGGAGTCGAAGGACAGATGCAGCAGGAACGGCGCTCCTCCGAGCACCACGAAGGCGGTCGCGAGCAGCACGAGGCGGCGATGCTTCGCGATCCAATGATCGACCGAGGCGAGCGAGGCGACCCCGACCGGCTCCGCCTCGCCCTTGGGATTGAGCAGCAGGATCAACGCCGGCAGGAAGGTGAGCGTCGCGACATAGGCGATGATCATGCCGAGGCCGGCGATGAGGCCGAGCTCGGCGACGCCGCGGAACTCGGTCGGCAGGAAGCAGAAGAAGCCGGCGAGCAGCGCCACGGCGGCGAGCGTCAGCGACCAGCCGATGCCGCGCGTCGCGCCGAGCAGCGCGCCGCGCAGATCGTCATGGTCGTGCCGCTCCTGGCGGTAGCGCGTGGCGAATTGGATGCCGAAGTCGACGCCGAGGCCGATGAACAGCACGGCGAAGGCGACCGAGATCAGATTGAAGCGCCCGATCAGGAAGATGCCGAGGCCGGAGGTCATGGCGAGGCCGGCGATGATCGTCGCCAGCACCGCGAGGATCAGCCGCTTCGAGCGCAGCGCCGCCCACAGGATGAGCGTCACCACGGCGAGAGTGGCCGAGACGTTCAGCCCCGTGTTTTCGGCGACCGTCGCGAACTCCTCGTCGGCCAGCGGCACTTGTCCGGTGAGGCGGACGGCAATCCCCGCGTCCTTCACGAGGCCGAGGCGGCTCGCCGTCTCGCGCACGAGCCGCACCGCGTCGCGGCCGGGCTCCAGCGCCGAGAAATCGATGATCGGCTTGATCAGCAGGATGCGCCGCGGCTCCTTGCTCGGCCCGACGGAGGGTTGAGCGGGCTCGGAGCCGCCCGCGAGCAGCTTCTCCCAGGAGACCTGCGCCGGCTCGCCGGCGAGCACGCGATCGAAGGCGTCGGAGAATTGGTCGAGGCCCTTGGCGTAGGCCTCGAGGCCGCGCTCGCTGGCTCCGATCTGCTCGAGGCCGGAGAGCAGCGCGCGCGTCAGGCCGCGCAGCGACGGGTCTTCGGCGATCGGCTGCAGAATCTCGCGCTGGGCGATGAGCGAGGCGATGCTGCGGCGGATCTCCTCGGGGTTGAGGAACAGGAAGCCGTTCTTGCGGAAGAAGGCGTTGTCGTCGGGGCGCCAGACCTTGGAGATCAGCGGCTTTCCGGCGAGGCTGTCGCGCAGCGCGTTCGCTGCTTCGTCCGCCCGCTCGGGCGTCGGCGCGTCGATGACGGCGACGATGAGGTCCTCGAGCTCGGGGAAAGATTTGTAGAGGCGCGTCTCATTGGCGCGCCAGGGCACCTGTGGCGAGAACAGATGAGCGGTGTCGGTGTCGATGGCGAAGCGCGTCGCGGTCAGATAGGCGCCGCCCCCGGTGAGCGCGAGCGTGACGATGACCACAATCCAGGGCCTGCGAAGGCACCAGCTCACGAGACTTTCCAGCATCTAGACTCCTCGAACGCATCTGGCCGGCGCCGCCGGCGTGGACGAAGCAATGGCCGCGAAACGGCGCGATCTTCAAAAATCGCTGGCGAGGCCTCTGGTTTCCCAGTCGCCGTAGCGGGCGGGGTCGAGTCCGCCGCGCCCG
The DNA here is from genome assembly GCF_019802345.1 of Methylosinus sp. Sm6. GTDB lineage: Bacteria > Pseudomonadota > Alphaproteobacteria > Rhizobiales > Beijerinckiaceae > Methylosinus. The sequence continues at coordinate 71,615 of NZ_JAINDZ010000009.1, read as the reverse complement.
CCGAGCTCGCGGGCGGGGGCGGCTTCCTCGGAACGCCGGCCGCGTCGCTCTTCAGCCTCGGCGAGCGCGCGGCGCGCCTCGGGCGTCAGGCGCCGCGTCGGTTCCCCCGAGGTCTCGGGTCGGCCCGTCTGCTCATTGTCCATGCTTTGCTTCGCTCCTGCTGCGGCGCCCGCCCGGCGCCAGCTCCGCGTGTGATATAAACGACGATTCGATCCGCGTCGAAGGTGTGATTTGGTCATGACGGACGATAAGCCCAGCTCCACCAAGGCCAAGATCAAGCCGCGCGCGGCTTTCGTGCCGGCCGAGGCGGCGCGGGAAGCCGAGGCGGCGCAGGTCCCGGGCCTCGCCGCGCGGATCGCGGCCGCCCATGTGATCGCCGATGTGGTGCAGGGCGGCCGGCGGTTGGACGAACGCTTCTCGCCTCAGGCCGTTCCGCAGCGGGTCGCGGGTCTCGACGCGCGCGACGCGGCGCTGGCGCGCTCGATCGCTTGCGCAGCAATTCGCCGGCTCGGCACGATCCGGCATGCGCTCGCCGCGCTGATGGAGAAGGGCCTGCCCAAGCAGGGCGCGCGGCTCGAATGGCTGCTGATCGCGGCCGCGGCGCAGATCTTCTTTCTCGACGCGCCCGACCACGCCGCCGTCGATCTCGCCGTGCGCGCGGCTCGGCTCGAGCCGAAGACCGCGCCTTTCGCCGGGCTGGTGAACGGCGTGCTGCGCAATCTCGTGCGGCGCCGGGATGAGTTCCTCGATACGGACCCGCTGGACTGCGACACGCCCTCCTGGCTCGCCCATCGCTGGACGAAGGCCTATGGCGAAGAAAAGGCGCGCGCCTTCGCTCGCGCCCATATGCTGGAGTCTCCGCTCGACGTCACCGTCAAATCAGAGCCCGCGCTCTGGGCGGAGCGGCTCGACGGGCTCGTGCTGCCGACCGGCTCGGTGCGGCTGCGCACATCGGCGCCCATCGCCGGCCTTCCCGGCTATGACGAGGGCGAATGGTGGGTGCAGGATGCGGCGGCCGCTCTGCCGGCGCGGCTGCTGCGCGCCGAGCCGGACGAGCGAATCCTCGACATGTGCGCCGCGCCCGGCGGCAAGACGGCGCAGCTCGCGCTGGCGCGGGCGCAGGTCACGGCGCTCGACCGCTCGGCCGAGCGGCTGAAGCTGCTCGCCGCCAATCTCCAGCGCGCGCGCCTGCACGCCGACATCGCCGTCGGCGATGCGACGAGCTTTCAGGCGCGGCCTTTCGACGCGATCCTGGTCGACGCGCCGTGCTCGGCGACGGGCACGATCCGCCGTCATCCCGACGTCGGCTGGATCAAGAAGCCCGGCGATCTCGACGCGCTCGTCTCGCTGCAATCGAAAATGCTCGACCGCGCCGCCGCCCTGCTGCGGCCCGGCGGGCGCATGGTCTATTGCACCTGCTCGCTGGAGCCGGAGGAGGGCGAGGCGCAGGTCGCCGGCTTCCTGCGCCGCCAGCCGGACATGCGCCGCATTCCCATCGACGCCGCGGGAGAAGGGATTCCGCAGGAATTCGTCACCGCGGAGGGCGATCTGCGCACGCTGCCCTCGCATTGGCCGCACCCGGAGTCGCGCTTTTGCGGCCTCGACGGTTTTTTCGCCGCGCGCTTCGCGCGGCGCGGCTGACGCCGCGCGGAGCCGATGGTATTTGCGTGCGTCGAGCTCGTGTCGATTTGGTGCGAGCGACGATTGCGAAGAATGCGCGCCCGGACGCTGATCGGCGCGTGAGGAGGGCGCTCTGAGCGACACGGCCATCCGCTCCGGACTGAGGCTCGCGGGCCTTTTCGCGCGCAAGGGCGCCGTTTCCGTCGCGCGCGTCGTCCGGGCGCCTTATTACGCCGTTCAGGCCCTGGGACTGAGCGCGCCGGGACGGCTCCACATCGCGCCGCAGGACATACGCACCGCCGACCCCACCGTCGCCGACGAAATCTACGCCGGCTATTTCTCCTTCGCCGGCAAGATCGTCGAGACGCAGGGGCGCTCGCCTTTCGCGATCGATCCGCCCTCCGCCGCCTGGCGGCGCTCGCTGGCGGGCTTCGCCTGGCTGCGCCATCTGCGCGCCGCCGACAAGGCGCTGGCGCGCGCCAACGCCCGCGCCCTCGCCGAGGATTTCCTCGCCATTCGTCGTCCCGCGCCGGACGATCCCGCTTTCGAGCCCGCCGTCGTCGCGCGGCGCACTCTGTCCTGGCTGGCGCAATCGCCGATCCTGCTCGAGGAAGCCGATCAGGATTTTTACGACCGCTTCATGGAGGCGCTCGGCGGCGACGCCCGCCGCCTCTTGCGCGCGCTCGCCGCGCCGCGGCCGAGCTCCGATCGGCTGCTCTGCGCTACGGCGCTCGCCGCCTTCGGCGTCTGCGCCGACGCCAGCCGCAAGCTCGAGGCCCGAGCGACCGATCTGCTCGACGCCGAATTGGCGCGGCAGATTCTCGAGGATGGCGGCCATGTCTGCCGCAACCCCGAAGCGCCGCTCGAGCTGCTGCTCGATCTGCTGCCGCTGCGCCAAGCCTATTCCGCGCGCGGGCGGCGGCCGCCGGAGAGGTTGCCGGCCTCCATCTCCAGGATGATCGCCTTTCTGCGGATGATGCAGCACGGCGACGGCTCGCTGGCGCTGTTCAACGGCATGGGCTGCGCGCCGCCGGATCGGCTCGCGACCATTCTCGCCCATGACGCTTCCTCCCGGCCGCCGCCGCTCGACGCGCCGCAATCGGGCTATCGGCGCCTGGAGGCGGGCGAGGCGGTCGTCATCGTCGACGCCGGGCCGCCGCCGCCGCCGGCGTTCTCCGGCGCGGCGCATGCCGGCTGCCTTTCTTTCGAGTATTCGGTCGGCGCCGAGCGCATCGTCGTGAACTGCGGCGCGCCGCCGGCGAGCGCCGACGCTTCACGCCGCGCCGCCCGCGTCACCGCCGCTCATTCGACGCTGATCGTCGAGGATCGCTCCTGCTGTCGCATTCGCGAGCGCGGCGGCGAGGAGCGCATCGTCGCCGGGCCGCGCGAGGTGCGGGCGGCGCGGCGAGCGACCGGCTCCAGCCGCGTGCTGGAGCTCGCGCATGATGGCTATGCGGCCGAGTTCGGCCTGACGCATGAGCGCGTGGTCTCGCTCACTCATGACGGCGCGCAGCTGTTCGGCGAGGACAGGATCGTCGCGGCGCGCGCCGGCGCGGCGGCGCGCGCCTTCGTGCTGCGCTTTCATCTGCATCCCAAGGCGCGGGTCGCGCCGCTCGCGGAGGGGCGGGGCGCGCTCATCTCCTGCGGTTCCGTCCATGTCGCCTTCGAGGCCGACGCGCGCGTCGCGATCGAGGACAGCGTGTTCTTCGCCGGAGCCGGCGGCGCGCGCAAATGCGCGCAGCTCGTCGTCGAGGGGAGCGGACGCGAGGATTCGCGCCTGCGCTGGTCCTTCACCCGCGTCGACGAGCGCGGCGAGGAGTTGGTTTCCGCTCCTCGGGATATATGATAATCGCCGGGCCGACCTCTCATCCGCGACGCTGGAGCTTTTTTCAGAAAAGCCGCAGCGTCGCGAATGGATTCTGATCGCTCGAACGCTCGCCTCGAAAGGACCCGAATGCCGGTCGATCTGCGCCCCATCGCCAGAGCTCTTCTGTCCGTCTCCGACAAAACCGGCCTCGTCGATCTCGCGAGAGCGCTCGCCGCGCGCGGCGTCGCGCTCGTCTCCACCGGCGGCACGCGCAAGGCGCTCGCCGATGCGGGCCTTTCCGTCAGCGACATCGCCGACGTCACCGGCTTTCCGGAGATGATGGACGGACGCTTGAAGACGCTGCATCCCAAGGTGCATGGCGGACTCCTGGCGATCCGCGAGAATCCCGAGCACGAGGCGGCGATGCTGGCGCATGACATTCGCCCGATCGATCTGCTCGTCGTCAATCTCTATCCCTTCGAGGAGACGCTGCGCGCGGGCGGCTCTTTCGAGCATTGCGTCGAGAATATCGACATCGGCGGGCCGGCGATGATCCGCGCCGCCGCCAAGAACCATGACGACGTCGCGGTGATCGTCGACCCCGAGGATTACGCTCCGCTGCTCGCCGAGCTCGAGGCCAACAATGGCGCCGCGACTCTGGCGACGCGCCGGCGCCTCGCGCAAAAGGCTTTCGCCCGCACCGCCGCTTATGATGCGGCGATCTCCAATTGGCTCGCGGCCTCTCTGGGCGAGGCGACGCCGCCCTGGCGCGCCTTCGGCGGCAAGCTCGCCGAGCCGATGCGCTATGGCGAGAATCCGCATCAGTCGGCGGGCTTCTATCTCTCCGGAGACGCGCGCTTCGGCGTGGCGACGGCGCGGCAGGCGCAGGGCAAGCAGCTCTCCTATAATAATGTCAACGACACCGACGCAGCCTATGAGCTGGTCGCCGAATTCGATCCGGCGCGCACGGCGGCGGTCGCCATCATCAAGCATTCCAATCCTTGCGGCGTCGCCGAGGGCGCGACGCTCGCCGAGGCTTATGCGAAGGCGCTGCGCTGCGATCCGGTGTCCGCCTTCGGCGGCATCGTCGCTTTCAACCGTCGGCTCGACGTCGAAGCCGCGCGCGAGATCGTCAAGATCTTCACCGAGGTCATCATCGCGCCGGACGCCGACGAGGAGGCGATCGCCATCGTCGCGGCGAAGAAGAATTTGCGCCTGCTGCTCGCCGGCGGCCTTCCCGATCCGCGCTCGCGCGGCGTGACGTTCCGCAGCGTCGCCGGCGGCTTTCTGGCGCAGTCGCGCGACAACGCCGTCGTCGACGATCTGGCGCTGACCGTCGCGACGAAGCGCGCGCCGAGCGAGCGCGAGCTGGCCGATCTGAAATTCGCCTTCCGCGTCGCCAAGCATGTGAAGTCCAACGCCATCGTCTATGCGCGCGATCTGGCGACGGTCGGCGTCGGCGCCGGGCAGATGTCGCGCGTCGATTCCTCTCGCGTCGCCGCCGTGAAGGCGGAGGACGCCGCGCGGGAAGCGGGCGTGACGGAGAGTTTTGCCATTGGCTCGGTGGTGGCGTCCGACGCCTTCTTTCCGTTCCCGGACGGTCTGCTGGCGGCGGCCTCGGCCGGGGCGACGGCGGTCATCCAGCCGGGCGGCTCGGTCAACGACAAGGATGTGATCGCCGCCGCGGACGAGGCCGGGCTCGCCATGGTGCTGACCGGCGTCCGGCACTTCCGGCACTGATCTTCAGAGAGCGCCGCTCTGCCGATTAGTCCTCGATCAGCTCGATCGCATTGTCGTCGCACCATTGCTTCTGCGCCTGCTTCTGCGCTTTGGCCTCGAATTCATGCCATGCGTCGAGCGCGCCTCGGCGCGCCAGCAGGTTCTTGAAGTGGGCGTAGGCGCCTTTGCGGCGGAAGATGTCCCTGATTGCGCCCCGCGCGGCAGTCCTTCGAGACGCCGCCTGCAGCGGCTCAGGACGAGGGGTGGGGATTTTATCCTTCACCCGATTGCCTGAGGCTCTGCCTTCGATGCGCGAAAGGGCCGGCGGGGGCGCCGGCCCTTCGACGACAGCATCATGCGCGCGCTCAGTCGCAGACCGTCACGTCGCGCAGATAGAGCACATTGCCCCAATGGTCGGTGACCGGGCGATGGGCGATGTAGCAATCTGAGTCCTCGATGGCCGCGCCGAGAGCGAGGGCGCCCAGCGCGCCGGCGGCCACGACGCCCGCGCCGGGGCCGTGATGATGATGATGGCGCCACGGGCGGGCGTCGGCGGAGAGCGTGGAGCCCGCGAGGGCGATGGCCAGCAGGCCGGCGGTCAGAATGGTCTTGTTCATGGGTCGCGCTCCTTCGTGTCGGCGTCGCTCGTCGCTTTGGTCGAGCAGGCCGAACTTATGAAGCGCGCGACTTGCGCGCTGTGCGTTCACGCACATCCCGCATCGACGGACGCGAGCCTTCGAAGGCGCCTCTTCATTCCTCGCTCTGCGCGAGGAGCTTCGCCTGATGGTCCGTCGTCAGCGCGTCGACGATCTCGTCCATCTCGCCCTCCATCACGCGATCGAGCTTGTAGAGCGTCAGATTGATGCGGTGGTCGGTGACGCGGCCTTGCGGAAAATTATAGGTGCGGATGCGCTCCGAGCGATCGCCCGAGCCGACCTGCGCCTTGCGGTCGGCGGCGCGCGCGCTGTCGAGGCGTATGCGCTCGGCGTCATAGAGGCGCGAGCGCAAGACCTCCATCGCCTTCGCCCTGTTGCGATGCTGCGAGCGCTCCTCCTGCATCATCACCACGATGCCGGAGGGGACATGCGTGATGCGGATCGCCGATTCGGTCTTGTTCACATGCTGGCCGCCGGCGCCGCCGCTGCGCATGGTCTCGATCTGCAGATCCTTGTCGTCGATGGCGACGTCCACCTCCTCCGCCTGCGGCAGCACCGCGACTGTCGCGGCGGAGGTGTGGATACGGCCCTGCGTCTCGGTCGCCGGCACGCGCTGCACGCGATGCACGCCGGATTCGAATTTCAGCCGCGCATAGACGCCGCGCCCGGAAATCTCGGCGACGATCTCCTTATAACCGCCGAGCGCGCCTTCGCTCGCCGAGAGAATCTCGACGCCCCAGCCTTTGACGCCGGCGTATTTCTGATAGGCGCGGAAGAGATCGCCGGCAAACAGCGCCGCCTCGTCGCCGCCGGTGCCGGCGCGCACCTCGAGAATGACGCCCTTTTCGTCGGCGGCGTCCTTGGGCAGCAGAGCGAGCTTCAAGTCATGCGCGGCGCTCTCGAGCGCGCTCTCGGCGGCGTTCAGCTCCCCCTCGACGAATTCGCGCATATCGGGATCGAGCGCGGGATCGGCCAGCATCTCGCCGAGGCCGGCGATTTCCGCGCCGGTCGCGCGATAGGTCTTGATCTTGGCGACGACGTCGTCGAGCGCGGCGAGCTCGCGCGAGAGCGCGACGAAGCTCGTCGCATCGGGCCCGGCGGCGAGCCGGGCGCCGATCTCGTCGTGACGGCGTAGGATGAGGTCGAGCTTGTCTTGTGCGAACATTTGGGGTCCGAGGCGAATCCGCGCCGGTCTCCTTTAGCCGCTTCCGGGCGGAAATCCCAAGCCGCTCGAACGACGGGCCGCTCGAGCGGGCAGGATGAGCCGAACGGTCGCACGCGATTGGAAAGGGCAAATCTTGTGTTCGCGCGCAGACTGTTTAGTCTGCGCTCGCCTTTTGGAGGCTTTGCTCATGAGCGCTTTCAGATTTTTCGCCGTCGCGGCCCTGTCTCTCGCCCTCGCGGCGCCGGCCTCGGCGCGGGACCCGTCGCGCACGCGGCTGCTCGCCGCGCCCGATCCGTCGAAGGTGGGCGAGACGGTGAAGCTCATTGCGGAAGTCGACGGCCTCGGCCGCGGCGCGCCGACAGGCTCGGTGAGCTTTGCCGACGGCTCCGCTCCCCTCGGCTCGGCGACGCTGTCGTCCGTCGGAATGGGGCTGGGAACGTTGGCCACCGGCTTATATCATATCTGCGCCTCGACTTCGACCAGCCGTCAAGTGCTGGGGGTTCAATTATGATGGCCAGCTCGGCGACGGCAGCGCGCAGACGATCCGCCGCACCGCTGTCGATGTGTCGACTCTTTCGAACGGCGTCGTCGCTATCGGGACAGGCTCCAGCCATAGCTGCGCGGTGACCAGCGCCGGCGATGGCAAGTGCTGGGGCTCGAATTTCTATGGCCAGCTCGGCGACGGCACGCGGACAGACCGCCTCACGCCAAATCGCGTACGGGTGGGGCGAGTTCGGCAACGGGACGACCCTGCCACGCTACACCCCCAGAAACGTGCCCGGCTTCACGGCCCTCGTCCGCGATCGGCTATATCATCGCGCAATGCATCGGCGCGATCGCCGGCGCGGCTATTCTCTACGCCATATTGAATGGGCGCGAAGGCGGATATGACGTCGCCGTCGCGGGCCTCGGTCAGAACGGCTGGAGCAATATTTCGACGGCCTCGGCGTTTCTGGCGGAACTCGTCGGCACATTCTTGTTTCTCGTCGTCATCCTCGGCGCGACCTCGGCCAATGGCGGCTCCGCCCAGGCGGGAATCGCCATAGGTTTCGCTCTCGTCGTCATTCATATCGCGCTCATTCGCGTGACCGGCGCCTCCGTCAATCCGGCGCGCTCGCTCGGCCTGGCGGTGTTCGTCGGGGGCAAGGCAGCTGTGGCTGTTTTTCGCCGCGCCCCTGCTCGGCGGGTTGACGGCCGGACTGCTGTTCCGCTGGCGCAGCCTCGAGCCCTGACGGCTCGTGCGGCGACTCGAAGGTCTCGGGCCTCGACCCGATTGAGCCGGGCCTTCGAGCATGGCGCGACTCTCGTCGGGGAGCTCGATCTGGCCCATCTCGATTGAGCTGCCGCCGACGATGAAGATCACGAACGGCGCCGGCGGCCCGGCGCGCATCGTCGCCATAGCGCCGCGCTGATCCTCGATACCGGCTGATCCTCGGCCCGGTCAAGCCGGAGTCAATCGCCGTTGAGCGCCATATCGTCGCGATGAATGATCTCGTCCGGTCCCTTGAAGCCGAGGACGCCCTCGATCTCGCGCGAGGACCGCCCGATGATGCGGAGCGCGTCGGTCGCGTCATAGGTGACGAGCCCGCGGCCGATCTCGCCGCCGGCGGCGTTGCGAATGACGACGCAATCGCCGCGGGCGAAGCCGCCCTCGATCGCCGTGATCCCCGCCGGCAGCAAGCTCTTGCCGGAAAACAGCGCGCGCTCGGCGCCTTGGTCCACATGCGCGACGCCCTTGGGCTCGAGCGAGCCGGCGATCCATTTCTTGCGCGCCGTGACCGGAGTGGAGGAGGTGAGGAACCAGGTGCAGGGCCCGCCCGCGGCGATGCGCGAGAGCGGCGCGTCGACGCGTCCGTCGGCGATCACCATATGGGCGCCGCCGGTGTTCGCGATCTTGGCCGCCTCGATCTTGGTGCGCATGCCGCCGCGCGAATAGAGCGAGGCGGCGCCGCCGGCCATCGCCTCGACCTCCGCCGTCACCCGCTGCACGACCTCGATCCGCTTCGCCGACGGATCGCTCGCCGGCGGGGCGGTGTAGAGCCCGTCGATATCCGAGAGCAGCACCAGGAGATCGGCGCTGGCCATGGTGGCGACGCGGGCGGCGAGCCGGTCATTGTCGCCATAGCGGATTTCCGCCGTCGCCACCGTGTCGTTCTCGTTGATCACCGGCATGGCGCGCAGCGCCAGCAGCCGGTTGAGACATTCGCGCGCGTAGAGGTAGCGGCGGCGCTCCTCCGTGTCGCCGAAGGTGACGAGGATTTGTCCCGCGGCGACGCCGAGATCGCCGAGCGTCTCCGACCAGAGGCGGGCGAGGGCGATCTGGCCCACGGCGGCGGCGGCCTGGCTGTCCTCGAGCGGCAGCGGCCCCGGCGGCAGGCCGAGCACGCTGCGCCCGAGCGCCACCGCCCCGGAGGAGACGACCAGCACATCCGCGCCGCGCCGGTGCAGCGCGGCGAGGTCGCCGGCGAGCTTTGCGAGCCAGTCTCGCTTCGCCTCGGCCTTGCGCGGATCGACGAGCAGCGAGGAGCCGACCTTGACGACGATGCGGCGGAAGGAATCGAGGGAAGGGCGCGTCACGATCTGTCGGGCTCTCGAGCGAACACGCGGCCGGATCGCCGCGCCGGCGCCTTATAGCGCGTCCTGCGCCGCCGCGCAGCGCGCCCGTCGATCTTCGGCGGCTGCGCTCCCGATAGCGAGCGGAAACAATGAGCGGCGTTCCGTCGCCATGGGGAAATGTGCGGGACCGATGCTGGCGGTCCTGCCAACTCGAACCGAGGAGACGCAAGTGTTCACCACGAGGCGCGGATTGGTCGCCGGCGCGCTCGGCGGCGCGGCGGCGGCGGCGCTGCCGCCGGTTCCCGCCGCGGCTGCCGACGCTCCCTTCACCGCGGCGGCGGTCGAGGGGCCGTTCTATCTCGACCTTTCGCTCTCGCGCGCCGAGATCGCGGAGGGGCGGCCGGGCGTTCCGCTCGAGATCGTCTTCACGATTCGCGATCAGACCGGGGCGGCCTTCGAAGGCGCGCGCGTCGACGTCTGGCATTGCGACGCTCTCGGCCGCTATTCCGGGTTCTCCGGCCAGGGAGACGGAGGAAAGACCGACGCGCGCGGCGAGACCTTTCTGCGCGGAACGCAAAGGGCGGCGGCCGACGGCGCGGCGCGCTTCTCGAGCGTCTATCCCGGCTGGTATCCGGGCCGCACCGCCCATGTTCATTTCAAGGTGATCGACGGCTCGACGACGCGGCTCACCTCGCAGCTCTTCCTTCCCGACGCTCTCAGCGAATATCTCTACGCGAATGTTCCGGCCTATGAGCGCGGCCGTCTGCGCGACACGCTGAACGCGACCGACGCCATCGCCCTGCAGGCCGGGGAAACCGTTCAAGGCGACTTGCGCGAGACGGCGCGCGGCTATGTCGCCTCGCTCATTGTGAGGGTCGACCGGACCGCCGTCAGGAGCGTCGAGCTTCCCGGCGGCGGTCCGCCGTTCGGAATCGGCGGTCCGCCGCTCGGATTCGCCGGTCGGCCGCTCCGCGCGACGCCGGAAGGAGCCGAGCGCGTCCGAACGATCGTGCCGCGGGCCGGATGAACTTTCCCGCGAGCCGTGAGCGCCGGAGCGGCGACCACGGCTCGGCGCGAGCGTCGGCGATACGCCGAAGGCGCCGCGCCATCCTCTCTATTCGGCTTGTATTTATACGTCCGGCGTCCTAGGTTCGCCCCGACTTCGGCCGGAGGTGCGGCCTGTCTCGAGAGAAATCGGAGGGTCGCCATGGGTGGTCTGTCGCTCTGGCACTGGATTGTCGTCGGCACCGTGGCCTTTATTCTGTTCGGCGGCAAGTTCAAGATTTCCGAGGTGATGGGCGACGTCGCCAAAGGCATAAAGGCCTTCAAGAAGGGCCTCGCCGAGGACGAGTCGAAGCCCGCCGAGGAGCCGCAGAAGAGCCTCGAGCATCAGCCGCTCGCCCATGACGCGGCCGCGCACGACAAGCCCGCCGAAGCCCGCAAGCTCTGATCCCGGGCCGCTCTTCGAGAAGACAGGCTGCGCAGCGCCATGTTCGATTTCGACGCCGGCAAGCTGATCGTCATCGGCATCGTCGCGCTCATCGCGATTCCGTCGAAGGACCTGCCGCGCGTGCTGCGCCAGGTGGGCCAGCTCATCGGCCGCGTGCGCCGCATGGCGGCCGAGTTTCAGGGCCAGTTCATGGAGGCGATGCGCGAGGCCGAGCTCGCCGACGTCCAAAAGGACTTGAAGAGCGAGGTCGACTCCGCCTTCGCCGCGGTCAAGACCGATATCGCCTTCGACCCGCTGACCGAGGCGCGCGAGCAGATCGTCGGCGCGATCGAGGCCCCCGCGACCCCGGCGCCCGCAACCCCGCCGCAGGCGGCGGATGGGCCGGCGGCGGATAGACCCGCGGAAGGCCCGTCCCAATGAGCGACGCCGATATCGAGGCGACCAAGGCGCCGCTGATCGAGCATCTGATGGAGCTGCGCGAGCGCCTCATCCGCGCGCTGATGGGCTTTCTCGCCTCCTTCATCGTGGCCTTCTTCTTCGCCAAGGACATTTATAATCTGCTCGTCGTGCCCTACACGCTCGCGGCGGGGCCGGAGGCGAAGCTCATCTACACGGCGCCGCAGGAATATTTCTTCACCCAGATCAAAGTGGCGATGTTCACGGCGGCCTTCATCTCCTGTCCCGTCGTGTTCGGCCAGCTCTACGCCTTCGTCGCGCCGGGCCTCTACAAGCACGAGCGCAACGCCTTCCGGCCCTATCTGATCGCGACGCCGGTCTTCTTCGCGCTCGGCGCGCTCGTGGTCTATTTCCTGGTCATGCCCAATCTGCTGCATTTCTTCATCTCGATGCAGCAGGCCAACGAGCCCGGCAAGGCGCAGATCGAGCTCTTGCCCCGCGTCTCCGAATATCTCTCGCTGATCATGACGCTGGTGCTCGCTTTCGGCGTCGTGTTCCAGCTGCCGGTGGCGCTGACGCTGCTCGGGCAGATCGGCATCGTCTCCTCGCAATTCCTCGCCGAGAAGCGCCGCTATGCGATCGTGCTGGTGTTCATCGTGGCGGCGATTCTGACGCCGCCCGACGTGTTCAGCCAGCTCGCCCTCGCCGTGCCGGGGCTGCTGCTCTATGAGGCGTCGATCATTTCTGTGCGCTTGATCGAGAAGAAGCGCGCCGCGGCGGAGCAGACCGAAGCGACGGGTTGACCCTCTTTCCCGCATGCGGGAGAAGGACCCACATCCGACCCCGCTTCGCGGGGCCACCTTCTCCCACGAGTGGGAGAAGGATTCGCGCACCGAGTTTTCGCGAAACGTCGGCCGCTCCCTTCTCCCGCGCGCGGGAGAAGGTGGGCCGGCGAAGCCGGGTCGGATGAGGGTCCCCGAGCGGCGGAAAGAGTCATGTACGACATCAAATGGATTCGCGACAACGCCGCCGCTTTCGACGAAGGCCGCCGCCGTCGCAGCCTCCCGCCGCTTTCGGACAGCCTCCTCGCGCTCGACGATTCGCGACGCGCGGCGATCGCGGCGTTGCAGGCGGCGCAGGAGCGGCGCAATGCCGCGTCGAAAGAAATCGGCCTCGCCATGCGCGAGAAGGACGCCGCCCGCGCCGAGGCGCTGAAGGCGGAGGTCGCCACGCTCAAGGAGGAGTTTCCGCAGCTCGAGCATAAGGAGCGCGAGGCCAGCGCCGCGCTCGACACGGCGCTGTCGGAAATCCCCAACACGCCGCTCGACCAGGTCCCCGAAGGCAAGGACGAGCATGACAATGTCGAGGCGCTGCGCTGGGGCGTCCTGCGCAATTTCGACTTTCCGCCGAAGGAGCATTTCGACATCGGCGAAGGCCTGAAGCTGATGGATTTCGAGAGCGCGGCGAAATTGTCCGGCGCGCGCTTCGTCGTGAACAAAGGGCCGATGGCGCGCCTCGAGCGCGCGCTCGCGCAATTCATGCTCGATCTGCACACGGATCAGCACGGCTATTCCGAGGTGAGTCCGCCGTTGCTGGTGCGCGATGACGCGATGTTCGGCACGGCGCAATTGCCGAAGTTCCGCGATGATCAGTTTTCGGTGTCGGCGGGTCGAACGGACGGCGACGAGCCGGCGTCGACGACCTCCGACTACTGGCTCATCCCCACAGCCGAAGTCCCGCTGACCAATCTTGTCCGCGAATCGATCCTCGACGAAGCGCAGCTGCCGTTGCGCTTCACCGCCGGCACTTACTGCTTCCGCGCGGAAGCCGGCGCCGCGGGGCGCGACACGCGCGGCATGATAAGGCAGCATCAGTTCTACAAGGTCGAGCTCGTCTCGATCACGACGCCGGAACAATCGCTCGCGGAGCACGAGCGCATGAGCGGCTGCGCGGAGAAAGTGCTGCAGCTGCTCGAGCTGCCGTACCGAAAAGTCACGCTCTGCACCGGCGACATGGGTTTTGCTTCGCAAAAAACCTATGATCTCGAGGTATGGCTGCCGGGGCAGGGGAAATATCGCGAGATTTCCTCCTGCTCGCTGTGCGGCGACTTTCAGGCGCGGCGCATGAACGCGCGCTATCGGCCGGCCGAGGGCAAGGCGACGCGCTTCGTCCATACGCTCAACGGCTCGGGAGTTGCGGTCGGCCGCGCGCTCGTCGCCGTGCTCGAAAATTATCAGGAGGCCGATGGCTCGGTCACCGTGCCGAAGGTTCTGCGCCCCTATATGGGCGGGTTGGAACGAATCACGAAGGCGGGATAGTCGGGCGTCTCCTTCTCCCACTCGTGGGAGAAGGTGGCCCTCGCGTCAGCGAGGGTCGGATGAGGGTCCTTCGGGCTCCGCAAAAATTGGATCAGGGGACGGATAGGGCGCTCGCACTCGTCGGGACCCTCATCCGACCCCGCTTCGCGGGGCCACCTTCTCCCGCAAGCGGGAGAAGAGGACAATCGAGCGATGCGCATCCTCATCACCAATGACGACGGCATTCACGCGGCGGGCCTCGCTCTCGCCGAGCGGGTCGCGCGCACGCTCACCGACGACGTTTTCGTCGTCGCGCCGGAGAGCGAGCAGTCGGGCGTCGCGCATTCGCTATCGATCAATGATCCGCTGCGCCTGCGCGAAATCTCCTCGCGCCATTTCGCTGTCAAAGGCACGCCGACCGATTGCGTCATCATGGCTGTGCGCAAGCTGCTCGCCGACAAGCCGCCGGATCTCATTCTGTCAGGCGTGAACTCCGGACAGAATCTCGCCGAGGATGTGAGCTATTCCGGCACCATCGCCGGCGCCATCGAGGGGACGCTGCTCGGCGTTCCCTCGATCGCCCTGTCGCAGGTCTATGATTTTTTCTCCGGCCGGCAGCATATTCATTGGGCCTGCGCCGAGGCGCACGCCGCCGCGGTGATCGGCAGGCTGGTCGAGGCGGGCATTCCGAAGGGCGTGCTGATGAACGTCAATTTCCCCAATTGCCGGCCCGAGGAGGTGCGGGGCGTCTCCGTCACCATGCAGGGCCAGCGCAGCAATGATCTGATGCGCATCGAGGATCGCAAGGACGGTCGCGGCATTCCCTATTATTGGATATCGTTCCAGCGCGGCAATTTCACGCCGGGACCGGGCACCGATCTCGAGGCGGTGGAGCAGAACCGGATTTCCGTGACGCCCCTGCGCCTCGACTTCACCGACCATCCGACCCTGACGCGGCTTTCCGCCGCCTTCGAATAGGACGCCGATGGAAGAGGGCGCGGACGGACGCACGATCGAGGAGCGCGCCGCTCTGCTGCTGCAATTGCGGCGCGTCGGCGTGCGCGATCTTGCGGTCATGCGCGCCTTCGAGACGACGCCGCGCGCGCTTTTTGCTCCCTACCGCCTCCGCGACCTCGCCGCGCGCAACATCGCTCTGCCGATCGCCTGCGGTCAGACCTTGCCCGCGCCCGCCGATCTCGCGCGGCGGCTCGAGGCGCTGGCGGTCGAGCCGCATCATCGGGTGCTGGAGATCGGCACGGGCTCGGGCTATGGCGCGGCGGTGCTGGCGCGTCTCGCCCGCGAGGTCGTGACGATCGAGCGCTTTGCGACGCTGGCGAGCGAGGCGCGGCTGCGGCTCGCCGAGCTCGGCGCCGGCAATGTGGAGGCGATCTGCGGCGATGGTCTCGCGCCGGGGCGGACCGTCGGCGTCTTCGACCGCATCGTGCTGCATATGTCGTTTCGGGCGGGTCCGCCCAAATGGCTGCTCGACGCGCTCGCGCCCGGCGGCGTCGCTCAGTTCGGACGCATCGAGCCGGCGAGGTCGGCGGAGGCGCGGCCGCAGGAGCGACTGCGTCGCCTGCGCCGCGACGGCGGCGCGCTGTGGAGCGAAGCCGATCTCGGCCCCTGCCGGCTGGGCGCCGTGCTGGAAGGGGCGGCGCGGGCGATGTGACCCGCCCCAATTCGCGCATTTACTTAAAATCGCGTCGGTCGTCGTGAACGCGCATTCATCTTAAACGCTCCCTTAACCGCCGCATGGCTAGATGAACCCCACTGAAGTCGCGTTCGAGTGTGGGTCGCGTCATGGCAATTGAGCGTCGTGTTTTCTTGTCGCGAGTCGCGTGGCGGCTCATGTTCGCAGCCGGCGCGGCCGGATTGCTCGCCGGTTGCTCCGATGCGACGCGATTTTCCGATCCGATGGCCGATCCGTTCGAGGATCGAGCGCCGCGAGTCGATCGCGCCCCGACCGGGACCATTCCCCCACGCACCTATGCCGAGGCCGCGCCGCCGCGCAGCGTGATCCATTCGCGCCCGCTGCCGCCGCAGCAGCAGCAGCAGCCGATGGCGCAAGCCGAGCGCTATGCGCCGCCGCCTGCGCCGGCCGCCCCGGCGCCCGCCGCGCGTCTCGCCGGCAGCTACAATCATTGGAACGCCGAAGGCGGCACGCCGATTGTCGTCTCGGACGGCGAGACCGCGGGCGTGGTGGCGACGCGCTATGGCGTCCCGCTCGATGCGCTGCTGCGCGTCAACGGCTATTCACGGCCGACCGAGATTCATCCCGGCTCGCGCCTGGTGATCCCTGTCTATCGCGCCGGCGCCGCGCCGGCCGCCGTCGAGCCGGCCCGTGTCGCCGACATGCGCGATCGTCTCGGCAGGGGCGGCCACGCCGCCGAGCCGACGCCCGAGCGCAGCCGCGCCATCGTCGCGGTGGCGCATGCGGAGAAGCGCGCGCCGGTCGTGGAGCCGAAGCCGGAAAAGCCGAAGGCCGTCGTCGCCGAGGCCAAGATCGAAAAGCCGAAGACTCATCCCGTCGAGGCGAAGGTCGAGAAGCCGAAGGCGCAGCCCGTCGTCGAGGCGAAGGCCGAAAAGCCGAAGCCGCAGCCGGCCGAAGCGAAAGCCGAGAAGCCGAAGCCGCAGATCCGCGCCGAGGCCGTCGCGCCCGCCAAGGTGGTTGCGGCCGCTCACGCTGAACCGGCGCGCAAGGCCGCCCCCGAACCGGCGCGCAAGGTCGAGGCCGACCGCAAGGTCGCCGCCGCCGAGTCCGCGCGCAAGGAGCGCCCTGTCGCGCCCAAGGACGTCGCCAAGGCGGAGCCGCGCAAGCTGGAGCTCAAGTCGGCGCCCAAGGCGGAGCCGAAAGCGCGAGAGCAGGTCGCGAAGAAGGAGCCGCCGGCTCCTGCGCCCGAGCCCAAGCGGCAGGCCGCGGTGGAAAAGGCCGAGAAGAAAATCGCCGCCGCGCCGCAGCCGGCTCAGCCGGCGCAGCGGATCGACCGCACGCCGGTCGCGTCGCTGCCGCCCGCTCAGCAGCAGGCGGAGGAGAAGCCGGCGCCGGCGACAGCCGCCGCGGCTGTGGCCGCGGCCGCCGACGCTCATCCGGAATTCCGCTGGCCGGCGCGCGGGCGCATCATCCAGGGCTTCAATTCGGGCGGCAATGACGGGATCAACATCGCGGTGCCGGAGGGCACGCAGGTGAAGGCGGCCGAGGGCGGCGTCGTCGCCTATGCCGGCAATGAGCTGAAAGGATATGGCAATCTGGTGCTGATCCGGCATCCGAACGGCTTCGTCTCGGCCTACGCCCACAATGGCGAGCTCGATGTGAAGCGCGGCGATCAGGTCAAGCGCGGGCAGACCATCGCCAAATCGGGCCAGTCGGGCAATGTCGGCACGCCGCAGCTGCACTTCGAGCTGCGCAAGGGAGCGACTCCGGTCGATCCGACCGGCTATCTCGCGGGGCTCTGACCCCGCGGACGAAACCTCGGGCGTTCGCGAGACACTGCGCCGGAGTGAGGGCGACGGGCGGCAGAGACGCCCGTCGCCCGTTTCTTTTTTTGCCCGATGGCTCTATGACGCGCCTGCCTGCCGGCGCGCCGCGTCCGGCGCCGTACCAGGGACATGAGCGCACAGTGAAACAGGGCTTCGTCTTCGCTTCCGTCCTCTTTCTCTCGACCCCCGCCGTCGCCGTCGATCCGACCGGCATTCCTGAATGCGACGCGCTGCTGAAGCGCTATGAGGAATGTTCGCCGGAGCTGCCGCGCGCCCAGGCGCACGCCGCGCAGAAGGAACTGCTCGAAGGCGCGATGAGCCTGCGCGCCAACGCCTCCAACCCCGAGCTGAGGCCGGCGCTGGAGAAATTCTGCGTTGCGACCTTCGAGGACATGAAGACGAGGAGCGACATCAAGAGCTGCATGTCGAAATAGCCGGAGCTCGCTCGAGCCCTGATCAAATCGCCTTCGCCGCCGCCAGCGTCGCCGCGGCATGGCCCGGCACTTTGACCTTGCGCCAGATTTTCGCGATGCGTCCATCCGGGCCGATCAGGAAGGTCGAGCGCTCGACGCCCATATATTTGCGGCCGTACATGCTCTTCTCGACCCAGACGCCATAGGCGGAGAGCATCTCCTTCGTCTCGTCGCTGGCGAGCGGGAAGGTCAGCTCGTATTTGGCGCGGAACTTGTCGTGCTTCGCCGGCGAATCGGGCGAAACGCCGACCACCGCCGCGCCCGCCTTCGCGAAATCCTTCGCCAGGGCGTTGAACTCGATCGCCTCCTTGGTGCAGCCGGAGGTGTCGTCCTTCGGATAGAAATAGAGAACGAGCCTCTTGCCGGCGAATGAGGCGAGCGCCACGCGCTCGCCGCCGGCGCCCGGAAGATCGAAGGATGGGGCGGGGTCGCCCTCGCTCAGCACGGAATTGGTCGCAGCCTGGCTCACCTTCGCCTTCCTTTCGTCTCATCCGGTCTACAATCTGCAGCAATGCAGACGCCGCCGCGCTTCGCAAGGGCGTCGCCGAAAAATCTCCGATTGCGTCCGGCCCGGGAAATGTCCATCAAATCTCATTGCAGAATCGGCGCCGGCGCGGCGCGCGGGACTCACCGAGAGGCGGGGGCTTGACGCAAGGCTTCGACGAAGGTTCGCCGATGGAGCCGCGCGGCCTGCAGGACTCGTCTTGGCCGACGTCGACCTGCGCGGCGCGCACGGCCTTGAGGCTGCGCTCCTTCTGCGTCGGACGCTGCGTTTCGGCCGTCGCCGTCTTTCTACTGCTGGTCGTCGCGCTTTCGATCGGCGCGTTCTTCGCCGCGCTGGCGCGCGGTCCGATACGCTCCGACTGGCTGGTTCCCAAGATCGTCGAATCGCTCGACGACCTCTACGGCCATCGCTACGCCTTCACGCTCGGCTCCGCGGCGATCGACCATGGCCGGCTCGGCCTCACCTTGACCGTCGACCGGCTCGAGGTGAAGGACCGCGATCGCGCCATCATCGCGGTTCCGAAGGCGCAATTGTCGGTCGATCCGCTGGCGCTGATGCTCGGTCGGCTGATGCCGCGACGGCTCGAGGCGCTCGATCTCGAGCTGCGCTTGGCGGTGCGGCCGGACGGCGTCGTCGCGGTGTCCACGCCCGGCGCCGAGCCGGTCGAGATCCCGCTCGAGCCGCGTCCGGCTGCGGTCGAGACGGCCGCCGTCGTCACGCCCGTGGCGCGCCCCGTGCTGGCGCGGCAGGCGGGCGCCGCGCTGCGCGCGCTGATGGACTTCGTCACCGGCCCCGACAGCCCGATCGCCGCCATCGATCGCGTCGGCGTCTCCCATGCGACGCTCGTCATCGACGACCGCACGCTGGACCGCACGACCACCTATCGCGACGTGGCGGTGCAATTCGAGAAATCGGCGGGCGCGACGAGCCTGACGATCGGCGCGACGGGACCATCCGGACGCGCGACGGCCGAGGCCAAGGCGGAGGGGCGGCCGGGCGAGCGGCGCGCGCTCGACGTGAAGCTGCGCCGGCTGTCGCTCGACGAGATTTCGCTCATCGCCGGGCTGCGCTCGCTTCCCTTCGACACCGACGCGCCCTTGTCGCTCGATCTGCGTCTCGCCGTCGACGGAGCCGATGAGATTCTCGAAGCCGACGGGCGCTTTTCGATGGGGGAGGGGTTCTTCCGGCTCGAGGAGCCCGATTCCGAGCCTTTCATGGTCGGCGGGATCGCCCTTGCCGCGCGCTGGGACGCGGCGCGCCGCCGCATCGCCATCGAGCCGATCGAGATCGCGGCGGGCGCCGCCCGGCTCGGCTTCGCGGGCGTCCTGACGCCGCCCGAGCAGGACGGCGCCGTCCATTCCGATCTCTGGACCCTGGCCGTGGCGCTCGCCAAGCCGGGCCGGTTCCTGTCGGACGGTCCGGGCGAGGCGCCGATGCTCGTCAGCAGCGCGAGCCTGGCGGCGACTTTCGATCTCGCGGCCAAGCGCGCAACGATCGAGCGGGTCGCATTGGAGGGGCCGGAGATTCACGCCTCCGCCGCCATCGGCTTCGACGGCGGCCGACCGGACGGGCCGCATCTGACCTATCGCATCGAGGCGAGGGACACGCCGCTCCGCTCCGTGCTGCGCATCTGGCCGACCCATGTCGCGGCGCCGACGCGGAGCTGGATGGAGACTCATGTGCCGGCGGGACTCCTGCGCTCCGGCCTGCTCACCGCCGATCTCGACCAACAGGCCATGCTCGAGGGACGCTATGAGCGGCCGCCGCCGGACGCCGCGCTGCGCGGCGATTTCGATCTCGAGGGGGCGACGATCGCCGACGCTTTCCCGGGGCTGTGGCCGCTGACCGGCGTCCGCGGCCATATCGCGCTCACCGGCCGCACCGTGGCCTTCACGGCGACGGCCGGCGCCATGGAGAGCGCGCCCGGACGCCGGCTCGCCATCACGCAAGGCGCGTTTCGCGTGCCGGCGCTCGGCGTCGATCCGGCGCCGGCGTCGATCGACTTGCGGCTGTCCGGCAATGTCGAGGCGGTCGCCGACATTCTCGCGCTCGAGAGCATCGCCGCCGTCGCCGACGCGCCGGTCGACGCCGGCGCTCTGCATGGACAGGTGGACGGGCGCCTGCGCATCGATTTCGAAATGGGCAAGGCGGCCAAGGACGAGAAGACCCGCGTCGCGATCGACGCCGAGGCGACCAATGTTTCGATCGAGCGCTTCCTCGGCAAGGAGCGGCTCGAAGGCGGCGCGCTGAGGCTCGTCTCCGATGTCGACGGATTGCGCGCCAGCGGTTCCGGCCGCGCGTTCGGGGCTCCGGTCGCCTTCGAGATGCGCCGCCCCCCGGGCGAGAAATCCAAGGCGCAGGCGCAGATATCGCTGCAGCTCGACGATTCCGCGCGCGCCAAGGCCGGCTTCGCCGTCGCCGGCGTCTCGGGAATCGTCGGCGTGCAGGTGGCGACCAGCCTGCCGTTCGAGGAGTCCGACGCGCAGATCGAGCTCGACTTCCTCAAGGCCGGGCTCGAGCATCCGCTGCCGGGCGTCGCCAAGCCCGTGGGCAAGCCCGGCAAGGCGAGCTTCACTCTGGTCAAGCGGCCGGACGGCTCGGCGCTGGAGCAATTATCCGCCGAGGCGGGCGGCGCGCAGCTCTCGGGCGTCGTCGAGCTCGCGCGCGACGGGGCGTTTCGTTCGGCGCGTCTCATGCAGGTGCGGCTCTCGCCCGGCGACGACATGCGCGTCGAGGCGACGCGCGTCGGCGAGGGGATGAAGCTCGTGGTGCGCGGCGCCAATATCGACGCCCGCCCGCTGCTGCGCTATCTCTCGCAGCCTTCCGCCGACGCGGCGGCGGGGTCCGGGGGCGCCGGCAAGCCGGCGTCCGACGATCTCGAGCTCGATCTCAAATCGCCGATCGTCACCGGCTTCGGCCGGCAGATATTGGCCAATGTCGCGCTGGACTATGAGCGGCGCGGCGGGCGTCTCGAGCAATTGTCGATGACCGGCAGCTTCGGCCGCGAGCCGCTGGCGGCGACGCTCGCGCGCCAGCAGAACGGCGCGCCGCTCATCGAGCTCTCGACCAGCGACGGCGGCGCGCTGCTCTCTTTCCTCGATCTCTATCATCGCATGGAGAGCGGGGCGCTGACCGCGAGCGTGCAGATGGCGCAAGGCCGCTCGGACGGCGTCATCAAGATCAGCGATTTCTATCTGCGCAACGAGCCGGCCATGCGCCGGCTGGTGATGCAGGGCGCCGCGCGGACCGACGACAAGGGCGCGCAGCACTTCGATCCCGATTCGGTGAAATTCTCGCGCGTGCAGTCCGGCTTCACCTGGTCGGGCGGGCGGCTCGCCATGCGCGACGGCGTGATGTCGGGGCCGGAGACCGGCCTCACCGTCGACGGCTATATCGACGTCGCGCGCGACAAGATCGACGTGTCGGGGACCTTCGTGCCCGTCTATGGGCTCAACAATCTCGTGGCGAATATTCCGCTGATCGGCGTCGTTCTCACCGGCGGGGAGAATGAGGGGATGTTCGCGGTGAGCTTTCGCGTGACCGGCGCCTTCAGCGCGCCGACGCTGACGGTCAATCCGCTGTCGGTGATCGCGCCGGGCCTCTTGCGCAAGCTGTTCGGCATTTTGGACGGCACCGGCCGCCTGCCCGAGACGGCGCCGGCGCGTTAACTGCGCCTACACCCTGTTCGGCGCAAGCTGCGAGGCCATGATGCTTCGCTTCGTCCTGCGCTCTCTCTTGTTCCCCCTCCTGCTCTATTGCGGAGCGGGGCTGGTCGCGGGCTATTTCGTCTGGCACGGCGTCAACGGCCAGCGCGGACTCAAAGCCGGCGAGGAATATGCGGAGCGCCTCGCCGAGCTCGAGCGCGAGCACGCCGCGCTCGTCGCCGAGCGCAAGCAATGGGAGCGCCGCATCGCTCTGATGCGCGGCGACGCCATCGACGCCGACATGCTCGACGAGCAGGCGCGCGCGACGCTCGGGCGCGTGCACCGCAATGAGGTGGTGATTCTCACGCCGCAGCCGGCGAGGCGGGAAGAGGAGAGGTGAGGCGAAGCGGGGAATCGGGTGATCGAGAATTGTTGCTGGAAGAGGCGCGCCACCTCCCCCTCGAGGGGGAGGTCGAGCGCCGAAGGCGCTCGGGAGGGGTGCTCCCCGAGTGTTTGCCGCGAAAACCCCACCCCGGACCGCCATAGGGCGTTGTGGAAGAACGCCCGTCGCAAGCGCCGGGCTATGGCGGTCCGACCCTCCCCCTAAAGGGGAGGGTAGCACGCCTCTTCCTGCGTTCACCGGACTGCCCTGTGCGGCGAAGGCGTCTCGCCAGCCTATTCATCGCCGCCTGATTTGAAGGTCGTCTGCCTCTCGTCGTCAGAGACGGCAAATTCTTACAACCCGCTTCTCCGAAATTAGTATCCATATTGATTGGTAAGGCGGTCGCCATGCAGTCCACGAAATCGGTCAGGTATCTCGTGCTGGACAGCTATCGCTTCCTGGCTGCGAGCGGCGTCGTCCTGTTTCACTATGATATCGACTTTCAGCTGGGGCTGGCGACCCGGTTTCCCGTTGTCGCAAATCTTAGTTGCATGGTCGATTTCTTTTTCATTCTCAGCGGTTTCGTCATCGTGCAGGGCTATCGGAGCCGTCTCGGATCGGCTCGGGAATACGGGGAATTTCTACGAGCGCGGTGGGCGCGCATCTATCCGTTGCATGTGCTGACCTTGGCTTGCTATCTGTTGCTCGTCGCTATCGCTCATGTCCTGCGGTTTCAGCCGAATCACCCGGAAATTTTGGCGCTTTCCGGCCTGCCGGCGAACCTGCTTCTCGTGCAGGCCTGGGGCCTCCTCGACCATCCGAGCTTCAATGTCCCCTCGTGGTCGATCAGCGCGGAGTGGTTCGTCTACCTGCTGGCTCCCGCCGTTTTCGCAATCGTCCGCCATGTCAGTCTCGCGTTCAGCCTGCTGTGCGCTCTGCTGATGGCGACCGTCATGATCGCGGCCCAAAATGCGCTGGGCGTGCAAGACTGGATGGAGCTGACCTATCGGTTCGGAATGCTGCGCGCCCTCCCGAGCTTCTTTGCCGGCGCCGCGATCGCCGAGGCGATGTGCAACGGCCAGCTGCGCGGCAAGCCGTCCTGGTGGACTGTTCACGCATTGGCTGCGAGCGCGCTGGTCGTGCTGTCCCTCGACGTCCGGCGTGAATTGCTCCTGCCGGTCTTCTGCTCGCTCATAGCTCTTGCCGCGCTCGCGGATGCAGGCGGCGCCCCGACTCTGATGAAAAGCCGAGTTCTCCTCGCTCTCGGGGCGAGTTCCTACGCGCTCTACATGTCGCACGTTCTCGTGAGCGTGCCGCTTTTGATCGTGGCGCGGCGGCTGCATCTGATCGAGACGCCGTGGACCTTCGCCTTCGCCTTCGCGAGCTTCGGGATCACGATCGTGCTGTCCCTGCTTTCCTACCGCTATTTCGAGCGGCCGATGCGGAGTTGGATGATGCGAGTCGGCAAATCGACCTCGCCGAGCCCTCGCCGGGACAGCGGATCAGCGGCGATATCATCTTCGGAGACCGTTCGCTTCTGAGCGGCGCCAATAATTCCCGTTTACGCTCCGCTGTAGCTACGTTAGCATTTGATCGTACACACGCTGAATGGTGGAACCGCGTGATTTGAGCAACTTCACTCGCCTATTTTGGAGATTTTGACTGTGCCCCTCTATACGAAAATTTCCGACGCGGCCGTCGTCCTTCAGAATGCATCATCGTCGCCTGGCACTGGATGGACGACTGTCGCCAATGTTCAAGCGGCTTTTAACCAGTCTCGCAGCAATGGACTTCCGTTGTTCATCAAGCCTGGCGTCTATACGACCACCAATATCCTCGTGAACTCGAGTACCGGTGGGGGACAAACTCTCTCTGTTTACGCAATTCCGGGCACTGTCGTATTACAATTGACGTCAGGCAGCAATCTTTTGACAATAAATGGAATATATAGTTGCAGGATAGATGGCATTAATTTCAATGGAAATAATGTAAACTTTACGAACCTGAACGATTCCTCCGCTCTCTTGTCGATCACTAATGCGCCATATTGTGAGGTTATAAATTGCCAATTTTATAATTCTGTGGCTTGTGGTGTATATATATCTGGATCATCATGCACGATACGAGACAACCTTGTTTATCAATGCAGCTACGGCATTTGGGGTATGGACGCTGTCTTGTACGTAAATGGCAATAGGGTCCAGAATTGCGCCAATAACGGTATAATGATTTGGACATCGACTGTCACCGGCAACGGCAGCATAGTATCCGGGAATAATATAAATACTATTCAAAGTGGAAGCGGCGCCGGTCAAAATGGGAATGGGATCGTTGTATTCCGTGCGGTCGCTGTCACGATATCTTCAAACACCATTAGCGGATGCAAATATTCCGCAATCCGATGCAATGGCGGCGGTAATGAGATTATTCAAGGCAATAATTGCTATGGCTCTCGAGAGATGGCGATTTTCATCGAAGCGCCAAACGCGGGGATCGACCTGAATGGCGCGGTAGTTTCGGGAAACATTATCGACACGGCGGGCAACGGTATTGCCGTCGCAAATTCGGGAATGGGTGGCCAAGGCACCGCAAAAAGCGTCACCATCACGGGCAACCGAGTGACCAACATCATCCATCAGACGATCAACGACCCGGGGTATGTTCCGACTGTCAGCCTCGCCTTTGGCATCTATGCGGAAGGTGCAGCTGTTATCTCGGGCAATATCGTCGATGGAGCGGCCGGAATCGGAATCATCTCCGGTCACAATGCCTCGACCCACGATCTCAACGTCAATGGCAATTTGATTCTGACGAGTCCGATCGGCATTGGCTATAGTGCTCAAAGCGGAGCCGGGCAGATTATCATTTCGAGCAACCAAATTCAGGGCGCCGCAGGCGGCGCGATCGTTTCTGTCGTATTCAACGATAGCGCCGGCACTGTCGGGCGCGTGGCGGGCAGCACCGACTACGGAAACCACTACGACGCTCAAATCGGCAATATCTTCGTGGGCAACAATCGATCTTATTAGACATGATCGGGAGAACCCGAGGTCCGGGGCATCTCGTTTCTCCTGCAGCCATGACGTGTCGACTTTGCAGCGCTCGCCGAGTGGGACGGCTCGTCCATGCGGGCATCCGTACGGCCAAGTCGCCGGAATTTCCTCCTCGCCGCGCCCCGGTTCCCTTCCCCCGCAAAACATCCTAATCAGGCGCCATGACAGCGCCTCGTCCCCTCCTGCTCGCCGATGCGCGGCTCGTCGATCCGGCGTCCGGCGTCGAGAGCCGCGGCGGGCTGCTCATTCGCGACGGCCGCATCGCCGATCTCGGCCCGTCCGTCACCGCCGCTTCCGCTCCGGAGGGGGCGCGCGTGATCGCCTGCGGCGGCGATGTCGTCGCGCCGGGGCTCGTCGATCTCACATGCTTCGTCGGCGAGCCCGGCGCCGAGCATCGCGAGACCATCGCCAGCGCCACCGCGGCCGCGGCGGCGGGCGGCGTCACCACCATTGTCGCGGCTCCGGAGACCTCGCCGCCGGTCGACGATCCGGCGGTCGTCGATTTCGTGCTGCGCCGCGCGCGGGACACCGGCCGCGTGCGCGTGCTGCCCATGGCGACGCTCACCAAGGGCAGGGAAGGCCGCGAAATTTCCGAGTTCGGCCTGCTGCGCCAGGCGGGCGCCGTCGCTTTTTCCGACGGCAAACGGTCTGTGCGCAACGCCCAGGTGATGCGCCGCGCGCTCACTTACGCCCGCGATTTCGACGCGCTCGTCGCGCATTTTGCGGAGGATCGCGACCTCGCCGGCGAGGGCGTGATGAATGAGGGGGAGCTCGCGGCGCGGCTCGGCCTCGCCGGCGTTCCGCGCGAGGCGGAGACCGTCGTGATCGACCGCGATCTGAGGCTCGTGGCGCTCACCGGCGCGCGCTATCACGCCAGCGTCGTCACCGCGGCCTTGTCGCTCGAGGCGATCGCGGCGGCCAAGCAGTGCGGCCTGCCCGTCACCTGCGGGACGACGATCAATCATCTGACGCTCAACGAGAACGACATCGGCGACTACCGCACCTTCCTGAAGCTGCGCCCGCCCTTGCGTCATGAGGACGAGCGCCGCGCTCTGGTCGAGGCGCTCGCCTCCGGCCTCGTCGACGTCATCGTTTCCGACCATGATCCGCAGGACGTCGAGATGAAGCGCCTTCCCTTCGCCGAGGCCGAGGCCGGCGCCGTCGGCGTCGAGACCATGCTGGCGGCCGGGCTGCGCCTCGTCCATTCGGGCGACATCTCCCTCGCCGGCCTGCTGCGCGCCATGTCGTCGCGGCCGGCGGAAATATTGGGGCTGGAGCAGGGGCGTCTCGCCAAGGGTGCGCCGGCCGATGTGATCCGCTTCGATCCGGACGAGCCTTTCGTCGTCGATCCCGCCGAGCTGCGCTCGCGCTGCAAGAACACGCCTTTCGACACGGCGCGCCTGCAGGGGCGGGTGAAGCTGACCGTGGTGGCGGGAGAAACGGCGTTCGAACATCACGGGATTTGAAGCGTCGAGCTTCCCTTGGAGCGTTATCCGATCCGAATGGATCGATAACGCTCTAACAGTCTTTCGTTTGAGCGAATTCTGATCGACCGAACGATTCCGTTCGGTCGGAAAGCGCTCCAGGCGGCGATTTCGACCATGCGGACGCGGATCAAGGTTTGTTGCATCGCCTCGCCGGACGAGGCGAGAATCGCCGTCGGCGAAGGCGCCGACGCGCTCGGCCTCGTGGCGCGAATGCCTTCGGGGCCAGGTCCGATATCCGACGACGCGATCGCCGAGGTGACGGCGGCCGCGCCGCCGGCGGTCGCGACCTTCCTGCTCACCTGCGAAACGACCGCCGACGCCATCTCCGCGCATATCCGTCGAACCCATCCCTCGACGGTGCAGATCGTCGCGCCGCTCGATCCCACGGAAGCGGCCCGGCTGGCGAAGATCGAGCCGCATGTGCGCCGGGTCCAGGTGGTTCATGTCGCAGGCCCGGACGCGCTCGACCTGATCGACGCCTATAGCGCCCATGTGCATGCATTCCTGCTCGATTCCGGTCGCCCCCATGCGCCGGTCGCCGAGCTCGGCGGCACGGGCCGCGTTCACGATTGGACGATCAGCGCGCAATTCGTGCGAGCGAGCGCGCTGCCGGTATTTCTCGCCGGAGGCCTGTCGCCCGCCAATGTGGGCGAAGCGATCCGACGTGTCCGTCCCTTCGGCGTCGATCTGTGCTCGGCCGTCCGCACCGACGGCCGTCTCGATAGGCTCAAGCTGCAGGCTTTCGTGGGCGCCGTGCGGCGAGCGGACGACGCGCTGCGGATCGGCTGAGCGCGCCGGCTGCGGCCGAGCTTCGGGAGGATTCCGAAATACGAAGGTGAAACTTTGCAATAGGCGCGGCGCAGCTTCACCCCTATTTTGCCCGAGCCGAAGGTTGCGGAATTCACTGCGGCGGCGCAGCGCGTGTCTTCGGCGTCGAGGCCGATCGGGGGGATCGGCTCGCCGGAGATGGAATAGCAAGATGCCTTGGCGCCGTTCTCGACTCTCGCTCGTCGCGCTGCTCGCGGCTGCGACCTCTTCGCTCGCAGCGCGCGCCCAGGAGGCGCTGCCGGACATCGACATCGCGACCGCGCCGGAAGCGGGTGCGAAAATCGAGAGATCGAAGATCTCGACCAATCCGATCTCGCTCACGCGCGGCGATCTCGATCGCGATCACGCCGTGATCGTCACCGACACGCTGCTGCGCCGCAACGCGTCCGTCTCCTCGAGCGAAGTGGCGGGCAATCCGTTCCAGCCGGACATCAGCTATCGCGGCTTTGCCGCCTCTCCGGTTCCCGGCACGCCGCAGGGCCTCGCGGTCTATCAGGACGGCGTGCGCATCAACGAGGCGTTCGGCGATTCGGTCAATTTCGATCTGATCCCGAGCGTCGCCATCGCCAAGGGCGACATCGTCAGCGGCAATCCGCTGTTCGGCCTCAACGCGCTCGGCGGCGCGCTGACGCTCGAAATGAAGAACGGCTTCACCTGGCAAGGTTTTGAAGCGGATGGGCGCGGCGGCTCCTTCGGGCGGCGCTTCGGCAGCCTGCAATATGGCCGCAAGATCGATGATTTCGCCGTCTATTTCGCCTTCGAGGGGCTCGGCGAGGACGGCTGGCGCAAGCGATCGGGCTCGTCGATCCTGCGCGGCTACGCCGATCTCGGCTATAAGGGCGACAAGACCGAGTTCCACCTCAATTTCACCGGCGCGGGCACGCGCCTCGGCAATGCGGCGGCGACGCCGATCGAAATGCTGCAGCGGGATTATGGCTCGGTGTTCACGACGCCGCAGAGCTCCTACAATGATCTATTGTTCGTGAACCTCAAGGGCGCCTATGAGGCGAGCTCGCATCTCAAATTCAACGGCAACGCCTATTTCCGCCAGTTCCGCCAGCAGCACATCGACGGCAATCTCGCCGATGTCGAGACTTGCGGCGCGAATGACAAATGGCTGTGCCAGGAGACGGACGGTTTCACGTCGGAGCCGAGCATTCGACAGGTCGTGCTGCGCGATTCCTCCGGCCGGCGCATTCCGGCCTCGCTCCTGAACGACGGCGGCGTCGGCAGCCTCGATTACACGCGGGTCAATTCGCGCGCGTTCGGCTTTGCGCTGCAGGGAACTTACGACGAGGCGATCCTCGGCTTTGCGAACAAGCTCGTCATCGGCGCCGCGCATGATCGCCAGCATTCCGACTTCCGCGGCTATTCCGAGCTCGGCGTCCTCCAGAACGACCTCTCCGTCGCCGGCACGGGCGTTCTCTATTCCAATCTCGTGCCCGAGGGCGGCTTCCAGCCCGTGCATGTCGGCGGACGCAATCTCTATTGGGGCGTCTATGCGCATGACACGCTCGAGGTGACGGACAAGCTCACCGCCACCGCGGGCCTGCGCTTCAACAGCGCGGAGGTCGCGCTGTTCGATCATGTCGGCGCGGCGCTGAACAGCAATGCGCTCTACCAGCGCGTCAATCCGGTGGCGGGCCTCACTTATTCCTTCTTCCCCGAGCTCACCGTCTACGGCAATTACTCGGAGGCCAATCGCGCGCCGACGGCGCTGGAGAACGGCTGCTCGGATCGGCTGCATCCGTGCATGATCGACAATTTCCTCGTCTCCGATCCGCCGCTCAAGCAGGTGGTGGCGCGCACATGGGAGACGGGATTGCGCGGACGTCGCGACTTCGGCGGCGACTATGGCCGTCTCGACTGGCGCGCCGGGCTCTTCCGCACCGACAGCGTCGACGATATTCTGTCGCTGCCGTCGGATGTGATCCAGGGTCGCGGCTATTTCGCCAATGTCGGACAAACACGCCGTCAGGGCGTGGAGGCGGGCGTCACCTGGCAGAACGACCTCGTCCAAGTCTATGCCGATTACGCGCTCATCGACGCGACTTTTCGCAATCATCTGACGCTCAATTCCGGCGACAATCCTTACGCCGACGAGAACGGCCAGATTCACGTCCAGCCCGGCAATGTGCTGCCGGGGATCCCGCGGCATCGCGTGAAAGTCGGCTTCGACTTCAAGGTCACGCCGCAATGGACCTTCGGCCTCGATTACATCTTCCGCACCGGCGTGCATCTCGCCGGCGACGAGGCCAATCTCGACAAGCCGCTGCCGTCCTTCGGCGTCGTCAATCTGAAAACCTCCTACAAGATCACCGATAATATCGAGGTCTATGGCCTCGTGAACAATCTGTTCGACAGACGCGCCTACAGCTTCGGAACCTATTTCGAGACGGGTTCGGAAGCGATCGGCTTCCTCGGCCTCTCCAATCCGCGCACACTCGGACCGATCTCGCCGCTCGCCGCCTATGGCGGCGTGAAGGTGCGGTTCTGAGCGTCATCGAGCGGTCGCATCGCAGTCATAGACGGTGACGCTCGAGGCCGCGCCGGCGTGAGCCGCTGCGGCCTCGCGCCGAATGCGCGCCGCCTCAGCGGCCGATCGCACTTGAAGATTGCCGGCAACCGCCTTAAAGCCACGCGCGCGGGCCGGACGGGCGCGCCGCGACCACAGCTGGAAACGACAAGCATGGCCAAGGAAAAGTTCTCACGCACGAAGCCGCATTGCAACATCGGCACGATCGGACACGTCGACCATGGCAAGACGTCGCTGACGGCGGCGATCACCAAGGTTCTGGCCGAGACGGGCGGCGCGACCTTCACGGCCTATGACCAGATCGACAAGGCCCCCGAGGAGCGCGCGCGCGGCATCACCATCTCGACGGCGCATGTCGAATATGAGACGCAGAACCGCCATTACGCGCATGTCGACTGCCCCGGCCACGCCGACTATGTGAAGAACATGATCACCGGCGCCGCGCAAATGGACGGCGGCATTCTGGTGGTGTCGGCCGCCGACGGCCCGATGCCGCAGACGCGCGAGCACATCCTGCTCGCCCGCCAGGTCGGCGTTCCGGCGCTGGTGGTGTTCCTGAACAAGGTCGACATGGTCGACGATCCGGAGCTGCTGGAGCTCGTCGAGCTCGAGGTGCGCGAGCTGCTGTCGAAATACGAGTTCCCCGGCGACGATATTCCGATCATCAAGGGTTCGGCGCTGTGCGCTCTCGAGAACAAGAACCCCGAGCTCGGCCATGACGCGATCCTGAAGCTGATGCAGGCGGTGGACGATTATATTCCGCAGCCGGAGCGTCCGAAGGATCAGCCGTTCCTGATGCCGGTCGAGGACGTGTTCTCGATCTCGGGCCGCGGCACGGTGGTGACCGGCCGCGTGGAGCGCGGCGTGGTCAAGGTCGGCGAGGAAGTCGAGATCGTCGGCATTCGCCCGACGGTGAAGACGACGGTGACCGGCGTCGAAATGTTCCGCAAGCTGCTCGATCAGGGTGAGGCGGGCGACAATATCGGCGCGCTGCTGCGCGGCACCAAGCGCGAGGATGTGGAGCGCGGCCAGGTTCTGGCCAAGCCCGGCTCGGTGAAGCCGCACACCAAGTTCAAGGCCGAGGCCTATATCCTGACCAAGGAGGAGGGCGGCCGCCACACGCCGTTCTTCACCAATTATCGTCCGCAGTTCTACTTCCGCACGACGGATGTGACCGGCATCGTGACGCTTCCCGAAGGCGTCGAGATGGTGATGCCGGGCGACAATATCGCGATGGAAGTGAACCTCATCGTGCCGATCGCCATGGAGGAGAAGCTGCGCTTCGCCATCCGCGAAGGCGGCCGCACCGTCGGCGCCGGCGTCGTCGCCTCGATCATCGAGTAACAGGGATTTGGACCGCGAGCCTTAAAGGCTCGCAATCCGCATGGTGAACGCGATCCTGAAGGCTCGCGGTCCAGGAGGCGATCGGCGGCCGGGCCGCCGATCGCTTTTTTGTCAGAATTTGAACTTCACCCCGCCGATGAAGGCGCGCGGCGAGCCGGCGATGATCCCCGCGCCGGTGGAGGTGGCGAGACCCGCGGCCGGCGTCTGCTGCGTGGTTCCGGCCACCAGCGTGTTCGCAAGCGTATTCGCGCCCGCCACATAGGTGCGGTCGAAGAGATTCTTCACATCGAAATAGAGATCGAATCTCTTGAGGATGGAGCCGGCGATCTCGCGGCCATAGTGGACGTCGAGATTGACGATGCCATAGCTCGGGATCGTCAACAGATTGGCGTTGTCGATCGTATAGTCGCTCTTATAGATATATTCGACGAAAGCGCCGAGCCCTTTCAGATCGCCGCCGGGAATGTCATAGCCGAGGCGGCTCGTCAGCGTATGCATCGGCACATTGGGAATGCGCTTGCCGGCGCGATCATAGGCGACGGTGGCGGAGAGATTGTCGCGGAATTCGGTGAAGAACTGATCATTGTAGCTATAGGCGCCGATGAGCCGCCAGCCGTCGAAGGGGCGCCAGTCGACGCTCGCCTCGAAGCCGCGATGGATCGAGGCGGGCGCGTTCAATTGATAGGTCACCAGCCCGTTGGCCTGTGAGAGAATCTCGTTGCGGAACCATTCATGATAGCCGGTGAGGCTGATCGTCAGATTATTCGTCGGAGTCCAGTCGACGCCGAGGTCGACGCCCATATTGGTCTGCGCCTGCAGCGACGTGTTGTTGCCGGCGCCCGTCGGCGTGTTGGTGAGATACATGAAATTCGGCGTGCCATAGCCGGTGGCGTAGCGCGCGCGGAATTGCCATTCGGGGCTGTAGCGCCAGGTGAGCGAGGCCTCCGGCGCGGTGTTCCAATAATCATTGTCGACGCCGACCTGCGTCGGCGCGAGCAGCGCGCCATTGATCGCGTAATTGGCGACGCTATAGACGCCGCTGACCCTGTTCCAATTGGCGCTGAAGCCGATCGCCGCGGTGAGCTGCGGGGTGAGCGCGATCTCCTCGCGCGCGCGGAGGCCGACATTGGAGTGAGAGGCCTCGATATTGCCGATCCCGCCGCCCGTCGCTCCATAGCCCCACACATTGGGAACCTGCGAGAACAACGGGTTCACCGTTTTCAGGTCGTCGTAGAAGAAGCCGAGATAATGCGTCGCCGGCAGGCCGAACAGCGCGCCGTGGTTCGTGACATCGGTCGATGCGCTGAAGCCATAGGACGGGCCGCGAATGGCGACCGGGCCGCCGAGTCCGCCGAGGAAAGCGGGGCCGACCTTCGGCGGCGGCCAGGTGCTGTTGATATAGTCCTGATAGTCGTAGGTGAATTGCGTGCGCCACGTCGTGGCGCTGTCGAAATCATGCTCGTAGCGCAGGCCGACGATGTCGCGGACCACGTGCCAATGCGTGCCGAGCTGCCAGACGCTCTGATTGACGAGGCCGGATTTCGCGCTCGTATAGGCGCCATTGGCGGGAACGAAGAGATTGTTGCAGTATGGCCGGTTGGCGTCGGTGGCGATCCGGCAGTCGACGCTCTTGCCGTATGGATTGGTGTAGAATTGCGTGAGCGAGCTGCGGTTCATGAACTCCGCGAAGGAGTTGTTGAAGACGAATTTGACCGTCAGCCGGTCGGCCGGCGTGGGCGCCCAGGTGGCGAGGACCTTGCCCTGCTCGAACTCATGGGCGCCCCGCGCGAGATAGCCGTCGCCGCGCAGATCCGAGCCGAACAGAGAGATATCGAAATCGCCCAGCCGAGGGTCGGAGACCTTTTTGCCGGCGCGCAGATAATTGTTGATGTAGCCGAAGCTGCCGAATTCCGAGCCCGTCTCGGCGCCGTCGATCTCCGCGCCGGTGAAGCTGCGGAAATTGAATGCGCCGCCATAGGCGTTGTTGCCGAACAGCGCCGAGGAGGGGCCGCGATAGACGTCGATCCCGGAGAAGGCGTGCGGGTCGAGCATGTCGGTGCGGCCGTTGCCGTCGGCGGTGACGATCGGAAATCCGTCCTCCAGCATCATGATGTTGCGGACGGAGAAAGGATAGGTCGTGCCGAGCCGGTTGCCGGAGCCGCGGATCGACGGCATCAGCTCGCGCGGAATCGTGCCCTGGCCGAGCGACACGCCCGGGCTATATTGCAGCATTTCCTGCACCGTGGCCAAAGGCGTCGTGTCGAGGAAACGATGATCGATGGTCGTCACCGTCTGCCCGGGCGGGTCGCGATAGATCGGCTCCCGCGCGCGGGCGGCGTCGAATCCCGGGGCGTTGGCGCCGCCTCTCACGCGCTTGCGCTCATCGGCGCCGATGTCGATCGGCGGCAGCGCGGCGTCGACGGCGTCGGTCATCGAGCCGGTCGCGGCCTGCGCCAGAATGATCGACACGGAGCGGCCGTTGTTCGACAGCCGATAGGTGAGGCCTGTCCCGGACAGCAGCCGTTCGAGACCGTCCGCGATGGAATAGACGCCCGAGACGCCGCGCGTCTCGAGGGCCTCGGTGAGACGGACGTCGAAGACGACATGCAGCTCGCTGCGATCGGCGAAGGCCGCGAGGGCCGCCTCCATCGACCCCGCAGGAATGTGATATTCGCGCAGATCGCCATTGCGCTCGCGCGGCGAAATGGACGCTTGCGCGGGATGGACCGGCGCGTCCGCGCCCATCGTCATCACGCTCAGCGCCAAGGCGATCGCCGTCGAGCTCATATTTGCGCCCCTGCCTTTCGGCCTGTTCCCCGCCATCGCCTTTTCCGTCCTGTCGTTGGCCATGCCCGACCTCGAGCATTGGCTTCTCGCGACAGGACGCGGCAGGCCGAAAACGCGGAACCTCCTTCATCAAAAAAATTCGAAGCTCGACCGTGCGGCGCGGCGCGATTTCAGTACAGCAGGATCATATAGCTGGTGAGATGGATCACCCGCAGGCCGAGCGACGTCTCGATTTCGCGCAGCGACTCCAGCGCGTCCTCGGCGCCGAACACGCCGGAGACGCGCCGCTCGCAGATCGACCGATCGACGCAATAAATGAAGCCGCGATGATAGCGGCCGATCGCGGCGAGCACGTCGCGAAGCGGCTTCTTCGCGACGATCAGCTTGCCGCGCCGCCAGGCCGTGACGGAATCGACGTTCACCGGCTCGGGCGCGCGCGCGGCGACGCCCTGCTCGAAGGCGCTCTGGCGCCCTTCATCGACGATCACGGACCGCCCTCCGCTGGACAGGCTGACGCGATGCTCGGTCACGGTGACGCGCGCGCCCGACGCCTCGAGGGCGACGTCGAAGGCGGTGCCGAGCGCGGTCACGGTTCCGCCGCCGGCCTCCACGACGAAGGGACGCGACGGATCGGGCGCGACCTCGAACCAGGCCTCGCCGGTGAGGAGGGAGAGCCGTCGCTCTGCGGGACTGTAGCGCACGGAGATCGAGGACCTCGAGTCGAGCAAAGCGCGTGAGCCGTCCTCGAGCGTGACGAGCTTTCGCTCGCCGGCGCCGGCGTAATGATCCGCCCGCAGCCGCGCGGCGATTTCGTCGAAGGATGCGACGAGGGCGACCGCCGCAGCCGCGGCGCCCGCCAGGGCGGCGATGCGCAGTCGCGGGGAGGCGCGTCGCGCCGGCCGCCCGGGACGGGACGGGCGCATTTCAGCCAAATGGCCATACATGCGCAGCACGTCATCGAAGGCGGTGGCGTTCGCCGGATCTTCGGCCAGCCAGGCGTCGAGCTCCGCCTTCTCGTCGGCCCTGAGCGGCCCCGCGCGCAATCTCACGAACCAATCGATGGCGATGTCCCCCGCCTCGTCCGTTTCCGGCTCTTTCTCGCCGTCGTTCATGCGTCGACCCGTCCTTTGGCCGGAATGTGCTCGTCTCTCGCCGGATCGGCGTCGACCGCTCGGCTCCGCAGATGAGGTGACGCAGCCGCGCGGCGATGCGGAACCTCGCGCGAAGGAAAATTCATTCGCTCGGGCTCCTCAGCGCGTCGCGGCAGGCCCTCAGGGCGAGGCTCACATGCTTTCTCGCCATCCGGTCGGAGATCTCCATTCGCAGCGCCACCTCCTTCAAGGGCGTATCCTTATAGATATGCAATTCGAACGCTTCGCGGCATCGCGGCGGAAGCTGTTCGATCGCCTTGCGCAGGAGAGCCGATCGCCGCTCGAATTCGAACAGCTCTTCCGGCGATTTCTCGGCCGAGGGAAGCTCGACGAAAAAATCCCCGACCTGGAGGCGTCGCTCCTCGGTCCGGCGGCGGCGGGCGAAATCTCGCGCGAGATTGACCGCGATCCGCTTCATGAACGCCGGCGGATCGTCGATGGCGTCGAGCCGGTCGTGCCGGATCAGCCGCAGGAATGTCTCCTGCAGAAGATCGGGCGCGTCCACGGCGCCGACCTTGCGGATCAAAAAGCCGAGCAAATCGCCCCGATGGGCGAGGAACAGCGCGCGAAGCCGCCACGGCTTGGCCTGCGCCCGGCGCTCGCCGTCCGAAATCCCATGAGCCACGGAAATCTGTCCTGATGCTGCGCAATATGCGCTCGGTCCAGAAATGTGACGCGCCGACGCGATTTTCGCGTCGGCCGCAGTCGCGGGCGCCGGCGATCAGGACGGGAAGGGCGGAGCGCGCGAGGACCAGGAGCTGGCCCAGCCGAGCGGAGGCGCGCGCGGCGAATTTGCGTTCGTGGTCCAGACGGACCCTCGCGCGCCGAGCGGGGCGAAAATCTTCGTCTTGGTGGGCTCGACGGCCGGCGCCGGCGCCTCTCTGCTCGCGCATTGCAGACAGTGATCTTCGACGCCGTGGCGCGTGAGCGGCGCATCCTCGCGCGCGCCGGCGCAGCGCGTCTCGGAGACGCCGGCGCCGAACAGGGCCCCGGCGCGAGCCGCCGCGGCGCCGACCAAGGCGAGCGCCTGCAGGGCGAAGAGGAAAGCCGCCGCGCCGGCGATGAGCCGGCGCGGCAATGGGCGCGGTGAGAATGGCTTCCTCATTCCACCGAAAATAAATCGGGCGAATTTCCCCGGTCAACGCGCGGATGCGCACAGCGCCAATATCCGAACCGCTGTTGCGACGAGGTCACAGTTCGGCGTCCTCTCGCCCCATTCCTGTGCGGATCATCGCAGCATATTGCGAGATATGCGCGCGCGACCGCTCTGGTCGGCCGATCAGGCGGCGAGGTCTTCTTGAAGGATCGCCGGAACTTTCGCCTGCGAGGCCTCTTTGTGCTCGGGCTCGCTCGGATAGGCCATCACGCCGAGGGCGGCGGCGACCGCCGAGAGGCCGATCTCCCGATAAAGGCGCGCGAGCAGATCCGTGCGGTGATCGCTCGGGCGCGGCTCGTTGAAATTGTTCATGGAGACGTTGGACATGGCCGGAACTCTGCTACGGAGTTGCGAAGAATTCGATTTAAAGTGTCGCTTTCCCGAGTTAATGATCGGTAAAACTCCCGATGTCGTCCACAGGCGCGGCGTCGCTGGCGAGGTCGTGGCGATCGGTGCTATGTTTTCGCCATGCTGCGCCAGATTCCCGAGGAGCCGGTCTCCAACGCCGCCGTCTGGTGCCGGCGGCTGGGGCTGTTCTCGGTCCCGGTCGCGGTCATTGCGGTGGCGCTCGCGCGCATGCATGCGGTGGAGCCGCAGGCGAGCCTCGCCGTGGTCGGCGGAGCGATACTCGTCGCTCTCGTCGCGATCCTGCTGTTCTTCGCCGCCTGCGTCGTCATCTGGCAGACCGGTCGCCGCGGCCTGGGCGAGGCGTTGATCGGCCTGCTGCTCGCCGCTCTGACGCTCGGCTATCCGGCCTATCTCGCGTTCGAGGCGGTGCGTCTGCCGGTGCTCGCCGATATTTCCACCGATGTTTCCGATCCGCCGCAATTTTCCCTGTCGACCGCCGCGCTTCAGGCCCGCCAATCTTATCGGCCGCGGCCCTATTCGCCGGATGGGGCGGAGGCGCAGCGCGCCGCCTATCCCGATATAGAGCCGGTCGTCGTCGACCTCGAGGCGGACGAGGCGTTTCAGCTCGTCCTCGACACGGCGAAGAACCGCGGCTGGCGCGTCGTCGACCAGCGTCCGCCCACTGGGCGCTCCGGCGTCGCCCATGTCGATTTCGTGGACCGCACTCTCGTGATGGGCTTCGACGACGACATCACCGTGCGCCTGCGCCCGCTCGCCGGCCAGACGCGCATCGACATGCGCTCGACCTCGCGCAACGGGCGGCATGATTTCGGCGCCAACGCCAAGCGCATCCGGCAATTCGCCGAGGAGCTGCAGGAGGCGTTGAACGAGAAGTGAGGCAGTAGGCAGTAGGCAGTAGTAGAAGTCCCTACTGCCTCGCCCAATATCTCGCCGTCAATGTCGGCGGCCCGTCGCAGGTCACGCGGCCGCGCTCGACCAGATCTTCGAGATGGGCGAAGACGGAGAGAGCGGCGGCGCCGTGTAGGCGGACGTCGACCCCTTCATAAATGCGCGCGACCATCGTCGCGATCGTCTCGTCGCCCTCTCCGAGGCGTTGCATTATGGCCAGCTCGCGCTGGCGGCGATGGTGGAGCAGGGCGCGCAGATAGCGCTGCGGCTCCCGCACGGGACCGCCATGGGCCGGCCAATAGAGACGATCGTCGCGGGCGCGCAGCTTCTCCAGGGAGGAGACGTAATCGCCCATCGAGCCGTCCGGCGGCGCCACCACTGTCGTCGCCCAGCCCATCACATGATCGCCGGTGAACAGCGCGCGCTCCTCGCAGAGCGCGAAGCAGAGATGATTGGTCGTATGGCCCGGCGTCGCCACAGCCTCCACGGTCAGGCCGCCGACGTCGATCCGCTCGCCGTCGGCGAGGACGCGGTCGGGCGCATAATCGCGATCATGCGCCGCATCGAGCCCGGGGCCGGTGACGGAAAGATCGGGCGGCGGCGCATAGGGCGCGCAGCCGGCGACGGTCGCGCCGGCGCGCTCCTTCAGGAGGCGCGCGGCCGGGGAATGGTCGCGATGCGTATGGGTGACGAGGATGTAGCGAAGTCGCTCGCCTTCGATCGCCGCGAGCAGCGCCTCGATATGCGAAGCGATCGCCGGGCCCGGGTCGACGATCGCGACCTCGCCCTCGCCGAGGATGTAGCTGCAGGTGCCGGTGAAGGTGAAGGCGCCCGGATTGGGCGCGATGACGCGCCGCGTCGCCGGCGCGACACGCACGAGCGCGCCGGGCGGGGCGTCGAAAGTGGCGACGATCTCATTCATGCGAGCGTGACATAGCGACGCCGCCGCGCCCTGTCATCTTCGTCATTGGAAATTGCGGCCCTTGGGCATGGCCTCCCGCGCCTTGGCCGCGCGCGAGCGCTCGAGCAGGCGCAGGTCGGCGCTCATATCCTCGATTTTTTGCGCGATCACATGCACGACGCCGGACTCGTTCTGCACCCGGCCGGTCACCGCGACCAGCCGCGAGCCGATCACCTCGGGGCGCTGGCGCTCGAATAATTTGGGCCAGACGACGATATTGGCGATCCCGGTCTCGTCCTCGATGGTCATGAAGATGACGCCGCTCGCCGAGCCCGGCCGCTGCCGCACCAGCACGAGGCCGGCGACGGTCACGCGGGCGCCGTCGCGCCGGCCCGCCGGGCCGCCGCCGAGAGCCGAGCAGGGGACGATCCCCTTCGCCTCGAGCCGCGCGCGCAGAAACGACAGCGGATGCGCTTTCAGCGACAGCGAGAGAAAGCGATAATCCTCGATCACCTCGGCGCCGGGCGGCAGCGGCGGCAGATTGGCGTCCGGCTCCTGCGGCGCGAATGCGAGGTCGCGCAGCAGCGGCAGATCGTCCTTGTCGCCGGCGCGATTGAGGCCTTGCACGGCCCAGAGCGCATCGCGGCGCGGCAGGCCGAGCGACGCAAAGGCGCCGGCCTCGGCGAGGCGCTCCAGCACGGCGGGCGAGAGCTCGCCGCGCAGCCAGAGATCGCGCACGGAATCATAGCCGCAGCCGCGCCGCGCGACGAGGCGGCGCATATCGGCCTCCTTCAGCCCGACGATCTGGCGGAAGCCGAGACGCACGTCATGCGTCGCGCGAATGTCCCGCGCCATCTGCGCATGGCGCGGATGCAGCCGCGTCTCGCCGGCGCGTGGCGCGAGCGTGCAATCCCAATCGGAGAAATTGACGTCGACCTCATGCACGCCGACGCCATGCTCCTGGGCGTCGCGCACGATTTGCGCCGGCGCATAGAAGCCCATCGGCTGCGAATTGAGCAATGCGCAGCAGAACACATCCGGATAGCGGCATTTGAGCCAGGCCGAGGCGTAGACGAGCAGAGCGAAGGAGGCGGCGTGGCTCTCGGGAAAGCCATAGGAGCCGAAGCCCTCGATCTGGCTCCAGCAGCGCTCGGCGAAGTCTTGTCGATATCCCCGCGCGATCATTCCGGAGAGCATTTTTTCACGGAACAGGCCGATCGTGCCGACGCGCTTGAAGGTCGCCATCGCTCGGCGCAGGCGGTCCGCCTCCTCGGGCGTGAAGCCGCCGGCGACGATGGCGATGCGCATCGCCTGCTCCTGGAACAAGGGCACGCCGAGAGTCTTGCCGAGCACCTGCTCCAGCTCCGCGGACGGATAGGAGATTTTCTCCTTTCCCGTGCGGCGGCGGAGATAGGGATGCACCATGTCGCCCTGAATGGGTCCGGGGCGCACGATCGCCACCTCGATGACGAGATCGTAGAATTTTTCCGGGCGCAGCCGCGGCAGCATCGACATTTGCGCGCGGCTCTCGATCTGGAACACGCCGATCGTGTCGGCGCGCGAGATCATGTCGTAGACGCATTTTTCTTCTGCCGGAATCGTCGAGAGCCGATGGACGATTCCGTAGCGCTCCGCGAGCAGGGCGAGGCCCTTTCTCATGCAGGTCAGCATGCCGAGGGCGAGCACGTCGATCTTCAATATGCCGAGCGCGTCGAGATCGTCCTTGTCCCATTCGATCGTCGTGCGGCCTTCCATGGCCGCCGGCGCCAGCGGAACCACCTCGTCCAAGCGCTCGCGCGTGATGACGAAGCCGCCCGTATGCTGCGAGAGATGGCGCGGAAAGCCGGTGAGCTCGCCCGTCAGCTCCAGCGCCTTGGCGAGCCGCGGCTCGCGCGCGTCCATGCCGGCGCGGGCTGCGCCTTCCCCCGACACGCCCTCGCGGGAAACCCCCCAGACATTGCCGGAGAGGCGGGAGACCACGTCGGCCGAGAGGCCGAAGGCCTTGCCGACCTCGCGAATGGCCGAGCGCGAGCGATAGGTGACGACGCTCGCGGCGAGGCCGGCGCGCTCGCGGCCGAAGCGCTCGTAGATATATTGCATCACCTCTTCGCGCCGCTCATGCTCGAAATCGACGTCGATGTCGGGCGGCTCGTTGCGCGCGGCGGAGACGAAGCGCTCGAACAGGAGATCATGCTTCGTCGGGTCGACCTCGGTGACGCCGAGACAATAGCAGATGACCGAATTGGCGGCGGAGCCGCGCCCCTGCGCGAGAATGTCGCGCGAGCGGGCGAAGCGCACGATGTCGTGCACGGTGAGAAAATAGGCGGCGTAGTTCAATTGCGAAACCAGCGTCAGCTCGTGGCGCAGCAGCGCCTCGACCTCGTCCGGCACGCCGTCCGGATAGCGCGCCTTCGCGCCCTCGCGCGCAAAATATTCGAGCGCCTCCTGCTCGCTGGGAAAGCCTTCGCGCAATTCGCTCGGATAGTGATAGGCGAGATCGTCGAGGCGAAAGGAGAGACCGTCGAGAAAGCGGATCGCTTCCTCCACCGCCGCCGGCGCAGCGGCGAAGAGGCGCGCCATTTCGGCCCCGCTCTTCAGGCAGCGCTCGGCGTTGGCGGAGAGCAGAAAGCCGGCTTCGTCCAGCGTCGTCTTCTCGCGCACGCAGGCGAGCACATCGGCGAGCGGACGGCGCGCTGCGTCATGCATCAGCGGCTCATTGACGGCGAGGAGCGGCAGCTTCGTCTCATGGGCGAGAGCGATGCGGCGCTGCAGCGCCCGGCGCATGTCGGCGCCATAGAGCGCGCTGGCCGCAAGCCACAGACGTCCGCGAAAGGCCTCGGTGACGGCGGGCGGAAGCGCGCCATTCTGCATCACGACGAGCTGTTGGCCTTCGCCGAAGGCGAGGAGATCGTCGAGAATGAGGCGGCACGCGCCCTTCTCCGCGCGCATATTGCCCTGCGTGAGCAGGCGGCAGAGGCGACCGTAAGCGGCGCGGTCGCGAGGATAGCAGAGAATGTCGGGCGTCGCGTCGGCGAAGACGAGGCGCGCGCCGACCGCGAGCCGAAAGCCGGGCGCAGAGGCCGCATGCTCGCGCAGGAAGGAGAAGGCGCGCACGACGCCGGCGAGAGAATTGCGATCCGCTATGCCGACGCCGCAATGGCGAAGCTCGATGGCGCGCGCGACCATTTCCTCCGGATGCGACGCGCCGCGCAGGAAGGAGAAATTGGTGGTCGTCGCGAGCTCGGCGTATCGGGGCGCCATGGCGGAGATTCGTCGATTGCGTTCTCGTCCCGCAGCATTCGATCGGAAAGCGCGCTAAATCCAGCGGCGCACTCTGCGCCGATAGGCGCGGTAACTGTCTCCGAACTTGTGCTCGAGGTAACGCTCCTCCGGCCTGATGACGGCCAGGCAAAGCGCGCTCCCGGTCGGAAGAAACAGAAGCAGCATCCATAGCGAATTCAGCAGAAATGCCGCGCCGACATAAAGCAGCATCATCGACAAATAGACCGGATTGCGGCTGAGCGCAAAAACGCCTGTCTCGACGAGAGACCGAGTCGGCTTGCGCACATCGAATGCTGTTTTCGCGCGCTGCAGCTCACGCAAGGCGGAGAAAACAAGGGCGATCGACGCGCCGATCGCAAGCGAGCCGATTGCCGCGGCCGGTTCGGACGGGAGAATCCTCGCGCCGAAATGAGCTCGCGCCATAAGCCCGAGTCCGAGCGCGGCTATCAGAATGATCGGCGGCATGATCCGAACATCAGCCCTGTCTTGCATGTTAATGCTCCCCGCAAGAGACCCGACTTCGCATCTTGTTTGTATCACACGCCGGCTCAACGAGAAGGCCCACTCATGAGCGCGGCATGGTCATTCGTCCGATCTATCTGGAAAACCGTCGCTATTGTCACAGGAACGTCTGCGGCGACGGATATTCGCATGTCACAAATCGATTGATCCATAAAGGACATTATCATATACATCTACATCCCCGCGCGCCGAGGCCGCGTTGTTCTCGAGGACATGAGACGGCGCGCTGGCTGTGAAGCGCCTTTGATTTGCGGAAGAGCGAATGGGGCGGCGCAAGCGCATATTGCTGGCGACCTTCGGCACTCTCGGCGACATATATCCGTTTATCGCCATGGCTCACGCGGTGCGTCGGCGCGGCCTCGACGTGGTCGTCGCTGCGCCCGAGATGCATAAAGGGTCGATAGAGCGCG
Source organism: Methylosinus sp. Sm6 (assembly GCF_019802345.1). Taxonomy (GTDB): domain Bacteria; phylum Pseudomonadota; class Alphaproteobacteria; order Rhizobiales; family Beijerinckiaceae; genus Methylosinus. Next base: position 28,754 of record NZ_JAINDZ010000009.1, on the reverse strand, counting down.
AGGGGCTCGCATATGCTCGCTTGCGACCGCATGAGAACGACATCGTCGGCGCGCTCGGCGTCGATCCTGCCGGCGCCTTCCGGATCATGCTGAAGAACCCTTACTTCATCTTGGACGAGATCTATCTTCGCTTCCTTGCGGAAACCTACGACGACACTCTGGCCGCGGCGCAAGGAGCGGACGCCATCGTCACGCACAATCTGCTCGTCGGCGCCAATTTGGCCGCTGAAGCATCCGGTCTCCCGACTGCGAGAGTCGCCCTTGCGCCCTTGTATGTGCAATCGGCTGCAAATCCGTCGCTGACCCCTCCCGCGCCCTACATTCTTCAGCCTGGCTCGCGCGCGGCGATCGGCTTCAACAGATTGATCCGCTCATTCATAAGGATTGGCGTGAACATGCGGATGACGCGCTTCCATGCGTTCCGAAGAACGCTCGGGCTGCCGCGCTCCGATGAGGATTTCTTCCTCGATTTCGGCGGCGAGAATGGCGCGTCGAAAATCTTCGGGCTCTATTCGTCCCGTTTCGCGCCGCGCCCGCCGGATGGCCCGGCCAATATGGAGGTTCCAGGCTTTCCCTTCTACGAAGCGCGAGACGAGAGAAGGCGCGGGCTCGGCGAGCCTTTGACGCGTTTCCTGACCTCCGGGAGCGCGCCGATCGTTTTCACCTTGGGGTCGTTCGCTCCGCAAGTGTCGGGCGACTTCTACGACGTCAGCATAAAAGCGGCCCGCGCTCTCGGGCGCCGTGCGGTCCTGCTCGCCGGGACAAAGGACGCCGCGAGGCTGTCGGCTTCGATCGGACCAGACGAATTCCTATGCTCCGAGGCCCCGCACGATGATCTCTTCCCCTTCGCCGCATGCATCGTGCATCACGGCGGGATTGGAACGACCGCCCAGGCCCTGCGAGCGGGAAAGCCGCAATTGATAGCGCCGTTCTTCGGCGACCAGCCGGATCACGGCGAGCGCGTCCGGCGTCTGCGCGTCGGCCTGGCGTTGAAGCTCTCCAGCTATAATCTGCCAAATGTCACCCGCGCTCTCGCGGAGCTCTGTGACGACAGCTATCAGCGCGCCGCGTCTAGCTTCGCCCTATCGATCCGCGGGGAGCCTGGGGTCGAAGCCGTCGCCGATTGGGCGGAGCGCGTTTAGCTTGCATAGAGTGATCGCAGAATCTCGAAGAGGAGCATGCATATCGCGGCGCGCTGCCACTGCTCGCTTTCCGTCGTTCGAATAGGTCGGCGCGTTTTCTGTCCGCATGCGCTCGGCGAGCGTCTCGGCACAGCTCGGTAGAGCGAGGCGCGCAGCTCAGCGCCTCCTGCGATGCGCTCGCGCCTTGTCGTCTTTCTCGCTCGCCGCGGTCGTTATCCCGCCAGCCGGGCGCTTCTCGATGTTGCGCGAGATGTTGTCATTTCACGAATTTGAACGCCGCGAAGATGAATCCTCCGAGCGCGACCTGGGTCACGACGAGCCAACGCAGTATATCGACTTTGAGATACGCGGCCGTCGTCTCGATCTTCGCCTCGAGCCTGACCTCGACATCGCGCAAATCGGCTTTCATCTCGGCTTTGACGGCGGCGAGATCGGCTTTCGTCGCCAATTCCTGGCTCGTCGCGTCCGCAAACGCCTCGGCGGCGGCCATCGCCTGCGCCTGTGTGAAGCCGCCGGCTTCCAGCTTGCGGACGAATTTCAGCGTGTCGAAGGCGACGGCGGCGCTCATTCCCGGTCCTTTCCCGAGCTTTCAGGCGGAATATGGCTTGGCTGCGCCTTCGCGTCCAGCGCGGCGCCCCTTCCTCAGCCTCACGCCCGGCCCTTCGCCGTTCTCCGCCACGAAGATCACGCCTGTAGCCTCGAGCGCGGCGCGCTTCGCCATAGCCTCGGCCGAGGCGGGAGGCCGGCCGGCTTTCTCCGCTCGCGCGGCTCACCTCCTAAAGCCCCCGGCCTTGCCGGGGGATACTTACTTGGCGGGGCCGCAATACTAAAGAAGTGAGGACAAGGGGCTGACGCGGATCGGGCTCGGCAAAGACGGTTCACCGAAGGCGTTTTTGACGGCTTCTCGAAATCGGTTTAAGGTATTGATTTTATTGGAGGCCTCGGAGGGAATCGAACCCCCGTACAAGGATTTGCAGTCCTCTGCGTAGCCACTCCGCCACGAGGCCCCGTGCGCCGGCGTTCGACCAATGGCGTCGCCGAGAGCAGGCCCGCTCTTACAGGAGCGATCTGCGGACGGCAAGCGTCCCGTCCGAATTCGCGCAAGGCGGAGTCTGGGCTCCGCCTCGCGTCGAGCCGTCACCAGTGGCGGTAATAGTAGCGGCGAACCGGGGGGCGTCTCCAATAGGGCGGCGGGCCCCACCGGCGCGGCGGGCCCCAAGCCCGCTTGGGCACGCAGCGGCCCCATCGATTGAGCCACCAGCCGCGCGCGCAGGGCAAATCGACTTCCTGCACGAGCGGATGAGGCTCCTGGGCTCCGGGAGCGGGCGATATGGGCATGGCGTGCGCGGCCGGCGCGCTCGCCAGCGCCGCGCCGGCGGCCAGAGCCGCGGCGAGCAACAGTTGCTTAGCGTTCATGTTCTTCTCCAAGGACGAAGCGGAGCGACAGGCTGCATACTCGCCATCAAGCTTGAACGAGTGGTGAATGGTCCATTAGGGATTCGTCAACTATCCCATAGCGACGCTCGACGCGCATAAGTCTTTTTTCAGCACCGCTGGCCAAGCTCCCGGCGTCGTCTCGCGTCCGTGGAGCTCCTGATGCGGTTGTCGCCTGCGTTCGCCCGCTTGCTCGTCTCGGGCGCTCCTGTCCTTCTCGCGATTGGCCTCGCCGCGCCCCTGGCTGCGCAGCCGGCGCATCGCGCGCCGCGGCGCGAGGCCACGATCGACGAAATCGCGCCGCCCCGACGCGAGGGATTCGACCAGATCGTCGTGCAGCTGCCGCCGCTGGCGCCCGTCCGCCGCGGGGCGCCGGGCGCGGCAGTCGCCGCGCCCGCCGTTGCGGCCGGCCCGGCGGCGGCGCCCGAGAGCGAGCCCGTGATCGGCGCGGTTTCGGAGCAGTCCGCAGCGGCGGCGGTGACGCCACAGCCGGCTCCGGCGCCTGAAAAGCCGCCCGAAGCGCAGATGCGAGAGACGCTCGCCGCCGATGCGCATCCAGAGCCCCCGCTAGAGCGCGTGGAGGAGCCGGCGCCCGCTCCAATGGCGGAGGCGCCGCTCCCTTCCGCGGCGGATCCGCTGCCTCCCACAGAGGAGCCGCTCGCTTCGGCGGAGTCCGCGCCGGGGGCGGAGGCGGCTCCCGCCGCCGAACCGAGCGCCGACACGCCGAACCCGCCTCGCGCCGAGGCGTCGGAAGCCGCATCGCCGGCGGATCCGGCCATCGAGGCCGCTCCCGCGCCTGCCGCCGAATTGCCGCCGCCAGTGGCGATCCCTGCCGAGGAGGAGCAGGACTCGGGCTCTTGGACCGATTGGGCGCTCATTGCCGCCGTTCTCGCAATCCTCGGCCTGACGGCGGCGCGTCGCCTGAAAGCGCGGCGCGCGCCGGCGCTCGCCTCTGCGCCGGCTCCGGCGTCCGTCGCCGCTCCGTCGCCGCCGAGGCCCGGTCGGCTCGCGCCTCTTCTCGCGGTCCTGCGCGCAAGGGGCGGTGCTGTTGCGCTCGCGCTGCTCGCGCGGCTGCGCAATTTGCGTCGTCGCAAGGGGGACAGCGATCGCGAGACGCAGACCGCCGCCGAATGGGCGCAGATTTCCGCGACCCTGCGGGCGCGGGCCGCTCCGGCGTCGACGCCGCAGGCCGAGGACATTCCCGCCGGCGCTTCGGAAAGCCCGGCGCCCAAAGCCGACGCGCGTCGCTGGGATCAGGACAAAGAAGACGGAATCGAGCTGCTGGAGCCGGGCTCCCCCGGCGCGCGCGCGCTCGTGATGAGCGCCCGCCGCAAGCTTCAGGCCGCCGGCCAGAGTTGATCCGCGCCGCGGTGGCGGAGGTGGCTCGGACGTGGCGTCACAAACTGGCGCCTCACGGCAGAATCGCCTATAGAACGTCGACGATCGCGAGCGTCGCCCGAGGGCGGCGAAATCGCCGACGACGGGCCTCGACGGCGCGACCGACAGGGCGCTCGATGTTCCCCGGCGCGGCTTCGGCGACGCCTCGCCCAAGGCGACGAGGCGGCGGTCCTTCTCGAATAGAGGCGGCTGCGCTGCGACCAGCTTCGGTCGCAGGTCGCCCGCGACGACTATCGGATTGGCGGAGCCCTTGGCCGACGACGACTCAGAGAAGACTGGAGCGGCTGCGCCCGGCTCCGACATTCGCCCGGTATCGATCGCCGATGAGATGAAGCGCAGCTATCTCGATTACGCGATGAGCGTGATCGTGAGCCGCGCATTGCCCGATGTGCGCGACGGGTTGAAGCCGGTGCATCGGCGCATCCTGTTCTCGATGCACGAGAACGGCCATACGCCCGACAAGCCCTATGTAAAATCGGCGCGCATCGTCGGCGACGTCATGGGTAAATATCACCCGCACGGCGACGCGGCGATCTATGACGCGCTGGTGCGCATGGCGCAGCCCTTCTCGATGCGGCTGCCGCTCATCGACGGGCAGGGCAATTTCGGCTCGGTCGACAATGACCCGCCCGCGGCCATGCGCTACACCGAGTCGCGGCTCGCCAAGCCCGCGCTCGCCCTGCTCGAAAATCTCGACGAAGGCGCCGTCGATTTCAAGCCGAACTATGACGAGAAGGAGGAGGAGCCGACGGTTCTGCCGGCGCGCTTCCCCAACCTGCTCGTCAACGGCGCCGGCGGCATCGCCGTCGGCATGGCGACCAACATCCCGCCGCATAATCTCGGCGAGGTGATCGACGCCGCCATCGCGCTGATCGACCGTCCCGACATGAGCGTCGCCGAGCTGATGGAGATCGTGCCCGGCCCGGATTTCCCGACGGCGGCCACGATCCTCGGCCGCGGCGGCATTCGCAACGCCTATGCGACCGGGCGCGGCTCGATCATCATGCGCGCCAAGGCGGAGATCGAGACTTTGCGCAAGGAGCGCGAAGCCATCATCTTCACCGAGATTCCTTTTCAGGTGAACAAGGCGGCGCTGATCGAACGCATCGCCGAACTCGTCCGCGAGAAGAAGATCGAGGGCGTCTCCGATCTGCGCGACGAATCCGACCGCGACGGCATGCGCATCGTCGTCGAGCTGAAGCGCGACGCCGTCGCCGATGTGGTGCTGAACCAGCTCTGGCGCCACACGGCGCTGCAGTCGAGCTTCCCCGTCAACATGATCGCGCTCAACGGCGGGCGGCCGGAGCTGCTGACGTTGAAGGACGTGCTGGTCGCCTTCGTCGACTTTCGCGAGAGCGTGGTCACGCGGCGCACCAAGTTCCGGCTCAATAAGGCGCGCGACGCGGCGCATCTGCAGGTCGGCCTCGCCATCGCCGTCGCCAACATCGATGAGGTGATCCGCCTCATCCGCACCTCGGCCGACGCCGCCACGGCGCGCGAGGCCCTGATGGCGCGCATGTGGCCGGCCAAGGACATGGCGCCGCTGGTGGCGCTGATCGCCGATCCGCGCCATGTGCTGCACGAGGACGGAACCATCCGCCTTTCGGAGGCGCAGGCGCGCGCCATTCTCGATCTGCGCCTGCAGCGTCTCACCGCGCTCGGCCGCGAGGAGATCGCCGAGGCGCTGAACAAGCTCGCCGCCGAGATCGCCGAATATCTCGAGATCCTTCGCTCTCGTGAAAAACTGTTCGGCATCGTCAAGGACGAGATGCGTGCGGTGAAGGAGCAATATGCGACGCCGCGCCGCACGCAGATCGTCGAGGGCGACGGCGACGTCGAGGACGAGGACCTCATCGCGAGAGAGGACATGGTCGTGACCGTGTCCCATGCCGGCTATATCAAGCGCGTGCCGCTCTCGACCTATCGCGCGCAGAGGCGCGGCGGCAAGGGCCGCTCCGGCATGCAGACGAAGGAGGAGGATTTCGTCCATCGCCTGTTCGTCGCCTCGACGCATACGCCGGTGCTGTTCTTCTCCTCGCTCGGACGCGCTTATAAAGAGAAGGTGTGGCGCCTGCCGCTGGCGGCGCCGCAGGCGCGCGGCAAGGCGCTGGTCAATCTTCTGCCGCTCGAGCAGGGGGAGCGCATCACCACCATCATGCCGCTGCCGGAGGACGAATCGAGCTGGGCGACGCTCGACGCCATCTTCGCGACGACGCGCGGCACGGTGCGGCGCAACAAGCTCTCGGATTTTTCTGATGTGCGCCGCTCCGGCATCATCGCCATGAAGCTCGACGAGGGCGAGGCGATCGTCGATGTCGCCACCGCTTCGGAGAATGACGATGTGCTGCTGACGACGCGCGAGGGGCAGTGCATCCGCTTCCCGGTCACCGATGTGCGCGTGTTCCAGAGCCGCAGCTCCATGGGCGTGCGCGGCGTCGCGCTCGCCAGCGAGGATCGGGTGATCTCGCTGTCGATCCTGCGGCATTTCGAGGCGAGCGGCGAGGAGCGCGCGGCCTATCTGAAGCGCGCCGCGGCGCAGCGGCGCGCCGGCGCCCAGGAAAATGGCGCGGAGGAGGGCGCGGCCGAGGTCGAGGAGAGCTCGGCGTCGATCGAGCTGAGCGAGGCGCGCTTCCGCGACATGGAGCAGGCCGAGCAGATCATCCTGACCGTCTCCGAGAACGGCTATGGCAAGCGCAGCTCTTCGTTCGAGTATCGCATTACCGGACGCGGCGGCAAAGGCATCGTCGCCATGGCGGTCAACGCCCGCAACGGCAAGCTCGTGGCGTCGTTCCCGGTCGGCAGCGGCGACGAGATCATGCTGGTGACCGACGGCGGCCAGCTGATCCGCTGCCCGGTCGACGGCATCCGCATCGTCGGCCGTGGCACGCAGGGCGTGATCGTGTTCGACACCGCCGAGGGCGAGCGGGTCGTGTCGGTCGAGCATATCGGCGAGACCGGCGCCGAGGCGGAAGTCGTGGAGGAGTAGGGCGCTCTTAAATCCAAAGGAGGGCGGCGCGCCGCATGACGGATGTGGAGAATATGCGCCTCCTCGCCGACGACTGTCCAATAGACGATACATGGATAAGGGGAGGCGGGACGTTCGCGGACGTCTCTATGTCCCGCCAGTCGTCCTCCCGAGGGAAAGACAGCTATCGTCTCTGTCGTACGCCGGATCGCGCGTTCGACGCTTTCGGAGCCTTGCGGGCTACGCTCGTCGAGGTAGTCGAGCATGTGCTCGAGGTCCCGTTGCGCTCGCCGCGTATATCGGACTTTCATTTCCGGCCGCGGCGCGACCACAAGGCGAGAATCTCATCTTCCGAAGCGAACTCCCCGCGTTCGGACTGCGCGAGCGCCTCGTCCAACGCCTCGATCGTCTCCGCATCCAGCGGGGCGCAAGGCGTTTGCGGCTCGATCGCCTCCAGCAGCAGCGCGCCGATCCGGTCCTGTTCGGCCTCCGGCAGCGCCCGTGAGCGCGCAATCGCCAGTTCGAGTAGCTTGCTCATGCGTCGATCACCCCTTGCATGAGGGAAGAATAGGCGCTTTTTTTCGGAACGCCAGCGGCGCGCGTCCGGCTCGTCCCGGCATCGGCGAAGGATTTTCTCATGCTCACGATCTACGGTCGGCGCAATTCCTTTAATGTTCAGAAGGTCCTCTGGCTCGTCGACGAGCTCGGGCTCGACCATGCGCATGTGCCGCTCGGCGGCGCCTTCGGCGGCCTAGACGATCCGCAGTTCCGCTCGCGCAATCCGCATGGGCGCATTCCGGTGATCGAGGACGAGGGCGTCACCGTTTGGGAATCCCATGCGATTCTGCGCTATCTCGCGGCGCGCTATGGCGGCGAGCGCTTCTTTCCGGCCGATCCGGCCGCGCGCTCCTACCCCGATCGCTGGATGGATTGGGCGCAGACGAGCTTGCAGCCCACCTTCGTCGACGGCGTCTTCGTCGCCTATTACCGCACGCCGGAGGAGAAGCGCGACTGGCCGGCGATCCGCGCGGCGATCGCGCGTTGCGCGAGCCATTATTCCTTTCTCGACCAATGGCTCGCGGGCCGGCCCTATGTCGCGGGCGACGATCTGACGCTCGCCGACATTCCGGCCGGAACGACGCTCTATCGCTATTTCGAGCTCGATATCGAGCGCCCGGCGCTCCCCAATGTCGAGGCCTGGTATGCGCGGCTGCAGGAGCGGCCGGCCTATCGCCAGCATGTGATGGTTCCCTTCGCCGATCTGAAAGGCTGAGCCGATGAACGCGGTCCCGAAAGAGAAGATGACCGCCGAAGAATTCGTCGTCTGGGCCGAGGCGCAGCAAGGACGCTATGAGCTGATGGACGGCGAGGTCTACGCCCAGGCCGCGGAGCGCTTGGCTCATGCGAAGATGAAGCTCTCGGTCGCCTTCGCGCTGACGGACGCCGTGCAACGCGCCGGCGCGCCGTGCCATGTGCTGCCGGACGGCATGGCCGTGCGCGTCGACGCATCTACGGTGTTCGAGCCCGACGCGCAGCTCTATTGCGGGCCGGAGCTCGCGTCCGATACGTTGCTCATTCGCGAGCCGATGATCGTCGTGGAAGTGCTCTCGCCGTCCACCGGGCGCAATGACGCGCTCGGCAAGCTCGAGGGCTATTTCCTTATTCCGAGCGTCGTCCATTATCTCATCATCGATCCCGACAAGCCGCTCGTCATTCATCACCGGCGCGGGGAGGGGCGCGATATTCTGACGCGCGTCCATCATGAGGGCGAGATCGCGCTCGATCCGCCCGGCCTGACTTTGCCGATGTCTTCCCTCTATGGCGCGCTCTGAGGCGCTTTCCGCTCGAACGGAATCATTCGAGCGATCAGATTCGCTCCGAACGTTTGCGATCTCTCGAGAGCGAGCCTTCAGGCTCGCTCTTCGAAACGCCTCGGCTCGACTGACGAGGGATAGCAAATCCGCTCACCTGCGCGCCGAGAACAGCGCCGCGCAGCCGACGACCTCGATCGAGACGTCGCGAAAACATTGCTCGAGCGCACGGGTCAGCCCGTCGAGATCATCCGCCTCGTTCGAGAACACGCCTTTGCGATTGTAGAAGGCCATTAGCCGACGCGCCGCCGCCGATCGCGTGACGCCGCCTTGCAGCAGAGTGGAGCCGAACAGAACGGCGCCCTCCGTCATCAGCAGCCGCAGATGATCGAAGAGAAGCGCCTTCTCCGCGATCGAGCCGGGCAGGCAGTGCAGCAGATAATTGACGCCGATCGATTCGAAAGGCTCGGCCTCGAAGGCGATCGACTCCAGCACATTGCGCCGAAATGTCTTCGGCGCATAGCGCGCGATGCGATTTGCCGCGAAACGAAGCGCATTCTCATTGAGATCCATCAGCGCGACGCGCGGCGAAGCTGTGGGAAAGCGGCAACGGTCGAGAAAATAGCCCGTGCCGACGCCGACATCGAGATGATTCGCTGTCACATGCGCATCGTAATGCGCGAGGAGCCGCTGCGTCGGACATTTCCAGACGTAACGGTTGGAGACGCCGAGCACGAGAAGGTCGTAGAGCCGCAGCACGGCGGGCGTATACACGGCCTGACCGGCTTCGACCTCTCGGGGACTGGCGGTCATCTCTCGAAAGCCCTATTCGCTGTGGGAGCTCGCAATTCGTTCGGGAAGGATCGTCCCATGCCCATCCTACGCTATTCCGCCGCCTCGCCCTATGCCCGCAAGGCGCGCATCGCCGCCGAGCTCTGCGGCTTCGGCGCGAGCCTGACGCTCGAAGGCGCCAGCGCCACCGATCCCGCCGATTCTCTGCGCGCGCAGAATCCGCTCGGCAAAGTGCCGACGCTGATCCTCGAGTCCGGCGAGACGATCTATGACAGTCGCGTGATCTGCGACTATTTCGACCTTCTCGCGGGCGGCGGCAAGCTGATCCCGACAGAACCCGCCGCGCGCGTCGCCGCGCTGACATTGCAGGCGCTCGGCGACGGAATCAATGACGCGGCGCTGCTCATACGCTATGAGATCACCCGCGCCGAGAATTTGCGCGATCCGAGCTGGATCGCGCTGCAGCAGGGCAAGATCGATCGCGCCCTCGCCGAATTGAACGCGCATCCGCCGGCCTTTCCTGTCGCCATCGGCCACATCGCCGTCGCTTGCGCGCTCGGCTATCTCGATTTGCGCTTCGCCGGCGCCTGGCGCGAGGCTCATTCGGCGCTCGCCGTCTGGCTAGACGAATTTGCGCGCGAGGTTCCGGTCTTCGAGGCGACGCGCGCCGTGTGACCGAACCTCTATTCGGGGTCTATGCGCCGCTCGTTTCGGCGAGGCGCCGCGCCTCGGCGCCGTCGCGCTTGCGGATCGCTTCGATGAGGTCGCGATGGCGCTGGCGGTGCAGCGCCAAATTGTTGAGGTGCAATCTCGATGCGCTTTCGAGCGTCTCCATGTCGAATAATTCATAGCCGGCGGCGAGAAGCTTTTCGCGAATGCTGACGTCGAATGTGCTGCATTCGAACATGATGGCCGGAGGGCGCCGCTGAATCAGCTTCCATGCGCCGGCGAACGCCTTGGCTTCGGCGCCTTCCACGTCGATCTTGATGATGTCGGGGTCGAAGCGCGATAATGCGATCTCGTCGAGAGTGACTGTGTCGACGACGATCTTGTTCGGCGTGACGCCGTGATACACCGCGTGAAAAGACGTGAGGGCGCCGTCGTCTCGGATCGTTCCCGTCGCCGAGGACGCCTCGTCGACATAGAAGTCCTCACGCGATTTTTTGTCCGATGCGGCGCATTCGAGCAGCTCGACGTCGCCGAGCGAGCTGTTCGCGATCGTCGACCGGATTCGCGCGGCGTTGCCAGGATCGGGCTCGAACAGGAGAACGCGGCCCCGTTCGACTCGGCTCTTGAACATGAACGCATAGACGCCGACGTTCGCGCCGACGTCGTAGAATGTCGTGAAGCCGCCGCGGGACACGATCTCGAGAAAATTCTCGCGCTCTCTCTGCTCTCCCGCCTCTCCGCGGGACAGCCACAGCGATGCGTTTTTCGAGAAGCTGATGAATATCTTGTGGTCGACGAATGGAAATCGGATGCCGATCGTGAAGTCGAGCAGCTTCACGAACTCCCTGAATAGGCGGTACCGTCTCAAATAGAACAAGGGATGATAGGCTTCCCTGATTTTCAGCAGTAAATGCGCGATCATGAGTCCGCTCCTAAAAAAATGCACTCGCAATATGAGAATCGTTCACATTCTGGCCGGCAGCTTGTCCTCCTCCGCAAGATTGGAAAAGCGCGTCACCTCGGCCTCGAAGGCGAGCGTCACCGTGCCGGTGGGTCCGTGGCGCTGCTTGCCGATGATCGCCTCGGCGCGGCCATGCACGCGCTCCATCTCGTTCTGCCAGGTGATATGCTCCTCGGTGCCTTCGCGCGGCTCGCGATTGCGCAGGTAATATTCCTCGCGATAGACGAAGATCACGACGTCGGCGTCCTGTTCGATCGAGCCGGATTCGCGGAGGTCCGAGAGCTGCGGGCGCTTGTCGTCGCGCGATTCCACCTGACGCGAGAGCTGCGACAGCGCGACGATCGGCACGGCGAGCTCCTTGGCGAGCGCCTTCAATCCGGTGGTGATCTCGGTCAGCTCCTGCACGCGATTGTCGCCGCGCGACTTCGAGCCCGAGAGCAATTGCAGATAGTCGACGACGAGCAGATCGAGTCCGCGCTGCCGCTTCAACCGCCGCGCGCGCGCGGTGAGTTGGGCGATGGAGATGCCGCCGGTCTGATCGATGAAGAAGGGAATGCTCTGCATCTGCCGCGCGGCGTCGGTGATGCGGCGGAAGTCGTCCTCGTTGATGTCGCCGCGGCGAATCTTATAGGAGGCGACGCCCGATTGCTCGGCGATGACGCGCGTCGCCAATTGCTCGGCCGACATTTCGAGCGAGAAGAAGCCGACGATGCCGCCATTCACCGTCTTCAGCGAGCCGTCCGGCTGCTGCTCGGCCTGATAGGCCTTGGCGATGTTGAAGGCGATATTGGTGGCGAGCGCGGTCTTGCCCATGCCGGGGCGGCCGGCGACGATGATGAGGTCCGATCGCTGCAGGCCGCCCATCTTCTCATCGAGATCGGCGAGCCCCGTCGCCGTGCCGGAGAGATGGCCGTCGCGCTGATAGGCGCTGCTCGCCATGTCGATGGCCGTGACGAGCGCGTCGGAGAAGCGCTGGAAGCCGCCTTCGTAGCGGCCGGTCTCGGCGACCGCATAGAGACGCCGCTCGGCCTCCTCGATCTGCTGGCGCGGCGTCGAATCGATCGGCGCGTCATAGGCGGCGTTGACGACGTCCTCGCCGATCGTGATCAATTCGCGCCGCACGGCGAGATCGTGGATGGTGCGGCCGTAGTCCTCCGCATTGATGATCGTCGTCGCCTCGCGGTAGAGGCGCGCGACATAGGCCTGCATGGTGACGCCGCCGGGCAGCTCGATGTCGCCGAGATGCGTCTTCAGAGTGATGGGCGTGGCGGTGCGTCCGGCGCGGATGAGCGTCGAGGCGACCTCGTAGATGCGTCGGTGCAGCTCTTCGGAGAAATGCGCCGGCAGAAGAAAATCGGACACGCGGTCGAAGGCGTCGTTGTTCATCAAAATGGCGCCGAGCAGCGCCTGCTCCGCCTCGATGTTGTGGGGCGGCGTGCGATAGTTCGGGGCGTCGAGCGGCGCGACCTGCAATGTCCGCAGGCCCGGCAATTGTTCGATTGCTGGCATGGTCTCTCGCGTGTGGCGCTGAAATGTCTTCGACGCCGTGAGACTCAACGCGACCAGCGCTCGAAAGAACGGAGCGGACTCTGCCCCAATGGGAGCGCGGCGCCAATGACAAAGATCGCGCAAAGGCGCGGCGGCGCGCTTGTGAGTCATTTCCACACGCCTAGTGAAAATGAATCGATGAATCGCAGGATTGCTGTTGAGTGTGGCAGTTCTGCAACGGCGCCGCCACAGCAAACGGCCGAAGGCGTTTCCGCCTCCGGCCGTCGCTGATTCGGGCTATATTCGAAGCGAGCCTTCAGAGCTCGACGTCGCCGGCCTCGGCCAGCGCCGCGCCGACCTCGAGGCCGAGATCGTCGAGCGTCGTCTCCTCGCGCGCCGTCGCCGCCTCGCCGCGCGCCTGACGCTCCGCCTCTTCGGCCGAGCGGGCGACGTTGACGACGATCTTCACCTCGATCTCGGGATGCAGATGCACCGGCACGCTGTGCAGGCCGAGCGCCTTGATCGGGTGCTGCAGCTCGATTTGGCTGCGGCCGAGCGAGAAGCCGCCCGCGGTCGCCGCATCGGCGATGTCGCGCGTCGCGACGGAGCCATAGAGATGGCCGCTCTCGCCCGCCTGGCGAATGATGACGAAGGTCTGACCCTCGAGCTTCTCGCCGACCTGCTCGGCCTCCTTGCGCGCGGTGAGGTTGCGCGCCTCGATCTGCGAGCGCTGCGTCTCGAAATGCTTCTTGTTCGACTCCGTCGCGCGCAGCGCCTTGCCGCGCGCCAGCAGGAAGTTGCGGGCGTAGCCGTCGCGAACGCGCACCGTGTCGCCCATCTGGCCGAGCTTGGCCACGCGCTCCAGAAGAATCACCTCGACCATCGTCTTCTCCTCATGTCTCTCCTAGGAGCGTTATCCGATCCGAACGGATCGGATAACGCTCTAGCATTCTTTCCGTTTGAGCGAATTCTGGTCGATCGAACGATTCCGTTCGATCGGAAAGCGCTCCAGGGGATCCGCCCCTATGGCCGTCTCTCCGTCAGCCGCGCCGTTGCGGCGCGGTCGCCCGCTTGCGGGCGCGGAAGGAGAAAGCGGCGTCGGCGACGCCGACGGCGGTGAACAAAAGGATCGGCCAGCCGAACAGGCCGATCGTGAAATAGCCCACGAGCAGCGCCACAGTGCCGATCTTGGCGTCGCGCAGCAGCAGATGCGCGACGGCGAGTCCCTGCAGCGCCAAGGCGAGGCCGAGCGTCTCGGCGACGATGAGGGCGAGTTCGCCGGGAAGATCGCCGATCGCGGCGAGGGCGGCCGCGACGACGAAGGCGGCCGCGACCACGCGCGGGAGCGTGAATTCGGCGGCGATGTCCGGCCAGGGAGCGGTGAGCTGGCCGGAGGCCTTCACCAGCTTGCCGGCGCCCCAGAGATTGAGCGAGTGAATCAGCAGCGCATAGGCCGCGACCGTCGCCGGAAAGGCGAATGCCGCGACGCCGGAGAGATGCTTGGCGTCGACGCGGTCGCCGAGGTCCTGTGCCCGGAGCATGTCCTCGATGATCAGATAGGCCTTGGCGCGGAGCGGGTTCAGCGCCTCGTCGAGGTTGCCGAAATGAACGGACGCGATCGCGACCGCGGCGCCGAAGGCAAGGATCAGCGCGACGCCGGCGCCGAGCACGGCCGTGGCCGCGCGATTGCTCGCGACCCGCTCCGTTCCGCGGAACGGCGCGCCGAGAGCGACATAGGACGCGATCATCGCCGGAATGGCGACAATGCCGGCGTAGGTCAGGCCGAAAGCCGGATTGGGCCAGATCGACAGCAGCCCGGTGGCGATCAGGGCCGAGGTCACGCCATGGCGCAGTCCGAAGCCGAGCGCGACGATCATCAGCGGCAGAGGCGACAGATGCGCCAGCAGCAGGCCGGCCAGCGTGCCCTTTGTGAGCACGGCGAAGACGGCCGCCGCCGCCACGCCGCCGCCGAGCGAAGCGAACATGTTCGGCAGGGAAACGTCGCCATTGTCGGGGACGGGCGGCTTCCTGCGGTCTGGCAGCGATTGAGGCATTCGACTACGGATCTTCTCGGCTAGGGATCCTCGAGGGCGAGCGCGAGCGTCTCGCGTCCAGCCTTGCGGGACGCTGGCGAAGGGAGCCTTTTACGGCCTGCGCGTCTCGCGGGCAAGAGTTTCGCCCGCGGAATGTTTCGCCCGCCGAAAACGCGCTCGAATCGCCCGAGAGGGGACGAAAAGCGGCCGAATCGCCCGAAAAATGCGCCAGCGGCATTAGGGACTTGCGTCGACGAATTCGAAGCCTCTCGGGAGCGAGCCTGAAGGCTCGCTCAATCGGCTGAATCACGCCACTGGTCTAGCGGCCTCTCAGCGCGGCGCCGGGCCGTCGTCCGAGGATCCGCCAGCTGCCGGCGAGGCCGAGCGCAATGGCGAAGGCCAGCGCTCCGAGCGTCGTGGCGGCGACCGCCCATGGATGGAAGGCGAAATCCATCCGCATTAATTTCACCAGGATGAATGCGGCCGCGCCGGTCCCGGCGGCGACCGCGACCGCGCCGGCGGCTGCGCCGAGCAGGGCGAACTCGATCGCATAGGCGCTCGTCAGAAAGCCGCGCGTCGCGCCGAGCGCGCCGAGAACCGCGGCGTCGCGCAGGCGCGTCTGCTGAGAGGCGGCGACGGCGCTGCCGAGCGCCAGTGACGCCGTCAGAATCGCGATCGCCGCCGCCGCGCGCGCGGCGGTGGTCAGCCGGTCGGCGAGATCGCCGGCCGCATCGAGCGCATCCTTCACCCGCAAGGCGGCGATCATCGGAAAGCGCTTGGCGACCTCCCGCGTCAGCCGTGCATCGCGGCTGTCGTCGCGCGCATCGAAGGCGACCGTGTACATTTGCGAATAGGGCGCGTCGGCGAAGGCGGCGGGCGAGAACACCATGACGAAATTAATGCCGAAGCTGCGCCAGTCGACGCGCCGCAGATTGGCGACCCGCGCGGTCAGCTCGCGCCCGAGCACATTCACGGCGATCTCGTCGCCGATCGACAGGCCGAGCCCTTCGGCGATGCGCGTTTCCAGCGAGACGAGCGGTGCCTCCGCGAGGTCCTCGTCCGCCCGCCACCATCGTCCCGCGGCGAGCGTCGAGCCCCCGGGCAAATCCGCGGAAAAAGTCACGCCGCGATCGCCTTCGAGCGCCCAGGCGATGTCGTCGGGCGGCTTCAGCGTCTCGGCGCGCACGCCCTTCACCGCGACGATGCGCCCGCGCATCATCGGCGCCTGCTCGAGCCGCGCGTCGGCCGCGAAGGCGGAGAGAAAGGCGGAAAATTCCGCCGCCTGCTCCTTGGCGACATCGATGAAGAAAAAGCTCGGCGTGCGGGCCCTGTCGGTCGGCGCGAGCTCGGCGTGGACGGAGGCCTCGATCAGCGTGAGAGCGACGAGCAGCGTCTGCGTCAGTCCGATCGACAGCACCAGCGGCGCCGCGAGATTCTTCGGCCGGCGGATGTTGGCGACCGCATGCCGCAGCCTGAGGCTCGCAAAGCGCGGTGCGCGGGATGCGGCCAGCACGGCGAGCGCTGCGACGCCGCGCAGCAGCAGAAAGGCCGTCCCCGTCGCGGCCGCATAAGCGGCGGCGAGGCGCAAATCGGCCGAGAAGGCCAGAACCGCGGCGACGAGCAGCGCCGCCGAAGCCAAGGCGCCGGCGACGAATCGGCGAGGGGTCCGCGCCGCTTCGGTTTCTTCGCGCAGCAGCCGCGCCACCGGCGTCCCATAGGCGCGGCCGAGCGGGCCGAGCGAAAAGATCAGCGTCACCAGCAGGCCGCATAGCGCGCCGACGGCGAGGCTGTGGAGATCGGCCGAAGGAGCGAAGGGCAGGCCGATGGAGCCGAGCGCGCGGGCGAGCAGGAAGGGAAGGGCCGAGCCGAGCGCGAGGCCGCCGGCGACGGCGAGCGCGGCGACCAGCAGCACCTCGGTGAAAGCGATGGCGAAGACGCGCGCGCCCGAGGCGCCCAACGCCTTGAGAATGGCGAAAGAATCGCGCTTCCGGGCGACGAAGCCGTCGACCGCGTTGGCGACGCCCGCGCCGCCGGCGACCAGAGCCGTCAGCGCCACCAGGGTCAGGAGCTGGGTGAAGCGCTGCTGATTGCGCGAGAACTGCGGCGAGACGGCGTCGCGCCGGCGCAGCTCCCAGCCGGCGTCCGGGAAGGCGGCGCCGAGCGCGCCGACGAATCGCTCGACCTCGGCGTCCGCGGCGATCCGAGCGCCGTCGCCGAGCGCGACGCGCGCCACGCGGCGCAAAATGACGCCGGGCCGGTCGAGCCCCGTCGCCGCGAGGCCGGCGTCGCTCATCAGGACGCGCGCGCCGAAAGCGAGCCCGCCGGCGAGCTTGTCGGGCTCGGCGACGAGCTCGGCGCGCAGGATGAAGGAGGCGGCGCCGATGTTCAGCCGATCGCCGACCTTGAGATCGAGCCGCGCGATCAGCGTCGAATCGGCGGCGACGCCGAAGGCGCCGTCGCTCGCGCCCAGCGTTTCGCCCAAGGCCTGCGGCGGCGCGAGCGTCACGGAGCCGGCGAGCGGAAACGCGCCGTCGACGGCCTTGATCTCGACCAAGGCGGCTTCGCCGGCCTGCGTGCGCGCCATGGCCCGCACCAGCGCAATTTCGCCGACTCGTCCGGCGCGCTCGAGGACGGCGCGCTGCTCCGGCGCGAGTCGGCGCGACGTGACGGCGAGGGCGACGTCGCCGCCGAGGATCGTCCGTCCTTCGCGCGCGAGGCCCGCCGTCAGCGAATGCGAGACCGCGCCGACCCCGGATATGGCCGCGACGCCGATGACGATGCAGCCGATGAAGACGGCGAAGCCGCGCAGATCGCCCAAAAGGTCGCGCAGAGCGAAGCGAAGCGGCAGCGGCAGGCGCGGGCTTCTCATGCGCGCGCGGCCGTCTCGGCGGACTCGATCCGCCCGGACCGCAGCCGCACGGCGCGGCCGCAGCGCGCGGCGAGCGTGGCGTCATGCGTCACCAGCACCAGAGTGGCGCCGCGCCGCGCCTGCTGCGCGAAAATGAGATCGATGATCGCGGCGCCGGTCTCCGAATCGAGATTGCCGGTCGGCTCGTCCGCGGCGAGGATCGCCGGGTCCGGCGCGAGCGCGCGCGCCAAGGCGACGCGCTGCTGCTCGCCGCCGGAGAGTTGCGCCGGATAATGCGCGAGCCGCGCGCCGAGCCCGACCGCTTCCAGCTCCTCCTTCGCCCGTGCGAAGGCGTCGGCGCGGCCGGCGAGCTCCAGCGGAACCGCGACATTCTCGAGCGCCGTCATGGCGGGGATGAGCTGAAAGGACTGGAATACGACGCCGATCCGGCGGCCGCGATAGCGCGCCAGCGCAGTCTCGGACAGGCGCGTCAGATCGGCGCCGTCGACGACGACGCGGCCCGAATCGGGACGCTCCAGGCCGGCGAGGGTCATCAGCAGTGTGGATTTGCCCGATCCCGACGGGCCGATGAGGCCGACGGCCTCGCCCTCGTTCACGGTCAGGCTGATTTTTTTCAGCACGTGGGCACGCGCCGCGCCCGCGCCGAGGGTAAGATCGACGTCCTCGAGTTCGATGATCGGCGGCTGCACGAAGAGGCTTTCCGAAGATGACGAGAATTTCCGACGCGGGATGCGCGCGAGGCGACCGCATCGCTCCGACTTATGCGAAGGCGTCGCTGATTTCCAGGAGCGGGCGGCGCATTTCCGCGCTTCTCGCTTTCGGCGCCGGACTGCTGGGCGCCGAGGCGGCTCCGGCGGAGCCGCTGCGCATCATCGCCTTCGGCGACAGCCTCACGGCCGGATACCAGCTGCCGGCCGACGCCGCCTTTCCCGCGGCGCTGGAGCGGAGGCTGCGCAAGGACGGCTATGATGCGAAGGTCGTCAACGCCGGCGTCTCGGGGGAGACGACCGGGCAGGGGGCGGGACGCATCGCCTATGGGCTGCGGGAGGGCGGCGATCTCCTGATCCTCGAGCTCGGCGCCAATGACGGCCTGCGCGGCCTCGATCCCAAGCGGACGCGCGCCAATCTCGAGAAGATCATCGCCGCCTGCGACGAAAAAGGGATCAGGGTGCTGCTCGCCGGCATGGTCAGCGTCGCCAATTACGGCGAAGAGACCAAGCGCGAGTTCGACGCGATCTTTCCCGCTCTCGCCGCCGAGCGCGGCTTGCCGCTCTATCCGTTCTTCCTGGAGGGCGTTCTGGGCGTCGACGGCATGACCTTGCCGGACGGACTGCATCCGAGCCGGGCGGGCGTCGAGCGGATCGTCGAAGGGATCGCGCCGGTGGTCGAAAACACACTCGACGCAATCCGCGCCGGAAAATCCGGCGGAGCCGCGCGCTGAACGGAGGCCGGCGATCGCGATCGCGTGTAAGCTTGCGTCAGGCCGAAAAAAAGTCGCGTGGCGCCTGTGAGAGAGGCGCCGCGAAGGCGCGGTTCAGGATATAATGACATCCGGTTTTCCGCTGCGCGCGACGCGCGAACTCGTGAGGAGGCGCCCGCCAGAGCCGCTTCGATCCGCCGCGAGCGGCCCATCCGACGACGAGACAATCGCTATCGGCGACGCTTTACGCCCGCGATCGACCAGGATGGAGGACCCATGCCGAGACTGTTCACCGCTCTCGAAATCCCGGCCCGGGTGGCCGCCGATCTCTCCATGCTGCGCGGAGGCCTTGCGGGCGCGCGCTGGATCGACGCTGAAAATTACCACATCACGCTGCGCTTCATCGGCGATGTCGACGAGGCCATGGCGCATGACGTGGCCATGACGCTCGCCGCCGTCCGCCGTCCGCCGGTGACGGTGCAGCTCGACCGGCTCGACTCCTTCGGCGGCGTCAAGCCGCGCGCCATCATCGTCAAGGCGCGCGCCGACGCCGCTCTCGCCGAACTGCAGGCCGAGCACGAGCGGCTGCTGCGGCGCCTCGGCGCGCCGCCCGAGCCGCGCAAATTCCTGCCGCATGTGACATTGGCGCGGCTGCGCGGCGCGCCGAGCTCGGCGGTCGCCGCCTATCTCGGGACGCGCGGCTATTTTCCGCCCTTGCGCTTCGAGGCGGCGCGATTCGTTCTCTATTCCTCGCGCGATTCGGTCGGCGGCGGCCCCTATATCGTCGAGGCGGATTATCCGCTGCGCGGCAAGGCGGCGGCGGCCTGACCGCAGGGGAATCGGAAGAAGGACTTTTTCCCCAACCCCTCGTCCCGAGGAGCCCGCGAAGCGGGCGTCTCGAAGGACGGCAACGGGGAGAAACCTTTGATTTTGCCCCACGGCCGTCCTTCGAGACGCCGCCAGCGGCGGCTCCTCAGGACGAGGGTTGGGGATTTTATCCTTCGCCCGCCCTGGGCCTGAGCGCTCAGGCGGTCGGCGCGGCGGCGCGGTTGCGGGCGACGATCTCGCCGAGCGCGGGGTCGAGCGCCACCGCCTCCTCGATCAGCCGCTCGGTCGCCGTCTCCATCGCCTCCTGCAGGCGCTCGAAAAAGACCCTGGCGTCGAGGCCGGGCTCGATCGGCGGCAGATATTCGAGGACGACGGTTCCAGGCCGGATGATGAAGGAGCGGCGCGGCCAGAACAGGCCGGAATTCAGCGCCACCGGCACGCATGGCGCGCCGGTCTCCGAATAAATATGGGCGACGCCGAACTTATATTGCGGCGGCGCGCCGACGGGCCGGCGCGTGCCCTCGGGAAAAATGAACAATTGCCGCCCTTGCGCGAACAGAGCCTTCGCCTTGCGCGTGATTTGCGGCAGCAGCCGGCCGCCCTTGGCGCGATCGATGGCGATCTGCTCGGCGGCCAGAAGATACCAGCCGAACAGCGGAATATAGATCAGCTCGTGCTTCAAAATGTAGGAGAAATCGGGAAAGTGCAGGGGCAGCACGAAAGTGTCCCAGATCGACTGATGCTTGCAGGCGACGATCACGGCGCCGTTCGGAATATTTTCGAGGCCGCGGAACTCGACCTTCACCCCGACGATCTTCTCGAGCCACCAGAGAGACGTGCGCCCCCAGGCCCGGCCGAGAGCGAGCGACGCATGCCGCGGCATGGCGAGCGCCGGCAGCCAGATCAGCATCAGCACGATCACATTGGTGAAGAAGACGACGTTGAACAGCAGCGAGCGCAGGAACAGCATTTGACGACGACCTGACGTTGCTTTGGGCCCTTTCCATCGGCGCGGCCGTTCATAGGACGGAGTCCGCGTCGAGAACAAGAGGCTCCCCGCCGCCGGCCGACGCTACAGCAGGCCGTGAAGCCGCCAGAGCACAACGAGACCGACGGCGATGAAGAGATCGATCGCGGCGCACCAGGGAACGTACCATAGAGGGATCTGCACGAGGCCGAGCTTCGCCCGAGTCCGTGGCCGATATAGGCCGCCGGCAGAAGCCAGGGACTGAGCGTCAGCCCGAGCAGCGCGGCGAGCCCGAACCCCGATGCGACGACGAGCTCGGTCAGCTGGTCGCGAAAGGTTCCGTTCATAATGGCGAAGCCGAAATAGACGCCGGCGATGACGCCGAGCAGCACGGCCGCAAATCCCAGGGAAGCCGGGCCTGGCAGGAACAGATGCGGCGCGAGGGAGAAAGCGGCGACCGCAGTCGCGGAAAGCGCCGGGGCTCTGGAAAAAGCGAACCCTGCGTCGTCACTCGCGGACATTTGAGATGCTCCGTTCCAAATTTCACAGGCGCGCGCTCGTCGGCGCCGAACGAAACGTCGCATCCACGGCCCGCGTCCGCCAATGGAGACGGCGCCGAAACCGGCAGGAGGTTTGCCCGGGCTCGGCGACGCGCGGCCCGGGCCCTGGATCGGAAAGCGCTCTAGCGCGCCGGCGTGCGAGCGTCGCGCTCGCGTCGATCGGCGACCGCGCTCGCGCCGGCCCCTCCATAGTCCTCAGCGGTGGAGGAGCGCGCCACGCGGGTGCGCGCCAGCGCCAAGAGATATTTCACATATTCCGCCGCGACGAGCCGCGCGACGCTCACGTCCTCGAGCCAGTCGTCGACTCGCAAATGTGGGCTGATCACGGGGAAGGGATAGAGCTCGACGCCGGGCAGGGCGGCGGACAGCTCGACCAGAGCGCGAGGCATGTGATAATTGGAGGTGACGACGATCAGCGAGCCGTCGATCCCGCGCGCCATGGCCCATGCGCGCGTCTCCGCGG
This sequence comes from Methylosinus sp. Sm6, assembly GCF_019802345.1. Taxonomy (GTDB): domain Bacteria; phylum Pseudomonadota; class Alphaproteobacteria; order Rhizobiales; family Beijerinckiaceae; genus Methylosinus. The sequence goes on along the minus strand of NZ_JAINDZ010000009.1, from coordinate 6,954 downwards.
CGTTGCCCGCGGTGTCCAGCGCCTCATAGCCGAGGTCGATGCAGCAATCGAACAATTGCCGCGAGACTGGCAGAAGCTTTGCGATTTCCGCGCCGCGCGTCGACTTGTTGACGCCCGTTATGAGCAGACGACGCGCCTGCCCCCGCGCGAGAAGTTCCGCCGCCTCCTGGATTCGATCGGAGCCGCCGGTCAGCACCACCACTCCGTCGGCTTGCACCGTGAGGACCGGCTCGGCGCGCTCGAGCGACAGCGCGAAGCCTATGAAGCCGGCGACGAAGGCCGAAACGAGGAAGCCGGCGGCGCACAGGACCAGCGTCGCCGCGCGTCGCGGCGCGGTCGATCGCCGTCGTCTCTGCGCTCGAGGGCCTGCTGTCACGCGCGTCTCGTCCCTGTTCGTCGCGCGATGCGACCATTGTCGAAATGTGTGAGCGCCGCTGAAGGCTGTCCAGAGGGCGGTGGCGGAGGGGCAGGGCAGAGGGAGACCCCGCTGCCTACTGCAGCCGACGCAGCTGGCGGAACACGATCTCCTGCGACATGAAGCCGGTGAGCAGGCCCGCCGCGGCCGAAATCGCGGCAATGACCGCGAAGCCGCGCGGACCGAGCGAGAGGCTGCCGAACATGGCCTCGATCTGGTCGCCGCCCGGCGTCGCCCGCCATTGATCCGCGAGATAGCCGGAAAGCAGAAAGAACGCCATGGCGCAGCCGCCGCCGATCAGCCCGCCCCGCAGGCCGAGCGCGACGAAGCGCCGCTGGAACTGGCGGGCGATATAGCGGTCGGCGGCGCCGACGAGATGCAGCACCTCGATGATCTCGCGATTGCCGACCATCGCGGCGCGCGTCGCAAAGGCGACGGTGAGGCCGGCGGCGACGACGATCAGCACGAAGATCAGCGACGCCACGACGACGGCGGCGCCCGCCATCTGGCCGAGGCGCTCGACCCATAGTCTGTGATCGTCGAGCGCGGCGTTGGGAAGCTGCTCGGCCAGCTCGCGCCGCAATTGGGCGAGATCGGGCCGCTTCCCCTCGACGAGCTTGAGCACGATCATGCGCGGGGCCGGCAATTCGGCGAAATCCAGTCCCTGGCCGAGCCAGGGCGCGAGCAGCGCCTCGGACTCCGCTCTCGTGTAGATCTTGACGTCGCGCACGCCCTCCGCGGCGACGAGGATCGCCGTCGCGCGAACGACATCGGATTCGACGTCGCGGCCGGCGACCGGGCGAATCTGCACGCTCGCCTCGCGCGCCACCTCGCTCCGCCAATCGACGCTGGCGTCGGCGACGAGCAGCGCCGCGCCGGCGGCGAGCGCGGCGAGAAACGTCATGATGGCGATGACGATGACGAGCGAGCGCCCGGCGATCGACGTGGTCGGCACGAGCGGCGTCTCGCGCGCCAGCGCCTCGTCGAGCGGGACGGCTGTCGCTTCGTCCTTCGTCTCGACGGTCGTCCGTCGCGCCAGCAGGGCTCGAATCATGCGCGGCTCACTCGAAGACATGCAGGCGGCCGTCGGCGAGCACCAGCCGGCGCGCCGCCTCATATTGGTCCATCAGCGCCAGATCATGGGTGGCGATGACGACCGAGGTGCCGCTCTTGTGCAATTCGACGAAGAGGCGCAGGAGCCTTCGCGCGAGCGTCGGGTCGAGATTGCCGGTCGGCTCGTCCGCGAGCAGCAGCTCGGGCCGCACGATCAGCGCCCGCGCGATCGCCGCCCGCTGCTTCTCGCCGCCCGAGAGCACGCTGGGAAGGGCGGTGATGCGCGTCTCGAGCCCGACCCAGCGCAGCAGCTCCAGCACCTCGGCGCGATAGCTCCCCTCGTCCCGGCCGATGACGCGCAGCGGCAGCGCGACATTCTCGTAGAGCGAGAGATGATCGAGCAGGCGGAAGTCCTGAAAGACGACGCCGATGCGCCGCCGGATATCGGTGACCTCATCCTTTTGTAGCGTCGCCGCATCCCGGCCGAACAGAGTGATTCGCCCGCGCGTCGGCTCGAGCGACATCAGGACGAGCTTGAGCAGCGTCGTCTTTCCGGCGCCCGAGGGACCGGTCAGAAATTGAAAGGAGCGCGGCTCGACGGTGAAGCTGAGATCGGTGAGGATCTCGCTCCCCGTCCCATAGCGCAGCCCGACATCCTCGAAGCTCAGCAAGAGGCGCCTTCCATTCGCGAAGCGGCGTCAGAATCACAGGTCGAACTTTAGCAGTTCACGCGCTCTTAACCATATCGCGCATTAATGGCGAAGTAGCCCGGCGTTATGATTTCTGCGCGCCGGCGGCGGCTCGGAGGCCGGCTCATGCGCGAGCGTCCCATTCCCTTCTATCCCGCTCTCGACGGCTTGCGGCCGAACGAGCCCTCGAGCGCCGAAGCGGCGCTCGAGGATTGGGAGCGCGCCCATGCGCGCCTCTGGCGCGCGCCGCCGCCCGAGGAGGACGCGTGGCAGGAGCGCCGCCCGAGCCGGCTGCCCGTGATCGCCGCCGCCATCGCCGTGATGATCGGCGCCATGGGCCTGATCGGCCTGCGCGAGCGCATCGTTCGCCTCGCGCCCGCGACCGCGGGGCTCTATTCGGCCGCCGGCCTGAAGGTCAATCTCATCGGCCTCGATCTGCGCTCCGTCACCTCCAAGGTGGCCGAGGAGGGCTCGCGCAAGGTGCTGACCGTCGAGGGCGAGATCGTCAATCTGCGGCCGGAATCGAATCGGGTGCCGAAAGTGGCGCTCTCCGTGCGCGGCGCCGACGGGCGCGAGCGCTATGTCTGGACCGAGACGCCGCCCAAGGCGCGCCTCGCCCCCGGCGAGACGCTGGCCTTTCGCGCGCGCCTCGCCTCGCCGCCGGCGGACGGAACCGATGTGATGGTGCGCTTCACGGCGCTGCAGGCCGGCAATAAGTGAGGCGTCGCGCCGTTCCCCACGCGCAAGCCGCTCTAGTGGGTGGATTCAGCCGATTTGAGCGAGCCTGAAGGCTCGCGGTCCGAACGCGGCCCCTGGACCGCGAGCCTTCAGGCTCGCTCTCGAGAGGCTGCAAATTCGGCGACGCACGCCACTAGACGAAATTGACTTGAGATTGAGTCAGATCGGCGGCGACGAAGTTCTGCAGCGTGATTGTGTTGGCGGCGTCGAGCGTGATGACCGTGCTCGTCCCGACCTGCGCCGTATGCGAGAGCAGGCTCGTCCAATCGGCGAAGAGCGTGTGATCGATCTGCAGCCTGTCGATGGCGGCGAAGTCGGCGACCGTATCCTTGCCGAATGAGGGCGTGAATACGAAAGTGTCGGCGCCGCCGCCGCCTTTCAGCATGTCGCCGCCGCCGCCGCCCCACAGCGAATTGGCCGAGTTGTCGCCGGTCAGCCGATCCGCGCCGGAGCCGCCGGCGATATTCTCCATGTTGCGGATCGTGTCCTCGGTGACGCCGCCGACCTTCACCACGGCGTTGGTCGCGCCATTCAATGTCACGACGACCGAAGCCGTCTTGTCGGAGTAATCGGCGGTGTCGACGCCGGCGCCGCCGTCGAGGACGTCCTTGCCGCCGCCGCCTCTCAGCCAGTCATTGCCGCCGGCGCCGTTCAGAATATCGATCCCCGAGCCGCCGAACATCGTGTCGTCGGTCTCGGCGCCGGTCAGTTCGTCGCCGCCGGTGGTCAGCCGCACGTCGCTCTCGCCGTCATGCACGTCGATGGTGAAATAGCCGGCCTGGACGTTGGCGAGCGTGAAATCATAAGCGACGCCGCCCGCGGCGGTCACATGCAGCTTCGAGCCCGAGATGCTCGCGGCGGTGGCGGCGACGCCATGCAGCCGCAGGAGATCGCCATCGCCGAAACCGTCCAGCTGTCCGGCGAAGCTCGACGGCGTCAAAAGATCGAGCGTCTCGCCCGCCGCGCTCAGGAACTTGATTTCTTCCCCGGCCGCGACGGCCCCGCCGATCTGCAGCGTTCCCTGATGGTCGATCGCCGCGGAGCCGGAGCCGGTCAGGGCGCCGTCGATGATCAGCGTCGCGCCGTCGGCCTTTGCGAGCCCGCTGTTGGCGAGCGAGCCGTGGATCCGCAGCGCGCCGCTCTTCGCCAGCACCGTGCCGGCGTTGGCGAAGGCGAGGCCGTTCAGCCAAATGTCGCCGAGGCCTGTCCCCGCCGTCTTCTCGAGCAAGCCGGAATTGGCGATCGACCCGGCGCCCGAGAGTGTGATTCCGGTGTCGGCGACAATTTTCCAGACGCCGGCGGCGTCGATGACGAGCGCGCCGGACAGCGCGAGAAAATTATTCTGCTCGACCATCCCGGCGACCTCGAGCGTCGGCACCGCGGCGCCGTTGCCGAGCGACAGCGCGCCGATGGTCGAAGAGCCCGTTATATACAGCCGACCCGGGCCCGCGACATTCCCCCCGGACAGGATGGAGACGCCGCTCAAGGTCAGCTTGCGCCCATTGAGGTCGAGCGTTCCGAACTGACTGGCGAAAGTGAAGTTTCCGGCGTAGCTCAGATGGACGCCGAGCTTGGCGACGCCGCCGCCATTGCCGCCATTGATGTAGAGATTGGCGACGGTGACATTCGTCGTGTTGATCGTCGCTCGCGCGCCGAAGCCGAATGCGAGCGTGCCGGCGCCGCTGATCGATCCGCCGAAAGTCTCGACGCCGGAGAAATTCGCGGTCGCCCCGGCGGCGATGGTCAGAGCGCCAGTGTTGGTGAAGGAGCCCTGGATCGTCGCCGCCCCGGATGTCTGAACGGCGAAGGTTCCATTGTTGGTGATGGTCGCCGAGCCGCCATTGTTTATGCCGCCGCCGTAGGGCGCCGAGACGATCTTGTAGCTCGCCCCGGCGTCGATCAGCAGCGCGCCGTCGAGGGTCAGCGGATCGGTCTGAGTGATCGATCCGGCGTCCTCGAGCGTCGCGGCGCCGGAGCCTTGGTCGATCGTCAGCCCGGCGATGGTCGAGGAGCCCGTCACCTTCACTCTGCCGGAGCCGCCGATGGTTCCGGAGAGGCTGGAGACGCCGCTCAAGGTCAGCTTGTGCCCATTGAGGTCGAGCGTTCCGAACTGACTGGCGAAGGTGAAGTTTCCGGCGTAGCTCAGATGGACGCCGAGCGTGGTCGTGCCGCCGCCATTGCCGCCATTGATGATCAGCCTGGCGACCGTCACATCGGCGGTGTCGATCCGCGCCTGAGCGCCGAAGCCGATCGAGAGCGCGCCATTGCCGCCGATGGATCCGCCGAATTTCTCCACGCCGGAGAACTCGAGCGTCGCGCCGGCGGCGATGGTGAGCACGCCGGCATTGGTGAATGCGCCGAGTATCCGGCTCGTTCCGGGCGCGACGTCGAGAATGGTTCCTCTGTTGATCGTCGTCGCGCCGCTCGCGCCGCTCGACGAGATCGATCCGCCGGCGATGCGATAGCTGGCCCCGCTGTCGATCTGCAGGGTCCCATGAAGGGAAATTCCCGCCGTCTGCTTGGCCGAGCCCGCCACTTCGATCGTCGTCGCGACGTCGTCGTAGCCGACCGCCAAATCGCCGAAAGTGACGGCGCCGGCGATCTTCAGCCTTCCGCCGCCTTTGATATTGCCATAGGGGGCGGCGAGCGAATTCGATGCGCCGGTCAAGGTCAGCGTATGTCCGGCGAGGTCGAGCACGCCGAAGGCGGCCTCGAATTTGAAAGCGCCGCCATAGGTCAGGTCGACGCCGAGCTCGGTCGTTCCGTCGGTTATGGTCCAATGGCCGACCGTGACCGCGGTCGAGGTGACGAGCGCTTTGACGCCATTGCTGAAGGAGAGCGTGCCGCCGCCGTCGATCGTCCCTCCGAAGGTCTCCACCCCGGCGCCGGGAAAAGCGAAATTGAGCGTCGCGCCCGTCGCGACGGTCAGACGGCCGTTGTTGGTGAAGCCGCCGTTGATCCAGCTCGCCGTCGCGCCCACCGCCTTGTCGACGAGCCGGCCGTTGTTGATGAGCAGGCTGTTCCCGCCGCTGTTGATCGTGCCGATGGTCGCGATCGAATAAGTGGCGCCGCTGTCGATCCGCAGCGTGCCCTTGCTCGAGGCGTCGCCGAGGAAGACGGAGCCGTTCTGCGTGATCGTCGCGCCGGAGGCGGCCTCCAATGTCGCCCCGCCCACGATCGAATTGCCGCCATAGCCGGTCGGCTCGTCCACTCGCCCATAGACGATCACCCGGCCGGGCCCGGAAATGGTCCCGTCGAGCGTCGCTCCGCCCGTGAGCTTCAGCGTGTGGCCATTGAGCAGCAGCAGCGCCTGATTGCCGGAATAGTCGATCTGGGTGAAGCGGCCGGCGTAGGTGAGGTTGGCGCCGAGCGTCGTCCGGGACACTGTTCCATTGCCGTAGACGCCGAGAATGAGGTTTGCGACCGACAGCGCCGTTCCCGCATTCAGGTCGAAGTCGCCATATTGAAACTGAATGGTTCCGGCGCCGCCCAACGTTCCGGCGATGGACCCGCCGAAAAATGTCAGCGTCGCCCCGGCGGCGGCGGACAGGCTGGCGCCCGAGGCGAGATTGATCACGCCGCCGAGGAAGCTGTCGTGATCGACGGCGAGAGAGCCGCCATTGATGTTCAGCGTCGCATTGGTGCCGCTCAGCGACCAGATCTCGTCGACGCCGTTGTAGTCGACGGTGAAGGGGGCTGTGTAGCTCAGCGTCACCGCATTGTCGGCGCCCGGCACATAATGCACGATCGCATTGGTGACCGGATCGATCTCGGTCCAATTGCCGGCGGCGAACCAGTTTCCGCTCGATGTATTCCAGTCAGCCGAATAGGGCGGAGGCGACGGCATGGCGAACCTCTCAGTAAACTCAGCGAATATTCGGATGCGAATTTACCATGTTCGACTGGCGCTCGGCAATGCGCCAATTCGGGTCTGCCAGGGCTTCGAATCCAGGTTAACAAATTCCGTGCGACCGCGTCATGCCCGCGCTTGTCGCACGGCTGTCCGGTTCAAGATAGGCATAGTATTATCTCGTATTGGCGTGGGTCCGGCTTGTTATT
>NZ_JAINDZ010000099.1 GCF_019802345.1 Methylosinus sp. Sm6 | reverse complement strand
GAGGCCGCGGTCGTCGCGCAGACGAGCGCGCAGGGAGAAAAACGTCTCGTCGCCTATTACACGGCGCGGGCGGGAGCACAGGATGCGCCGGGTCCGGAGGCGCTGCGCGCCCATCTGGCGGCGGCCTTGCCGGACTATATGGCGCCTGCGGCCTTTGTGCGTCTCGAACGCCTGCCGCTGACGCAAAACGGCAAGTTGGACAGGGCGGGGCTCCCCGCCCCGGACGAGGCGTCCTATGCGCGGCGCGGCTTCGAGCCCCCCTGCGGCGAGACCGAGCGGGTTCTCGCCGAGATCTGGTCCGACCTGCTCGGCGTCGAACACGTCTCCCGCAACGACGACTTCTTCGAACTCGGCGGACACTCCATGCTCGCCGTGCAGATGACCGAGCGCTTGCGGAGACGCGGGCTGCGAAGCAGTGTGCGCACGATCTTTTTGCACCCGATCTTGTCGGATCTCGCCGCCGCCGTCGGCGCAAGCAACGACGTAACGATCCCGCCCAATCTGATACCGCCAGGCTGCGCCGCGATTACGCCGCAAATGCTGCCGCTGATTCAGCTGACGCAGCCCGAGATCGACGGCATCGTAGCGCGAGTGCCGGGCGGCGTCGCAAATGTCGAAGATATTTATCCGCTCGCGCCTCTTCAGGAAGGCGTCTTCTTCCATCATCTCATGTCACGGGAAGGCGACGCCTATCTGCTGAGGACGTTGCTCGCCTTTGACGCGCGCGCGCGCCTTGACGCGTTTATCGGATCGCTTCAAGCGATGACGTCGCGCTATGACGTTTTGCGTACGGCAGTGATGTGGGAGGGACTGCCCGAGCCGGTTCAGGTCGTGTGGCGTTCAGCCTGTATCGAAGTCGAGGAGGTCAGTTACGGTCCCGACGACGGTGACGTCAAGACGAAAATGCTGGAGCATTATGACCCGAGCCGCATCAAGATTGATGTGTCCCGCGCGCCAATGATGCGCGTCGTGGTCGCCTACGACGGGCATAGATGGCTGCTCCTTCTGCTTCATCATCATTTGGCGACAGACCACACCGCTCTGGAAGTCATAGAAGCGGGTGTGCGGCAAAGCTCGGCGTCAGGAAACGATTCCACTAAGGCACCGCCTTTCAGGAATTTTGTCGCGACGACCCGCAATCCCGAACGAATCAAATCTCATGCGGATTTCTTCGCCGGGATGCTTGGAGACGTCGTCGAACCGACCGCGCCTTTCGATCTGTTGGACGTTCACGACAATACAATCGAGATCGCCGAACACGGTCAGGACGTCGAGCCGACGTTAGCGGAAAAATTGCGGATCGTCGCGAAATCGCACAAGGTGGCTCCCGCCGTCATATCGCATCTCGCTTGGGCGCTCGTTGTCGCACGCGCGTCCGAGCGGGACGACGTCGTATTTGGCACAATGCTTTATGGCCGCCTTCACCAGTCGACGGAAGCGGAGAACGCGTTGGGAATGTTTATAAATTCCTTGCCATTGCGTATCCGCCTCGGCGGCGGAGCGACCGTCGCAGACGGTCTTCGACAAACCCGAGATTTGCTGATTAAGCTCCTCGAGCACGAACAGGCGTCGCTTGCTCTTGCTCAGCGATGCAGCTCCATTGCGCCGCCGGCGCCGCTTTTTACGTCTTTGTTGAACTACCGACACAGCAGGCGGATGGGGGAAGGTCTGTTTTCCGGGACGAATTCGTTTCTAAAAGACAGCGACGTTCTCTACTGGGGCGAAAGGACCAACTATCCTCTGACGCTGTCGATTGACGACTACGGGGACGACTTCCGACTCGTCGCGCAGACCCAATCGCCGGTCGAACCGCAGCGTATCTGCCAATACATGCACGCGGCGCTTGCGGGTCTCGTGGCGGCGCTTGAAGCGGCGCCCGCCACGCCCATGGATGAGATTGAGATTATTCCCGAGCAGGAGCGCAAACTCATTCTCGAGGGGTTCAATCGGACGGCGGCGGACTATCCGTCCGAACTCTGCGTGCATGAGCTGTT
>NZ_JAINDZ010000098.1 GCF_019802345.1 Methylosinus sp. Sm6 | reverse complement strand
TCGAGCTTTTCCAGCTCGCTCTCGACGGCGCGGATCGGTCCTGTCGCCTGATCGACGAGGCGCAGGATCATCTCGACCAGCATGCTCATGCGAGCCTCACCGTCGCGTAGATGCGCTTCAGATGCGCGATGGCCCGCCTATGAAGCCGCAGGATCGAGGGCATGGGCAGGCCGAGCGTTTCGGCCCGCGAATAGCAAAAGGCGAGCCCGATATCATCGAGCACGTCGTCGATGTTTACCGGGCATCGCCCAAAAAAGCGCTCGCCTTAGCGACGATCCTCGCGGTGTCCGTGCCATGCATGGCGCTCAAAACGAGCTTGTCGAGCGGCGCGCCATCGGCGTTCTGCAGCAGCCCGACGGCGAAGTCGACGAGCGACGGCCGCGGCGATCCCTCATAAAAGCGCATGACATCGACGCCGGCCGGCACGCGCAGCGCGACCCCTGAATAGGTCACGCCTTTGAGCGTGAAGGGGTGGGCGATCGGAATCGTCTCCACGCCCCATTTTTCGCCATTGTCGAGATTGACGGGCGTTTCCATTTACTCCTCCTGTCAGAAGCCCAGCGCGGCGCGCACGGCAATATAGGGGTCTTGGCCCCCGACCGCGTAGACGTTGTTCTGGATGTCGATGTCCCAGATCACGACGCCGTCGATCGTGAGCTTGATCGAGCTCGGCGCCGCTTTGAATTTGAGCATCGCCTTCTTGCCGGCCTCCCAGTCGCCGGGATCGCATTCGACGATCTCTCCGCGCATCTGACAGACGGACTCGTGCTTGCTGTTCTGGTCGCCGTCCATATAGCCGCGGATGGCGAAAGGGATGTCCTTCGCGCCGCTGAAGAGACGGCCGAGCGCCAGCACCTGCGGATCGAATGCGGAAAGATCGGCGGAAAACTCGAACGGCTCATAGCCGAGCGACACCTTCCGCGGCGCCAGCATGCCGCCTCCGCGAAAGTCCTCCTGCTTTTTTTTGAGCTTGGGCATTGAGCATTTCTCGCCGCTGCCGGCCTTCCCGAAACCGTCCGTGTAGACCTCGAACGCCTGAATGATGTAGTCGAGCTGCATCGCCGCCTCCTCACGCCGTCTGCGAGATCATCGACGACAGGCTGCTGGTGAGATCATCGTAATAATCAGCGTTGCGCTGCGCCTTGTAGATGATGTGCTCCATCGGCGCGGGCGCCTCCGGATCGATGCGCCAGACAAAGACGCCATTGCGCATCTGCGCCGGCGAATTGTCTTCCGGATCCAGCCAGCAGCGGCCGCCGAGCAAGAAGCCCTCGCTCTTTCCGAACCGAAAGAACGCATTGGCGCGCTCGGTCATGTCGAGCATCAGCTGCATCGACGCCGGCTTATCGACCGCCCAGAGCGTCGCCTCGTCGAGCGCCTCATAAACCGCATCCTCGATCGTGCGCACGACCTCGAACACCCAATTCGCATCGTCCGCCGTGGTGCGATTGCCCCAGCGGCGCCAGCCGCCATATTGGCCGCCGCTCGCCGCGCCCATATTGACGATCGTCGCGATGCGGTGTTCGTTGAGGATATTCGCCTCGCAGTCGGGGTCACCGCTCGCCCAGTCGACGGGCGTCGAGACGCCGCCGATCGACTGCAGCGCGAAATTAGACGGCGAGAACCAAAAGCCGTTGTCGCGATGCACGCGCGCGGTGAGGCCGGCGAAGGCGGCGTCCGCCGGGCGCGTCACATAGGACGAGCTCGCGGGGTCCCAGCCGAGAATATTGGGGTAGATCGGCGTCAGCCGCGCGCTCGACCAATCCTCGCGCCATTGGATCGCGTCCGCGACCGATGTCGAGGGCGTCGAGGCGTAGACGCGCCCGCGCAGCCGCGCCGCCACAGCGATCATCGCCGCCACTACCGGATTGGAGGCGCTGCTCGGCCGCGCCGATGTATAGCCTGGCGCGATGATCGTGCGCGGCTGCACGCCGAGATGCGAGCGCGCGCCCAGCGCCGCATAGACGCCCGTCTTCGCGGCCAGCGAGCCGATGATATTCGTCATCGTCGCCTCGGCGGAAGCTCCTTCGACGACGCGCGTGACGATCGCCGCGCCGCCGCCCTCAGCGTAGAAATCGCGCACGGCGGCCGCCAGCGTGCCTGTGGCGCCGAGCAGCGCCGCCTTTTGCGGCGAGGAGGACAGCAGCACCGGCTCATTGGGCGGGAAGGCGTCCGCATCCGCCATCGGCGCCGTGCCGACGATATTGGCCACCGCCATCTTGTTGATGCTGACGGCCTGATCGCCGGAGGCGATCTCGATAACCTCGACGCCGTGCAGATATTGGCTTGCGGCCATTTTGAAGCTCCCTTCGAAGGCGGTTCAAAATGCCGTCTCGCGCGGGAGCGCGGGAGGGAGACAGCTGTCTCCCTCACCCGTGAATGGCGCAGATATATCCGGCGCGAG
>NZ_JAINDZ010000097.1 GCF_019802345.1 Methylosinus sp. Sm6 | reverse complement strand
CGCGCCAAGGCCGCTTGTTCTGAGCGTCGCGCTCGTCATAATAAGGGAGACGCGGCCATGAGGGAGACAGCTGTCTCCCTCAATTCGGGACAAGACATCGCCTAGCTTCGGACAAACGAAGCGAGGCGGCCATGAATCCGATCAATCGCAAGTATTTCTTCGATCGCGTCCGGCACGCGCTGTTCGGCGGCCGGCTCGATATGTGGCAGGTCGACGGCCTCACGCGCATCCTCGATTATCGCGAGGCGAAATGGCCGAACATGTCGGACGCCGAGCTTGCTTATCTGCTCGCGACCGTGAAGCATGAGACGGCACACACGATGCAGCCGATCAGTGAGCGCGGGAGCCTGAGCTATCTGCGATCGAAGCCCTACTATCCCTATTACGGGCGCGGGCTGATCCAGATCACCTGGAAGAAGAACTACGAACGGTTCGGCGTCGTGAACAAGGACGACGCGCTCGGCTGGCCGAAGGCGCTGGACATCGCCTTCCGCGGCATGATCTTCGGCCTATTCACGGGCAAGAAGCTCGCCGATTACATCCTCCGGGCGCGGCCTGACTATGTCGGCGCCCGCCGCATCATCAATGGCACGGACCGCGCGAAGCTGATCGCCGGCTATGCCGAGGCGTTCCTCGACGCGCTGACGCAGAGCCGCGAGGCGCCGTCCGAGCCCGCGAGGGCCGCGTGATGGAGAGCGCGACGCTGCTCGTCGCCGGCGGCGTCCTCGGCGCGATCGTCGGCTTTTTTATCGGCTATGCCGCGGGATTTATCACCCTCGCCCGCGACCTCGTCTTTCGCCGCTGATCGGCGGCGCATTCGCGAAAGGTCACACAATGCCGGAACGGTTGAAAATCGTCTTGACCGCCCTCTTGGGCGTCGTCGCCGTCGTCGCATTCGTCTCCTGGCTGGCGACGATTGGCGCGATCCTGTCCTTCTTCCTTCGCTGATCCGCGCCGGGCGGAACCCGGCAAAGCCATTGGAAAACTCATCATGTCTCTGCCAGATGTTTCCGCCCCGCCCGGGCTCAAGGGCTATCGCACGCTGATCGTCAATGGCGCGCTCGTCGTGCTGCCGCCGCTGCTCTCCTGGATCGGCGGCGTGAACTGGTCCGACTATGTTTCTCCGGCCGCGGCGGTGGCGATCGTCAGCGCGGCCAATATCGGGCTGCGCGTCATCACCAGCACGGCGATCGGCAAGGCCGCGTGATCGGCGGCGTGATCCGCCTTTCCGACAATGCCCGCGACGCGATCGGCCTCGTCGCGGGCCTTTGCCTCGGCGGCTCGTCATGGCGGCCGTCCATGCTTTTCACAAAGGGGCTTCTATGATGGATTGGGGCACGGCGGCGCAATGGGCGGGCACGGCGGCGGCGCTGGCCATAGCGGTGTGGAGCCGCTTTTCGAACCGATCCGACGATGATGTGAAGGGCATGCAGTCCGATCTGCGGCGCCTGTTCGAGCGGGTGGACGGCGTCGAGGTGCGCATCGGCAAGATCGAGGTCGAGGTCGAGCATCTCCCCACCAAGGACGAGGTCCACGCGATCGACGTGAAGATCACCACGCTCGACGCGCGCGTCGCGGCGATGATCGAACGCGTGAACACGCTCATCAATCTCTATGAGCGCGCGCAGGATCGACTGGCGGAGGCGGAGCGCAAATGAGCATGGACGGGGTCATTCGCGAGCATGCGCGGCTCATTATCCTGCGCGATCTCGCCGAGCAGCCGGACCGGCGCTGGAACAGCGAGGCGCTGCGGGAGGACCTGGAAATGCGCTGGGCGATCACGCGCACCCGTGACTGGGTGCATGAGGAGCTGCGCTTCCTCGAGGACATGGGCGCCGTCGCGCGGGTTAAGCAGGCGAGCGTTCAGATCGCCTCGCTCACTCAAAAGGGCCTCGATCATGTCGAGGGCCGCGTCGTCATCACGGGCGTCAAACGTCCCTCGCCGGGGGCGTGACGCCATGGCGAGCGAGGGACGCGGCCGGCTCTCCTCCATCGACACGCTGCCCGAGGAGGCGCAGGAGGATATCGCCTGGGCGATGGGAGAGCTGAACAGGCGCCAGCGCACACAGGCCGAAATCCTCTCCGATCTCAACGGCCGCCTCGCCGACAAGAACCTGCCGCTGATCTCGAGGAGCGCCTTCAATCGCCGCTCGATGCGCGTCGCCAATGCGGCGCGGCGGATCGCCGAGGGACGCGCGCTGTTCGAGGGGATCGCGCCGCAGTTCACGCCGGAGCGCGTGGACGAGTCGAACATCGTCATCGGCGAGCTGATCAAGATGCTGATCGCCGAGCTGCTCGACGACGGCGCGGAGGCGCTGACGCCGAAGAACTCGATGGAGATGGCGCGGGCCTATCTCGCGACGATCCAGGGGCAGAAGCTCTCGGCCGAGCGGCGGACCAAGCTCGTCGAGCAGTTCAAGAAGGAGGCCGGCGAGCAGATCGCCAAGGTGGGCAAGGC
>NZ_JAINDZ010000096.1 GCF_019802345.1 Methylosinus sp. Sm6 | reverse complement strand
CGATCCCGGCTGGAACAACAACCCCGGAAAGTTCCGCATGCGCATGGCGGCCGATCTCATCGCCGGCAAGCTCGACGTGATGGATGACGAGACGCGGCGCATCGCCTCGGCCGATCTCGCCGGCTCCTCGCTCTTTCGCCACATCGCCTCCGGCGGCGTGCGCTTCGATCCGACGTCGACCGATCCGGAGATGATCTCGCGCGGCGACATCTCGCTGCCCTTCGCCGTGTTGCCGGCCGACACGGCCGCGGCGGCCGGCGCCAAATCGCGCGTGCTGCGCCTCTCGGTTCGCGACGCGCAGCGCATCGGCGCGGCGCCGGAAGCTTACGGGCTCGTGCAGCGCATGCTGGACAGCGGCAAGGCGCTCGCCCGCCGCGTGGAGGCGAGCGTCGCCGGCGTGCTGCGCCGGCTCGGGATGCGGGTCGAGAGCGACGGCGCGGCGGTCTATCTCGACGAGCTCGACGCCGGCGAATAGGCGAGCCGCAGAAACCGCCCGTAGAGAGGGACGGAGCGATATCCGCCCTCATCGTCCCTGGCGGCGAGAAAAACGCTTCCACGGCTTAAAATGAGCTTTCAACGCGCGCGCAATGCGGAGGCGGCGCGTCGGCTCCGCGCTCGGCTCGATCTCGCGCGCCGTTCGGCGCAGAATATCGGGAGTATCGCGACAGCGGAAGGGCTGCGAGGGAGACAGCTGTCTCCCTCCCGCAGCGGAGCGGCGCGTGGCCATAGTGACCGCATGATCCGCACCGACGCAAGCCCTCTCCGCCTCGCGCTCTGCCACGCCGTCTCGGCGACGGCGATCGGCGAAGCCATCGCGCTCAATCTCGAGGGCGAGGCGCTTCCCGATTGGGTGATGGTGGCGCCCGCTGGCCCAGTGCTGCGCGGCGCGGACGGCCGCATGTTCAAGATCGCCGATCCGGACGCGCTGGTCGCCGCCACAATGGCGCGCGGGCTGAAGCTGCCGATCGACATCAATCACGCGCAGTTCCTGCGAGCGCCGCGCGGCGAGGAGAGTCCCGCTGCCGGATGGATCGAGGAGCTGCAGGCGCGCGACGGCGCCGTATGGGGCCGCGTCGATTGGACCGAGAGCGGGCGCGCGGCGCTGGCGGCGCGCTCCTATCGCTATCTCTCGCCGGCGCTGCTGCATGACGACAAGGGCGCGGTGGCGGCGATCGCCGGCGCCGGCCTCGTCAATCGGCCCAATTTCAGCATGCCCGCGCTCAATGCGCATCAGGAGAACGACATGGACAAGGAGCTGCTCAAGAAGCTCGGCCTGCCCGAGACGGCCTCGCTCGCCGATGTGCTGGCGGCCCTCGAGAAGATGCAGACGTCGCTCAATGCGGCGCAGACGCCCGCTCTCTCGCTCTATGTGCCCCGCGCCGATTACGACGCGGTGCTGGCGCGCGCGACCGGCGCCGAGGCGGCTCTCAACGCCGCCGCCGAGGGCAACCGCAAGGCCAAGGCGGCCGCGCTCGTCGAGCAGGCCGTGAAGGACGGCAAGATCGCGCCGGCGACCAGGGATTTCTACATCGGCCTCTGCGCGACCGAGGCGGGCCTCGCCGAAGTGACGAAGTTCGTCGGCCTGCAGCCGAGCGTGTTCACGCCCTCGAACATCGGCAAGACCGAACCGGCGACGCAGGTGGCGCTCAACGCCGATCGAAGGGCCGCCGCTCTGGCCATGGGCCTCGACGAGAAGGCCTTCGCCGAATTTCTCGCCGCGCAGCCTGCAGCCTGATCCGCGCGCCTCATAGGAGACATCGGCGATGGCCGCTTTACAAAAGGGACATCTGGTCCGCGAACGCTACAGCACCACGACGCGCCGCCTGCCCGTGGCGGCGTCCACCGTCATCTGGGAAGGCGCGATGGTCGCGCTTTCCGGCTCCGGCTCCGCGGCGGTCGCCGTGCCGGCTTCCGCCAGCAACACGCTGAAGATCGTCGGCGTCGCCATGGCCAATGCGGACAACCGCCTCGGCGTCGACGGCCTGCAGAGCGTCGAAACGAAGGTCGGGACCTTCCTCTTCGACAATGCCGCGGCCGATCCGATCGCGCTCGGCGACATCGGAGCCAACGCCTATGTCGTCGACGATCACACCGTCGCCAGGACCTCGAACAGCAATGCGCGGCCGGTGGCCGGCGTGATTTTCGACGTCGAGGCCGCCGGCGTCTGGGTGCGGTTCTCCTAAGAACCGGCGATCCGTCTCTCGAGGGAAATGAACCATGCCTGCAATCATCACGCCGTCGGTTCTCGACGCGATTTTTCAGAGCTTCAACTTCATCTTCAACGACGCTTTGAAGGGCGTCACGCCGACCTGGGACAAGATCGCCATGCAGGTGCCGTCGTCGACGGCTGTCGAGAATTACGGCTGGCTCGGCCAGATGCCGCGCATGCGCGAATGGGTCGGCGATCGCGTGGTCGGCTCGCTCGACAGCTTCGGCTATCAGATCAGGAACAAGATCTGG
This sequence comes from Methylosinus sp. Sm6, assembly GCF_019802345.1. Classification (GTDB taxonomy): domain Bacteria; phylum Pseudomonadota; class Alphaproteobacteria; order Rhizobiales; family Beijerinckiaceae; genus Methylosinus. Next base: position 30 of record NZ_JAINDZ010000096.1, on the reverse strand, counting down.
GAATCGACCATCGCCCTCAAGGCGACGCAG
>NZ_JAINDZ010000095.1 GCF_019802345.1 Methylosinus sp. Sm6 | reverse complement strand
CCTAAACCTGCCGAAGGATATTCGACTCCGGCTCTGGAAGCCGCGAAAGCGGCCATCGAAGCGCCCGCGCCGGCGCCACAGAGCGAGCAGCAGCGCGAGACGCTGGCGGAGATCGAGCGGGATTTGTCCGGCGTCGCGCCCGCTCCTGTCGCGCGGCTTCCCGAGACGAAGCAGCAGCGATTTCGCCGCGCTCTGCAGATCGAGGCCCAGATCGCCAACAATGAGAGGATTTCGACCGAGGATGCGATGTGGCTCGGCGGCTATCAGGCCGGCCCCGAATATCGAGCCATGCGCGTGCTCTACGAGGATTTCGGAGAGGCTGCGTTGCGTTGAGCCAAACGAAAAGGGGTCGCCGCGCCAACGACGACCCCTCATCAGAGGTGAAAAATAGGAACGAGACAAAAATGTCAGAGCAGCAGAGCAACGTCAAGCCATCCCCCACATTCGCAGCGCTGAAGAATGTGTCGGGTTTCTACGCGCAGGTCCTGAAGCTGCAGAGCCGCAAGCCTGCACTGCCCAATCTGGGGGTGATGCACGGGCCTTCCGGCTATGGAAAGTCCTACGCCAGCATCTATGCGCAAATCCGCACGCGCGCGATCCGCGTCGAGGTCGGCGAGTCCTGGAGCCGCAAGAAGCTCGTCGCCGCAATATTGCGTGAAGGCGGCGTCGCGGAGCCGCGTGGCGACACGGCCGCGCTGGTCGAGCAGGCGATCAGCCTGCTCGCCGAGGAGCCGACGCGCCCGCTCTTCATCGACGAAGCCGACAAGCTCGTCGACAAGGGAATGATCGAGCTGGTGCGTGAGCTCGCGCAGCACAGCCAGGCGCCCGTGCTGCTGATCGGCGAAGAGATGCTGCCGCAAAAGCTCGCCCGCTATGAGCGCGTCCACAACCGCGTGCTCGATTGGTTCGGCGTCGATCCCTGCGACCTCGACGATTGCAAGAAGCTCGCGGAAATCTTCCTCCGAGGCGTCGCGATCGACGACGATCTCCTCGAGGACATCCGCATCAAGGGCGACGGCCGTGCGCGGCGCATCGTCGTCAGCCTCAACGACGCCAATGAATGGGCGCGCAACGCCGGCGTGAAGGCGCTCGACAAGAAGACCTATAGCGGCGTGATCTACACGGGCGAGGCGCCGCGTGCGCGCTCGGGCCGTCTCCTCGTAGCCAAGAACGGCGGGAGAGCGGCGTGAACAGCAACCGCACAAAGCAGATTTCTGATCGGCTCGCCAAGAGCACCTTCGTGACCATCATCAATCGCGTCCAGGAGGAGATCGAGAACGGCGCGTCGAAGGAAGAAGTTCGGCTCGCTCTCGAGGCAAATATTGCAGCCGCACTCGTTCGTTTCGTCGAGCTTTATGAGCCTGACTTGCAGCTTGCGGTATCCAACAAGATCATCTCCGATCTCAATTATCACGTCATGACGCGACGGCCACGCAAGGGGAGGGCAAAATAATGCGCATCCCCACTCACATCGCCGTCGCTCTCCCCCGCGGCCCCGAGCATTACTGGAAGGAGATGCGCGCCCGCAACGCGCGCGGCTTCACGGTCCAGGACATCGCGCTCTCCTCGGAGGGCGTCTCGAACACCACGGTCAAACGCTACATCTGGTGGCTCGAAAAGCAGGGCTATGTCGTCAAGGTCGGCAGCAAAAAGGACGGCTACGCGATCGCCAACATCTACAAGATCAAGCGTGACAGCCGCACCGCGCCGATCGAGCGCGCCGAGGACAAAGGCAAGCCGGCGACGGCGCGTCAGGCGCTCTGGACCGCCATGCGCACGCTGCCTCAGTTCGGCGTCGCCGAGCTGACCGCCTGCGCTTCGACCGAGGAGCGGCCGATCGCGCGCCGCTCGGCCGAGCTCTATGTCCAAAAGCTCGTCTCGGCCGGCGTGCTGGAAATGCTTGAAGCCCCCAAGCGAGCCAATGGCTGGCCGCGCGGCGCGCGCGGCGGGCTCTACCGCCTGAAGCCGACGGCCAATGTCGGCCCGCTGGCGCCCAAGCTCTGCAAGGCGGATTTCGTCTTCGATCCCAACAAGAACCGCGTCCTCGGCGAAGCGGTAGTCACGGAGCCGCGCTCATGAACACGGCCGTTAACGTTAACAATTCGCCTTCGAAGGCCGATTTCCTCGCCAATGCCAGAGAGGCCTTCGGCGAGGCCCTTCCCGATTGGGTCGAGACGCTCGCCAACGAGTCGAACCGCGCCAGCGCGACCGCGGTCGCCAAACGCATCGGCTATTCGGTTGCTGTCGTCTCGGCCGTGTGCCGAGGCAAATATGGTGGCGATCTCGCCGCCGTCGAAGCCAAAGTGCGCGGCGCCTTCATGGGCGCGCTGGTCGAGTGCCCTGTGCTCGGCGAGATCGGACGCGACCAGTGTCTCGAAGAGCAGAAGAAAAAGCATATCGGGACATCGCAGACGCGCACGGCGCTGTTCCACGCCTGCCGATCCGGCGATTGCCCGCATTCGCGGATCAAGAGCGAGGGAGGCGTCCATGGCTGAAGCAGCCTGCGGCCTCGCCTATGACCTGCGCGAGCTCGCCGCTCTGATGCACGGCGTCGAGAACGGCGATATGCGGCTC
>NZ_JAINDZ010000094.1 GCF_019802345.1 Methylosinus sp. Sm6 | reverse complement strand
TGGCGATTCCGACGAAGGCGCCCGTCTTTAACGGGATAATGGCGCCCGGGGATTCCGGGATAATGGCGCCCCCCTCTAACGGAATGATCCCGCCTGGGGGCCGCGTTCGTCGACCGGCGAGATTTGTCTCACCCGTTCTGGTTTTCGGTCAAGGCGTTTTTGGCTCCTTTGGCGCGCGCTCGGCGTAGGCTTTCGCCCGATAGCTCGATACGGTTGGCGTTGTGAACGAGGCGGTCCAGGATCGCATCGGCGTAGGTGGGATCTCCGATAACCTCATGCCAGGAGGCTATGGGGAGCTGAGAGGTGACGATCGTCGATCGGCGCCCGTAGCGCTCTTCGAGGATTTCGAGAAGATCGTGGCGAGCGCCGGCGTCGAGCGGCTCGAGGCCGAAGTCGTCGAGGACCAGGAGATCGGCGCGTCCGAGCGATTTCAGAAGCCGCGGATGGCGGCCGTCGCCGCGTGCGAGCGCCAGCTCTTCGCAGAGCTTCGGCCAGCGATGATAGACGACGGAGCGATTGTCGCGGCAGGCCTTCTGGCCGATGGCGCAGGCGAGCCAACTTTTCCCGACGCCGGATGGCCCGACGAGAGCCAAATTATCGTGAGCGTCGATCCATTGGCCCTCGGCGAGCTTTTGGAACAGCGCGCGGTCGAGGCCGCGCGCGGCGCGATAGTCGACGTCTTCGACGGTGGCCTGCTGGCGGAGCTTGGCGGCGCGCAGACGCGCCGTCAGCCGCTTGTCCCGCCGGAGCGAGGCTTCCCGATCGAGCAGCAAGGCGAGCCAGTCGTTACGGTCGAGTCCTTTCGCTTCGTCGGTCTCGGCGAGCTCGACGAAGGCCTTGGCCATTCCGTAGAGCCCGAGGGCGTGGAGCTGATCGAGGGTCGGATGTTTGAGCAAGTCGGCGTCTCCTAATGATAGTAGCGCGAGCCGCGGATGTTGGGATGAAGGATCGGGGCCGTGTCCGCGGCGCGCTTTGGCGGCGGCTTCCGATCGAGCTTGTTGTCGAGAATGGATTTGACCGAGCCGTAGGTCTTCGCGCCGATCTCTATGGCGCGTTCCGCCGCGGCCTCGACGCGCTCGGCTCCATAGGGGCCGGCCAGGCGCACGACGCCGAGGCAGGCGCGATAGCCTTGCTCGGGATGCGGCCTCGCCTCCAGAATCTGCTCGCAGAGCGCCGCGGTCGCCGGGCCGATCTTGCGGGCGTCCTCGCGGATGCGGTCGATCGTCCAGCCGGCATAGCGGCGATGGCTGGACGGCATGTGCTCTGGGATCGTCGTGTGCTTGCGGTTGCCGCTCATGCGCAAATGGACGGCGATGCGCTCGCCCTTGCAGAAAATCTCGACGCCGCGGACGGTCAGCCGCGCTTCCACTTCCGCCCGGGCGAAGCGATAGGGCACGGAGTAATAATGCGCGTCGATCTCGACATGATAATCGATGCCGACGCGGCGCAGGCGCCACTCGCTATATTCGTAAGGCTCGATCGGCAGGGCCTTCATCGCCGGGCGGTCGACCTCCTCGAACAGCTTGCGGCGGGTGACGCCGAGCCGGCGGATCGGTCGCTCCTCGTTGAGATTTTTCAGCATCTCGACGATGGCGGCGTTGACCTCCGTCAGGCTGTAGAAGGTCCGGCGGCGCAGCCTGCCGAGCAGCCAGCGCTCGACGATCAGCACCGCGGATTCGACCTTCGCCATAGCCCGTCTTTGAGACGGGCGTCTTGAAAGACGCCCTATGGTCGCGCGGCTTTCTCGGCCGCGCCGGCAACAGCGCCGCGCCGTAATGCGCCGCCATGTCGGCGTAGGTGCGATTGACCTGCGGGTCGTAAAAGCAAGCCTTGACGATCGCCGTCTTGGCGTTGTCCGGCACGATGAGCTGCGGGACGCCGCCCACGGCCTCGAGCGCGCTCACATGGGCGTCGATCCAATCGGGGAGCGTCTGCGTCCAGCTCGCCTTGGCGAAAGTGAGGCTCGACGCGCCGAGCACGGCGACGAATATCTGCGCCATGCGAAGCTCGCCGGTGAGCCTGTCGATGACGACCGGGACGCCGTCGCCGGCGTAATCGACGAACAGCCGCTCGCCGGCGGCGTGCGTCTGCCGCATCGTGACCGACAGCGTCTTTTCGAATGCGCGATAGAGCTCACAAAAACGCGAATAGCTGTAGCCGCCCGGATTGGCCGCGATATATTCGTCCCACAAAATCGTCAGGGTGACGTGCTTGCGCTTCAACTCGTGATGTACGCCCGCCCAGTCTGGCTCCTCGGCCCGCCGATGGCCCCGTTTGCTGCGCCGGGCGGCGTAGAGCGCCTCCGCCAGCCCGTCGTCGTTCATTCCCTCCGGCAGCGGCCAGGACAGTCCGGCGCTCTCCGCGCGCTCGATCGTCGCCCGCACCGTCGAGCGCGGCATGTCGAGACGCCGGGAAATTTCGTGCGCCGAAACCGATGTGGACTTCAGCCGAATAATCTCGCGCGCATGGCGCATCGTAATCCGCTCCGCTGGCATGGACCGCTCCCCTTGGATTGCCAAAGGAGCGATCTGATCAGGCCAACGACGGAGCCCGTCACTGCACGAAATCACCCGGGCGGGATCATTCCGTTACAGGGGGGCGCGATCATCTCGTAATCGGGGGGCGCCATCATTCCGTTA
>NZ_JAINDZ010000093.1 GCF_019802345.1 Methylosinus sp. Sm6 | reverse complement strand
GTAATCGCGTATGCCCGCCAGCGTCGTCTTGCGGCGCTTGTAGCGCCAGATGTTGGCGACGATCTCGCGCTTTTTGGCCTCCGGCCAATCATCGTCCCAGATCTCGAAGCCGAGCCCCCAGGCGAGATAGGGCAGCAGCTCCTCGGGGCAGGTCGCCGGGTTCCAGACGCGCCGGATGATATCGGCGTCGAGCGGCCGGCGCGCCGCCGATGTCAGCGACTGCGCGATCTCCCAGGGATCCGAGGAGTCGGGCGGCAGCAGCGCGGCGGGCGCGGTCATTGGGGCGCCTCGACGACAACGGATATCGAGCGCGGCCACGGCGCCTCGTCTGGAGCGGCGACGACATGCGCCGCCGGCGAGATCAGCGTGAATTCCGTCATCGGCTCCACCCGTCCGGCGGCGATGATCGCATCCGTCCGCACCGTGCCGCCGATCACTTTCAGCCGCGGCAGCGTCTTCGAAAGCGCGGCCAGCGATGCGGCGCGCGCCATGGCGATCGACGGTCCCGTCGGCACGAGCGCCTGCACGACGACGTCATAAGGCCTCGGCGTCGCGGAGCGCACGGCGACGATGTCCGTGAGCTGCGCGCCCTCGTCGACATAGAGCGCCGCGGCGACGCGCGCGACGACATCCGATGCGACCGAGCCGTCCTCGCCGCGCCCGAGCAGGATGACATCGACCTGCCCGCCGCCGCGCTTGACGAGGCCGATACCCTGGAGGTCCGGTGCGACCTGCAATGCGATGGTCCGATAGCCGCCGCCGGTGAGCCCGACCGCCGTCGCATCCAGCGCGTCCCGCGCGCGGCGGCGGAGATCACTATCCGACTCCATCACCGCCGCCGCGCCCGTCTCCGCATCGGCGGGCGTCATGGTGAGCCGGCGCAGGCCGAGCAGCGCGACGATATTGTCGAGATCGCCTTTGACGGAGTAAGCCAGCATGACGCCCTTGGCGGCGTCATTGATCGCCTGCCGATCGAGGGCTTCCCGATACGCGTCCACCTCCTGATGGATGACGCTCGGGTCCGTCTTCAACGACTCGACGTCGAACGCGATTCCGATCGCCGCGAAGCGCGCGACGAGGTCGGCGATGCGCGCGGCGAGGATCGCCTGATAATCGGTCGGCGTGACGATTGTCGGCGCCGGCAGCAGCGACAGGTCCAAGGACGCGAAGGGGAACCGGCTCATGCGACGCCCCTATGGGTGAGGGCGAGCGGGATGTTGAGATTCGCCTCTTCGGAGATGTCGTAATTGCCGAAGCGCCCCTCCGGGTAATAGAGCCCCGCGAGCACGACGCCCATGCCGCCGATGCGGTCGAGGTTCGCGAGCTGCAGCCGCGCGATCCGATATTCCGGCTCCCATTTGTGGATCGCCGTGATGAGGTCGCGATAGAGCGTCGCCGCCAGCGCCGCGCTGATGTTGCGGCCGAGGCGTCGCGCCGGCTCGAACCCGAAGTCGAGCAACATGACGCGCTCGGTCGGAGCGGTCATGACAATCTTCGCGACAGACTGCTCGAGATGCGCGAAGCCGACGAGAACCTTGCCCGTCTTCGCGTCGATGCCGGTGCGATATCTGATCATGAGCGCGCCTCGAAGCCTTCGAAAAGCGATCAGACGGCGTTCGAAGGCGGCGCGTCGGACTCGGCACGGCCCCTCGACTTCTTGGCCTCGATGGGCGGCGCCTCCGGCTTCGGGACGATCGTGCGCTGCGCCAGCTCATACTCCGCTTCCGCGTCCGAGAGAGTCAGCTCGTGCCCCTGCTTGGGCCGATATGTCATCTGCGGCTTGCCGTCGTCACCGAACTGCGGCCTTCCGTCCGCGTCGAGATCGGGCCGAAGCTCTCCGGGGATTCGGCGCGCCGCCACCGTGAATCCGGCGCGGTCCGTGGTGATGTAGGTGCGTGTCTCGCTCATCAATGCCTCAATCGCTGGTGGGGATGAGCGCCTCGGGGCGCAGCGCGAATGTCTGGCCGCCGAGACGCAGTTTCAGCTGGCCGATGGAGTCGGCCTCGAGCCGCGTGGTCTTGCCTTTGACCGTCGGCGCGATCGCTTCGATGGCGATCTTGTCGCCGGTCTGCGCGATGCGCGTCTTTTCCGTTTTCGCGACGATATCGCTCGCCGTCTGCGACACGCGCGTCTTGCCGTGCTCGCTCACCGCCTCGCCGGCGAGCTGGCCGTCGGGCCGGCGCAGCTCGTCGTCGAATGTGCCGGGCATGGCGTAGGACGCCGCGCCGACGACTCCGGAGGGGGAGATCAGCCGCATGCGGTCGCCGATCGACGGCAGCGGCGGCGACACTCTATAGGCGCCCGATTGGCCGGACAGCGTCGAGACCCAGGGACTGAGGATCGTCTCGCCCGTCGCCGGGTCCTCGCCGAGCGAGAGCCGCACCTTCCACTTCTGCTCATCGCGCTCGGCGACAACGCCTTCCAGCTCACTGAGCGCGAGCCGGCGATTGATGCGCACATTCTGCCGCCGCGCCTCACGCAGCTCCTGGGCGATGTAGCTCATGCGTCGTCCCCGGTGAAAAAGTCGGCGTCGCCGAGCGCATAGAGCCGCTGCTTCCAGGTCACAGCGTAATAGACCGTGCCCCGCTCGAAGCTCTTCATCGTGAAGAGCGGATGACTCTCGGCGCCGTCGACGTCGGAGAC
>NZ_JAINDZ010000092.1 GCF_019802345.1 Methylosinus sp. Sm6 | reverse complement strand
TCGAGAATAGAGACGACGATCGGCTCCATCTGCGGCTCCCAATCGGCAGCCTCCTCGGCGCCGATCGCGTCCACCTGATCGGGCTCCATATCCGACTCGGCGTTGAGCGCCACCGCCTCGGCCGAGAAGCTGCGCCCGCAGCCGCAAGGACATTTGTAGAGGGCCGGCGCATTCGTGGCCTCGCGCAGCGCCTGCTTGGTGACGGGATCGGCCTTCTTCGCCGTCTGCGCGGCCTGCGGCGGCGCCAGCACCTCCTCGCCATCTTCCGGCTCGCGCAGGCCGAGCTTACCGCGCACCTCCGCCTGCGAGACGCGCAGGCCCATGGGCACTAGCGTGCCGATCGCCGTGGAGAGGACAGCGACATCCTCGGGCTCGGCGATCGGGAACTTCACCTTCGGCGCCTTGGCGCGGTCGCCGAAGTTCACCTGGACGAACGGCTCTATCAACTGCTTGTTCAACGTGCCCGCGAGCTGGCGGCCATCCGCCTTCAGCAGATCTAGCCGGACCTGATTATGCACTTTCGCCTGGGCGAGGCTCCCGCCGTTCTCGACGGTCATCGTCTGCCCGAGAATGGCCTTGGAGAACTGCTCGTCGATGAACCGCGACAGCCCCTCGAAGGGCGTCGCGCCGCTGCTGCCGCCCTTGGCCTCCAGGAACTCGATTAGCATCGATTCCGGGATGATCGCCGCCGCATCCGAGGCGATGCTCATCACCGCCTGCAGCAGCTTGCGGCGCTCTTCCCCGGTCGCGCTCGGATGATATTTGCCGACGCGGATCGGCATGCCGTAAATATCGAGGAAGCTGGCCCAATCCTTCAGCGAGAAGTTCTTGAACAAGAAGCCCCAGGCCGCAAAGCGCGCAAAGCCGCCGCGGATCGGAATGCCGGACTTCTGCTTGGGCTTGTGAACCACGAATTTGAACGGCGGCAGCTCCCGCCCGTCGATCGTGCCCATCTCCTGCAGCCTCACCTCGCTGCGCGAGATGTGGTCGAAGGTGAAATATTTCGGATCGCGCCAGAGATATTCATAGGGCCACCACAGGCCCTCGCGCTCATACCAGAGGTTTTCGACGACGCTGTATCCCTTGCCCAGGCCGTCGAGCAGATCCTCGAACACATCCGGGAGCGACGGATCATCGATCAGCTCCTCCACCGCATCGACGATACGACGCTCCGTCTGCGCCGCCGATTTCTCGTCGATCGCCAGCTCGATCTGGGCGAGCGTGCGTCGTCTGGTGCCGAGCACGGAGAAGTAATGGAGGTCCCGCTCCTCCATCTCCTCCGCCAGCTCGAGATAGGGCCGATGATCGCCGCGCACGGCGCCGCGCAGCAGCGTCGCCAGCCGCTCCGGCGTGAGGCCCGAGGCGACGGATTGGTCCCACAGCGTGCGCACGCCGACGAGCTCGGGCCGCGCCTCCTCCTCGGAGAGCTTGCGGCGCTCGCTGGGCGAGAGCGATTTGCGGATCGGCTGGCCGTCCGGCCCGAGCAGCGGCAACGGCCCGTGCATGCCGATCCGATCCTGCTCGGCCTCCAGCGCCTGGCGCAGCGTGAAATCATCGACCATCAATAGAGCCCTTCATGCGGGAGCTGCATGTCCTCTGCGTCGGCCCGATCCTCGCCGCGCATCGCCCCGCGCAGCGTGCTGGCGCTCTCATAGTCGTAGAGCGCGACGAGCGCGCGCGTCGCCGCATAAGCGAGCATCAGTGCGACGGCCGCGTCGCCATGGCGGTTCTTGTCCTCGCCGGATTTCAGCGGCGGCACGAAGGGCACGCCGCCCTTGGTCCTGATGAGCCGCAGATCGGAGTGGATTTCCGAATCCGCCGGGATCTCGATCGCGTCGTCTTCAAAGGCGGTCTTGAGCGGCTGCGCATTGTCGCGATACCAGGGCACGTTGAGCGAGACCGCCTCAGTGCGCTCCAGCCCATATTGCTGCACTGCATATTCGGCGATCGACATGCCGAGGCCCGTGGCGTCATGCTTGCTCGCGGAAAAGCGCGGCAGGCGATCGCAAATGTAGCGCAGCGCCTGTTTTTGCTGATCGAAGGGGATGCGCCGCATTTCGACGACGAACGGCGTGATGCGGCGCGTGGTGCGCGAGATCGCCAGCGGCCAGAGGACCGAGAGGTCCTTGATGCGCCCATAATCGCCGCCGATGAAATGGCCGAGCTGGGGATCGAGCCCGCGCAGGATCGGCAGCAGCTCGCGCTCGCACCATTCGGCAATGTCGGCCTCGCGCAGATGCGCCGGCCAATAGGTGAAGCTCTCCGGCCGCTCCAGCCGCAGCACGGGAATGCCGGCCCGCGCGCGCGCCTCGATCAGCGGCGCCGGCAGCCAGGCCCCGCCGCCCTCGGACGGGATGCAGAACAGCTCCTCATCGGCCGCCTCGCCATAAAAGCCGATGATGTCCGCGCGCCACTTCGCCTCTTTCTCGACGCTCCACTCCTCGCCCTTGACGAGGCAGACACGCTCATAGAGGCCCTGTTTCAGCGCGTCGTCGAAGTCGATGCGCAAGAGTGCATAGGGCTTGCGTCCGCCGCGGACGTCGAGGATCAGCCGGTTATAGGGATTATCGGTCCCATTGTGCGTCGAGATGATGAGGACCTTGCCGCCCCAGATCAGCAGCGCCAGCGCAGCCTGCAGCACGGCGGCGAGATCGTCGTGGAAGGCGGCTTCGTCGATGATCACATAGCCCTGACGGCCGCGCAGCGA
>NZ_JAINDZ010000091.1 GCF_019802345.1 Methylosinus sp. Sm6 | reverse complement strand
CTCGGCGATGCTGTAGAGCTGCTCGGCGACCGCGCTGGCCATCGCCGACGAGAGCCGCATATCGCCGTTCTCGACGCCGTGCATCAGAGCGGCGAGCTCGCGCAGGTCATAGGCGAGGCCGCAGGCTGAATCAGCCATGGACGCCTCCCTCGTTCTTGATCCGCGAATGGGCGCAGCCGCCGCGGCATGCGTGGAACAGCGCCGTGCGGATGGCCGATGTGCCGACGTGCTTCTTCTTCTGCTCGTCGATGCAATGGTCGCGGCCGATCTCGCCGAGCACCGGACATTCGACCTGGGCGCCCATCAGCAGGCCGCGCACCTTGGCTTCCACGGCGGCGAGATCGCCATCGTATTTGCCTCGGCAGAGCGCCGATATCACTGCGGGAGAATAGCCGATGCGCTTGCCGAAGGCGGTCGCGCTGGTGCGATTGGCCTCATTGGCGGCCGCCTCGATCCAATCGGGGAGCGCGTCGCCGAACGCTTCGCGTGCGTTGGCGAGGAAGTCTGCAACCTTTCGAGAAGGTAAAGAATTAACGTTAACGTCCGTGCTCATCGTTCAACCTCCGTGACGACGGTTTCGCCGATGACGCGATTGCGGTTGGGATCGAACACGAAGCCGGCGTTGCACAGCTTTGGCGCCTGCGGTCCCGTGTTGGCGGATTTGACCAGGCGATAGACGCCGGGCGTGGAGCCGCGGCCTTTCAGCCGTTCGGGCGCCGCGAGAGCCTGCAGAACGCCGACGCGCAGCAGCGCGCGCACATAGTTGTCGGCCGTGCGCTGCGCGACGGGACGCTCCTCGGTAGAAGCCGAGACCGCGAGCTCGGAGACCGTAAACTGATCGAGCGCGCGGATCGCGTTCCACATCGCCTCCCGCGCCGTGAGTGGCGCATGCATCGGGTCGGGGCGGCGGACCGGCGCTTTGGGCAATCGCTTGGTGACGGCATAGACCGCCCGCAGCGCATAGCCGTCGCGCTTCTCGCCGATGCGCGCCACGAAGCCTTCCTGCTTGAGAAAGTCGACGTAACGCTTGACCGTCGCATGCGCCACGCCGTCCGAGGCGAGCGCGATCTCCGTGACGGTGAAGCCCTTCGGCCGCGCCAGCATCTCGCGCCAGTAATGGGTCGGGCCGGATGGCATGGCGACCTCGATGTGAATCGGCTTGCGCGTCATCACTCACCTCCGTGATCTTTGAGGACTCGAAGCCGTATCCGCTGATCGCAAATCACTTGCACGAGCCGCAATACATCGCTCTGGAGAATCCGCAGCCAATCTCGAGCTTCGGGGTGAAGCTCGCTCGAAAGCAAGTTGAGATGCTCGATGGTGTCCGTGACTGCCCGATCTTCTTCATTGTCGAGCATCTGATTTGCCACGATTTCGGCGAAAGCTCCCGATAGGCCTAGCTCGTTGCAGATGGCGATAAAAACGGGCATCGGCATATCTGATTTCAGAGCGAACCAATTTTGAATCGATCGATACGGGACGTCGAGCTTGACCGAGATGTCGGTCAGCTTCACGCCCTTGGCTTTCATTATGCGCCGCAGACCTTCGATGATCTCGTTCTGAGTGTTCATGCCGTCCTCCCGCGTTGCACGATGAGGCGAGAGGCGCGGGCGGTGGCCGGCTGGCCGGTGTATAAGTCCGGGCCCTGATAATTTTCGCGCGTTACCTCCTGCAGGCCGTGGCTGCGCGTCCATTGAGCGACGCCGTCGAGCGATGTCGCGATGCGACGCGCGCGGCCGTCACCGGCGACGCGGATGTCCTCCAGCAGATCGTCGCTGATTTTCGCGGGAAGCAGCAGATTGGCGAGCTTGCGCGCATCCTCGAGATCGCAGGGCTCGGCTCCGAACCACGCGAGCACGCGATTATGCAAACGCTCAATCCGCTCCAACTTCTTCGGCAGTGCTTCCTCGCCAATCAGTAGCACCGGCACATTGCTCTTCATTGCGATCTCGCGGACGATCTCCGCATAGCCACGATCGACGATCTTGTCGGCCTCGTCGATGAACAGCGGCCGACGCGGCTCCGCCGAGAGCATTTCGGTCACCCGTTCCGACAGCTCCGGGATTGTCCCTTTGGGGGTGAACAAACCGCCTTCGCGCAGGATCGCGGTGAGCAGCGTCTTTCGCGTCCAGCTGTCGCCGACCTCGACGCGCAGCGCGCGCGTCTTGTTCTGAGCGTAGATGGACGCATAGGTCTTTCCGTCGCCGGATCGGCCGTGCATGACGCCGATGTTCGGCAGGCTCGGGGAGCGCTCCACCACGCGCTCGACCAGCTCCCGGAAGCCGGCGACGTTTTTCAACGCCGCAAAAGTCCCAGGTTTGACCTTTTGAACCTCGTCTGACATAATCTTCCTCGCTTGATTTTGGACTTCTGAGAGGCGCGCCGTTGCGAGCGGCGCGCCTCTCGCTTTTTCGGTCACCGCAATGCGGCTTCGCCGAACTCCTCGAACATTTCTTTCGTCGCCCGATATTCGGAGGTGGTCTGATATCCGCCGAGCCAGAGGGCGTCCTCCGTCGCGATCCTTTCGTTGTTGGCGATCCGCTCCTCGATCTGCAGCGCCCTGCGGAACCGCTGTTGCTTCGTCTCGGGGAGCTGCGCGATCTTCGGCGCCGGCGCGATCGGGGCGGCGCCCGCGAGGTCGTTCTCGATCTCCGCCATCGTGGCGCGCTGCTGCTCGCTCTGCGGCGCCGGCGCGGGCGCTTCGATGGCCGCTTTCGCGGCTTCCAGAGCCGGAGTCGAATATCCTTCGGCAGGTTTAGGAAACGCCACGAGCTTGCCGGCGCGTTCCGCCGCTTGCCTCGCCATTATGTCCGCGATGTCGAGCTGCGATCGCTTCTTGATCTCGCGTCGCAACGGCGCCGTAATCTCATCGAGCGTGCGCT
>NZ_JAINDZ010000090.1 GCF_019802345.1 Methylosinus sp. Sm6 | reverse complement strand
GGAGGTCGTGGAGCGTCACGTTTCCGCGGCTCCCGAGAACAGCGCAACAGCTTGGAGTCGACGACGATCGCGGCCATGGTTCTGGTGCGAACGGCGTGAGCGGGACATAATGCTTCCGTGGGCGTAACGTGACGCTGGGGTTATGGGCGATGCTGAGCGTGGACGATCTTTTCAAAGGACGCCATTTCGATCGCGAAATCATCGTTCTCTGCGTGCGCTGGTATCTGCGATACAAGCTCAGCTTCCGAGATCTCGTGGAAATGATGGCGGAGCGCGGTTTGTCGTTGGCCCATACGACCATCATGCGCTGGGTTCAGCGCTACGTTCCGGAGTTCGAAAGATCGTCATGAAAGCCGGCGCCGCGACTACCGAGGGGCTAGCTCCAAAGCGTTCAGATTGCCGGGCTACCGGCGGCGGCTAGCCTCTTCTTACAGTCGACGCACGGATGCGGAGATTGTGCGGAGCGATAGGACTGGGAGCGACGGAAAGCCGCCGCTACGCTAGTCCTTTCAGCGTAGCCGCTCCTCGACTGGTTCAGCGCTCGTCAAAAAGATCAGGGCGGACGCTCTGCGCGGTGTGAAACACGGCACGGATGAGGATGCTGTCGCCTTCCTCGATGTAGAAAATTTCGTGGGATTGAAACCGAAACCGCCGCCCGCCGGTCAACAGTTCATCGGCGGCCACGCCCATCTTGGGGAAGTCGGCAAGCAGACCGAAGGTCCGTTCGAGGCCCGCGTGGTAGGCCCTGGCCTGATACGCCCCAAACCGACCCATGGTGAAGCGGCCAATGTCGCGGATTTGCTGTACCGCCTGCACAGACAGACGATACTTACCCATATGATGGTGTGTCTCTTTCGATCTCGGCCCAAATTTCGGCCATCGTCGTTCGCGAAGGCGTCGTGGCCTCTGTCGAGGTCAGGGCTTGCCGCATGCGGCGCACCTGCTCGTCGCGGGGAAGTTCACGCCACGCGGCAATCTCCGCCTCGCTCGGTGTCGCCGAGGGCGTGATTGTGCGCAACAAGGCCTGTTGCTCAGGCGTAAGGGTAAGAGTTCCCATACCCTGGAAGCTACCACAAAAAAGGCCAGAGACCTAGAGAATTCAGGATCCCACTGAGACACTAGACAGCTATCCGCTATTGGTTCTCGAAAGGGTAGCCTATGCTGTCGATTTCCGTCGAGATTTGACCCAGGATTTCCATTGAGAACTGACCCGGATTGACGATGGCTTGCGCGTCGGTCGGTCGCGCTCGATCCGTGCGCAGCGGTCGAGGAAGCTGCGGCGCCGTCTTCGTGCGTCTCCCGATCGTCGTCGCGTCCCATTCCCAGGCCGCCGTCGAGATCGCCGTCGGAACTCGGACGCACCTCCTCGTCTTGCATCGCCATTCAGACGATGTCGTAGGGACGCCTGAGCGGAACTCGCTGTCTGCTCCAATCGGCGCGTCGGCCAGCATGATCTCCGGCGACGCGTTCCCTTCCCTCAGACAACAGCCCACGCCCTGTATCGACCACGTCCTGTCAGCTCGCGAAGATTCGAAGAGAGTTCGCCGACCATCGTGGTGGCGGCTTGTTGAGAGACGCGGAGTTCCTTGGCGGCAAGAGGGACGGTGACGACCGGCGAAGCGAGACACAAATCGACGAGCTGCGGCATCCTCGAATTCGTTCTTCGGCCTTTGCATTTTCTGAGCAGGAGCTCGCGCGCGAGCGTCAATCTGTCGAGTTCCTTCGAGTCCGCCTTCGCCATCGTTTCGATCGCACACGCGAACGCGACCAATCGAGTTTCCAAATCATCCCGGCCGACTCGGCGATATTTGGCGTGTCGAAACCCCGAATGCAGCGCTGCGAGACAGTGCCGTGTCTTTCCTCGGGAGCGGAGCAAGGCCGCGGCGAGCAAGGGGCCGAGCCAAGCGCTGCGCTGTAACGGCTCGATCTCCTCCCAAACATCGAGCGCGACGCTCGCCGCCATCAAAGGCGGAAGGTTCTGGGTGCGGCCCAGACACTCGCGCCACTCCGCGAGGCGGGCCTCCTCGTCCCAATCTTCGTCGTAGACCAAACCAGAGCCGTCCCGCTTAAGCGGCGCCGGCTGGATTCGCTCTATCACACGTGACGTTCGCGCCAGCAATTCATCGATCTCGTCGAATTCTCCTGTAATGATCGTCTCGTCGTCTTCATCATCCAGCTCACGATCCGCCGCTTCGCCCATGGCGCCCGAACCAGTGGTCAGCTCGGACACCGTACCACGCGGTCGACCTGCGCCACGCAAACTGGCGAGCCCATCGCTCGTCAACGCCCACTCCGGCTCGCGATCGGCTATGCGACGACGCGTGAGCAGAACGGCGTGGGCCCGCACGAGCTCGTGCGTCGGCGTGCGCACGTCCATTCCGGCGTCATGAAGCACCAAATCTTCGAGCTGCACGAATTCGCCCGCGCGCCACGAGGCCGCGCAAGCGTCGTGGAAATGCGCGCGGAGAGCGAAGGCTTCGGCGACGGGACTGGAGCGAAGTCGCTCGTCGAAACGCGCGAGGGCGTCCGACGCGCTCTCGAAGGGCACTTGCAGAGGCTCGAATGAAACCGAGCCGGGAAAATCTAATCCCATTTTAATTCCGTGCGAATCAAGACAATTATCAATTTATCTTGAACTTAGATTGAGTGATAGATGATGCAATTTTCTCTTTCGCCGACCGGATCAAAATGCGTCGCCGCGGACGCCGAAAGCAAGCCTCGGAACGGCTCTGGAGGCGAGCTTTCGGCCCGCAAATCGACGAAAAGGGCGGTTTTTCGGGCCTTTCTCCTGCTCGCCCCCCTAATGGCGGCGACGAACTTCGGCCTTCGGATGCGTTTTCAAACGATCGTTTATTGATATTAATCGAAATTGTAATTTCGATTTTAAGAGCCCGTTGATAACATCATGGGCGATATGATAGGCACGCGGCAATGAGATTGGTTCTGGATACGAACGCCCTGATCGCAGCACTCCGAAGCCCAAGCGGAGCCTCCGCCGAGCTTCTCAAGCTTGCGCGTCGAGGACAGGTCCAGCTTTTGGCCAGCACCGCCCTTGCAATCGAATATGAGGCCGTCTGTCTGCGCGACGAACACAGCAAAGCGGCCGGCCTATCGACGAAAGAGGTCGGTCAGTTTCTCGACGCGGTCATCGATCTGATCGAACCGGTCGAAATCGGGTTCCTTTGGCGGCCGCAATTGCGAGATCCGGGCGACGAGTTCGTGCTCGAGGCGGCTGTGAATGGGCGGGCCGCGACGATCGTTACGTTCAATTTGCGTGACTTCGGACTTGTGCGAGAGCGCTTTGGGATCGAGGTTCTCACGCCGGAGAGAGATCGTGTCCCAGAGCGTGGTGTAGCTGGATCGAGGCGGACACTGGGATTTCCGGCTTTGGCCGGCAGGATCAGGCG
>NZ_JAINDZ010000008.1 GCF_019802345.1 Methylosinus sp. Sm6 | reverse complement strand
CGCCAAACTCAGGACCGGATTAGAATCAATGTCATGCGCTTGTACAACCAATTTTTGTGCCGGACAGCCGTGGGACACGCCCGGCCATGACGGCCTCCTGGAAATATGTGACTCCCTTTGCCTCGAGGGGGAGGTGAAAACTCCTCTTTCGGCGCCACTTCGCGTTCACCCGTCGGGTTGCCGCCGCGACGTCCATAATGGTTTATGCGAATTAGACAGAGATCATATCGACGAAGGTGGAGGAGCCGCCGCTTTGCATCAGACTTTCACTCGGAGCGGATCGCTTTACGCGTCGGCAAGCGCTGTCGATGTCTCGATGGACGGAGAGCATATAGAACTCCAAGCAGCAAGAATTGGAGGCCACGCTCGCGCGGAGCGCGCGCGCATGCTCCTACTGCACGGCAACCCTGCAAATCTCGACGACTGGAGCGCTCTCGCGCCTCTTCTCGATAAAGAGCATGAGATCGTGGCGATCGACCTGCCCGGATTCGGGAAAAGCAAACCCATTCTGCGACGAGCGGGAGAATCTCGGCTGGACGTGAGCGCACGATGCATCGTCGCTCTCGCGGATAGGCTCGGTTGGCATGATCCATTTTTTATAGTCGGTCACAGTCATGGGGCGGCTGTCGCACAGGTCGTCGCCGCTCGCTATCCCGCTCGGATCGAAGGCGTCGCTTTGATAGCAACACTCGGCTCACCGGCTCACTCGGCCTATCGACTGCTGGCTTTCCCCGGCGTCGCGAGCGGCTTGGCGATCATCGCCGCGCTTCTTCGACACCGGTGGCTTATTTCGCTGTTTCGTCGGCTGCTCGCCCGGATCATGCGGCCGATTTACCAGCCCGCTCCGCTTTCGGGCGAACTCGTAGATCAGCGGCTTCGGGACGTCGTGGAGCATCCGCATATCCTCGTTTCGATGGCCGACGCCGCATGCGGAGGGCCGAGCGAGCAGCTCCTGCATGGCGCGGAAAAAATCCGTGCGCCTGCGCTCTTCCTGCACGGCGAGGATGACGCTCTGACGCCAGTCGCTTACGCGCATACGCTTTTTGCGGCCATACAAGGCGCTGGCGGCGGGGCGTCGTTCGAGGTGATTTCAGGAGCCGGACATATGTTGCACACGACCCACGCGGCGGACGTGAATCGCCGCATTTCGGAGTGGATTCGACGGGTGCGCCAGGACCGCGCGACGGGAACGATTTGACGCCGTCCGTACAAGGTCGGAGCGCTTTCCCATCGAACGGAATGTTCGATCGATCAGAATTCGCTCCAGCCGTCGACTCGATCCGGAAGTGGGAAGCGAGCCGGTGCTCCGGATGCAGAATTCACCCATTGCCGGGCGACCGTCTCGCTTTCTTTTGCTCCAAGGTTGCGCTACATCGCGCGCGAGCGACGGCGTCGGAAACGGCGTGCGGCGCCTCGTCGCATGTACCGCGGGGATACGCCGCGGGCCTCTTACGCCACGCCACGCTGACCACCATGGACCTGCCCTTCGACGATCTCGACATCCGCCGCCGGCGCATCCGTTTCCGCGCCTGGCGCCGCGGCATGCGCGAGATGGATTTGATCATGGGCGGCTTCGTCGATGCGCGCGTGCGCGAGCTCGGCGACGGCGAGCTCGACCAGCTCGAGGCGCTGCTCGACGCCGATGACGACGCCGTCTATCTCTGGCTTTCGCGCGCGGTTCCGGTTCCGCCCGGCTATGACACGCCGTTGTTCCACAAGATTGCGGCTTTCCACGCGAACGGGCCGTTCGAGCGAGGGCGCGAGTGACCGATCTGAACAAAGCGATCGCCCGCATCGAGGCCGGCGACGCGCTCGCCTTCGCCAATGTTCCCGACGGCTTCGACGCTTTCGTCTGCGCCGATCTGGCGCGGGCGCTGGCGCGCGGCGCGGAGGGGAAGGCCGCCGTCTTCGTCCATGTAGCGCGCGACGCGCTGCGCTCGGCCGCCTTTCGCGAGGCGCTGCGCTTCGCCGCGCCCGAGGTCGAGACGCTCGACGTGCCGGGCTGGGACTGCCAGCCCTATGATCGCGTTTCGCCCAACGCCGCGGTTTCCGCGCGGCGCATGACCGCGCTCGCGCGTCTCGCCCGCTCCAAATCCTCGGCCGAGCGGCCGCGCGTCGTCACCGTCACGGTCGACTGCCTGTTGCAGCGCGTGCCGCCGCTGGAGGCCGTCGCCGCCGACACTTTCTCCGCCGCGCCCGGCAATGTCGTGCAGATGGACGAGCTGGCGCGCTGGCTCGAGGCCAATGGCTTTCTGCGCTCCTCCGCCGTGCGCGAGACCGGCGAATACGCCCAGCGCGGCGGCATTCTCGACCTCTATGCGCCGGGAATGCCGACGCCGGTGCGGCTCGACTTCTTCGGCGACACGCTGGAATCGATCCGCAGCTTCGACCCCGAGAGCCAGCGCACCGTCGGCCAGCTGCGCGCGCTCGATCTCGTGCCGATGAGCGAATTGCGGCTGACGAGCGAGTCCATGCGTCGCTTCCGCCAGGCCTACACGACGCGCTTCGGCGGACAGACGCGCGGCGATCAGCTATATGAGGCGATCAGCGAGGGCCGCCGCTATCAGGGCGCCGAGCATTGGCTGCCCTTGTTCTATCCGCGCATGGGCACGTTGTTCGATTATGTCGGCGCCGTTCCCTTGATGCTCGACCAGCTCGTCGACGAGGCGGCCGGCGAGCGCGCGGCGCAGATCGCCGATTATTACGACGCGCGCAAATTCGCTTATGACGCCGCGCCGTCGGAGTCGAGCTACAAGCCGCTGGAGCCCGAGGCGCTCTATCTCTCGCTCGACGAGTGGCGCGGGCAGATCGCGGCGCGGGGCCAGGCGCGCTTCTCGCCCTTCGCCGCGCCGGAGGGCTCCGGAACGGCGGCGATCGACTGCGGCGCGCGGGCGGGGCGCGATTTCGCGCCCGAGCGCAATGACGAAGCGGCCAATGTGTTCGAGGCCGCCGTCGCTCACGTGAAGGCGCTGCGCGGCGCCGGCAAGACGGTGGTCGTCGCCGGCTGGTCGGACGGCTCCTGCGAGCGTCTCGGCCATGTGCTCGCCGAGCACGGGCTGCGCGACGTCGCGACCGTCGCCTCGTTGCCGGCGGCGCTGGCGCTGGGCAAGAGCGCGGTGGCGCTCGCCGTGCTCGGCGTCGAGCACGGCTTCGAGACCGGCGGCCTCGCCGTCATCGGCGAGCAGGACATTCTCGGCGACCGCATGGTGCGCCGCCGCCGCAAGACCAAGCACACGGAAAATCTGCTCGGCGAGATCGCGGCGCTGTCGGCCGGCGATCTCGTCGTGCATGTCGATCACGGCATCGGCCGTTTCATCGGCCTCGAGACGATCACCGCCGCCGGCGCGCCGCACGACTGCCTCGAGATCCACTATGCCGGCGGCGACAAGCTCTATCTGCCGGTCGAGAACATAGAGCTCCTATCGCGCTACGGCTCCGAGGACACGGAGGCGCAGCTCGACAAATTGGGCGGCGTCGGCTGGCAGACGCGCAAGGCGCGGATGAAGAACCGCATTCGCGAGATGGCCAAGGGCCTCATCGCGATCGCGGCCCAGCGCATGCTGCGTCAGGCGGTGAAGCTGGTTCCGCCCGAAGGGCTGTACGACGAATTCTGCGCGCGTTTCCCCTATGACGAGACCGAGGATCAGGCCGGAGCGATCGACGCCGTGCTCGACGATCTCAGCTCCGGCCGTCCCATGGATCGGCTCGTCTGCGGCGATGTCGGCTTCGGCAAGACCGAGGTGGCGCTGCGCGCCGCCTTCTGCGCGGCGATCAACGGACGGCAGGTCGCCGTCGTCGTGCCGACCACGCTGCTCGCGCGCCAGCACTACAAGACCTTCTCGACGCGCTTCGCCGGCCTGCCGATCCGCATCGCGCAATTGTCGCGCATGACGCATGCCTCCGACGCGCGGCTCGCCAAGAGCGGCCTCGCCGACGGAACGATGGACATCGTCGTCGGCACCCATGCCGTGCTCGGCAAGGCGATCTCGTTCAAGGATCTCGGCCTCGTCATCATCGACGAGGAGCAGCATTTCGGCGTCGGCCACAAGGAGCGCCTGAAGGAGCTGCGCGCCGAGGTGCATGTGCTGACGCTGTCGGCGACGCCGATCCCGCGCACCTTGCAGCTCGCCATGACCGGCGTGCGCGAGCTCTCGCTCATCGCCACGGCGCCGGTCGACCGCCTCGCCGTGCGCAGCTTCGTATCGCCCTTCGATCCGTTGATCGTGCGCGAGGCGCTGCTGCGCGAGCGCTATCGCGGCGGCCAGGCCTTCTTCGTCTGTCCGCGCATAGAAGACCTCGAGGACGCCGCCGCCTTCCTGCGCGAAAATGTGCCGGAGGCGAAATTCGTCATGGCGCATGGCCAGATGGCGGCCGGCGATCTCGAGGAGCGCATGACCGCCTTCTACGAAGGCAAATATGACATTCTGCTCTCGACGACGATCGTCGAATCCGGCCTCGACATTCCGACCGCCAACACTTTGATCGTCTGGCGCGCCGATATGTTCGGCCTCGCGCAGCTCTATCAGCTGCGTGGCCGCGTCGGCCGCTCCAAGACGCGCGCCTATGCGCTGTTCACCACGCCCGCCAATAAGACCATCACGCCGCAGGCGCAAAAGCGGCTCGAGGTGCTGCAGAGCCTCGACACGCTGGGCGCCGGCTTCCAGCTCGCGAGCCACGACCTCGACATTCGCGGCGCCGGCAATCTGCTCGGCGACGAGCAGTCGGGCCATATCAAGGAGGTCGGCTATGAACTCTATCAGCAGATGCTGGGCGATGCGATCACGCTGCTGAAGGCGGGCATCGACGAGCCGCAGGAGGAGGCGTGGTCGCCGACCATCGCCATCGGCGCGCCGGTGACGATCCCGGAGGATTACGTCCCCGACCTCACCTTGCGCTTGCAGCTCTATCGCCGCCTCTCCACGCTGGAGACGGATCAGGACATCGAATCCTTCGCTGCAGAATTGATCGACCGCTTCGGCGCCTTCCCGCCGGAGGTGGAGCTGCTCTTGAAGATCGTCGCCATCAAGGCGCTGTGCCGCAGAGCCCATGTGGAGAAGGTGGAGGCGGGGCCGAAGGGCGTCATCATCGCCTTCCGCGACGGCAATTTCGCCGATCCCGCCGGCCTCGCCCGCTATGTGATGGAGCAGGGCAGCCAAGCGAAGGTGCGGCCCGATATGAGAATCGTCTTCATCCGCGACTTCGCCGATATGAAGGGGCGGCTCGACGGCGCGCGCCGCATCCTGCGCAATCTGGTGTCGATCGCGGAGAAAAAGAAGGCGGCGTGACCTCTCGAAAATGCGAGCCTGAAGGCTCGCATTCTGCGCCGACCCTTGCGGAGGACGTCACTTGCATTCGCCGAACGACTCGAAAAGCCTCGTCGCACGCTGGCGCGCGACCCCGCTCTACATCCGCATCATCGTCGCTGTCGCTCTCGGCGTCGCGACGGGCCTTGCGCTCGGCGCGCAGGCGCACGTGCTCGAGACGCCCGCCAAGCTGGTGCTGCGCCTGCTCGGCGCTGTGGCGCCGCCGCTGATCCTGCTCGCCATCGTGCAGGCCCTCATGCGCGCGCATTTGGGCGGACGGCAGGCGCTGCGCCTCGTCACCCTGCTGCTCACCAATACGCTGGTCGCCATTCTCATCGGCCTCGCCGTCGTCAATGTGCTGCGGCCCGGCCGCTGGACGACCGCCGCGCCCGGCGCCGCGCCGGCAAAAGCCGCCGCCGCCTTCGATCCGCTCTCGCAATTGCTCGACAGCGTGCCGAGGAGCCTCGTCGGGCCGTTCTCGGACAATGGCGCGGTGATGGGCGTCATCTTCATCGCCGTCGCCTTCGGCATCGCGCTGCGTGGCTTCAAGACGCATGAGGTGCGCACGGTCGAGGACCTCGTGCATGTGGCGCTTTCGAGCCTCATCGTCATTCTGCATTGGATCATCGACGTCGTGCCGATCGCCGTCTTCGGGCTCGTCGCCAGCATCGTCGGCGTCAAGGGTTTCGGCGACTTCATCGCGCTCGGCGGCTTCTTCATCGCCGTGCTGACGGCGCTGGCGCTGCAATTTCTCTATTACGCGCTGCGTATCCGTCTCGGCTCATGGGCGCGGCCGCTCGATGTCGTCGCCGGCGTCCGCGACGCGCTGCTGATGGCCTTTTCCACCGGCAGCTCCACCGCGACCATGCCGCTCACCTATGAGCTCCTGCGCGATAAGGTCGGGCTGCGCGAGCAATCGGCGAGCATGGGCGCGCTGGTCGGCTCCAATTTCAACAATGACGGCACGGCGCTCTATGAGGCGATGTCGGCCCTGTTCGTCGCGCAATTGCTGGGGCTGGATTTGACGCTCGGCCAGCAATTCATGGTGGTGCTGACCTCGGTGCTCGCCTCGGTGGGCGCGGCCGGCATTCCGGAAGCCGGCCTTGTGACCATGACCATGGTGTTCCGCGCCGTGGCTTTGCCGACCGATTACATCGCGCTGCTGCTGACGATCGACTGGCTGCTCGACCGCTGCCGCACGGCGATCAATGTGATGGGCGATGTGACGGTGAGCTGTTTGTTGGATGGGAAGGTGCGGGAGGGGTGAGAGCGGGCGCTCATTGAAACCAGAAACTCACTTGGAACCAGTAGCAGTCCCCCCGGAGCTTGGCTTTGAAGGCGGGCGGCGGCGGCGGCAGCTTCAGTGAGGAGACGACGCTCGCGGCGATGAGCGCCTGCGCGTCGCCCGAATATTTATCGACCTTCCCCTTGACGATACGTCCGGCACCGTCCACGCAGAAGTTCACAACGGCCCGCCCATGTCCGAGATTGAGGCGCGGCGTATGGTCTCTCATCTGACGAACGATCGCGTGCTTCCATCGATACGTCTCGGCCTCGGCAGGGTCTTCCGGCTCGCCGAAGCCGTCGAAGATGGATTGGGCGCTGGCCGGCCCGGCTGCCGCCGCCAGAATTGCCGCAAGAAAAAGCGCCTTGAACATAGGGGGCCTCGAAACACAAGCCGATCAATAAGCTATTGCAATGATAGCGGATCGGGCGGCGGGGTCAATACGCCGAGCTTCGGCTTCGTCCGCGCCCCGGACCAAGTGGTCTGCTTCATCGAATTTGATGGACGTCGAGAGCGAGCCTGAAGGCTCGCGGTCCATGGGCCGCGCTTGGACCGCGAGCCTTCAGGCTCGCACTTTCCCCTGTCAATCGGCTGAATCACACCGCCAGCGCCTCAATAGGCGCGGGCGATCAAAATCTCCTCCACCGCCGGACGGCCGGTGAAGACGCAGGTTCCGCTCGCCGGGCCCTGGGCCAGCGGGATATTGCGCAAGGTCAGCTTCAGCGCCTTCAGCCGCGTCTCGACCTCCTCCAGCTCGGCGCCGGTCGGCCGCGCCCAGGGCGCGCGCACCCAGCCCTTGAAGGCCGCGGCCTCGTCGTCCTCGGCCGCCTTGCCGAAATATTCGGCGATGGCGTCGAAGCTCGTCAGATCGGCGCGGATATTGGCGTCGAGCCGCGCCTTCGCCTCCGCGAACAAATTGAGCTGAATCTCGGCGAGCAGCGCAGGCGCCTGCCCGAGGAATTCCGCGCGCGGCATTCCGACTGAAACGATCTTGTCGCCGTCGCGGAGCTTGTCCCGGCGGATCATCGTCACCATGCCGCTCGACGCGTCGCGCGGGCCGATCTCCAGAATGATCGGCGCGCCGCGCCGCGCCCAGTCCCAACGCTTATTGGCGGCGCGGACCGGCTTCTTGTCGACATGGGCGCGCAAAGGCGCCTTCAGCGCGACGAGATCGTCGAGATCCGCCTTCAGCGCCTCGCAATAGGCGAGGACCTCGGCGTCCTCCGGCTTCTCGCGCAGCATGGGCACGACGACGATCTGCTTGGGCGCGATGGCCGGCGGCAGGCGCAGCCCGTCGTCGTCGCCATGGGTCATGATCACGCCGCCGACGAGCCGCGTCGAGACGCCCCAGCTCGTCGTGTGGCAATATTCGAGCTCGCCGCTCGCGCCCTGGAAGCGGATGTTCTGCGCATGGGCGAAGTTCGTGCCGAGATAATGCGAGGTGCCGGCCTGCAGCGCCTTGCCGTCCTGCATCATGGCCTCGATGGAATAAGTGTTCACGGCTCCCGGAAAACGCTCGTTTTCCGGCTTCTCGCCGGCGATGACGGGCACGGCCAGCACATCCTCGACGATCTGGCGATAGACCTCGAGCATCTTGCGCGTCTCCTCGCGCGCGTCGGCCTCGTCGGCATGGGCGGTGTGGCCCTCCTGCCAGAGGAACTCGCTGGTGCGCAGGAACAGCCGCGTGCGCATCTCCCAGCGCACCACATTGGCCCATTGGTTGATCAGCACCGGCAGGTCGCGATGCGAGGAGACCCAGCGGCGGAAGGCGTCGCCGATGATGGTCTCCGAGGTCGGCCGCACGATCAGCGGCTCCTCGAGCTTGGAGTCGGGATCGACGACGAGCTTGCCGTCCACCGATTTCAGCCGGTGATGGGTGACGACCGCCATCTCCTTGGCGAAGCCTTCGACATGGCTCGCCTCCTGAGCGATGAAGCTCATCGGGATGAACAGTGGGAAATAGCAGTTCTCGTGCCCGGTCTCCTTGATGCGCCGGTCGAGCGCCGCCTGAATCAGCTCCCAGACGCCATAGCCCCAGGGTTTTATGATCATGCAGCCGCGCACCGGGCTGGTCTCGGCGAGATCGGCCTCGGCGACGACGGCCTGATACCATTGGGCGAAGTTTTCGTCTCTCGTGACCGACAGGGCGCGTTTCATCTTTGCCTTCGGGGATGTGATTCTGGGCCGAGGGGAGAGATAGCCCAAGGGAGCCGTGATGGCGAGGGACGCGAAGGCTTTCAGGGGCCGCGTCGGATCACGATCCCACCGTGTCGTCAGGCTAGAAGTCCGCCGCCATGATCTCCTCGAAAGTCCAGGAACAAACGCCCGGGAGGACTTCGTCCCCGAAGCCCGTCTCCCGTTGCGCCCCGATGACCGCCAGCTCGTAGCCGTCGAGCATTGCTGCGTCCAGCAGCACTTTCAGGCTGGCGTTGTCCTCGAGATGACGCTTCAGGCGCAGCCTCTGCTCGCGAATGCTGAGCCGCCAGCTATTGCCGCGAAGCCCGGGCTGAAAGCGTCACTTCAGCAGATGCGCGAGCAAGATCGCCAGCCGGCTCGTCAGCTCCCGCTTCTCGCTGCGGCCCATGCTCTCGATCTCCTCGGCGATATTCTCGATATCGGCGGCCTGGAGCGCGCCGGCGCGCAGCAGCGCCGCCTGCTCCTGCGCCCAGGCGTAGAAATCGGTCTCGTAGAGCGGGCTCTGAGGCATTGTTCGGAACTCCCTCGGGCGGGGGGCCTGTTCACGAGCCCTGACGGCTGCGGCATATATCATCCCGAGCAATCAGGGACGATCGACGTCGTCCGGCCAGAAATCAGCGGTCGTCGCTTCCTCGAACGACCATGGGCACTCGGGCGGAAAGATCGATCGCGGCAGATTGGTCTCGGCGACCGCCTCGAGAATGGCGTCTCGATAGGCGTCGACGAAAGCTTTCGGAATTTGCGACTTCAAGCTCGGATTATCCTCGAGGTGGCGCGCCAGTCGATTGCGTTGCACGCTGATCGACGCCTCCCAGCTCGAACTCCGCCTGTCCGGCTGAAATCGCCACTTCAGCAGGTGGAGCAGCAGCACGGTCAGCCGGCTGATCAGCTCGCGCTTCTCGCTGCGGCCCATGCTGTCGATCTCCTCGGCGATGTTCTCTATGTCGGCGGCCGTGAGCTTGCCGGCGCGCAGCAGGGATGCCTGTTCCTTCGCCCAGGCGTAGAAGTCCGTCTCATAGAGGGGGCTCTGGGGCATGGCGGGGTTCCTTCGCTGCTGCGCCATAATAGACGAAATCCCCCGTTCGTGCGACGAATTCGCGGGGCGGAGGCTTTAGGTATATAGTTCCGCGAAGCGTCCCCATTCGGTCCTTCGAGGGCGCGAAGGGAGCCGGGCGCGACGTGATCGACAAGCTGGAATTCTTCATCACCGTCGCCAAGGAGCGCAGCTTCTCCCGCGCGGCGGAATTGTGCGGGGTCACCCAGCCGACGCTCTCGGCCGGCGTCAAGCAGCTCGAGGACAGTCTCGGCGTGCTGCTGGTCAACCGCTCCTCGCGCTTCCACGGCCTCACCGCCGAGGGCGAGCGGGTGCTGGAATGGGCCAAGCGCATCGTCGCTGATGCACGCGCCATGCGGCAGGAGGTGCGCGCGCTGAAGGAGGGGCTCGGCGGCCAGCTGAAGATCGCCGCCATCCCGACCGCGCTCACAATGGTGCCGGCGCTGACGACGCCATTTCGCGAGAAGCACCCGAATGTGCGCTTCACCATCCTCACCAGCTCCTCGACTGATATTCTGTCGATGCTCGACAATCTCGAGATCGACGCCGGCCTCACCTATCTCGACAATGAGCCGCTCGGCCGCGTCCGCACCGTGCCGCTGTTCTCCGAGCGCTACCGGCTGCTGACCGCTGCGGATAATCCGCTCGGCAATCGCGACAAGGTCACCTGGGCCGACGTCGGCCGCATTCCGCTCTGCCTGCTGACGCCGGACATGCAGAACCGCCGCATCGTCGAGCGGCTGATCCGCGACGCCGGCGGCGAGCCCGAGCCCGCCCTCGAGTCCAATTCGGTGATCGTGCTCTTTGCCCATGTGAAGACCGGGAGATGGGCCACCATCCTACCCGAAAAGCTGGCCGACTCCCTGCGCGTCACCGCCCCTTTGCGCTCTATCCCCATTGTCGAGCCCGAGGCCGTTCACGAGATCGGATTGGTGGTTCCGCACCGCGAGCCGACCATCCCGCAAGTGGCCGCGCTCGTGCTGGAAGCGAAGAAACTCGCGCGGAATCCGTCGCCTGCGGATTTATAGGGTCCGCCTATGGTGTAACGATTCCAGCTTATTGATCGAACGCGGGTTTTGCTGCACTGTTACGGCAATTACCTAAAATGGGCGGACGACGGCCGTCCGAATCCGCTCTATAAGAATGGGGAAGAAATGTCTGGCGCTGTTCCATGGAACGAGGCGCGGGCGCAGGAGATCATCGACGCCCATCTCGGGCTCGAGGGTCCTGCCCTGCCCATCCTGCATGCCATTCAGGAAGAATTCGGCTATGTGCCCGAGGCGGCGGTGCCGCAGATCGCGCAGTCGCTGAACATCTCCCGGGCCGAGATGCATGGCGTCGTCAGCTTCTACCACGACTTCCGCCGCGCGCCGGCCGGGCGGCATGTGCTGAAGCTGTGCCGGGCCGAGTCCTGCCAGTCCATGGGCTCCGAGAAGATCGCGAAGGATTTCCTCGAGCGCTTGAAGCTCGAATGGGGCGGGACCGTCAATGACGGCTCGCTGACAGTCGAGGCGGTCTATTGCCTCGGTCTCTGCGCCCACAGCCCCGGCGCGCTCTACGACAATGAGCCGATCGGCCGCGTCGACGCCGAAATGCTGGACGAGCTGGCGGCGGAGGCGCGCAACTCATGACAAAGATCTATGTTCCCCGCGATATGGCCGCGCTGGCGGTCGGCGCCAAGCGCGTTCTCGCCGCGATCGAGAAAGAGGCCGCCGCGCGCGGCGAGACCATTCAGATCGTGCGCAATGGCTCGCGCGGCCTGCTGTGGCTGGAGCCGCTGGTCGAGGTCGAGACGCCCGCGGGGCGCATCGGCTACGGCAATGTGAAGCCCTCCGACGTGCCCTCGCTGTTCGACGCCGGCTTTCTGAAGGGCGGGGCGCATCCGCTCTCGATCGGCAAGGTCGAGGAGCATCCCTATTGGGCCAAGCAGACGCGCGTCACCTTCGAGCGCGTCGGCGTGATCGATCCGGTGAATCTCGATGATTATGTCGCCCATGGCGGCGGCGCGGGCCTCGCCAAGGCCTTCGAGATCGGTCCGGCCAAGGTGATCGAGGAAGTGACGAAGTCGGGCCTGCGCGGCCGTGGCGGCGCGGGCTTCCCGGCCGGCATCAAATGGAAGACGGTCGCCGACGCTCCGGCCGACCGTCGCTATGTCGTCACCAATGCCGACGAGGGCGATTCGGGCACTTTCGCCGATCGCATGGTGATGGAGGGCGATCCCTTCGTCCTCATCGAGGGCATGACCATTTGCGGCTACGCCATCGGCGCGAGCAAGGGCTTCATTTATCTGCGCGCGGAATATCCGCAATGCGCCGAAGTGCTGACCGAGGCGCTGGAGGCGGCGCGCAAGGCCGGCTGGCTCGGTCCGAATGTGCGGGGCTCCGGCTTTGCTTTCGACATCGAGCTGCGCATCGGCGCCGGCGCCTATGTGTGCGGCGAGGAGACCTCGCTGCTCGAGAGCCTCGAGGGCAAGCGCGGCATCGTGCGCGCCAAGCCGCCGCTGCCGGCGCATGTCGGCTTCATGGGCCGGCCGACCGTCGTCAACAATGTGCTGACGCTGGCCACCGCGCCCGCCATTCTCGCCAAGGGCGGCGAATATTATGCTTCCCTAGGCGTCGGCCGGTCGCGCGGCACCATGCCGCTGCAGATCGCCGGCAATGTGAAATATGGCGGCCTCTATGAGACGCCCTTCGGCCTCACGCTCGGCGAGATCGTCAATGAAATCGGCGGCGGCGCGCTCTCGGGCCGTCCCGTGCGCGCCGTGCAATGCGGCGGCCCGCTCGGCGCCTATGTGCCGCCGTCTCTGTTCGACACGCCCTTCGATTATGAGGCGTTCCAGAAGCATGACAGCCTGATCGGCCATGGCGGCCTCGTCGTGTTCGACGACACCGTCGACATGGCGCAGATGGCGCGCTTCGGCATGGAGTTCTGCGCGATCGAGAGCTGCGGCAAATGCACGCCCTGCCGCATCGGCTCCACGCGCGGCGTCGAGACGATCGACAGAATCGTCGAAGGCGTCGATGTGGAAGCCAATATCGAGCTTCTGTCCGATCTCTGCCACACGATGAAATTCGGGTCCCTCTGCGCGCTCGGAGGTTTTGCGCCCTATCCTGTCGAGAGCGCTCTTCGTCATTATCCGGAAGATTTCCGCAAAGCGACGCTTCCCGCCGCCGCCGAGTGAGGAGCAAGAGCCATGAGCCTCGTCAAAGAAACCGATTACGGCACGCCTGCCTCGAAGTCGGAAAAAGAAGTCACTCTGACCATCGACGGCGTATCGGTCACCGTGCCCGAGGGCACGTCCATCATGCGTGCGGCGATGGAGGTCGGGACCGAGATTCCGAAGCTCTGCGCCACCGACAGCCTCAAGGCTTTCGGCTCCTGCCGCCTCTGCGTCGTCGAGATCGACGGCCGTTACGGCACGCCGGCCTCCTGCACCACGCCAGTGCTGCCGGGCATGAGCGTCCATACGCAGACGCCGCGCCTCAAGGCGATCCGCCGCGGCGTGATGGAGCTCTATATCTCCGACCATCCGCTCGACTGCCTGACCTGCGCCGCCAATGGCGATTGCGAGCTGCAGACCATGGCCGGCGCGGTCGGCCTGCGCGACGTGCGCTATGGCTATGACGGCGCGAACCATGTGTTCGCGCGCAGCCGCAAGGACGGCGCGGCCAATTTCGAATGGATGCCGAAGGACGAGTCGAACCCCTACTTCACCTATGATCCATCGAAATGTATCGTCTGCAATCGTTGCGTGCGCGCCTGCGAGGAGACGCAAGGCACTTTCGCGCTGACGATCGACGGCCGCGGCTTCGACAGCCGCGTCTCTCCCGGCATGGCCGAAGCCTTCATGGAATCGGAATGCGTCTCCTGCGGCGCCTGCGTGCAGGCCTGCCCGACCGCAACGCTCACCGAGAAGTCGGTGATCGCCATCGGCCAACCGGAGCATTCGGAAGTCACGACCTGCGCCTATTGCGGCGTCGGCTGCACCTTCAAGGCGGAAATGCGCGGCGAGGAAATCGTCCGCATGGTTCCCTGGAAGGACGGTAAGGCCAATCACGGCCACAGCTGCATCAAGGGCCGCTTCGCTTACGGCTACGCGCTGCACAAGGAGCGCGTGACGACGCCGATGATCCGCGACAAGGCGACCGACCCCTGGCGCGTCGTCTCCTGGGAAGAGGCGATCGCCTTCGCCGCCGACCGTTTCAAGAAGATCATCGAGACGCATGGCAAGCGCTCGGTCGGCGTCATCACCTCCTCGCGTTGCTCGAACGAGGAGACCTATCTCGTTCAGAAGCTGACCCGCGCCGGCTTCGGCAACAACAACACCGACACATGCGCGCGCGTCTGCCATTCTCCGACCGGCTATGGCCTCAATCAGGCCTTCGGCACCTCGGCCGGCACGCAGGACTTCGACTCGGTCGACGACAGCGACGTCATTCTCGTCATCGGCGCCAATCCGACCGACGCGCATCCGGTGTTCGGCTCGCGCATGAAGAAGCGCCTGCGCGAAGGCGCGAAGCTGATCGTCGTCGATCCGCGCCGCATTGATCTGGTGCGCTCGCCCCATATCGAGGCGAATCACCATCTGGCGCTGAAGCCCGGCACGAATGTCGCGATCGTCACCTCGCTCGCGCATGTGATCGTGAAGGAAGGCCTCGTCAACGAAGCCTTCGTGCGCGAGCGCTGCGATTGGGACGAGTTCCAGGATTGGGCGGCCTTCGTCTCCGACGATCGCAACAGCCCCGAAGAGGTCGAGAAGCTCTCGGGCGTTCCGGCAGAAGACATTCGCGCCGCGGCGCGTCTCTACGCCACCGGCGGCCGCGCGGCGATCTACTACGGCCTCGGCGTCACCGAGCATAGCCAGGGCTCGACGACGGTCATGGCCATCGCCAATCTCGCCATGGCGACCGGCAATCTCGGCCGCCGCGGCGTCGGCGTGAACCCGCTGCGCGGACAGAACAATGTGCAGGGCTCCTGCGACATGGGCTCGTTCCCGCACGAGCTGCCGGGTTATCGCCATGTCTCCAACGACGCCGTGCGCGAGGCCTTCGAGCAGGCTTGGGGCGTCACGCTCGACAATGAGCCGGGCCTGCGCATCCCCAACATGTTCGACGCGGCGATCGCGGGCGAGTTCCGCGGCCTCTATTGCCAGGGCGAGGACATTCTCCAGTCCGATCCGGACACCAAGCATGTGTCGCGGGCGCTCGAGGCGATGGACTGCGTGATCGTGCAGGACCTCTTCCTGAACGAGACGGCGAACTACGCCCATGTGTTCCTGCCGGGCGCGAGCTTCCTCGAGAAGGACGGGACCTTCACCAACGCCGAGCGCCGCATCCAGCGCATCCGTAAGGTGATGAGCCCGAAGAACGGCTATGGCGATTGGGAAATCACCCAAATGCTCGCCAAAGCCTTCGGCCTCGACTGGAATTATACGCATCCCAGCGAGATCATGGATGAGATCGCGCGGCTGACGCCGACCTTCAAGAACGTCTCCTATGAGAAGCTCGAAAAAGACGGCTCGGTTCAGTGGCCGTGCAATGACGCCGCGCCGGAAGGCATGCCGATCATGCATATCGAGGGCTTCACGCGCGGCAAGGGCAAGTTCGTCATCACCGAATATGTCCCGACCGACGAGAAGACCGGACCGCGCTTCCCGCTGCTGCTGACGACGGGCCGCATCCTGTCCCAGTATAATGTCGGCGCGCAGACGCGCCGCACCGAGAACAGCCGCTGGCACGAGGAGGATGTGCTCGAGATTCATCCGCATGACGCCGAGCTGCGCGGCGTGCGCGATGGAGATTGGGTGCGCATCGCCAGCCGCGCCGGCGAGATCACGCTGCACGCCAAGGTCACCGACCGCGTGGCGCCGGGCGTCGTCTACACCACCTTCCATCACCCGCTGTCGCAGGCGAATGTGGTCACCACCGATAATTCGGATTGGGCGACCAATTGCCCCGAATATAAGGTGACGGCGGTGCAGATCTCGCCCTCCAACGGCCCGACCGAATGGCAGGAGCAATATCGCGAGATGGCCGAGAACGCGCGTCGCGTCGCGGCGGAGTAAGGCGAGTCGCCGGGTGCCCTCCTTCTCCCGCATGGCGGGAGAAGGTGGCCCTCGCATCAGCGAGGGTCGGATGAGGGCGCCGGCAAATATTGCGCTTTGTTCAATGATGTCCACGTCTGACGGGTCGGATCGAAGGACCCTCATCCGACCCCGCTTCGCGGGGCCACCTTCTCCCGCAAGCGGGAGAAGGAGCGCGTGCTGGAGAAAGATTCGAGGATGACCGAGGAGCTGCCCGCGCCCAGCGTCCGCGTTCCGTGCATCGCACGGCGCAATGACGCGGCGTCGGACAGCGCCCGCGTCATTCCCGAGGAGACGCCGATCGCCTTCACCTATGGCGGCTCCACCCATGCCGTGATGATGGCGACGCCCGCCGATCTCGAGGATTTCTCGCTCGGCTTCGCTCTCACCGAAGGACTGATCGACAGCGTCGATGAAGCCGGGGAGTTCGAGATTATTTCCTCCGAAGCCGGCATAGAGCTGCGCAGCTGGCTCGGCGGGGGACGACAAGACCTCTATGCGGCGCGCAAGCGCACCATGGCCGGGCCGACCGGCTGCGGGCTCTGCGGCATAGAGAGCCTCGAGCAGGCGAGCCGGCCATTGCCGGTTCTCGACAATGCGCTGCGCATTCCGGCAACAGCGCTGATCGCGGCGATGGATCGCCTGCCCGGCGCGCAGCCGCTCAATCGCGAGACCCGCGCGGTCCATGCGGCGGCCTTCTGGGCGCCGGGCGATGACGCGCTGGTCGTGCGCGAGGATGTCGGCCGGCACAATGCGCTCGACAAGCTCGCCGGCGCGCTGGCGCGGCAGGGCGTCCCCGCCGCGCAGGGCGTCGTTCTGATGACGAGCCGCATCTCGGTGGAGCTGGTGCAGAAGGCCGCGCGCATCGGCGCGCCGATCATCGCCGCGGTGTCCGCCCCAACCGCTCTCGCCGTGCGCACGGCGGAAAAATGTGGCATGACGCTGGTCGCCGTCGTGCGTGGCCGCGACTTCGAAATCTTCACCCATCCCGAACGCATTCTGGAGCAGGTCTCGTCCCATGTCGCATAGCACCGCCGACAAGCTCGTCAAAATGGCCAATCAGATCGGCATGTTCTTCGCCGCGCAAAGGCATTCGGACGCGGTCGCCGGCACGGCGGAGCATTTGAAGAAATTCTGGGACCCGCGCATGCGCGCCGGCATCATCGCCCATGTCGAGCATGGCGGCGAAGGCCTCGACAAGGTGCCGCTCGAGGCGGTGCTGAAGCTCGCGGGGAAATAGAGGTGGGAGTGGCGAGTAGCGAATGGCGAATAGATCGTAGCTCGGCTTTCTATTCGCTATTCGCTACTCCCTACTCGCTATTCGCCCTCCCGCGCTGCAACCGCTCCAGCACGTCTTTCGTCGCAAATCCATCCGCCGGCTGCATGCCGACGCTCAGCTGAAAAGCATGAACGGCGTTGCGGCTCGTGCGGCCGAGCTTGCCGTCGATGGTTCCGTGATAGAAGCCGCGCGCGGCGAGCAGCCTCTGCATCGCCATGCAATCGGCCGTCGACAGCGCGGCGACTTTCGGCCAGGCCGCGATCGGCGCCTGCCGCCCGCCGATGCGCTCGGCGAGCAGCGCCACCGATAGCGCATAGGCGTCCGAGGTGTTGTACTGTCGGATCGCCTCGAAATTCTCGGTGATGAGAAAGGCCGGCCCGGCGGCGCCCGCCGGCTGGAACAGGCTCGCCGCGCCGCTCGCCGGCAAGGCGGCTCCATCCGCGCGCGAAAACCCCAATGAGCGCCATTGCGAGAGATAGTGATCGAGCGCCGCATAGTCGAAGTCGCGCGGCACGACGACCTCGATGACGGCGGGCAGGCCGGCGACCCAGCCGGACTGTCTCAGAAAATTGCCGATCGAAGCGAGGGAATCGAGCCGGTTGGTCCAAATATCCGCGGGCCGCTCGCCGTCATAGCTCTGCGCATATTTCAGATAGGCGGAGGGCAGGAATTGCGGCTGACCCATTGCGCCGGCCCAGGAGCCGCGCAGCCGTTCGCGCGTGACATAGCCGTTCTTCAGCATCACCAGCGCCGCCACGAATTCGTCGGCGAAGACCGCGCCTCTATGGCCGCCATAGGCCAGCGTCGCGAGCACGCGCAGCGTGTCGGCCGCGCCCGTCGCGGAACCGAAATTGCTTTCCACTCCGAGAATGGCGAGCAGCGTTTCCGAAGGAGCGCCGCTGCGCTCTTCGATCCGCGCCAGCGGCGTGGCGAGCTCGGCGGAGAGGGCGCGGCCGCGCGCGACGCGGGCGGACGTGATCGCGCCGGATAAATATGACGGTATAGTCACAGTAAATTCGGCTTGCGCGCGCGGGCGCTGCAAGACGCCCGGCTCTATGCTCAAGCCTTCGACGGCCTTGTCGAAGATTTCGCGAGATACGCCGGCGTCGCGCGCCGCGGGCCACAAATCCTGCACGAAAGCGCCGAAACCAGCGCCCTCCGGCGCCGCAGCGGCGCTGCAGCAAAGGCCGAGAACACCAATAAAAACAGCTATAACTGAAAGAAATAGGCGGTGCGCCCATGCGCCCTTGCCGCCGACGCGGGCCGAGTTCTCGCCAGCGGGCCATTTTCTGGAATCTTTACACCTTTGGCCATTTCGTTTGACAGCCGGCGCCGTGGCGTTTTCTATTGACATAATTCGACTTCCCCAAAAGGAGCCGCACGCACGACCGAGGCGGAACCGAAAATGACGCATCAACCCATGATTACGAATTTTCGCGCCCCGATCCAGCTGGGAACGCGGCCCACCAAGACCGCCTCGACGCGAGGCGACGAAGAGCTGAAGGCCAAGCTGAGAAGCGCCGGCCTGCGGCCGACGGTGCAACGCATCGCGCTTTCCAAGCTGCTCTACGGCAATGGCGACCGCCATGTCAGCGCCGAGGCGCTGCACGCCGAAGCGCGCGAAGCCGGCCTGCAAATGTCGTTGTCGACCGTCTACAACACGCTGAACCAATTCGCCGACGCCGGCCTCTTGCGCGAGATCGCCGTGCAGGGTCCGCGCACCTATTTTCATACGCGCACCTCGCCGCATCACCATTTCATGGACGAGGTCAGCAAGAAGATGTTCGACGTGGCCGACGGCAGCGTCCAATTCGCCAATTTGCCGCCGCCGCCCGAGGGCATGGAGATCGTCGGCTGCGACGTGATCATCCGCCTGCGGCCGAAGCGGAAAGGGTGAGGGGGCATTAGAGCGCTATTCGATCCGATTGGATCGGATAGCGCTCCGGTATTCTTTCGTTTGAGCGAATTCTGATCGATCGACCGATTCCGTTCGATCGGCAAGCGCTCTAGGGCAAACGGGTGAATGACTATAGCCCTATCACCCTCGTCCTGAGGGGCCCGCGAAGCGGGCGTCTCGAAGGACGGCAACGGGGAGAAGCCTTTGATTGCGCCCCGCGGCCGTCCTTCGAGACGCCGCCCGCGGCGGCTCCTCAGGACGAGGGTTGGGGTTTTATCCTTCACCCGATTGCTCTGGGTCGTCATCCGACCGCCCTCGATCACAACAGCTTCTTCAGCTCCGCGCGCAGCCCGTCGGCGATGTCCGGCCGCGCCAGTCCGAAAGCGATATTGGCCGCGAGAAAGCCGAGCTTCGATCCCGTGTCATAGGTCCGGCCGTCGAAGCGCACGCCGTGAAAGGACTGGGCCGCCTGGAGCGCCACCATTCCATCGGTGAGCTGGATCTCGCCGCCTGCGCCCTTCTCCCCCTTCTCGAGAATGGAGAAGATTTCGGGCTGGAGGATGTAGCGGCCGGAGATCATCAGATTGCTCGGCGCCGTTCCGCGCGGCGGCTTCTCCACCATTCCGGCGATCTCGAAGCTGTCGCCATAATCCTTGCCGACGGCGACGACGCCATATTGATGGGTCTCCTCCGGCGGAACCTCCTCCACCGCGATGATGTTGCCGCCATGCGTCTGATAGGCGGCGACGGCCTGCGCCAGGCAGCGCGTCTTCTTCGCGCCATTGGGCAAAGTCACCATATCGGGCAGCAGCACGGCGAAAGGCTCGTCGCCGACGATGTCGCGCGCGCACCAGACGGCGTGACCGAGGCCCAGCGGCGCCTGCTGGCGGGTGAAGCTGGTGGCGCCGGCGGGCGGCAGGTCCGCGGCCAGCGCCTCCAATTCCTTGGTCTTGCCGCGCCGGCGCAAGGTGTCTTCGAGTTCGTATGAAATGTCGAAATGATCCTCGATGACCGCCTTGTTGCGTCCGGTCACGAAGATGAAATGCTCGATGCCCGCCTCGCGCGCTTCGTCGACGACATGCTGCAGCACCGGCCGGTCGACCACGGTGAGCATTTCCTTCGGCACGGCTTTGGTGGCGGGGAGAAAACGCGTGCCGAGGCCGGCCACGGGAAAAACTGCCTTGCGAATGCGCTTGCTCATGTGTAATCCGTTGCATCGGTAGCCATTGCGGCGATCCGTCGCCGCCCGGCGCTCGCTTTCGAGCGCGTCCTCCCTTTTGCCCTTTATTTCCGCTCGAGGGAAGTCTCCAGCAGAGGCATGGCCGCATGACCATTCTCGTAACCGGCGGCGCGGGCTATATCGGCAGCCATATGACGCTCGAGCTTCGCGACGCCGGCGAAGAGGTCGTGGCGCTCGACGATCTCTCCACCGGCTTTCGCTCGGCCGTTCCCGCCGATGTGCCGCTGATCGTCGGCGATTTCGGCGATGAAGCTCTGGTGCGCGACATTCTCGCCTATCACCAGATCGACTCCATCATCCATTTCGCCGCCAAGATCGTCGTTCCCGAATCCGTCGCCGATCCGCTCGGCTATTATCTCAACAATACGGCGAAAGCGCGCAGCCTGCTGGAGAGCGCCGTCGCTGCGGGCGTGAAGCGCTTCATCTTCTCCTCCACCGCCGCCGTCTATGGCGATCCGCAGGCGAATCCCGTCGCCGAGGATGCGGTCCTCGCCCCGGTCTCGCCCTATGGACGTTCCAAGCTGATGGTCGAGTGGATGCTGGAGGACACGAGCCGGGCGCATGGGCTCGGTTATGTCGTCCTGCGCTACTTCAATGTCGCCGGGGCCGATCCGCTCGGCCGCTCCGGCCAGTCGACGCCCGAGGCCACGCATCTCATCAAGGTCGCCGCACAGGCGGCGCTGGGCCTACGGCCCAAGCTGCAAGTGTTCGGGACGGATTATCCGACGCAAGACGGCTCCTGCGTGCGCGATTATATTCAGGTCAATGATCTCGCCCGCGCCCATCTCGACGCGCTGCGCCATTTGCGCGCGGGCGGCACGAGCCTCGTCTGCAATTGCGGCTATGGTCATGGCTTCTCCGTGCTCGAGGTGATCGAGACGGTGAAGCGCGTCTCGGGCGTCGATTTCCCGGTCGAGCTCGTCGGCAGGCGCCCCGGCGATCCGGCGGCGATCATCGCCGCCAATGAGCGGATCAAGGCCGCTTTCGGCTGGACGCCCCGCTACGACGATCTCGCGACGATCGTGCGCCAGGCGCTGGACTGGGAACGGCGCATCGCCGAGCGGCCCCCGACCTGAAGCTTTGCCTGCGCGCAGGTCGAGACGCTGCAAAGTGTTGAAAAAGTGAAAGGCTCCAGTGTTCTGATCGAAAAGTGGCGGTCAGGTTCGGATGAACGGCTTTCGCCTCGCCGGATACAGCATCATCGCGCCTGAACGGAATTTGAATGTCGCAATTTTCCCGTATGGCGCCGCGCGCGGGAGCGGCGCAAGCCGAATGCGTTTGGCGTCGGGCCGCTTTTCGCTTATGTGCTGGCGCAGCGAGGTCACGCCTGAGGAGAAACGATGTTCCCGAAGCCCGTCGCCGAATTGTCGCCCAATACGTTCGCCTATGAGCAGACGCCGCTGGTCAAGCCCACGGGCTTTCGTGAATATGACGCGCGCTGGCTGTTCGAGAAAGAGCTCAATCTCATGGGCGTGCAGGCGCTGGGTCTCGGGCTCGGCACGCTGATCCACGAGATGGGCGTCGTGCCCGAGCTCGTCACCGGCCATGACTATCGCGCTTATTCCTCCTCGATCAAGCTGGCGCTGATCTCCGGACTGATGGCGGCGGGCGTGCGCGTGCACGACATCGGCCTCGCGCTCTCGCCCATGGCCTATTTCGCGCAGTTCGCGCTCGACGTTCCGGCCGTCGCCATGGTCACCGCCTCGCATAACGACAATGGCTGGACCGGCGTGAAAATGGGCGCGCAGCGGCCCGTCACCTTCGGCCCGGTGGAGATGGGCCGCCTGAAGGAGATCGTGCTCTCCGGCGCCTTCCGCTTCGCCGAGGGCGGCTCCTATCGCTATGTCGAGAATTTCGGCCAGATCTATCTCGACGATCTCGCCTCCAATGTCACGCTGTCGCGCAAGCTGAAGGTCGTCGCCGCCTGCGGCAATGGCACCGCCGGCGCTTTCGCGCCCAAGCTGCTCGAGCGGATCGGCTGCGAGGTCGTGCCGCTCGACATCGAGCTCGACTATAATTTCCCGCATTACAATCCGAATCCCGAAGATCTGCACATGCTGCACGCGATGGCCGACAAGGTGCGCGAGAGCGGCGCCGATGTCGGGCTCGGCTTCGACGGCGACGGCGATCGCTGCGGCGTCGTCGACAACAAGGGCGACGAGATTTTCGCCGACAAGATCGGCGTGATGCTGGCGCGCGATCTCGCCAAGCTCTATCCGGGCGCGACCTTCGTCGTCGATGTGAAATCGACCGGCCTCTTCGCCACCGATCCGGAGCTGATCGCCCGCGGCGTCAAGGCCGATTATTGGAAGACCGGCCATTCCTACATCAAGCGCCGCGTCACCGAGCTGAAGGCGCTCGCCGGCTTCGAGAAGTCGGGGCACTTCTTCTTCAATTCGCCGATCGGCCGCGGCTATGACGACGGCATTTTGACCGCCGTGCATGTGCTGCAGATGCTCGACCGCAATCCGACCAAGTCGATGGCCGACCTCTACGCCGATCTGCCCAAGACCTGGGGCTCGCCGACCATGTCGCCGCATTGCGCCGACGAGCGCAAATATCAGGTCGTCGAAGAGGTGACGGCGCGCTTCCAGAAGATGGCGGCCGATGGCGAGGCCTTCACCGGCCAGAAAATTCGCGATCTCGTCACCGTGAACGGCGTGCGCGTGACGGTCGCGGACGGCACCTGGGGGCTGGTGCGCGCCTCCTCCAACAAGCCGGAGCTGGTGGTCGTCGTCGAGAGCCCGGCGTCGGAAGCGCGGATGCGCGAGATGTTCCAGGCGATCGACGCCGTGCTGCGCCAGAGCGACGGCGTCGGCGCCTATAATCAGACGATCTGATCGGGGTCGAGAGCGAGCCTGAAGGCTCGCGGTCCATAGGCGTCCCTGGACCGCGAGCCTTCAGGCTCGCATCTGATCGATTCATCCGCTCTCCGCCGCGCCGTCTCGGCGGAACGGCAGGCCGGCCTCGTAATCGGCGACCGCCTCGTCGATCGCGACCTTCTCGCGGGAGAGAAACTCGTCGACCGCCGTGCGCAGCCGCGCATCGGCGAAATCATGCGCCGAGCGC
The DNA here is from genome assembly GCF_019802345.1 of Methylosinus sp. Sm6. GTDB lineage: Bacteria > Pseudomonadota > Alphaproteobacteria > Rhizobiales > Beijerinckiaceae > Methylosinus. The sequence continues at coordinate 129,331 of NZ_JAINDZ010000008.1, read as the reverse complement.
GTCGGCGCCGGCCGATAGCCGCGCGCCAGCTTGTGCTCGCCCTGCGCCCCCGCCTCCACACGCTTGTAGCCATGGCGTATGGCGTATTCGATCGCCTGATAATAGCAGACCTCGAAATGCAGGAAGGGCCGCTCCTCCAGCGCGCCCCAATTGCGGCCATAAATGGCGTCGTCGCCGAGGAAATTGATGGCGCCGGCGATATGCTCGTCGCCGCGCCGCGCCATCACCAGCAGGACGCGTTCCGCCATGGTCGCGCCGATCTGATGAAAGAATTCGCGCGTCAGATAAGGCCGCCCCCATTTGCGCGCGCCCGTGTCCATGTAGAAGGCGAAGAAGCGGTCCCAATGCTCGGGCTTTATGTCGGCTCCCCTGAGCAGATCGATGGAGAGATCGTCGCCCAGCGCGTCGCGGCGTTCGCGCTTGATGGTCTTGCGCTTGCGCGAGGACAGCGCGGCGAGGAAATCGTCGAAATCGCGATAGTTTTCATTGAGGAAATGGAACTGCTCGCCGACGCGCGGCGCGAAGCCGGCGGCCTCGAGCGCGCGCGTCTCGGCCTTCGTCCCGAAGGTGACGTGGAGCGAGGAGGCCTCGGCCGCCTGCCGCAAGGCGCGCAGCGCGGCGATCAGGGATTCGCGCGCGCCCTCCGGCGCGTGGCGGGCGACGAGCAGGCGGCGGCCGGTCGCCGGCGTGAACGGAACAGCGACCTGAATCTTGGGGTAATAGCGCCCGCCGGCGTTCTCATACGCCTGCGCCCAGCCGAAATCGAAGACATATTCGCCCATGCTGTGCATTTTGACATAGGAGGGCGCGGCGGCGACGAGCCGCCCCTCGGGATCGTCGAGCAGCGTGTAGAGCGGCGTCCAGCCGGTGCGCGCGCCGACCGATTTCGAGCGCTCGAGCGCGAGCAGAAAGGCGCTGGAGATGAAGGGATTATAGCGCTCCCCTTCGGCCTCCTCGGCGGCGAGGCCCGGCGGATTGGCGAGCGCGTCCCATTCGCCCGCGTCGACCTGATCGAGCGAGGGGATGAAGCGGGCTTTGTATCGGGCGGTGGTCATGGGCGGCGTGTGCGGGGTGAGGGCGCTCCATACTACCCTAAGCGAAAGACGTTCCAGAAGCGGAGCGCGGCGGCAATCGGCGGCACGACGCTTGCATCAAATTTAGGCGCCGCCCCCGGCCGGGCGGCGCGCCCGACAAATACGGATAAGAGGAACAGGATGCCGCTCTATTCCTATGAATGCGAGAATTGCCACGCGGAATTCGAGCTTCTGGTTCGCGCCTCGGACACGCCGGCGTGCCCTTCCTGCGGCAGCGAGAAGCTGACTCAGGCGGTCGCGAAAATCCAAGTCGAGATCAAATATCCGGCCATCGCCAAATCCTGGCGGCGCGCCGCGGCGGCGGAGGGCGATCTCAGCAATTTCAGCAAGAAGGAGATTGCGGCGCCGAAAAAGAGCTGACGCCCTCAGCCCTCCTCGCGGACGCCGAGCTCATAGGCGCTCCACAGCGCCGCCGCAGCAAGGATCACGTCGAAGATCGTCACCTGCCAGCGCGGCATGGCGTCGGCCACATGCGGCTGCAGAAAATGCGCCGAGGCGGCGAGCAGCGCCGCCAGCGGCAGCAGAGCGGCGAGGCCGGCGGGCGCCGGCCGCCCGAGCGCGCGAAACCGCTTGGCCGAGAGATTGACATAGCTCGCCGCGATCACCAGCAGCGCCAGCGCATAGAGGCAGAGGTAGAAATAGGCGACCATCGTCTGCCAGACGAACAGCGGGCTCGTCGAAAGATCGTGGACCGTGTAGGGCAGCAGCGCCCACATCGCCAGCGTCAGCACGACGAGCGGCGCGGCGAGAATCACGACGCCCAGCCGCCAGCTCGCGCGGTCGATGCGGCCCGCCTCGGTCCGAAACAGGAAGACGAGCCGGTCGCGTCCGGGGAGCGCCATCAGTCCCTCAACAGCTCGTTGATCGCCGTCTTGCCGCGCGTCTGCGCGTCCACCGTCTTCACGATGACGGCGCAATAGAGCGACGGGCCCCAGTTTTCGCCCGGCAGCGGCTTGCCGGGAAGGCTGCCGGAGACGACCACCGAATAGGGCGGCACATAGCCGATATGGATCTCTCCGGTGGCGCGGTCGACCACCTTGGTCGAGGCGCCGATGAACACGCCCATGGAGATCACCGAGCCCTTGCCCACGACCACGCCCTCGACGATCTCCGAGCGCGCGCCGATGAAGCAATCGTCCTCGATGATGGTCGGGCCGGCCTGCAGCGGCTCCAGCACGCCGCCGATGCCGACGCCGCCGGAGAGATGCACATTCTTGCCGATCTGCGCGCAGGAGCCGACCGTCGCCCAGGTGTCGACCATGGTCCCGGCGTCGACATGAGCGCCGAGATTGACGAAGGAGGGCATCAGAATGACGCCCGGCGCCACATAGGCCGAGTGCCGCACGATGGCGCCCGGCACGGAGCGGAAACCCGCCGTCTTGTGCTCGGCCGCGCCCCAGCCGGCGAATTTGGAGGGGACCTTGTCCCACCAGGTGGCGCCGCCCGGCCCGCCCTCGATCACGCTCATGTCATTGAGCCGGAAGGACAGCAGCACGGCCTTTTTCAGCCATTGGTTGACCTTCCACGAGGAAGGGCCGGTTTCGCCGTCGATCTTCTCGGCGACGCGCAGCTTGCCCGAATCGAGCAGCCGCAGCGCGCTCTCGACGGCGTGGCGGACGTCGCCCTGCGTGGAGGCGTCGATATTGGCCCTGTCCTCGAAGGCGGTGGTGATGATGTTCTCGAGACCGGTGTGGGGCATGAAAGGTCTGGCTCCAAGGATCGCCGGCTATAGGCGGCAAGGGCGCGGCCCTGTCAATCGCGGAAATGGAATATGCATTTCGAAGCGTCCAGGAGCGACGGTTCAAAGCGCGCCCCTGGACCGCGAGCCTTCAGGCTCGCCTCTCCACAAACCCGTCATTCGATGCGCCCCGCATCCGCCCCCGCCTCCTGCGCCCCGATGAATTGCGCGCGGGCGAGAGTCTCGAATATGCCGCCCAGCGCCACCAGCTCGTCGAAGGTCCCGCTCTCGACGATCTCGCCCTGGTCCAGCACCAATATCCGGTCCGCGTGACGCACGGTGGAGAGACGGTGGGCGATGATGAAGGTGGTGCGGCCGCGCGTCGCCGCCTCCAGCGCTTTCTGCAGCAGCCGTTCGGTGGTCGCGTCCAGCGCGCTGGTCGCCTCGTCGAAGATCATGATCGGCGGGTCCTTGAGCAGCGCGCGAGCGATCGAGAGGCGCTGACGCTCGCCGCCCGAGAGCGTGCGGCCGCGCTCGCCGATGCGCGTCGCGAGCCCGTCGCTCTGGCGCGCCACCAGACCCTGCGCCTGCGCCAGCTCCACGGCGCGCGCGATCTCCTCTTGCGTCGCATCCGGCTTGCCGACGCGCAAATTCTCCTCGATCGAGCGGGCGAACAGCATCGGCTCCTGGAAGACGACCCCGATATTGCGGCGGAGCGACGCCAGAGTCATGTCGCGAATGTCGACGCCGTCGATGAGGATGCGCCCCTCTTTCGGATCGAAGACGCGATGCAGCAGGCCGAGCGTCGTCGACTTGCCCGATCCCGTGGCGCCGACGAGGGCGATGGTCTCGCCCGGCCGCGCGGAAAAGGAGACGGAGCGCAGCGCGAGCCGGCCGCCGCCATAGGAGAAGCTCACAGTGTCGAAGACGACGGCGCCCTCGAGCCGGGCCATCTCGCGCGCGCCGGCGCGGTCGGCGACGTCGGGATGCGTGTCGAGGATAGAGAAGAATTCGCCGATCTTGGGCGCGAGCAGGAACAGCACGTTGAGAAAGCCGACGACCTGCTCGAGCCGCCCGATCAGCATCGTGGCGAAGCTCATGAAGGCGACGATCTCGCCGATCGAGGCGAGGCCCTGCAGATGCAGCCAGGCGCCGAGCAGGAAGATGACCAGCAGAGTGAGCGTGGCCGAGGCGCGGCTCGCCACCGCGGCGATCGCCCACCAGGAGAGCACGGGGATTTGAGCGGCCAGCAATTCGTCGATGATGCGGCGGAGGGCCCGCGTCTCGGTGTCGATGCGGGTGAAGCTCTGCACCACGGCGACATTGCCGAGCGTGTCGGAAGCGTGCTCGGCGAGATCGGAATGATGCCGCTCGACCGCGCTCTGCAGCTCCTGCGTGCGGCGCAGGACGAAAGCGGTGAGCAGCCCGAAGGCGCCGACGAGGACGATGAGCGGCAGGGCGAGCCGCCAATTGACCAGGAGCGTCGCCGGCAGCAGCACGAACAAAGCGACGAAAGAGGCGCAATTCTCGCGGAAGAAGGACAGCCACAGGCCGAACATGCCGCCGGCGCCTTCCAGCATCACCTTGAGCAGACGCCCCGAATGCGCGCCGGAATGAAAGCTCGAGGGAAGATCGAGCACATGCTCGAAATAGCCGGCCATCGCCGCGAGACGGCGGCGATGGGCGAGCCGGTCGGCGTGCAGCGCGACTAGCACCGAAGCGGCGATGGAGAACAGGCCGAAGCCGGCCCACGCCGCGAGCAGCGGCAAAAGAGCGCTCCAGGCGAGGCGCTGGCCGGCGACCTGCGCCTTGGTGAGCACGTCGATGACGCGGCCGAACAGCATGGGCTCGGCGAATTGCGCGATGGCGACGGCGAGATTGGCCGCGACGAGGCTCGCCGCGAGCCGAGCCTCGGGCTTCAGCTGCGTCAGCACGCGAACATAGGCGGAGAGGACGGACATGGCTGATTAGATGGAAGCGCGGTCAGCGCCGTCTACAGCGGGCGGGGCGCAGGCGCAAGAAGCCGCATCGGGAAGCCGCATCGGGAAGCGCTCCCACTTCCCGCAGAGCGCGCGGGGTCCGACCGCCCTCCGCGGGGGGGGCCATCCACGGCCGGGACGAGCCCGGCCATGACGGCGCTGGGCGAGCCGCGTCTCTTCACTCCGCCGCGGTCTTCATCTCCCCCACGCGCATCACATCCAGCCCGCGGAAGATGGCGCAGCGCTGGAATACGGCGAGGTCCGGCGCGACCTGCTTCTGATGGCAGAATTTCGCCGTCAGCTTGGCGAGGCCCTTGATGTCGCGACCTGTCGCCTGCGGGAACGCAGCAACGAGATCATCGATCAGCGATTCATTCACCGAAAGCGCGAACTGCTCGGCCATCACGCGCCAGATGCGACGCTTGGCGTCATCGTCCGGCGGGTTGTATTTGATGAGCGCGATACAGCGCGAGACGATCGCCTCGTCGATATCGTCGACGCGGTTGGTGGTGAGGAACAGCAGCCCGTTGAAATATTCGAGCACGCGCAGGAACACGCCGACCACGGCGTTCATGGCGATATTGTCGTCGCGGCGCTTGATATAGACATCGGCCTCGTCGATCAGCATCACCGCGCCCCAGCGCTGCGCGCGCGTCAGAATCTCCTTCAGCGCGGTCTCCATCGTCGCGACATTGAGGCCGAGCTGGCCCGAATGCACGCGATAGAGCGGGCGCTGAATGATCTCCGAATAGACCTCGGCGGTGAGCGTCTTGCCGACGCCGGGCGGGCCCGCGCACAGCACGGTGGTGCCGCCGGACTTGCCGGCGACGATGTCGTCCATCAGCACGTCCATCTCGGCGGTCAGAATGTCGATGAGATCGGTCTGCTCGGCCGGCAGCACCAGCTTCTGCTTCAGCGCCGGCTTATATTCATAGAGCTTCATCTCGTCGACATGCACCCAGACATGGTGATGCAGATCGAGATGGAACATCAGAATGTAAGGGTGCACCGGAATGCGCTTGAACAATCCCTCGGGGATTTGCGTCTGCAGCTCGGCCAGCTCGTCCTCGACCGAATATTTATTGCTCTTGGCCGCCTTGCGGATGAAATTTCCGAGCACGTCGCCGGGCGATTCCAGCGTCAGGCTGCGCGCGGTCAGGATCGCCTCGTCATTGACGAGGCGCGCGTCGCCGCCGCTCGTCGACAGCACGACGACATCCTTGCGCGACCAGTCGGTGTCGCGATGCGAGGAATTGGGGTCTTCCGCGTGAAAGCCGGTGCCGCGGCCGGTGAATTGCTGGCCATAGCGGCCGCGCCAGTCGAAATAGGTCTCGGTCGCCGCGTCGAAGGCCTCGACCAGCTCCGCCGTCTCGCGAATATATCCCTTCGCCGCGAGAATCTCGTTGATCGTCCGCCCGTTCGCATCCGCGGCCATGATGCGGATGGCGTTGGTCGTCAGCACGCCCTTGGCGTTGGACTTCAGCTCGATCATCACCTTGCCCGCCTCGTCGTTGGAGGCCGGCACATAATCGAAGCGGGTGATGACATAGGGCAGTGGCTTCGACGCGACGCTCGCCGTGAACAGCCAGCCGCGAATGGCGTCGGCGGTGAGGTATTTCACCATCGCCGGCAGCACTTGCTCGAGCTCCGAGGCCTCGAAACGCCTGCCGCCGGCCTTCAGCGCCTCGCGCAAGGTGGCGAGCTGCGCGGCGCGGGCGCGCATGTCGGGGCCCGCCTCTCGATAGAGACCTTCGAGGAAGGTCAATTCCTCGTCGGAAAGATGCGAGAACTCCATCTCGACGCGGTCGCTGAAGCGCAATTGCTCGGCGAGCCCGGCATGCGCCGGATAGCGCTGCATCAGCGCTTCGACATATTGGCGTTCGATCTGAATGTTCATCGCCGATCTCGTCTCTCGTCCGGATAGGGGGGAAGCGTCAGAATGCGGGCGTCGTCGATCGCTCCGCCGACGGTGAAGTGATAGACATCCTGGAACTGCGTCGCGTCCTGCGAGAGGCCGAGCAGCTCATGCGCCTCGTCGTCGAAGAAGCAGCCGATGCCGGTTCCGGCGAAGCCGCAGGCCGTCGCCCAGAGGTAGAGGGCCTGACCGATGAGGCCGGCCTCGAAATGCAGGCGTCGATAGGCGAAGGGCCCGTCCTCCTCGAGCGCATGGTCGAAATCGGCGATCATCGCGAGGCTGAAGCAGCCCTTGCCGGAGATCGGCTGCAGGCAGGCGAGCTTCGTCGCCGCCTTCTCCGCCGCGCCGGCATAGAGCCGATAGAGCGGCAGGCCGGAAAGATCGATGAGCGACCACTCGAATTCCTTGCGGCAAGCGGCGCGCAGCCGCGCCGCGACATCGCTGTCGCGTTGCAGCGCGTAAATGCCCGGCTCGACGCCGTCGACGCGATGCACGAACAGGATCAAGGTCAGAGAGGTCGCCCAGGGAAAGGCCGAGAGAAGATTGCTCTCGCTCGGCAGAGTCGCGGCGAGCATTGCGGCGAAAATTTCCGCCGGCATGGAGGTCGCGCCGTCCATGCGCTGCGCGCTGCGCCGCTTGCGCACGGCGCGGCCGATGGAGACGCGCGGGGCTATGGGCGCCGGCCATTGACCCCGCGTCGGCGTTGGTTTCGTCGCCTGCCGCGGCTTGCGGCAGAACTGCCCGGCGAGATCGATCACCGGCCAACCGTCGTGATCCTCGCTCAACCGGTTCGCTTGTCCGTGAAATGCGCGCGGCGCGTCGATGAGCGCAAAGAGATCGAGCGCCGGCGCCGCGGGCGCGGCCTCGGTCGAGATCCACATCACGAGATCGGGATGCTCCGGCTCGCGCCGATGCGCGGCGTCCTCGCGATCGAGGCCGATGAGAGCCGCGATCTCGGCGTCCGACGGCTCGGTGAGCGCGCTCGCCCGCCAGCCGAGCGCAAAGGCGGCTTGAGCTGCCGCGCCGATCGCATGGCCGGCGTCGAGCTGACAATAGCGATAGGCGCGCTCGCCATATTTCCAGGCTTCGCGCCAGGCGATGGAGGAGAGCGCCAAGAGAAAGCCCCCGCGCGGCAGCACGTGCGCCGCCTCATAGGCCGCGCGCTCCTCCAGCGCATGCTCGGCCGGCGCATAATGATAGAGCCCGGCCGCCTCGCTCACCCCGGCGAGGGAGTCGAGCAGTGCATAGCATTCGGTCGGGTGGAGATTGCCGGAGGAGGGATTGTTGCGCAGCGCCCAGGTCGAGTTCTCATAGCTCTTCCAGGCGCTGAGGCCGAAGGCGAGCTCGAGGAACAAGCCGAGCGCCGCCGCATCGACGGGCGCCGCGGCGGCCGCGGGGCCGGGGAAGGCCGCCGTTTCCTCATGGTCGAGCAGCGGCAGCGGCGCGAGGCGCGCCCCGGCGAAACGGCGGAACGGATTGGGCTGCGACGCCCAATCGAGAAAGCCGGGCCCCATCGCATAGCGATTGGGCGCATGCTTGGTGCGGCGGTGATAGCCACGGATATCTTCCGGAATAGCGTCGCGATCGAAGCTCACGGCCGTCCTCCCCCGCGGCCGGCGGAGGCCCGCGCCCGGGTATGATTCTTGATTGCCGGCCGCAGCGGATGCGCCATGTTCCAACTCCCTGACATGACCGAAGGGGATTCAAGGATCATGCCTGCTTCGCTGCGCCGCAATAAATTATGATAACATTTATTTTTCAATATGTTCATTGACTCACCCATATCGCTGAGGGAACGGCTCGAGACAAAGAGGACGGAAAATGTCGCAAATCGTCGAAGTCGCCGCCGCCGAGCACCGCGCTTTTGGCGCATTGGCGACCATAAGCGCCGGCGACCATCCGCCCCGCCGGCTGACGCGGCAGGAGGCGGGCATCCTCTCGCGGGCGCTGACCGCGGTCGCCGAGGGCGCGAGCGCGGAGCGGCAGATTTTCATGAGCCCCATCGCCAGCGATCACGAATTCGAGGCCGAGGTGCGCGACGACGGCGTGACCCTGCGCGCCGCGGGCTGCGCCGACATTCTGCTCGATTGGACGCAGACGCGGACCCTTGCCGCCGTGCTGTCCGAATTCGCCGGGTGAGAAACCCGAGTGAAGGGCGAGTCGGAAGGCTTGCTCTTCCCAAGATGACGCATGCCTGCGGACCTGCCATCCTGCGCGCCGACCGGCCAGGGAGGCGTGGATGGGCGGATATGTCGGTGCGGTCGATCAGGGAACGACCAGCACACGCTTCATCGTCTTCGACCGGCGAGGCGAGATCGTCGCGCTCGATCAGCGCGAGCATGCGCAAATCTGCCCGCGTCCCGGCTGGGTCGAGCATGACGCGCTGGAAATCTGGCGCAACACGCAGGCGACCATCGACGGCGCGCTCGCAAAAGCGCATCTCTCGCCGAGCGATCTCGCTTGCGTCGGCCTCACCAATCAGCGCGAGACGACGCTGCTCTGGGATCGCCGCACGGGCGAGCCGCTGCATCACGCCCTCGTCTGGATGGACACGCGCAGCGAGCCGCTCGTCGCCCGCTTCGCTGCGGAGGGCGGCAAGGATCGGCTGCGCGCGAAGACCGGTCTGCCGCTCTCCACTTATTTCTCCAGCCTCGAGCTCGTGTGGCTGTTCGAAAATATTCCGGGCGCGAGAGAAAGGGCGGAAGCGGGCGAGGTTCTGTTCGGCACGATGGACTCCTGGATCGCATGGAATCTGACCGGGCGCCATTTCACCGACGCCACCAATGCGTCGCGCACGCAATTGATGAATCTGGCGACGCTGCAATGGGACGATGAGCTGCTGCGGCTGTTCGGCGTTCCGCGCGCCTGCCTGCCGGAGATTCGTTCGTCGAGCGAAATCTATGGCCTGTGCCGCGGCGCGCTCGCGGGCGTCCCGCTCGCCGCCGCGCTCGGCGATCAGCATGCGGCGCTCTTCGGCGAGGCCTGCTTCTCGCCGGGCGACGCCAAGAACACTTATGGAACGGGCTGTTTCCTGCTGATGAACGTCGGCGAGACGCCGCGCGCCTCGACCAAGGGATTGCTCTCGACGCTCGCTTACAAGCTCGGCGACGCCAAACCTTCTTATGCGCTCGAGGGTTCGGTCGCCATCGCCGGGGCGCTGGTGCAATGGCTGCGCGACAATCTCGGACTCATCGCATCGAGCGGCGAGATCGAAGCGCTCGCGCGCAGCGTTCCCGACAATGGCGACGTCTATTTCGTGCCAGCTTTCTCGGGACTCTATGCGCCTTATTGGCGCGAGGACGCGCGTGGGCTGATCGCCGGCCTCACGCGCTTTTCGACGAAAGCTCATATCGCGCGCGCGGCGCTGGAGGCGGCCGCCTTCCAGACCGTCGACATGCTGGAGGCGATGGAGGCCGACAGCGGCGTCGCTCTGGAAGAGCTGCGCGTCGACGGCGGCATGGCGGCGAATGACTTGCTGATGCAATTCCAGGCCGACCTGCTCGGCGCCCCGGTGGTGCGGCCGCGCTGCATCGAGACGACCGCGCTCGGCGCCGCCTATGCGGCGGGGCTGGCCGTCGGCTTCTGGAGCAATGTGCAGGAGCTCGCCGCGCATTGGCGCGCGGACCGGCGCTTCGAGCCGCTCATGCCCCGCGAGGAGCGCGATCGCCGCCTCGCCAAATGGCGCAAGGCGGTGGCGCGCTCGCTCGATTGGACCGGCTGACGCGCCGCGTCGCGATTTCAGTATTTGGCCAGCACGGGCACGGTCGGCGCGGGGCCGCCGCCCTCGAACGGATAATAGCGGAAGCTGGTGAACGCCATGCTGTCCCGCGCCCGGGGCGCGCCGCCATAGCCGAAGAAGCCGTCCTTGATCGTGTAGGAAAATTGCACGCCGCCCCTGATCTTGCCGAACTTGCCCTCGTACAAGGTGTGCCAGACGCCGCCGGTGATCTGCCGAATAGCCTTGATCTGGCCGGAGCAGCCGTAGGCGCCGCCGAGCGCGACATTGGCCGCCGTGCCCGCCGAGAGGAACGGCGCCGTGGTGAGCGCGTCATTCTCTATGTTGCAGCCGAGATTGTTGAAGAACGGATTGGCGTAGCCCCCATAGATCAGACTGTTGCCCCATGAGGCGTATTGAGGATTGCTCTGGGCGAATTCGCCGCCGGCATAGGCGTAGATGTCGGTCTGCGGCGTCGGGTGCAGGATCGCGCCGACGAGGAGCATGCGTTGGCCGATCGGCAGCGGACCGCCGCCGAAGATCGACCATGTGGCGTCCGGGAGCTGCGCGCTGCCATAGCGGCCGATGCCGCGGCCGACGGCGCCGGAGACTTGGAAATCGAGATAATCGGGAATGATCTGCGCGTAGACGCCGCCGCCGAAGCCGCCGCCCCAGGCGTTCTGATTGCCCCAATAGGCGCGGGTGGTGAAATTGCGCATCAGGCCGAAGCCCTCGACATGCACCTTGCGATCGAAGACATTCGCGTCCCAGGCAACCTTGCCGATGAGATCGGGCGCGCGGTTCAACGAATAGCTGTTCACGCTGTTGAAGAGACCGCCATTCGCCGGCTGTCCGAACAGAATCGGATTTTGCAGCGGCAGGCTCGTCGTGCCGGCGAAGCCGGGCGGCAGCACGCCATAGCCGGCGAAAGTGGTGGCGGCGCCTTCGGCCGCGAAGGAGGCCCAGAACTCCTTGTTGTAATCCACAGTGAGGCGCAGACCCGGCTGGCGCGCCCAAGTGTAGCCGGGGACATATTGATGGTCGATGGTCAGCGGCTGCACCGACGTGTCCGGCCGGATGCCGACCTTGTTCAAGGTGACGAGCGACCAGGCCTGTCCGGCCATGAAATGCGTTCCGAAAATATCCCAATCGATATTGGCGTAGGCCTGGCGCAGGCGCAAATTATAGGAATTGCTCTGATTGGAGTTGGCGGTCTGGGCGGCGCCGAGAAAATCGGTTTCGACATAAGCGAATATGTTGGTGGTGGGATCGACGTCCCCTTTGAGGAGCAAAGTGAAGCGGCTCGGGCGGGCGCTGAAGCGGAACTCGCTCGAATGCGCCGTCGCGAAGAAATTATACGGAATATTCTGGAACGGCGTGTTGACGTCGGCGCCGATCCAGCGGCTGCGCCAGACGCTCTCCAGCGCGAGGAAGCCGCCCGGCGTGATCGTGATGCCCCGAAAGCGGAATTTGTCGGGCCCGATCTTCTCGGCCTCCTCCTTCTTCTCCTTTTCTTTCTCCTTTTCTTTCTCCTTTTCCTCCTTCTCCTTCTTTTTATCGGCGGCCGCCGACTTCTGCGCCTTGTCGAGCTTCGTCTCGAGCTTGCGCAGCCTCTCGGTCAAGGACCGAATCTCCGCGCGCAAATCTTCCTGCTCGGCGCGCGCCGGCGCGCTCACGAGCGTGAGCGCGACGATCGAGGCCATTGTCGGAGCTGCGGCGAAGCAGCGGGTCAAATCCATGCCGCAATCCTTTGTTCCCGCGCCGCGCCAAACGAGCGGAACATGCGCGCAGCCGCTCGGGCCGCGGCGACGATCTCTTGCTCGATCGAGACGGAACGCCTCTCGGCGACGCGAATGCGTGCTGAAAAACGAGATGATGAAAAACGGATACGCCACAAAGCGACTTGCGCGATCGGCAATCGGAGGCGTCGGCGCCTCTCTGGCCGATTCGATCCGGCTGCGCTACGCTAGAAAAGAAGTGCGACAGTTCGGCAACGGAAGCGGCGGCGCCGCTCGGCTCGCGTCCGAGGCGCGCGTCGCGCTCCCGCCTCGAGCTTCGGCGCAGCGCGCGGCATTCCGCCTCGATTTCGCAAGTTGGTGATTTGTGACGCGAATATGTATATAAGGGCGACAGAACGGCGAAGCAGCCGTCTTTCGGGCGGTCGCGCGCCGAGCGCATGAGCAGGCCACATTTCGGCCGCCGATATTCGCGAACGTGGCGGCGCAGAGACGCCGGCCGTAAAAAATCGGCGGACGACAAACAGTGACGGCGGCGCGCGCGGACCTACGGGACGAGCCCTGAACGCCGCGGCGTCTCGAAAGCATCACGCAGCCCGGGACTTGGAGCGGGCGCAGACAGCAAAGGTTGACTATGCCGACCATCGCTCTCGTGGACGACGATCGCAATATTCTCACTTCCGTCTCGATCGCCTTGGAGGGCGAAGGCTATCGCGTTCAGACCTACACCGACGGCGCCGCGGCGCTCGACGGGCTGCGCGCCAATCCGCCGGATCTCGCCATCTTCGACATCAAGATGCCGCGCATGGACGGCATGGAGCTGCTGCGCCGCCTGCGCCAGAAATCCGATCTTCCCGTGATCTTCCTCACCTCGAAGGACGAGGAGATCGACGAATTGTTCGGGCTCAAGATGGGCGCCGATGATTTCATCCATAAGCCGTTCTCGCAGCGTCTCCTGGTCGAGCGCGTGAAGGCGATCCTGCGCCGCGCCAATCCGAAGGAAGCGGCGGCGCAGAAGGAATCCGAAGCGAAGGTGCTGGAGCGCGGCGCGCTGGTCATGGACCCCGAGCGCCACACTTGCACCTGGCGCGGCGATCCGGTCGTGCTCACGGTGACCGAATTTCTCATTCTCCAAGCTCTGGCGCAGCGGCCGGGCGTGGTGAAGAGCCGCAACGCGCTGATGGACGCGGCCTATGACGATCAGGTCTATGTCGATGACCGCACCATCGACAGCCACATCAAGCGCCTGCGGAAAAAGTTCAAAGTGGCCGATCCGGAGTTCGAAATGATCGAGACGCTCTACGGCGTGGGCTATAGATTCAAGGAAGCGTGACAGCGATTCGGCCGTCCATGACCATAGCCGCCGACAACGAGAACGTCGCCGCCGACACATCGGCGCGCCGCAATCGCGTCGGGCGTGTCGCCTCGATCAAGCTGCTGCGTCTCGCGCGCGCGGCGCAGTCGCGCCTCTCGTCATCGCTCACGCGCCGCATCGTCGTGCTCAATCTCGGCGGGCTGGTGGCGCTGCTCGCCGGCTTCCTCTATCTCAATCAATTCCGCGAAGGCCTGATCGACGCGCGCGTGCAGAGCCTGCAGACGCAGGGCGAGATCATCGCCGCGGCGATCGCCGCCTCGGCCACTGTCGACACCGACGCCATCACCATCGATCCCGAGAAGCTGCTGCGTCTCGCGCCTGGCGAGAGCTACAGCGTCGAGGAAGGCAGCCAGCCGTCGATGGAGTTCTCGCTCAATCCCGAGCGCATCGGCCCGCTGCTGCGCCGCCTCGTGTCGCCGACGCGCACACGCGCGCGCATCTATGATCGCGACGGCTATCTGCTGCTCGATTCGCGCTCCGTCAGCGGCCGCTCCAACATTCTGCGCTTCGAGCTCGGCCCGTCCGGCGGCGCGCAGGGCGCGACGGGTCGGCTCGAGCAGGCGTTCGACGCGGTGCGGCGCTGGACGCGCCGGCCGGAGTTGCCGCTCTATGAAGACATCGGCGCCGGCAATGGCAAGGCCTATCCGGAAGTGGCGAGCGCGCTCTCCGGCGGCGCGCTGTCGGTGGTGCGCGCCAACGCCAAGGGCGAGACGATCATCTCCGTCGCGGTGCCGGTGCAGCGTTTCCGCTCGGTGCGCGGCGCCTTGCTGCTGTCGACGCTCGGCGGCGACATCGACGCCATCCTCGCCCAGGAGCGCTGGGGCATCATCCGCATCTTCCTCGTCTCCGCCGGCGTGATGCTGCTGCTCTCGCTGCTGTTCGCCGGCGCCATCGCCGAGCCGATGCGGCGCCTCGCCGAAGCGGCCGAGCGCGTGCGGCGCGGCGTCAAATCGCGGCAGGAAATTCCCGACTTCTCGCAGCGCCAGGACGAGATCGGCCATTTGTCCGGCGCGCTGCGCGACATGACCGCGGCGCTCTACAATCGCATCGAGGCGATCGAGCATTTCGCCGCCGATGTCGCCCATGAGCTGAAGAATCCGCTGACCTCACTGCGCAGCGCGGTGGAGACTCTGCCGATCGCGCGCGACGACGACGCGCGCGCGCGTCTGTTGACGATCATCAAGCATGACGTCGGTCGGCTCGATCGCCTCATCACCGATATTTCCGACGCCTCGCGGCTCGACGCCGAGCTCGCCCGCGCCGATATGGCGACGGTCGATATCGCTGCGGTGCTGAAGACCGTGGTCGGCATGGCGCGCGAGGTCGACCGCGGCGATGGAGTCGAGGTGACGCTCGACATCCGCGCCTCGAGCGATGCGCGCCGGCGCTGGCGCATTCTCGGCCATGATTCCCGCCTCGCCCAAGTGTTCGACAATCTGATCGACAACGCCCGCTCCTTCTCCGCGCCCGGCGCCGGCGTGCGGGTGACCCTGCGGGGAGAGCAGGCGATCGGAATGGGCGGGCAGGCGGTCGACGGCTATGAGATCATCGTCGACGACGACGGGCCGGGCATTCCGGCCGACGCCTTCGAGCGCATCTTCGAGCGATTCTACACCGACCGCCCCGAGCAGGGCTTCGGCCAGAACTCTGGCCTCGGCCTGTCGATCTCCCGCCAGATCGTCGAGGCGCACAATGGCCGCATCCGCGCGATGAACCGCACCAGAGCGGAGCCGGAGGGAACCGATTCCGCCCGCCCGGGCGACGAGACCATCGGCGCTCGCTTCGTCATCTGGCTGCCGGCGGCCAAATGACCGACCTCGCCCTCCCCTTCCCCGCCGGGAGCGCCGAGGGACGACGGAGGACGATCCACGCCAACGCCCTGCTCGTCGGCGCCGCCGGCGTGCTTCTGCGCGGCCCTTCCGGCAGCGGCAAGAGCGCGCTCACCCTCGAGCTGATCGCCCTGGCCCGGAGCGAGGGCCGCTTCGCGCGCCTCATCGGCGACGATCGCGTCGAGATCGAGAACCGCCACGGCCGTCTGCTGGCGCGTCCGCATCCGGCCATAGCGGGAGCGATCGAGGAGCGCGGCGTCGGCATTCTCCCCGCCTCGCACGAATCGCGCGGCGTGATCCGATGCGTGGTCGACCTCCGTGGCCGCAGCGAAAGCCCGCTCCCGCGGCTGCCCGATCCCGAATCCGCCCTCGCCGAGATCTGCGGCGTGATCCTTCCGCGGCTCGCGGCGGACGCCGGCGAGACCGCGGCCGGGCGCAAGATATTTTCATTTATTCATGATCTTGTAGCATTTTAGCGTCGGACGGAGGTTTTTGCTTGCCAATTTCGCCGCATCGCACAAAATGCCCCCCGAGGCGCAGCGAACGTCGAGACGACATTCGCGTTATTAACGTCGGGAGCCGTCATGTCGATCCTTGTCGGCCCCCCTGGGTTTCGACGTTCTCGTTCTCTCGCGAGACGGTTCATGAGCGGTAGCTGCGAATGATCGGAATGGTCCTGGTGACCCATGGGCACCTCGCCACGGAGTTTCGCGCGGCGCTGGAGCATGTGGTCGGCCCGCAAAAACAGCTCGTCTCCATATCCATCGGCCCGGAGGACGACATGGAGCGCCGGCGCCGCGAGATCATCGACGCCATCGCCGAAGCGGACAGCGGCGATGGCGTCGTCGTCTTGACCGACATGTTCGGCGGCACCCCGTCCAATCTCGCGATTTCCGTCATGAATGGCGGCAAGGTCGAGGTTCTGGCCGGGGTCAACCTGCCCATGCTGATCAAGCTCGCCTCCGTCCGCGAGACGGCGCCGCTCGAGCAGGCGGTGTTGCAGGCGCAGGACGCCGGGCGTAAATATGTCTATATCGCCAGCCGAGTGCTCAACGCCAAATGACCACCGAGAGTCTTTCCGCCGACGCTTCCGACGCCGGCGCGCGCATTGTTCGGGATCTCGTCATCGTGAACCGCAAGGGGCTGCACGCCCGCGCGACGGCCAAATTCGTCCAGTGCTGCGAACGCTACGAGGCCGAGATCACGGTCTCCAAATGCGGCGACACGGTCGGCGGCAGCTCGATCATGGGCATTCTGACCCTCGGCGCCGCCAAAGGCGCGACCATCACCGTGACCGCCAGCGGGCCCCAGGCGCATGAGGCGATCGAGGCGCTGACGGCGCTGGTCGGGAACAGGTTCGGAGAGGACGAGTAGGCCGTCGCAGTCGAGCTCGGCAGAAGCCCTTCTACTGCCTACTGCCGTGTTGCCGACTGCCCTCGAGGCTTGACCAGCTCATCCACATCCGGCTCGCCGCAGCGGGCGAGGATTTCGGCGCGAGCGGCGTCGCGCAGCTTCAGCGCGGCGGAAAAATCCGTCCCCTCCGGCCGGATCGGCGGCTCGATCCGCAGCGAGAGCGCGGCGCGGCGCGGAAACCATTGGTCGCTCCTCAGCATCGAGCGCGTGCCGCGCAAAACGCCCGGATAGACCGGCAGGCCGGCCGCGGCGGCGATCTTGAACGCGCCGAGATAGAAGCCGCCGAGGCCCGGCCGGCGCGTGAACGTCCCCTCCGGAAAGAACACGAGATTGCGGCCGCGGGCGGCCGCGGCGAGCCTCTCGGCGTCGGCGGCGCCGGCGACGGCGTCGAAGCGCTCGACGAAGAGGACGCCGAGCCGGCTCAGGAACGGGCCGGCGAAGAGCTGGCGCGCCAGCTCGCGCTTGGCCACATAGGCCGGCGCGCCGGGCAGAAAAGCCGCGAGCAGCGCCACGTCCATATAGCTCGAGTGATTGAAGACGAGCATCGCCCCGCCGTCCGGGAGGCGCTCCGATCCCTCGGCGGAAACGGGCGCGCCCAGCGCCGCGAGCATGGCGCGCGCGATGCGCCGCGTCGCGGTCCAGCGGCGCTCGAGGCCGGGCGTCGCCATCACCGTGATCCAGGCGGCCGCATAGCCGCAGGCGATGACGAGCCACCACCAGGCCGCATAGGCCCAATCACCCGCGCGGCCGGCGAGCCGGCCGAGGCCGGGCCGCAGCCCGGCGAGCGCGAGGCGGGCGAGCTGCAGCCACACCGCCCGCGGCGGCGCGCCGAGCCGGCCCTGCTCATAGAGCTCGCGGGCGGCGCTGCGCCGAATCTTCCCGCTCGACGTCTTGGGCGTCGTGCGCGGCGGAACCAGCACGATGTCGTCGGCCGGCGTTCCGCCGATCGCGCTCATCGTCTCCTGCGCCTTGGCCGCGAGCGCCGCACGGTCCGGACCGGTGGTCGCATAGGTCTCGGCGACGATGACGATCCGCTCCGTGCCCGAGCCGGGATCGGCGACGCCGAACACGGCGACGCAGCCCTTGCGAATTCCGTCGATCTCGCCGATGGCCGCCTCGATCTCCTGCGGATAGAGATGGCGGCCGGCGCGGATCAGAATATCCTTGATGCGGCCGGTGACGAAAACGTCGCCGCCGGAGAGATAGGCGCGATCGCCGCTGTCGAGCCAGCCGCCCCGGATCAGCTCGCGCGTTTTCGCCTCGTTGCGGAAATAGCCGGCCGTCGCCGACGGCCCGCGGAATTCGAGCCGGCCCTCGCGCCGCTCGCCGAGCTCGCGCCCCGCCTCGTCGACGATGCGGATTTCGTGCAAGGGCAGAGGCTGGCCGCAGGCGACGAGCTCGAGCGCATGGGGGGCGCCGGGCAAGGCCGGCTCGGCCGCCCCGCGCAAGGCGAGAGCGTCCCGGTCGACGCGCTCGATCGGCGGCGCCCGGCCGAGCGGAGGAAAGGCGAGGCCGACCGCGTTTTCCGCGAGACCGTAGACCGGCGCCATGGCATCGGGCCGAAAGCCGAACGGCGCGAATTTTTCCGCAAAGCGGCGGATCGTGCGCGGGCCGACCGGCTCCGCCCCATTGGCGACGAAGCGCAATGAGCGAAGATCGAGACCTTCGAGCTCGCTTGCGTCGATCTTGTCGAGACAGAGCTCGAAGGCGAAGTTCGGCGCGGCGCTCAGGGTCCCGCGATGGGCGTGAATCGCCCAGAGCCAGGCGGCCGGGCGAGCGAGGAAGGTGAGCGGCGACATCACATAGAGCGGCGCGCCGAAATAGAGGCAGCCGAACCAGGCGCCGATCAGCCCCATATCATGATAGAGCGGCAGCCAGCTCACGAAGACGTCGGCGGAGGAGGCGCGCAGGGCCGCGCCCATCGCCCTGATGTTGGCGAGCAGATTGGCGTGGCTCAGCACGACGCCCTTCGGATCGCCGGTGCTGCCGGACGTATATTGAAGCATCGCGGTCGCCCGCTCGTCGCGGGGGAGCGGCGCGGCGGCGCCGCCGCCCGCCGCCGTCAGCTCGTCCACGACGACGATTCGCTCGAGCGTCTCGACGCGGCTGCGCGCGAGAGCCGCGAGCCGCGCCGCCTCGGGCGCGGTGATCAGCACTTTGACGCCGGCGTTGCGCAATATGCCGATCTGCCGCCGCAGATGATCCTCGATCTGCGAGAGCCGCATGGGAGGATAGATCGGGACGGGGACCGCGCCGGCATAGAGCGCGCCGAAGAAGCCGATGAAGAAATCGAGCCCCGTCGGCAGCATCAAGGCGATGCGATCGCCCGGCTCTATGTCCATCGTCGCGAGTCCCGCCGCCGCGCGCCGCGCCTCGGCCGCGAGGCGACCATAGGTCAGCGCGCCCGCCGCCGTCGTCGCATCGGCGAGAAAGGTGAGATGCAGCCGATCGGGATGGCGCGCGACGTGCCATTCCAGCGCTTCGACGAGCGTGCGCGCCTCGGCCGCGGCTTCGGCCGGCGGCAATGCGGCGGCTTGCGCGCGCTCGACGCGCAGCGGCTCGCCCGACGAGTCCTCGAGCGCGGCGAGCACGTCTTCGACGGTTTCCGCCCGCCCCATGGCCTCGATCGGCAGGCGCCGGCGAAAGCGTCGCTCGAGCCGCAGGATCAGCTCGGCGCGCGCCAGGCTGTCGACGCCCAGATCCTGCTCGAGCCGGCTGGACAGGGCGACGCCGCTCGGCTGCGCGCGGCTCGGGTGCAGCTCGCGCGCAAAGGCGGCGACCACGGCGACGAGCTCGCGCTGCGCCGCCTCGGAGGATTGCGGATGCGATCCGGCGCCTCGGGCTCGAACTGGCACGACGGCCGTCCCATGCGAATGGGCGATCGGCCCGCCCGCCGCCCGGCTGCACGCATAAATAGTGCGATGAAGATTGCGCGCCGCAAGCCCGGCGCAAGCCGACTCGGCCTAGCGTTGCTCGTTAGATGCAGCGTAACGGAATTGCCGAAAAATGGTTTCTCCGATTTCCGCTCTCACCTCCAGCTCCCCCGGCGTCCGGGCGCTGTCCCGCGTCGCCGCGGTCGCCGCCAAGGCCGAGTCCGTCCCGGCGCTCGACGACGCTCCCGCTTCCGCGCCGGCCGCGCCCTCGCCCGGACCCGGCCTGCGCGACGCCTTGCCGGCCGGCTATCGCAACCTCAATCTCCCGGTCGGCGCGGCGGACACGCTCGCGCAATCGGCAGCCGCGACGACGGAAGCCGATTCGCCGCTCGCCGCCGCCTATGGGCCCACGGCCGCGGCTCTCGCAGAGCTTCCGCGGCTCATCGGCGCCCGTCTGCCGATGCGGACGATTCTCCGCGAGACGCAGGCCGCGGCGCTCGCCCGCGCCGAGGCGCGTGGGGAGACCTCGAACGAATTTTTCGATGCGGCGCCGATCGTCGCCGAGGCGCGACGCCCCTCTCGCAACGCCGCCGACGCCGAAACGACGTTGCGTCTCTCGCTGCTCGCCCGCGATGGCGGACATGAGACGACGACGCTCGACGTCTATGTCGCCAAGACCGGACCGCGCGCTTTCGAGGCGGTGGTCTATGACCGCGACTTCGCCGCGGGCTCGGGCGGCTTCCCCTATTCGGCGCCGCCCCTGTCCATCGATCGGCTGCTGCTCGATCCGACGGCCGCGGCATTGATCGCGGCCGCGGCCGGCTCGCCCGCGCCGGCGCCGCTCACGGCCGGCGGTGGCCGAGCTTCCATGCTGGCGCTCGCCGCGGCGTTGGCGCTAGCCTGCGCCACGCTTTTCGGCGTCGCCGTCGCGCTGGCGGCGGAGCGGCCCGTCGCGGCTCTGGCCAGCGCCGGCGTCGGCGCCGCCGCGCTTCTCATGCGCCGTCGAGGCTGAGAGCTGCTCGCGGTCCACGCGCGGCCCCCGGACCGCGAGCCTTCAGGCTCGCTCTCGAAGCCATCAAATTCGACGAAGCAGACCACGAGCGATATTTGATCGCCTGCGAACGACCCTCGGCCGTCTCCTCATTTGTCAGCCCACGGCGAGGACTGCGGCAGTCATCGTTGTGCTTTCCCGCCGGCTCGCCTCGAGACCGACGCTCAGAGAGCGTTCTGCCGCGTCACGCCATCCGCGCGAGGGGCTGGCGTCCGCAGCCGGAAAAACGCTGGCCTTTGGAAGATGAAGCGAAATGTTCCGCGTCTCGTCGACCGATGCAGAAGCAGAGGCCCGACGACTCCGATAAAGGTGACTGTGGCCGACGCCGAGCTCACGCTCGCCATGAGGTCGAAGTCGACAATGGCCTTGCGCGCGGCCGCCATCGGAAGGAAGAAGCCGAGATAGATCGCCAGCGAGTTGGCGCCGCAATATCGAAGCCAGCCCATCCCTGCGAGATCGCAGGCAAGCGCTGCGAGGACGACGACGGCCGCGGCTCCGGCGAGGCCGGCCGCGAGGCTCACGAGCGGCAGCGCTGCGAGCGTCGGAAAGCCGGCGAATGGCGAGGGCGAGAACGCCAGCGTCGCATTCGCCGCAGCCCAGAGGACGAGGAGAAGCAGCGCCTCGCCTGGAGTCCGCCTCGCCGCATCGGCCAGAGCGAAGACGTGCGGCGCGAACACATAGCCGAACAAAAAGTAGAAATATCGGGCCGCGAATTCATCCGGAACGGTCCAACCACTCGCGACGCGGGCAGTCTCCATCAGCCCGGCCGCCGACAGCATGATCGCCGGCGAAACATTGCGGAGCAGCTTCGTCGATACGAAAAAGATCGGCAGCAGATAGATGAACCACAAGGTTCCGAACGGCTCGATGCAGGCGAGCGCCAGCTGTCGCAACGCCGCCAGCGGATCGCCTCCCGCCCACACGCGGCTCTTGAAGATCCATTGTATGAACAGCCACAGGAAGTAGAAATAAGCGAAATGCACGACTTTTCGGTCGAGAAACGTTCGCCAATCCCGGTCGATGGTTCGTGACAGAAAGAGACCGGCGATGACAAAGAAATCGGGCATGCGAAAAGGCTTCGCGAAGGCCACGATCCAATGCAGCAGACCCTCGCCGCCCATGGCGTCTCCGACCCCGAGCGCCGAATGCATCATGACGACGAGGATAACGCATATTCCTTTCGCATTATCCACCCACGCGATCCGACGTTCTTGCATCGACGCCGCCCTCGATTCGGTTGGCAGGCGCCGCAGGACGCGCGCGCTTCATTGATTGAATTTCGCTGGAAACGCACGCAGAAGTTATTCTGCGATGCGTTAGGCCACGACAGTTCCTCGGAAATTCTCGATCGGCGCCGGCGCGTCGTCAACCTCATTGTCGACGCGCGCCGCCGTCCGGCGCGATTCGGGCGACGGCGGCGAGACGCCGCATTGAATTTCGAGGACAGATAATCTGGCGCGCAAGCCGTCGCTCACGCCGGGCTCCGTCAATGTCGTCGCCTCGGCATATTCCAACGCGAGCCGCTCGTCCGCAGCGAACAGCGGGCTATCGCGCCAATTCGCGAGCGCGTCGATCTTCTCCATCGCGACGCCGCGCTTCGCCAGCGTCGCAGAGTTGATGTCGACGCAAAAGGCGCATTGGTTGATTTGAGAGACGCGCACGGTCGCCGATGAGCGCAGCGCCGGCGTCGAATATGTCTCCGAGCCTTGCTCCGAACGCCGTATAAACCAATGTGCCGGGCAAGATGCCGATCGCGGTGGCCGCGATAAAGGGCTCGAGGCGCATTCCCAATAGCGCGGGCGCGAGATCGAGGGACATATCATGTGCTATCGACAGGCTGGCGGGCCTGTCTTGACAGCGGCGCGTTCGGGTGCGCCTACTCGGCCGGCGCTGGTTCCTGTCTTGCGACAGGCGAAGAGGGAATGCGGCGGGCCGCCCGAAAAGCAGCCCGAACGCAGCCGCCCCCGCGACCGTGAACGGAGAGGCCCTCCGACGCCACTGGCCGACAAGGCTGGGAAGGTGGAGGGCCGAGGTGGATTGCGATCCCCAGATCCGTGAGCCGGGAGACCTGCCAGCGCAAGACGACGGGCGGACGGGGCGCGCCGCAACCGATCGAGCCGGCTCCCGTTCGCCTTCTCATCGAGGTCGACGACGCGCCGGCTTCGGCTGGCCGCCTCATCAGAGGAGGGCCGGCTTTGCGCCATGCATGTTCGGACGAGCGAGCAAAAGCGCCGCAGCTCCGCGGCTGGTGCCCGGGCGCCTTGCGGCCCATGGTCTCCGGCGACGGCCTCGTCGTGCGCGTCAGGCCGCGGCTGGGGCGGATCGCCGGCGGCCAGCTCATCGCGGTCGCGTCCGCCGCGCAACGGTTCGGCGATGGTGAGGTCCAACTCACCAACCGAGCCAATCTGCAAATCCGCGGCGTCGCCGCAGCCGATCACCCCGCCCTTCTCGCCGAGCTCGACCGACACGGCCTCGTCGATCCCGACGAGAGCGCCGAGCGGCGCCGCAACGTCATCGTGACGCCGTTCCCGGACGAGGCGGGGGAGACGGCGCGGATTGCCGCCGCGCTGACCGCGGCGCTCGCCGATCTCCCGACGCTTCCGGCAAAGTTCGGCTTCGCCGTGGACACGGGGCGGGTCCGGCTCCTCGCCGAGACGCCGGCCGATATCCGCATCGAGCGCGCCGCCGACGGCGGGATCATCCTGCGCGCGGATGGCGCCGGGACCGGCCGCCCTGTCCGAGCGGATGCGGCGGCCGGCGCGGCGGTCGATCTCGCGCGCTGGTTCTTGTCGGCCGGCGGCGTCCGCGCGGGCCGTGGACGCATGGCGGCGCTCGTCCGTCGCAGGCGGCCGCCCGTCGGCCCGGAACAGGCCGAGCCCGCGCCCTCCGCCGCCGCTCCCACGCCCGGGCCGATCCCGGGCGGCCATCTCGTCGGCTTCCCGTTCGGCGCGGCGCCGGCGGCGGCGCTGCTGGCGCTGGGCCGTCTGGGCGATGTCCGCGTCACGCCCTGGCGGATGCTCGCGGTGGAGACGAGCCTCGCGCCGCCGCCGCTCGACGGCGTCCTGCTCGCGGCTGATCCCTTGACGCAGGTGAGCGCTTGTTCCGGCGCGCCCTTTTGCCCGCAGGCCGCAGGCTCCACGAGGGACCTCGCCCGCGCGTTGGCGCCGGCCGTCCCGGCGGGCTCGCATCTTCACGTCGCCGGCTGCCCGAAGGGCTGCGCCCATGCGGCGCCCGCCGATCTCACCATCGTCGCGACGCCGCGCGGCTATGACCTCGTCGCGCGCGGCGCGGCGGCCGACGCGCCGCGCGTCCGCGATCTGCGGCCGGCCGATCTCGCCGATGGCGCGCTGTTCCGGGAGGCGCTCGCGTGAAGCGCTACGAAACCGACGGCGCGGCGATCTACCGCCGCTCCTTCGCCATCATCCGCTCCGAAGCCGATCTCGCCCGCTTTTCCGTGGAGGAGGAGCCGATCGTCGTCCGGATGATTCACGCCGCCGGGCTCATCGGTCTCGAAGCCGGCGTCCGCTTTTCCTCGGGCTTCGTCGCCGCGGCCCGCGGCGCGCTAGAGGCGGGCGCGCCGATATTGTGCGACGCGCGCATGGTGGCCGAAGGGGTCACTCGGGCGCGCCTGCCGGCCCGCAACGAGATCCTCTGCGCTCTCGCCGATCCGACCGTGCCGGAACTCGCCGCCCGGCTCGGCGACACCCGCTCGGCGGCCGCGGTGGAGCTGTGGCGTCCCCGTCTCGCGGGCGCCGTGGTCGCCATCGGCAACGCCCCGACGGCGCTCTTCCGCCTCCTCGACATTCTCGCCGAGCCGGGCGCGCCGCGGCCGGCGGCCATCATCGGCTGCCCGGTCGGCTTCGTCGGAGCGGCCGAATCCAAGAACGAGCTGATGGCCGCGCCGCCGGCGCCGGCGCTCGCCGTGCTCGGCCGTCTCGGCGGCTCGGCGATCGCCGTCGCGGCGCTCAACGCGCTCGCCAGCCGGAGCGAGATGTGATGGGCCGCATCATTTGCGCCGGGCTCGGCCCCGGCGATCCCGAGCTTCTCAGTGTGAAAGCCGACCGGGCGGTGCGCGGCGCGCGCCAGCTCGCTTTTTTCCGCAAGGCGGGTCGGCCCGGACAGGCGCGGCGGATCGTCGAAGGCCTGCTCGCGCCGGATGTGGTCGAGCATGCGATGGAATATCCCGTCACCACCGAGCTGCCCTCTGGCGGGGCGGACTACAAATCCCTGCTCGCGCGGTTCTACGACGACTGGGCTGAACGGCTCGTGGCGCTCGCGAAGACGGGCGACGTCGTCGTGCTCTGCGAAGGCGATCCCTTTTTCTACGGCTCGTTCATGCATCTCCACACGCGCCTGCAGGGGAGAGTGGAAATCGAGATCATTCCGGGCATTCCCGGCATGGCGGGCTGCTGGACGGCGACGGGCGTCTCGATCACCTGGGCCGACGATGTGATGACCGTCCTCCCCGGCACGCTGGACGAGGACGACCTCGTCCGCCACATGACGGCGGCCGATGCGCTGGTGGTCATGAAGACCGGCCGCAATCTCGCCCGTGTCAGGCGCGCGCTGCGGCGCGCCGGCCGGCTGGAGCGCGCATGGCTCGTCATTCACGGCGCCATGCCCGGCGAGCGCGTCGCCCGCCTCGCCGAGGTCGGCGACGACGATTGCCCGTATTTCGCGACGGTGATCGTCCATGGCGAGGAGCGCCGCCCGGAACGGCCGAAATGACCGGCCGCCTCACCGTCGTCGGCCTCGGGCCGGGCTCGCCCGACCAGATCACGCCGGAGGTTTCGGCCGCGCTCGCCGAGGCGACCGACGTCGTCGGCTACGGCCCCTATGCCGCGCGGGCGCCGGCGCGGCCGGGACTCGTCGTCCACGCCTCCGACAATCGCGAGGAGCTCGGCCGCGCCCGCCGAGCGATCGCGCTGGCGGCGTCGGGACGCCGGGTCGTGGTCGTGTCTTCGGGCGATCCCGGCGTCTTCGCGATGGCGGCGGCCGTGTTCGAAGCCCTGGAAGAGATCCCCGATCCCGACTCGCTCGACATTGCGGTCCTGCCCGGCGTGACGGCGATGCTGGCGGCCGCGGCCCGCATCGGCGCGCCGCTCGGCCATGATTTTTGCGCGATCAACCTCTCCGACAATCTGAAGCCCTTCGCGCTGGTCGAGGCGCGCCTCAGGGCCGCGGCGGGCGCCGATTTCGCGCTCGCGCTCTACAATCCCCGCTCTGCGGCGCGGTCGGATGGTTTCGGGCGAGTTCTGGCCATTCTTCGGGAGAGCTGCGGCGGGGAGCGGCTCGTCGTCTTCGCTCGGGCCGTGACGACCCCCGAAGAGACGATCGCCACGACCACGCTCGCCGAGGCGCGCCCGGAAATGGCGGATATGCGGACGATCGTCCTCATCGGCAATTCGCAGACCCGCCGCGTCGGGCGCTTCGTCTACACGCCGAGATCGGCGCCATGACGAAGGGCCTCCATGAGGCTGGCCACATCGGGCGCGACCTTTCGCGGGGGAACGGCCGGGCGGCCGATCATGACCACCGGCAGGCCGAGCGCGCGGGCGGCGGAGAGCTTCGCCGCCGCCGCCACGCCGCCGGCGTTCTTGGCCACGACGAGGGCGACGCCGTGCCGTTCCATCAGCGCCCGGTCGCCCGACTCCGTGAACGGCCCGCGATCGACCACGGCGATGGCGTCGGGCAGCGGCAGGATCTCCATGGGATCGACGAGGCGCAGCAGATAGCTGTGCTGTGGCTTTACGGCGAAGGCTCCCAGCGACTGCCGTCCTATGGCGAGGAAGACAGAAGCGCGCGCCTCCGGCAGAGCCGCGACGGCGGCCTCGATCGAGGGGACCTCGATCCAGCGGTCGCCCGCGACAGGTGTCCAGGCCGGCCGCTCCACTGCGATGAGATCGACGCCGGACGCCGCGGCGGCGGCCGCCGCATTGCGGCTGATCCCGGCGGCAAAAGGGTGGGTGGCGTCGACGACATGCGTGATCCGCTCCGTGCGGAGATAAGCGGCGAGGCCGTCCGCGCCGCCGAATCCGCCGATGCGGGTCGGCAGCGGCTGCGCCTTCGGCGAGGCCGTTCGTCCGGCATAGGAATAGACGGCGTCGAGGCCGGCGGCGGCGAGCGCGGTGGCGATGGCGCCGGCCTCGGCCGTGCCGCCGAGGAGGAGGATGCGCATGACGTCTGATCCCTGGCTCACCATCGTGGGGCTCGGCGAAGATGGCGCGAGCGGGCTCTCCTCGGCAAGTCGAGACGCGCTCGACCGCGCCGAGCTGGTCTTCGGCGGCGCCCGTCACCTCGCGCTCGCGGGGATAGGGGCCGCGCGCGGACGGACATGGCCCGTTCCCTTCGATGTGGCGGGGGTCCTCGCCGCGCGGCCGGCCCGCACCGTCGTCCTGGCCTCCGGCGATCCCTTCTGGTTCGGAGTCGGAAGCATTCTCGCCGAGCGCCTGAACCCGCGTGACTGGCGCGCTCACCCCGCGCCGTCGACTCTCGCGCTCGCCGCCGCGAGGCTCGGCTGGCGCGTTGAAGCGATCCGCGCGCTCGGACTCCACGCCTCCCCGTTCGAGACGGCGATTCCTCACCTTCGCCGCGGCGCGCGCCTGCTCGTCCTCATCCGCGACGCGGCGGCGGCGGCGCGCTTTCTGGCCTTTCTGACCGCACGAGGCTATGGCCGCTCCGTGGTGCATGTGCTCGAAGCTCTCGGTGGCCCGCGGGAGCGGATCAGAGCCATGATCGCCGTGGACGCCGTCCCCAACGACGTTGCGGCGCCCTTGTCGCTCGCCATTGCGGTCGAGGGAGCGGCGGGGCTCTCCGCCGTCGCCGGCCGCCCGGACGACCTCTTCGAGACCGACGGCCAGATCACCAAGGCCCCGATCCGCGCCCTGACGCTCGCGGCTTTGGCGCCGCGGCCGGGGGAGCATTTGTGGGATCTCGGCGCGGGCTCCGGATCGGTCGCGATCGAATGGCTCCTCGCCGGCGGCCGGGCGACGGCGGTCGAGCTTCGCCCCGACCGCGCGGAGATGGCGCGCCGGAACCTTGCGGCCTTCGGCCTGTCCGGGAGTGCGATCGTCATCGACAGCCGATCCGAGGAGGCGCTCGACGCGCTCGAACGGCCGGACGCCGTCTTCCTCGGCGGCGGCGCGAACGCCGATCTCATCGCGCGGATCGTTGCTCGTCTGCCCCGGGGCGGCCGCCTCGTCGCCAATGCGGTGACGATCGAGACCGAAGCGCTGCTCGTCGGAATGTCGGCCCGCCACGGCGGGCGGCTGATCCGCATCGACCTCGCCGAGGCGGCGCCGCTCGGGCGTTTTCGCGGCTGGCGGCCGGCGCGGCCGATCGTGCAATGGAGCCTCACGCGATGAGGGTCCTCGGCCTCGGTTTTCGCGCCTCGGCGCCGCCGGGATCGCTTCGCGCCGCGGCGGAGGCGGCCGCGTCCGGCCGATTGGACCGCATCGACCGGCTCGCGACCGCCGCGGACCTCGCCGGCCATCCGGCCATGCGCGCGCTCGCCGAAGAGCTCGGACTGCCCGTCGTCGGCGCGCCCCTCGATCGCATCGCCGCCGAGACCCGCGCCGCGACGAGCCCCCGCATTCCGGCGCGCTACGGCGGCCGCAGCATCGCCGAAGCCTCGGCGCTGATCGTCGCCGGACGCGGCGGGCGCCTGATCGCGCCGCGCGCCATTTCACCCGATGGGACGGCCGTCGCCGCACTCGCCGAAGGAGAAGGACCATGACCGTTCACTTCGTCGGCGTCGGCCCCGGCGCGTCCGATCTGCTCACGCTCCGCGGCCGCGACATCATTTCGGTGGCGCCGGTCTGCCTCTACGCCGGCTCGCTCATCCCGGAAGCGATCCTCGCTTTCGCGCCGCCCGGGGCGCGGCTCGTCAATTCAGCGCCGCTAACGCTCGACGAGATCATGGCGGTGATCGTCGACGCCGACGCCCGGGGCGAGGATGTCGCCCGGCTGCATTCGGGCGACCTGTCGGTCTGGTCGGCGATGGGCGAGCAGATCCGCAGGCTCGAGGCGCTCGGCGTCCCCTACACCGTGACGCCGGGCGTGCCGTCCTTCGCCGCCGCCGCCGCCGCGCTCGGCGCTGAACTGACGCTGCCGGGGCTCGCGCAATCGGTGGTGCTGACCAGAGCTTCCGGCCGCGCCTCGCCCGTGCCCGAGGCGGAGGCGCTCGCCACCTTCGCCGCGACCGGCGCCACGCTCGCCATCCATCTTTCCATCCATGTCCTCGACAGCGTCGTCGCCGAACTGCTCCCGCACTATGGACCCGATTGTCCCGCCGCCGTTGTCTGGCGGGCGAGCGGGCTCGACGAGCGCATCGTCCGCGCGCCGCTCGGCCGCCTCGCGGAGGCCGTCGGCGCCGATCCCGAGCGCACCGCGCTGATCCTCGTCGGCCGCACGCTCGGCGCGCACGACTTCGCGGACAGCCGCCTCTATGCCGCGGACTATGACCGACGCTTCCGTCCCCTCGGGCCCTCGCCGCGCTTTCCGGAGGGGACATGACGGCGCCCGGCCTCCTGATATCGGCCTTCGCGTCGGGCGGCGGAAAGACGACCGTCGCGCTCGGCCTTGCCCGCGCCTTCCGCCGCCGCGGCCTCGTCGTGCAGGCGTTCAAGTCCGGACCCGATTACATCGACCCGGCTTTCCTCGCCGCCGCCGCCGGCGGAGCGGCGTTCAACGTCGACAGCTGGGCGATGCCGGCGGAACTCGCCGGCGCCATCCTAGACCACGCGGCGACCGCGCATTTGGTCGTCGCAGAAGGATCCATGGGGCTCTTCGACGGCGCGCCCGAATGCGGCGCGTGGGGCAGGGGCGCGACGGCCGACCTCGCCGCCCGCACAGGATGGCCGGTCATTCTCGTCGTCGATCCGGCCGGGCAGGCGCAGACCGCCGCAGCGGCCGCCAAGGGGCTCGCGGATTTCCGCGCGGATGTGCGCGTCGCGGGAGTCATCTTGAACCGCGTCGCCAGCCCCCGCCACGAAGCGCTCGTGCGGGATGGCTTCGCCGAGGCGGGTCTGCGCGTCTTCGGCGCCCTGCCGCGCTCGGCCGGCGTCGCCACGGCCGAGCGCCATCTGGGACTGGTTCAGGCGGTGGAGAGGGCCGATCTCGAGGCGATGATCGAGCGGGTAGCCGACCTCGTCGAGCGCCATCTCGACCTCGGCGCCATCCTCGAAGCCGCCCGCCCGATGACGCGCGCCTTCGCGCCGGGCGGTCGCCTCCCGCGCGCTCCGGCGGGGCGGATCGCGCTCGCGCGCGACGTCGCTTTTTCCTTCGTCTATCCGCATGTGCTCGCCGGCTGGCGCGCCGACGGCGCGACCATCCTGCCGTTCTCGCCGCTCGCCGACGAGGGGCCCGACCCGACGGCGGAACTCTGCTGGCTTCCGGGCGGCTATCCGGAGCTGCACGCCGGCCGGCTCGCCGCCGCGGAACGGTTCCGGGCCGGGCTCGCCGCCTTTGCCGCGACCAGGCCGGTCCATGGAGAATGCGGCGGCTACATGGTTCTCGGCGCCGGCCTCGTGGACGCCGAGGGCGTCAGGCGCGAGATGACCGGCCTGCTCGGCCTGGAGACGAGCTTCGCCGCGCGGTCCCTGACCCTCGGCTACCGCCGGGCGACTCTTCAGGCGCCGATTCCGGGCCATGCCGCGGGCGCCGTGGTCCGAGGCCACGAGTTCCGCTACGCCACCGTTCTCGCCCAGCCGGACGAGGCTCTCGCCGCGATGACCGATGCGGCGGGCGCGCCGGTTCCCGAGACCGGCTCGCGGCGCGGCGCGGTGAGCGGGACCTTCTTCCATCTCGTCGCGGAGGAAGCGCGATGAAGAATTCCGTCGAGCTGCTCCTCGTCGGCATGGGCGCCGGGAGTCCCGCGCATCTGACGCTCGCGGGCGTCGACGCGATCAATCGCGCCGACCTCGTGCTCGTGCCCGACAAGGGGGCCGAAAAGGCCATGCTGGCCGAGGTGCGGCGTCGCATCCTCGCGACCGTTCTGACGAATCCGGCGACTCGGATCGTCGCCTACCGGACGCCGTCGCGCGACGCCGCGGCGGCCGATTACGGCGTGGCGGTGGAGAAATGGCACGACGACATCGCGGCGGTCTGGCGACATTGCATCGCCGAAGCCCTGCCGGACGGCGGCCGGGCGGCGCTGCTGGTCTGGGGCGATCCGTCCCTGTTCGATTCCACCTTGCGGATCGCCGAGCGGCTCGAGAGCGACTTCGATTTGACCATCGAAGTCGTTCCCGGCGTCACGGCGCTGCAGGCTCTGACGGCCGCCCACCGGATCCCGCTCAACGAGATCGGGAAGCCGGTGCTCCTCACGACAGGCCGAAAGCTCACGGAGCGGGGATGGCCGGCGGACGCCGACACCATTGCGGTCTTCCTCGACGGCGCCTGCGCATTCCGCACTCTCCGTGGCGAGTTCGCGATCTGGTGGGGCGCCTATCTCGGAATGGAGGCGCAGATCCTGGTTCACGGCCCGCTCGAGGCCGTCTGCGACGAAATCGTCGTGAAACGCGCCGAAGCGCGCGCGCGCCACGGGTGGATCATGGACATTTATCTGATGCGGCGGATCGATCGACCGGAGGGCGCGCCCGAAGGACCGGCGTGATCGAAGCTCCTCGATCGCGCGCGAATGCGCCGACGCGCGAAGCGACGCCGATGCGAACGTGCGATTTCCGATTGACATGGGCCGCCTCGGCGCACAAATTGGTTCTGCTCGCTTGGAGAAGCCGGTGAAACTCCGGCGCGGTCGCGCCACTGTGATCTGCCTGTTCGGCAGGGAGTCAGACCTCCAAAGACGGGCTTTGCAATCCAGCGGGACGCAGGATCCCGAGGAGGCGTGATGACAACAGAAATTCTCGTCCGTGACGTTCGACCGGCCGCTATTCCGGTGCGCGATATTCTGCCCTTTGCGATCTGGTTCGGGCTCCTCTGCCTTCTCGCGATCTATTTCGTCGGCGCCGAGCAAGGCGCTTACGTCCACGAGCTCGTGCACGACGGACGCCATCTGCTCGGCTTCCCCTGCCACTGAGTCGGGGGCCTCTCCAATGGTCGCGAAACTCCTGCTTCGCGGGATGCTGTCCGGCGTCCTCGCGGGCGTCGCCGCTTTCCTATTCGCTTCGCTTTTCGGCGAGGCCCAGATCGATCTCGCCATCGCCTTCGAGGCCGGGATGTCGAAGGCGGAGGAGGCGCCCGAACCCGAGCTGGTGAGCCGCGCGATACAGAGCACGCTGGGCCTGCTCACCGCGACGCTCGCCTATGGCGCCGCGCTCGGAGGCCTATTCGCGCTGGCGTTCGCTTTCGCCAATGGCCGTATGGGACGGCTCGACGCCCGAACGACCGCTTTGCTGCTCGCCGCGCTCGGTCTCTTCATCTTCGTCATTGTTCCGGCGCTCGAATATCCGCCCAATCCCCCGGCGGTCGGCGATCCGGCGACGATCGGGACGCGCACCTTTCTCCATTTCGGCATGCTCGCGGTCTCGCTCCTCGCGGCTGTCGCCGCGGCCTGCGCCGTCGGCGGCGCGAGGCGGAGGCTCGGCGCATGGAACGCCGCGATCCTGGGCGTCGGCGGTTATATCGCCATCATGGCGGGCGTGATGTCGATCCTGCCGCCGATCGACGAGGTTCCGCGGAATTTTGCGGCGACGACTTTGTGGCGTTTCCGGCTCGCGTCGCTCGGCGTCAATACGGTCCTGTGGCTGACGATCGGCCTCGTCTTCGGCGCCCTGTGCGAGAGCCGGGCGCCGGCCGTCGAAACGTGACCGGGCGGACGAGGCTGATCCTGCTCTTGCTCTGCCACGCGTCCACGAACGCACAGAGGACCGCGGCTTTCCCTCTCGACGAGCCGATCGACGCGACGGGCCATGCGTCGGCGACGGCGCTCGGCGGCGCGTTTTCCTCCATGCGGGCGATCGTCTGCAGCCCGGCCCGGCGCGCCCTCGAAACCGCCGCCGCGGCCGGCCTGACCGCGCGCCCCGAGCCGGCCTTGCGCGATTGCGACTACGGCCGATGGGCCGGCGGCAAGCTGACGGACATCGCCCGCGGCGAGCCCGCAGCGGTCGAGCAATGGCTGACCGACCCCGAGGCCGCGCCGCATGGCGGCGAGTCGATCGCCGCTCTGCTCCGCCGCGTCGCCGAGTGGATGGACGACGACGCTTTGGTCGGTCCTGCGCTGGCCATCACCCACGCCAGTGTGATCCGCGCCGCGGTCGTTCACGCCATAGGCGCTTCCGCCAACGCCTTCTGGCGAATCGACGCGTCGCCTCTGTCGGCGGTGGAGCTGCGCCGCAACGAGCGCCGATGGTCGTTTCATGCGAGTCGCCCTCCGCCTCGCACGTTCGAAGAGCGCGAGCTCGCATCCTCGCGGTGCGGGTAAGCGCCGAGGGCCCCTCCTCGGTCTCACATTCGCGTAACGAGCGCCGCGGCGCGGTCGCCGGAGCGGATCGCGCCTTCGATCGTCGCCGGAAGGCCGGTCGCCGTCCAGTCGCCGGCGAGAAAAAGATTGCGCCAGCGCGTCGCCGCATCCGGCCGGCGGCGCTGCTGCGCCGGCGTCGCGGCGAAGGTCGCGCGCTTTTCCTTCACGATCTGCCATGGCGGCAGCGCACGGGGCAGGCCGGTCGCGGCGGCGACCTCGGTCCAGATGCGCTCGGCGAGGCTTTCGCGCGGCTCGTCCATCAGCCGGTCGGCGCCGCTGATCGTCACCGACAGGCGATCCCCGAAGGCGAACAGCCATTCGGTCAGCGAGCCGATCATGCCGATGAGCGGCGGCTGGCCGGGCGGCGGCGCGATCTTGAAATGCGCATTGACGATGCCGCGGAAATCATCGGGCGCGACGATCTCCGGCAGCAGCTCCTGCGCCGTCCAGGGCGGAACGGCGAGCGTGATCGCGTCGTCATCGCCGAGCGCGACGCGCTCCTCGCCGAAATCCAGCGCAACGGCGCGCTCGCCCGAAAATTCGATCGCCCGCAGCCGCGCGCCATAGCGCGGCGTGACGCCCGCCGCGGCGAGCGTCGCCAGCGCCGGCTCGATGAAGGCCGCGCCGAGTCCGCGGCGCGGCGCCAGCGGGCGGCAGGCGGCGCCGCCGGCTCCGAGCGTCTCGCGCAGCACGGCGCCGGCGAGCTCGGCGGAGGCCTCGCGCGGATCCATGTTCAGAGCCGACAGCAGCACGGGGCCCCACAACCGCTCATAGAGCAGGCCGGAGCAATCCATCGCCTCGCCGATGGTCGCGCCTCTTTTTGCGCGCAACAGTCCGAGCGCGCCCAGATAATCGCCCGGCGAGGAGCCGGGGACGCGGCGATCCGCGACAAAAATCCACCAGGGCAGGCGCGAGGCGTTGGGCCTGAGGCGCCAGCGCTCGCCATTGCGCGTGTCCAAAAAATCGAACACGCAGTCCTTCGGGCCGACCAGCTCGCCCATGGCGCCGATGCGCCGCGCATAGTCGAGCGCCGCGCCATTGCCGGACAGCAGCAGATGATTGCCATTGTCGATGACGAGATCGAGGCTCGGATCATGATAGGAGCGGCAGCGCCCGCCCGCCATGCGCGCGGCCTCGTAGAGCGCGACGCGGCGCCCCTCGCCGGAAAGGCGCAACGCGCAAGCGAGGCCGGCGAGGCCCGCGCCGATGACATGAACGGTCCGCGTCACGTCAGCGCATATTTGAGCAGCGCCAGAAGAATCTTGGCGCGCGAAGCCGAGACCGGCGCGCGCGGCGGCGCGAAGCCGCGAGCGACGAGACGGTCGAGAATCGAGCGATAGGCGGTCGCCATCAGATAGGGCGCCTTCACCGCGCTCGGCGGCGAGACGCGCATGATGAGCTCGGCTTCCGCATAATGTTTTCGCGCGCGATCGGCGACCGACCCGCAGGCCTCGGCGAGGCCGGGATGCGCGAGCGCGGCGCCGGGCGAGACATCCGTGACGCCCGCCGCCTCCAGCGCCTCGCGCGGCAGATAGAGCCGACCTCTCCGATCGTCCTCGTCGAGGTCGCGCAATATGTTGGTGAGCTGCAGCGCGCGGCCCATGTGAAAGGCGAGCAGCCGCGCCTTGGTCGGCAGGCCGCCGTTCTCGCCGCCGCAATCGGCGTCGTCCGCGAGGCCGAAGACGCGCACCGAGAGGCGCCCCACCGCGCTGGCGACGCGATCGCAATAGAGGTCGAGCCGCTCCCACTCGGGCGCGCGAATATCCTCGACGACATCCATGGCCATGCCGTCGATCACCGCCTCGAAATCGACGCGATCGAGCGCAAAGCGCCGCACCGGCGCGGCGAGGTCGGCGCAGCGCTTATGCGTGCGGCCGGCGTAGAGCTCGTCGAGATCGCGGCGCCAGTCGTCGAGCGCGGCAAGGCGCGCGGCGCGGTCGCCGTCTTCGTCGGCGATGTCGTCGACGGCGCGGCAAAAGCCGTAGATCGCATACATCGCGTCGCGCCGCTCGGGCTCGAGCACGCGCATGGCGAGATAGAAGGAGCTCTTGGCGGCGACGGGCTTCGCCGCGCCGTCGGCGAGCAGAGCGGGGCTGTCGACGCTCATGCCGATTCGCCCGCCAATGCGCGCGAGCGCGGCCGCGTCAGCCGCCGCAGCAGAACCGCGCCCGCGCCGAACAGCGCCGTGGCGAGGAATTGGCCCTTGCCGGCGTGAACCGCCTCGCTCAGCGGATCGGCGACAAGCAGCCGCCGCGTCAGCGTCTCGGCGAGACGCTGAATGGCGCCGACCTCCATGGCGAGCCGGATATCGGCGATGCGGTCCGCGAAAGGCGAGCTTTGCGCGAGCAGCTCGCTCGTGCGGCGCGCCAGCTCGCGCAGCGAGGCCGCGAGCGGCGGCGGAGCGGCGGTCTCGGCGAGCATGTCGACGCTCGCGCCCTGCGCGGCGAGCAGGTCCTGCGGCAGATAGACGCGATCGAGACTCCGATAATCCTTCGCGCAGTCCTGCAGATGATTGATGATCTGCAGCGCCGCGCAGAGCGCGTCATTGGCGCCCCATGTCGCGCCGCGGTCCTCGCCGTGAACGTCGAGCACGAAGCGGCCGACCGGCATTGCGGAATAGCGGCAATAGTCCATGAGATCGTCGAAATCGCGATAGCGCGTCTGCGTCACGTCGCGGCGAAAGGCGATGAGCAGGTCCTGCGCATGACGCGGCTCGAGCCCACGCTCGGCGAGCGCTTCGCGCAGCCGCAGGGCGACGGCGATCGGCTCGCCGCCCGACAGCAGCGCCGCCTCCATTCGGTCGAGCATGGCGATCTTCTCATCGCCGGACAGAGCCGCATGGTCGGAGATGTCGTCCGCCGCGCGGACAAAATCATAGAAGGCGAGGATCGGCGCGCGGTGGCGCGGAGTGATGAACACCGAGGCGACGGGGAAATTCTCGTCCCTGTGGCCCTTGCCCGACCCAGCGGCGGCGATGTCGCTCATTTGAGATCGTCCTCGCTCGTCACGGCGCCTGATACCGCCCCTTCCAGGCGCCGCCGCGCCCGCGGCCGTGCCGCCAAGCGGACAGCAATGTGAACCACGTATAGCAGGCGGCGACGATGGGCAAGGCGAAGGCGCCGATACGGCTTCGCCCGTAGAAGCGCAGCGTCGGCATATAGGCCTGGACCATCAGCAGATAGGCGACGAGGGCCGGAAAGGCCGAGGCTTCGCGCCCCGAGAAGGCGATGATCGGCGGGGCGAGATAGACGAGCCCCATTCCGGCGACCGCGCCGGCGAGGCGCCAAGGCGAGTAGCGCAGCTGCGCATAGGCCGAGCGCGTCACCATCCGCTCGATGTCGACGTAGCTGGCGTAAGGGCGCAGGCTCCAGGCGTCGTCGGTGAGGCCGAGCCAGATCGGCCCCTCTCGCTTCAGCAGCTTGCCGAGCGCGCAATCGTCGATCAGCGCGCCGCGGATCTGCGCGAGGCCGCCGGCCTGCTCCAGCGCCGACGGCCGCACCAGCATCACCCCGCCCGCCGCCGCGGCGACCCGGCTCTCCGGATCATTGACCCGGGAAAAGGGATAGAGCTTTTGAAAAAAGAAGATGAAGGCGGGCACGAGCCAGCGCTCGGCGAGGCTCTCGCAGCGCAGCTTGACCATCAGCGAGGCGAGCACGGTTCCGCGCGCCTCGGCCCCTGCCGCCAGCCGCTCGAGCAGGTCCGGCGCAAAGCCGATGTCGGCGTCGCAGAAGAGGACGTAGTCTGGCCGCTGCGGCAGCGACGTCACATGGACGAAGCCGCGGTTCATCGCCGCGAGCTTGCCGGTCCAGCCCTGCTCCGGCCACCCCTGCAGCACGGCGAGCCGGTCCGGCGCGCCTTCCTGCTCCGCCGTGGCGCGGGCGACCTCGGCGGTGCCGTCCGAGCTCTCGTCGTCGACGAGGACGATGTCGAGCCGGCCGCTGAACCGCTGCCGCAGCAGCGAGCGCAGCGAATCGGCGATCACCTCGGCTTCGTCGCGCGCGGGGACGATGGCGACGACATGGATTATCGCCGACGCGCGCGCGCCGGGCGGGGCGAAGCGTCGGTCATGCTCGGCGAGGCGCCAAAAGGAGCCGTGCCCGACGAGGAGATAGAGCCAGATGAGGAGGCCTGCGCCGGCGAGGAGTGTGACGATCATCTCTCGAGAGCGTTCGCGTCCCCGTCCGCCTTTGGCGGAGCCGGGACTGACGGCGACGCCATAGCATCGTGCGGCCCCGCTGGCCAGAGGCGCGCGCCTCGGGAGGCCGCCAAAATCGAATTTCGCCAGAAACTTCCGACAGCCGCTTCTCTTCCCGCGCCTCCTGGCGTATATCGCCGCGCCGGATCGTCGTGGGCGGAGGCGGAATCGGTCGCGGGTCGGACAGCGGCGCTTCCCGCGCCGCAGCGTCGCCGGGCGTCCTCGTCAAATTCTCAGGGCTTGCTGCATGGACCCCAAGACAGCGCAGGATCCGGCGAGCCCGTCGCCGCGACGCGACGGCGCAGCGTCCGCGAGCGGCGAGCCCGCGCCGGCGGAGCCGCCGCGCCCTCCGGGCCTGTTGTCGCTCATCGTCGGGTCGATCGGCGTCGTCTATGGCGACATCGGCACGAGCCCGCTCTATGCGCTGCGCGAGTCGCTCGCCCACGCCAAGCCGAGCGGCCTGAGCGAGGAGGCGGTGGTCGGAACCATCTCGCTGCTCATCTTCGCGCTGATCTTCACCGTCACTGTCAAATATGTGATCTTCCTGATGCGGGCCGACAACCGCGGCGAGGGCGGCATTCTCTCGCTGATGGCGCTCGCGCAGAACGCGCTCGGCCGGCGGGCGACGCCGGTGTTCCTGTTCGGCGTCGCCGGCGCGGCGCTGTTTTCCGGCGACGCCATCATCACTCCGGCGATCTCGGTTCTGTCCGCCGTCGAAGGACTTTCGGTCGTGAACCCGCGCTTCGGCGAGTTCGTCTTTCCGATCACGCTCGTCATCCTCGTCTCGCTATTCTGGGCGCAGAGTCATGGCACGGCGCGGGTCGCCGCTCTGTTCGGCCCGGTGATGGCTCTCTTCTTCATCGTCATCGCCGCGCTGGGCGCCTCGCACATCGGCGATGCGCCGCAGGTGCTGCACGCTTTCGATCCGCGGCGCGGATTCTCGTTTCTCCTGCATCACGGCTGGATCGGATTCGCCGTGCTCGGCTCGGTGTTCCTGGTGGTGACGGGCGCCGAGGCGCTCTATGCGGACATGGGCCATTTCGGCCGCAGGCCGATCCGCATCGCCTGGGTCTTCTTCGTGCTGCCGGCGCTGCTGCTCAATTATCTCGGCCAGGGCGCGCTGATCCTCGCCGATCCGCGAGCGATCGAGAATCCATTTTTCCTGCTCGCGCCGGAGTGGGGGCTGCTGCCGCTGGTGATCCTGTCGACGCTGGCGACGGTCATCGCGAGCCAGGCGGTCATCACCGGCGCCTTCTCGCTCGTGCGGCAGGCGATCCAGCTCGGATTGCTGCCGCGCCTCGAGATCACCCATACGTCCGAGACGCAGGAAGGGCAGATCTACATCGGCCGCGTCAACCGGCTGCTGCTGATCGGCGTGCTGATTCTCGTCGTCACCTTCAAGAGTTCGAGCGCGCTCGCCTCGGCCTATGGCATCGCGGTCACCGGCACCATGGTGACGACGACCGCGCTCGCCTTCATCGTCGTGTGGCGCAAATGGCGCTGGCCGCTCGGCGCCGCGACGCTGTTCATCATGGCTTTTCTCACTGTCGATCTCGCCTTCCTCGCCGCCAATCTGATGAAGGTCGTCGACGGCGGCTGGGTTCCGCTGCTGCTCGGCGGGGCCTCGATGATCGTGATGTGGACCTGGGTGCGCGGCACCGCCCTTCTCTCGGAGAAGACCCATCGCGACTCCATTCCGATTCTCGAGCTCATCGCCATGCTGGAGAAATCGAAGCCGACGCGCGTTCCCGGCACGGCGGTCTTCTTGACCAGCGATCCGGAGGTCACGCCCACCGCGCTCATGCACAATCTCAAGCACAACAAGGTGCTGCACGAGCGCGTGCTGGTCATCAGCGTGCACACGGAGGACATGCCGCGCGTCGCCGCGGAAAAGCGGTTCGAGATCGAAAAGCTCTCGCACGACTTCACGCGCGCGACGCTCCATTACGGCTATATGGAAAGCCCGCGCGTGCCCGCGGCGCTCGCCGCCATGCGCAAGGCGGGCGTCAAATACGACATCATGACGACCTCCTTCTTCCTCGGCCGTCGCTCGATCAAGGAGAGCCCGAGCTCCGAAATGCCGCCATGGCAGGACAAGCTCTATGTCGCCTTGACGAGGCAATCGGCCAATGCGACGGACTTCTTCTCCATCCCGACCGATCGCGTCGTCGAGCTCGGCGCTCGGCTCACGATCTGAACGAAGTCGCGACGCCGCGCCTACGTGATTTCCCCGATTTGCCATCATCGGGCTCGTTTCCGACAATCGCGGGGCGAGCAAAGTCGCGTGCGCGTCGGCCGCCGCCGACGGGGGAGGGTGTCCGATGGCGAATCTGAACTTCGACGATTTTCGCGAGCTCGGAAAATTTCAGCTCGAAGCCTTGAATTCTGCGACGACCACGACAACGAGAGGCCTGAAGGCGATCGCCGCCGAAGCGACCGACTATTCCAAGCAGTCGCTCGACAATAGCCGCGCCTATTTCGAGAAGCTGCTGCGCGTGCAGAAGATCGACGACGTCATCGAGCTGCAGTCGGAGTTCTACCGCGCGGCCTATGGCGACTTCTTCGCGCGCGCCTCGCGGGTCGGCGAGCTCTGCTCCAATCTCGCCAAGGAAGCGTTCGTCACGGCGCAGGCGACGAGCGAGAACGCGACCAAGGCCGCGTCCGAGGCGACGAGCAAGGCGATTTCGGGCTTCGGCGAGCAGACCGAGCAATTCGTCTCCAAGGCGCAACAGGCCGCCACGGGTCAGCGCTGACCGCGCGCGCGCAAGGCCGCGCGGTCGAGAATGGCGACGTCGCGCGGCGCCGAGAGGCTGATCGCGCCGCGCCGCTCCAGCGCGGCGAAGGAGCGGCTGACCGTTTCCGGCGCCAGCGCCAGAAAATCACCGATATCGCAGCGCGACACAGGCAGCGTCACCCGACGCGGGCCGGCGCGCTCCCCCGCGCTCTGGCGCTCCTCGAGCGCGAGCAGAAAGGCGCCGACCTTCTCCACCGCATTGACGCGCCCGAGCAGCGAGATCTGCGTCTCGAGCCGCGCGATGGCGGCGAAGGCGATCTCGCGAATGGCGCGCGCCGCCTGCGGATCGGCGTCGGCGAGCGCTTCGACCTCGCGGCGCGGATAGCGCAGCACGATCGTGCCTTCGGTGAGCGCCTCGATGCTCGAGCCGGCGCGGCCTTCGCCGTCGAAGCCGAAGAAATCGCCCGGGAACAGCAGGTCGACGATGCGCCGGCGTCCGTCGGCGCTGAGCGCGCAGCGGCGCGCGGCGCCGGCTTCGACGCGATAGAGGAAAGGCGCGCTGCGCTCGCCGTCGCAGACGATCTCGCCGCGCCGGCGCCGCAGCGGCGTCGCCAGCGCCTCGATGCCGGCGAGCGGGCTCGGCGGCGCGGCGACAGGCGCGAGCGAGGCGCTGCGCGGACTCATTCCAACTCCTCTCCCGGTCGGCGCTCCGCCGTTTCCCGATCGACGTTCCGCCGTTGATTTCTAGGGCGGAGCGGTCGTGGAAAAAGAGCGGGCGAAGCGCGCTCCCGGCGCCTTTTTCGAAGTGGTCCGGCTGCGCTTGACTCTTGTCCGCGGCGGAGTCAGCATGAGAACAAATATCGAACATGAAGGGGCCGAAGGACCGATGTCGCAGGGCGGCGTTTCGGAACGGATCGTCTTTTTGCGTCGGCAGCTCGCCGCGCTTTCGGGCGAGGGCGGGCGGGAGCCGGAGCCGCGCGCGCCGGCCGGGGCCGCCATGCGCCCAGAGCCCTCCGATCTCGAGCGGCTGTTCGCCCATTGCCGGCGCGGCGCCTGCGAGATCGTGCCGGCGCGGCCCAAGGACGCCGCCGCCGCGGCGGGCTTCGCCTTCGCCCTCGCTCTGCGCTGCGCCCGGCTGCGGCCGGAGGCGGGGATCGTCTGGATCGTCGAGGACATGGTCGCGCGCGAGATCGGCCTCCCCTATGGGCGCGCCCTGCAGGCGGCGGGCCTTCCGCCCGAGCGGCTGGTGCTGGCGCGCACGCGCCGCCCGCGCGACACGCTCTGGGCCATGGAGGAGGCGCTCAGAAGCGCGCCGGCGGCGGTCGTCGCCGAGAGCTGGGCCGGCATGAGCGCCTATGGCCTCGTCGCCTCGCGCCGCCTCGTCCTCGCCGCGCGGCGGGGCGGGACGGCCGGCCTCTTGCTGCTGCCGCGCGCCGCCGGCGAGGCCCTGCGCCTCGTGAGCGCCGCCGAGGCGCGCTTCGAGATCGCCGCCCCCTTCGCGCGAGAGCGCGTTCCGATCGAACGGAATCGTTCGATCGATCAGAATTCGCTCCAGATCAAAAAAGCTGGAGCCGTTTTCGATCCACTCGGATCGGAAACGGCTCCAGGCCCGCGGATCAAAGGCGGCGAGGGCGCGGCGCGGCCGCCGCCCGGTCCTTGGGCCTTTCGCCTGCGCGTCGCCAAGGCGCGCGGCCTCTTCGGCGCCTTCGATCCGCAGGCTTGGCGCGACATTGTCTTCGACCATGAGAGAGCCGAGTTCCGCCATGCGCTGCCTCGCCGTGTTCCTTCCGCGCCTTCCGACCGACCGGATTTTGCGCGCATGCGCGCGCTCTGACGCGGATGCGCCCTTCGCCGTCTTTGCCGCGGGCACGGGCGGCGATCGCCTGACCGCCGTCGACGCGCGCGCCGAGCGGGCCGGGCTCGTCCCCGGAATGGCGGTCGCCGACGCCCGCGCCATGCGCCCGGCGCTGCGGCTCGCCGCGGCCGATGCGGCGGCCGACGCCGCCCTGCTGGGAAAAATCGCCGATTGGTGCCGGCGCTTCACGCCGCTCGCCGCGATCGATCCGCCCGACGCCATCGTCATGGATGTGTCGGGCGCGGCGCATTTGTTCGGCGGCGAGGCCGCATTGCTGGCGGAGGTCGAGCGCCGCCTCGCCGGCCAGGGGTTTGCCGCGCAGGCGGCGCTCGCGCCGGGCCCCGCTCTGGCCGGCGCTCTGGCGCGCTTCGCGCCCGCGGTCCGGGCGCCGCGCCATGTTCCGGCCGAAACGCCGCGGGCGGATGTCGAGGCGATCGCCGCGCGCCTGCCCGTCGCCGCGCTGCGCCTCGACGAGCCGGCGCGCCGCCGCATGGAGCGCGCCGGACTGCACAGGCTCGGCGACCTCCTGTCGCGGCCGCGCGCGCCGCTCGCCGCGCGCTTCGGGCCGGACGCAATGGCGCGGCTCGACGCTGTCGCCTGCCGGCGGCGCGAGCCGATCTCGCCGCGCTTCGAGGCTCCGGACTTCATGGCCGAGCGGCGTTTCCCGGAGGGGCTGACGCGGCGGGAGGACATGGAGCGGACCCTCGCCGCGCTGGCGCGCGAACTCTGCCTGCTGCTGGAGCGCCACGGCGCCGGCGTGCGCCATGTCGCGGCCGAATTCTACCGGGTCGACGGCGCGGTCGCCCATATAGAGACGGGAACGAGCCGGCCGCTGCGCGATCCCGGGCTCCTCGCCCTGCTGCTGCGCGAGCGCCTCGCCGTCCTCGCCGAGGAGGGGCTCGACACCGGCTATGGCTTCGATGTGATCCGCCTCGGCGCGACGCGAACCGAGCGCTGCGCGACGCCGCAGGCCGATCTCGGCCTCGCCCCGGAGGAGAGCGCCGGCGCCGACCTCTCCGATCTCGTCGACCGGCTCGGCGCGCGGCTCGGCCTGCGCCGCGTGCTGCGGCTCTATCCGCAGGCCAGCCATATTCCCGAATTTGCCGTCGCCGCCCTTCCCGCCGCCGCGCCGCCGCCCCGGACCGCTGCGCGGCCCGACCCTCCCCTTCCCGCCCCGACGCGCCCCTTGCGGCTGTTCGAGCGGCCGGAGCCGATCGAGGCCGTCGCGCTGATGCCGGACGGGCCGCCGCTGCGCTTCCGCTGGCGGCGCGCCTTGCATGAACTCGCGGCCTATGAGGGGCCGGAGCGCATCGCCCCGCAATGGTGGAGCGCGCCGGACGGAGAGGAGACGCGCGACTATTTTTATGTGGAAGACCGCGAAGGCCTGCGCTTCTGGCTGTTCCGCAAAGGCTTGCCCGGTCATGAATGCGCGCATCCGCGCTGGTTCATGCATGGCCTGTTCTGACGCTTCGCCGACCCCTGCGGCGCCCTGTCATCTTGTCGTCACGGTTCGGGAGGAAACCGAACCATCCCTGCCCCGCGACGTTTCCTGAAGCGGCGTCTCGTCTCGGGGCCATACGGCTTAAAAAAGCGGGATCGAAAACCCTATGAACGGACGCCGAGAGGCCCGCCGGCCGATTTTGAACCCTTCCGCGCGCCGCCGCATCGAAGAGGCCTCCGCGCATTTTCGCCGCCAGCGCGAGGCCCGCGAAAAAGCCGAGCGAACGGAGGGCGAGCCGACCGGGATCGACCCGGCTCCGGCCGCGTCCGCGAGCGGGCGGCCGACGCCTTTCAAATCCGAGGCGATCGCTGATTTCGTCGAGACGACGCGCCGACGCCTCGCGCCGAACCTCGGCAAGGCGCTCGCCGGCCTGGCGAGCCTCGCCGTCTTCGCTCTCGCCGGCTTCATCCTGGCGGGAACCGTCTCCAGCGTCAAATTCGCCGATGTGCGCGCCGCCATCGGCGCCATGAGCGCCGAGCAGGTGCTCGCCGCGCTGCTGCTCACCGCCTTCTCCTATCTCGCGCTCACCGGCTACGACGCGTTGGCCTTGCGCCAGCTCGGCCTGCGCGTTCGCTACCGCGTCGCCGCGCTCGCCTCCTTCACCAGCTACGCCTTCACGTTCAACCTCGGCTTCCCGGTCGTCACCGCGGCGGCGGTCCGCTATTGGATCTATTCGCGCGGCGGCGTGAGCGCGGTGCAGGTGGCCAATGTCACGGTGATCGCCGGCGTCACCTTTTGGCTCGGCATGGCCTCGGTCGTCGGCGCCGGCCTCATGGCGCGAGCCGGCGAGCTCGGCGCCATCGACAAATTGCCGGCTTTCGTCAATTTCGCGCTCGGACTGCTCATCTGCGCGGGCATCGGCTATTACCTCGTCTGGGTGGCGCTGCGACGGCGGCAAGTGCGGCTGCGCGGCCATAAGTTCGAGCTGCCGGGCTTTATTCCCTCGCTCGGCCAGACCATTCTCGGCGTCGCCGATCTCTGCTGCGCGGCCGCCGCCCTCTACGTCCTGCTGCCGCAGGACACGAGCCTCGACTTCTTCACCTTCGCCTCGGTCTATGTGTTCGCCTGCGTGCTCGGCGTCGTCAGCCATTCGCCGGGCGGGATCGGCGTGTTCGAAGCGACGATGCTGAACGCGCTGCCCGGCCATTCGCAGGAGAGCCTGCTCGCTTCTCTGCTGCTGTTCCGTGTGATCTATTACTTTCTGCCTTTCATCCTCGCGCTCGCGCTGCTCGGCGCGGACGAGGGCTCGCGCCGCTGGAACAGCCTGCGCGAAACCATTACCCGCATCATGGAGGCCCGTGAGTAGCGGCGCGAATCGGCGATCGTCGGCGGAGCGAGCCTCGCTCGCTCTCGACGCGCATCCATTCGCCCGCGCGCCCGTCCACGGCGAGCTCGACAAAGAGAAACGATGTCCGATCTGCGCCGACGCTATCAGGGAGAAGCCCTTCTCGGCCTCGTCATCGACGCGCTGCCGGAGGCGGTGTTCGTCATCGATTCGGAAGCGCGCATCGTCGCCGCCAATCGGGCCGCGCGCTCGGTGCTGCCGTCGCTGCGCGTCAATGATCCGCTGGCGCGCAGCCTGCGCTCGCCGGACGTGCTCGACGCGCTCGACCGCG
Source organism: Methylosinus sp. Sm6 (assembly GCF_019802345.1). Classification (GTDB taxonomy): domain Bacteria; phylum Pseudomonadota; class Alphaproteobacteria; order Rhizobiales; family Beijerinckiaceae; genus Methylosinus. The sequence goes on along the minus strand of NZ_JAINDZ010000008.1, from coordinate 84,351 downwards.
TGCTGCGCGGCGGCGCGCCGGAGAAGGTGATCTGGGTCGAACGCCTGCCGGTCGAATGCTGGTTCGAGGTGCATATCGCGCCGCTGCGGCTCGAGGGCTATGAGAACGCCGCTGTGGCGAGCCTGCGCGATCTCACCGAATCGCGCCGGGTCGAGCGCATGCGCGTCGACTTCGTCGCCAACGCCAGCCACGAGCTGCGCACGCCGCTCGCCTCGCTGCTCGGCTTCGTCGAGACGCTGCAAGGCCCGGCGCATGACGACGAGAAGGCGCGCGAACGCTTTCTCTCCATCATGCGCGAGCAGGCCCAGCGCATGTCGCGCCTCGTCGACGATCTGCTGTCGCTCTCGCGCATCGAGCAGCATCTGCATCTTCGGCCCGACACGCCGGTCGATCTCGCCATTCTCGTCGCGCATATCGTCGACACGCTCGGCCCGATGGCGGAAGACGGCGGGATCGAGCTGCAGCTCGACGCGGCCGGTTCGGTCGTCGTGCCGGGCGATCGCGACGAGCTCGCCCGCGTCGCCGAAAACCTGATCGAGAACGCGATCAAATACGGCGCCGGCCCGGTCGAGATCTCGCTCGCCCCGCTCGGCGCCTCCGCCGTCTTCTCCGTGCGCGACCACGGTCCGGGCATCTCGCCGGAGCATCTGCCGCGCCTCACCGAGCGCTTCTATCGCGTCGACGCGGGCAAGAGCCGCGCCAAGGGAGGAACCGGCCTCGGACTCGCCATCGTCAAGCACATCGTGGCTCGCCACCGCGGCCGGCTCGCCATAGATTCAGCGCCCGGGAAGGGCGCGACATTTCGCGTCTTCCTTCCCCTGATCGATCCGGACAAAATCGAAAGCGCTTGAGGCGATCCGCCGTTGTGACGGCAAGTTCAAGGCTTTGTTGTGTCATGCGACTGTCATCCCGACGTCGTAAAACCCTTGCCGCGCACGACTAGCTTGCGCGCCGCTGGGGCGCTCGACCCGCGCCGCCACAGTGGACCTCGAGCTCGAAAGAGACATGCAATGATCTCCAAATTCCTCACCAGCGTCGCTCTGGCGGCGGCCGTGGCCGTGGCCACGACGAGCGCCGCGCTCGCGATCGACATTTCCGGCGCCGGCGCGACCTTCCCCTATCCGATCTACGCCAAATGGGCCGACACCTATAAGAAAGAGACGGGGAACGGCCTCAACTATCAGTCGATCGGCTCGGGCGGCGGAATCAAGCAGATCAAGGCGCGCACCGTGACCTTCGGCGCGTCCGACCAGCCGCTGAAGGCCGAGGACCTCGAGGCCGCCGGCCTCATCCAATGGCCGCAGGTGATCGGCGGCATCGTGCCGGTCATCAATCTCGACGGCGTCGCCTCCGGCGACCTCACGCTCGACGGCAAGACCCTCGCCGCGATTTTCCTCGGCGAGATCACGAAATGGGATGACGCCGCGATCAAGAAGCTCAATCCGAAGGCGAAGCTGCCGTCGACCGCGATCGCCGTCGTGCATCGCTCGGACGGATCGGGCACCACCTTCAACTTTACCAATTATCTTTCCAAGGTGAGCCCGGATTGGAAGGGCAAGGTCGGCGAGAACGCCTCGGTGGAGTGGCCGGTCGGCATCGGCGCCAAGGGCAATGAAGGCGTCGCCAACAATGTCGCCAACACCAAGGGCGCGGTCGGCTATGTCGAATACGCCTACGCCAAGCAGAACAAGCTGACCTACACCAAGCTCGTCAACAAGGACGGCAAGACCGTCGCGCCGACGACCCCGACCTTCCAGGCGGCCGCCTCCAACGCCGATTGGGCCAATGCGCCGGGCTTCTACCAGATCCTGACCGACCAGCCGGGCGCGCAGTCCTGGCCGATCACCGCCGCGACCTTCATCCTGCTGCCCAAGCAGCCGCAGGACGCCGCCGCCGCGGTCGAGGCGCTGAAGTTCTTCGGCTGGGCCTTCGCCAAGGGCGGCAAGGCGGCCGAGGAGCTCGACTATATTCCGATGCCGGCGAGCGTCACGGCTCTGATCAAGAAGAGCTGGGCGCGTGTCACCGATGCGAGCGGCAAGCCGCTGGCGTCGAACTAAATCTCGGCGCGCCGCCCGGCGGGACGGAACTAGTCCCGCCCGGGCGGCGCCCCTCGAGGCGGCCCGAGCGCGACAGGTTCTCGTGGACGCCGTCACGCCGGACGATGCGGCCGGCCGGGAGCCGGGCTATCGAGAGATCGGGCGATTCCGGCCCCGGGAGCGCGAAATGAACGTCGGCTTCAACCGCCAAACGAGAGACGACAGCGTGTCAGACCTGGCAATCGTGGCAGCGCAGCCTCGCGCAGCCGAAGTCGAGCGCGGCAAAGTTCTGCGCCGCATGGCTCTCTTCGACTTTTTCTTCCATAATCTCACGCGCTCGGCGGCGATCCTCGTCCTGCTCATTCTGGGCGGCGTGATCTTCTCGCTGATCTATGGCTCGCTGCCGGCGATCCGCGCGTTCGGGCTCGGATTTCTGACGACGGAATCGTGGAATCCGGTGACCGAGAAATTCGGCGCCGTCGCGCCGATCTATGGCACGCTGGTGACATCCGCCATCGCCATGCTCATCGCCGTGCCGCTCGGCCTCGGCATCGCCATCTTCCTCACCGAGCTGTGCCCGCATGCGCTGCGACGTCCGATCGGCGTCGCCATCGAGCTGCTCGCCGGCATTCCCTCCATCATCTACGGCATCTGGGGCCTGTTCGTGCTCGCGCCCTTCCTGCAGCAGCATGTGCAGCCGGCGCTGATCTCGCTGACCGGCGACATTCCTGTGCTGTCGAGCCTCTTCGCCGGCCCGCCCTATGGCATCGGCATGCTGACGGCGGGCTTCATCCTGGCGATCATGGTGCTGCCCTTCATCACCTCCATCTCGCGCGACGTGTTCGACACCGTGCCGCCCGTGCTCAAGGAGGCGGCGTCCGGCGTCGGCTGCACGACATGGGAGGTGATGCGCTATGTCGTCATCCCCTATACGCGCGTCGGCGTGATCGGCGGCGTCATGCTCGGCCTCGGCCGCGCGCTCGGCGAAACCATGGCCGTCACCTTCGTCATCGGCAATGCGCACAGGGTGTCGGCTTCGCTGCTCGCGCCGGGCACGACGATCTCGGCGACCATCGCCAATGAATTCACCGAAGCGGTCGGCGACGTCTATACTTCGGCGCTGATCGAGCTCGGCCTCATCCTCTTCGTCATCACCTTCTTCGTGCTGGCGGCGGCGCGCTTCATGCTGATGCGCATCGAGCAGAAATCGGGAGCCTGACCCTTGTCCCTCTATTCCCACCGCCGCCGCGTCGACGCCGTCGCCAAGGCGTTGTGCTGGACCGGCACTTTGTTCGGGCTGAGCTGGCTCGTGCTGATCCTCGGCGCGCTGATCTATGAGGGCGCGCGCGGCCTCACGCCGGCCGTCTTCACCGAAATGACTCCGCCGCCCGGCTCGAGCGGCGGCCTGCTCAACGCCATCGCCGGCTCGCTGGTGATGACCGCCATCGGCGTCGTCGTCGGCACGCCGCTCGGCATGCTGGCCGGCACCTATATGGCCGAATACGGCCGCTACTCGAAGCTCTCGACAGTCGTGCGCTTCATCAACGACATTCTGCTCAGCGCGCCGTCCATCGTCATCGGCCTCTTCGTCTATACGGTGGTGGTGGCGCGGGTCGGACATTTCTCGGGCGTTGCCGGCGCGATCGCGCTCGCGGTGCTGGTCGTGCCGGTCGTCGTGCGCACCACGGAGGACATGCTGCTGCTGGTGCCCGGCCCGCTGCGCGAGGCGGCGGCGGCGCTCGGCCTGCCGCGCTCGCATATGCTGCTGCGCGTCGCCTATCGCGCGGCGAAATCGGGCATCATCACTGGCGTGCTGCTGGCGGTCGCCCGCGTCTCCGGCGAGACGGCGCCCTTGCTGTTCACCTCTCTCAACAATCAATTCTGGAGCACGGACCTCAACGCGCCCCTGTCGAGCCTCCCCGTCGTCATCTTCCAATTCGCGCTCTCGCCCTACAAGGATTGGCAGCAGCTGGCCTGGACCGGCGCCCTGCTGGTCACGATCGCCGTTCTTCTCCTGTCGATCAGCGCGCGCGCGCTCAGCAGCCGAGGAAATTACAAATGACCGCCATGCCGGTGATCGAGACGAAAACCTCCACCAAGGTCTCGGTGCGCAATCTGGACTTCTATTACGGCCAGTCGCACGCGCTGAAGAAAATTTCGCTGCCGCTCTACACCAATAAGGTGACGGCCTTCATCGGCCCGTCGGGCTGCGGCAAATCCACGCTGCTGCGCGTTCTGAACCGCATGTACGACCTCTATCCGAGGCAGCGCGCCGAGGGCGAGGTGCTGCTCGACGGCGAGAATATTCTCGACCCGGGCATCGACCTCAATCTGCTGCGCTCGCGCGTCGGCATGGTGTTCCAGAAGCCGACGCCCTTCCCCATGTCGATCTACGACAACATCGCCTTCGGCATCCGCCTCTACGAGAAGCTCTCGCGCAGCGAGATGGACGGCCGAGTCGAAGCGGCGCTGCGCGGCGCCGCGCTGTGGGACGAGGTGCGCGACAAGCTCACTTCGAGCGGCCTCGGCCTCTCGGGCGGCCAGCAGCAGCGCCTGTGCATCGCCCGCTCAGTGGCCATTCAGCCGGAGGTGATCCTGTTCGACGAGCCCTGCTCGGCGCTCGATCCGATCTCCACCGCCAAGATCGAGGAGCTCATCGACGAATTGTCGGAGCGCTACACGATCGCCATCGTCACCCACAACATGCAGCAGGCCGCCCGCGTCTCGGATTTCACCGCTTTCATGTATCTCGGCGACCTCGTCGAATTCGGCGAGACGAACACTCTGTTCACCGCTCCGCAGAACAAAAAGACGCAAGACTACATCACCGGCCGCTTCGGCTGACGCGCGCGCCGCAACGCGCATGAGGACGACACCATGAGCGAACATATCGTCAGTTCCTACGACCGGGATCTCGAGGCGCTCGGCCGCCGCATCGCCGAGATGGGCGGTATCGCCGAGAAGATGTTGGGCGAGGCGATGGACGCCCTCGCCAATTTCGACACGGAGCTCGCGCATCGCGTCGTCGCCACCGACACCAGGCTCGACGCGCTGCAGCGCGAGATCGAGGAGAGCGCCATCCTCACCATCGCGCGGCGGCAGCCGCTCGCCGTCGACCTGCGCGAATGCATAGCGGCGATGCGCATCGCCGCCGACCTCGAGCGGGTCGGCGACCTCGCCAAGAGCATCGCCAAGCGCACGGTGAAAATCCTCGCCGAGGCGCGCGTGCCGCGCGCCATCATCGGGCTGAAGACGATGGCGGAAGTGGCTTCGCTGCAGCTCAAGGACGTGCTCGACGCTTATGCGCAGCGGGACGTGGAGCGGGCCAAGACCGTGTGGGCCAATGACACCGAGCTCGACGCGCTCGAGGATTCGGTGTTTCGCGACCTCCTCACCTTCATGATGGAGGATCCGCGCAACATCTCCTTCTGCACGCATCTGCTGTTCTGCTCCAAGAACATCGAGCGGATCGGCGACCACACCACCAATGTGGCCGAGACCATCGTCTATCTCGTGACCGGCGAATCCATGCCGACCGAGCGGCCCAAGGGCGGCAAGCCTGCGACGCCGGCCGACGAGGCGAAAGAGCAGTCGCTATGAATGAAGTCCGCGTCTCGGCGTCTCGCGAGGCGCCAAACGACCGGGCGCCGCGCATTCTCGTCGTCGAGGACGAAGCGGCGCTCGCCCTCCTGCTCGCCTATAATCTCGAGGCTGAGGGGTTTCAGGTCGAGCATGTGGAGCGGGGCGACGAGGCGGAGATCCGCCTTTCGGAATCTCTGCCGGACCTCGTCATTCTCGACTGGATGCTGCCGGGCGTCTCCGGCCTCGAGATCTGCCGGCGCCTGCGCGCCCGCGACGACACGCGCACCATGCCGATCATCATGCTGACCGCGCGCGGCGACGAGAACGAGCGCGTGCGCGGGCTTTCAGTCGGGGCCGACGACTATGTGGTGAAGCCCTTCTCGACGCCGGAGCTGATGGCGCGCGTGCATGCGCTGCTGCGCCGCGCGCGGCCGGAGCGCGTCGCGACCAGGCTCGTCGCCGGCGACATCGATCTCGACCGCGAGACGCGCCGCGTGAAGCGCGCGGGCCGCGAGATCCATCTCGGGCCGACGGAATTCCGCCTGCTCGAATATCTGATGGAGAAGCCCGGCCGCGTGTTCTCCCGCGCGCAATTGCTCGACAGCGTCTGGGGCCTTTCGGCGGAGATCGACGAACGCACCGTCGACGTGCATGTCGGCCGGCTGCGCAAGGCGATCATCCGCGGCCGCGAGAAGGACCCGATCCGGACCGTGCGCGGAACGGGCTATTCCTTCGACGAGACTTTCGGGCGCAATTGACGCGCGCGGCAGGGGCGCCGCGCTTGCGTCGTCGCACGGGCGCGCCGGCAGCTCAGAGCTTGCCCATGCCTCCCGTGCCGAGGCCCATCTCGCCGGTCATGACCTCCTCGGCGGTCTTCCTCTGCTCATCGGTCAGCACGGTGAACAAAGGCTCCGCCGCCGATTTGATCGCGCGAACCGAATCGAGATGGGCGGTCATGTTGCGCTCCATCATGCCGAACTGTTCCAGCACGCCGCTCGGCATTTTGTGATCCTTCGCAGCGGCGCAATATTGAGCGACCTTCTGTCCGGCCGCGCGATAGGCGTCGGCGAAGGCGGTCCATTGCGGCGCCTGCGCGCCGGTCAATTGCAGCTCGGCCTTCAGATAGGCGAGCCGGCCTTCGATGTGCTCGCCGGCGCCGCACAGGCGCCTCATCATCATGCCGCCGTGCTTGTCCTGTCCTTCGCGCTTCGGCTCGCCATCGGCGCCCTTGGCGGCGTCGCCGTGACTCATGCCGCCATGCCCCATGCCGCAGCCGCCCATTCCCCCGTGACCCATTCCTCCGTGACCCATGCCGCCGTGCTCTCCGCCGCCTTGATCCGCTCCGCCGCTGGAATGATCATGGCCCGACGCGCTGTGATCCGTTGCGCCGGGCGCAGCCCCCCATTGCTGCGCCGCGGCGGTTCCGCCGAGGGCCAGCAACAGCGCCGCAGTCGCGGCGGTCCATTTGCGGTTAGAGATCGCGCTCATTCGAATTCCTCCCTCTGCTGCAAACCGCTTCACTGCGCCTCGAACTCGCGCATTATCCTTGTGGCCTCCTGCGAGCTCCCGATGGTTCAACATTGCCGATCTGTGATTTAATGGCGGTGATCGCGCCTCGTTACTGTGGCATCTTGCCCCAGCGCGGCGCCCGCCTGCGGCCCTTTTCCATTGCCAAGCGCCGCGTCTGCTCGTAATCAGGGCGCCGTTCGGGCCCTGCCCGTTTTCAGCGACTTACGCCGATTCGTATCGGCGAGTGGGCGCAAAGGAGACGACATGATCGCCGTGACTTTCCCCGACGGGGCGTCCCGTCAATTCGAGCCGGGCGTCTCCGGCCTCGACGTCGCCAAGAGCATTTCCCCCTCTCTCGCCAAGCGAACCGTAGCCATGGCGCTCGACGGAGAACTGCGCGACCTCGCCGACCCCATCGACCGCGACGCGAAAATCGAATTCGTCGGCCGGGAGGACCCGCGGGCGCTCGAGCTCATCCGCCACGACTGCGCGCATCTTTTGGCGGAGGCGGTGCAGGAGCTGTTCCCCGGCACGCAGGTCACCATCGGCCCGGTGATCGAGAACGGCTTCTACTATGATTTCTATCGCGCCGAGCCCTTCACGCCGGATGATCTTCCCGCCATCGAGAAGAAGATGCGCGAGATCGTTGCGCGCGACGCCGCGATCACCAAGGAAGTCTGGAGCCGCGATCAGGCCAAGACTTACTTCACCGCCAAGGGCGAGGCGTTCAAGCGCGAGCTGATCGAAAGCATTCCCGGCGGCGAGGATTTGAAAATCTACCGCCAGGGGCATTGGCTCGATCTCTGCCGCGGGCCGCATTTGCCGTCGATCGGCAAGGTCGGAACCGCCTTCAAGCTGATGAAGGTGGCGGGCGCCTATTGGCGCGGCGATCACAATAATCCGATGCTCTCGCGCATCTATGGAACCGCCTTCGCCAAGCAGGAAGACTTGGACGCCTATCTGCATCGGCTGGAGGAGGCCGAGCGGCGCGACCATCGGCGCCTCGGGCGCGAGATGGACCTGTTCCACTTCCAGGAGGAGGGGCCGGGCACGATCTTCTGGCACGAGAAGGGCTGGGCTCTGTTCCAGAGCCTCGTCTCCTATATGCGCCGGCGCCAGAAGGCCGCGGGCTATCGCGAGGTGAACACGCCGCAAGTGCTCGACCGCGCCCTGTGGGAGACTTCCGGCCATTGGCAGACCTATCGCGAGAACATGTTCCTCACCAAGACCGAGGACGAGCGCATCTTCGCGCTGAAGCCGATGAACTGCCCCGGCCATGTGCAGATCTTCAAGAATGGGCTCAAGTCCTACCGCGACCTGCCGGTGAAGATCGCCGAATTCGGCATTGTGCATCGCTATGAGCCGTCGGGCGCGCTGCACGGCATGATGCGCGTGCGCGCCTTCACGCAGGACGACGCGCATATCTTCTGCAACGAGGATCAGATCATGGAGGAGGCGTTGAAGATCAACGACCTCATCCTGACGATCTACAAGGATTTCGGCTTCGACGATGTGGTGGTGAAGCTCTCCACCCGGCCGGAGAAGCATGTCGGCTCCGATGACGCCTGGGCCAAGGCGGAGGCGGCGCTCTACAAGGTGCTCGACGAGCTGAAGGCCCGCGGCCTCAAGACCGGCGTCAATCCGGGCGAGGGCGCCTTTTACGGACCGAAGCTCGAATATACTTTACGCGACGCCATCGGCCGCGAGTGGCAATGCGGCACGACGCAAGTGGACTTCAATCTGCCGGGGCGCTTTGGCGCCTTCTATATCGGCGCGGACAGCGAGAAGAAGACGCCGGTGATGATTCACCGCGCCATGTTCGGCTCGCTGGAGCGCTTCACCGGCATATTGATCGAGCATTACGCCGGCCATCTGCCGCTATGGCTGTCGCCATTGCAGATCGTCGTCTGCACCATCACGCATGACGCCGACGATTACGCGATGGAGTTGGCTGCGGAGGCCCGCAAGCTCGGCCTCGCAGTCGATCTCGATCTGCGCAACGAGAAGATCACCTATAAGGTCCGCGAGCATTCGCTGGCGAAGGTCCCGGTTCTTCTCGTCGTCGGCAAGAAGGAGGCTGCCGAGCGCACCGTCTCGATCCGCCGCCTCGGCTCGCAGGCGCAAAGCTCTGCGAGCCTCGGAGACGCGCTGACCGCGCTCGCCGCCGAGGCGACGCCGCCGGATGTGAAGGAATAAGGCGCGAGGGGCGCGCTCCTTCGCCCGCTCCGCCCATTCCCTTCACGACATCTGCGTGCGGCGCGGCTCCGCGGAGCCGTGCGCGACGCGGGGGAAGGAGACGCCTGTGATTGCAGCAGGCTCGCTCATTCCTCCGCATCCGTCGAGAGGACGACCTCATCCGGCAGGCCCGCCATCGGGCTCTTCTCGAAATTGATGCGCGCGAGGCGGGCGAAGGCCCCGTCGCCTTCCAGCACGACCACGGCGTCGGCCGGCATGTCTTTGAGAGCTTCGAGCAGTTGCGCCACTGTCATCTGACCGCCTTCGTCACAGGATGATCGGGCGACATGCGAAGCGGGCGCCAGAGCGGCGGCCGGGAGATGCGTCGCCTATCGCCCCGTCGCCGCGTCCAGCAGCAGCTTTCCGTTGAGCGCGATGATCGCGGCCGCGATGATCGCGGCGACGGCGGTGGTCGCGCGTGGCGCGGTCAGCTCGCCCATCATGCGCCGCGAAGCCGTGAACCAGACGAGCGGCGCGACCGCAAAGGGCAGAGTGAGGCTCAGCGCCACTTGGCTCAGCACCAGCAGCCGGGCGGTGGCCGTTTCGCCGGCGACGATCGTCACGGCGACGGCGGGCAGGAGCGCGATGAGCCGTGTCGCCAGTCGGCGCAGGGCCGGCCTCATGCGAATATGGACGAAGCCCTCCATCACGATCTGCCCGGCGAGGGTCGCCGTCACCGTGGAGTTCAGGCCGCAGGCGATCAGCGCCACGGCGAACAGCTTGGCGGCGATCGGCGCGCCGAGCAGCGGCGCGAGGAGCCGATAGGCCTCGCCGAGCTCGGCGACCTCGGTATGGCCGGCGGCGTGGAAGGCCGCCGCCGCCAGCACGAGGATCGAGCCGTTGATGACGAGCGCGATCATCAAGGCGAGGGTGCTGTCGACGACGGCGAAATCGATGGCCTCGCGCTTCTCCGCGAGCGAGGCGCCGACCGCGCGGGTCTGCACGATATAAGAATGCAGGAAGAGATTGTGCGGCATCACCGTCGCGCCGAGAATGCCGAGGCCGATATAGAGCATCTCGGGATTTTCGAAGAAGGCCCGCGTCGGGACGAGCCCTTCCGCGATCTCCGTGAGACTGGGCTCGGCGAGCGCCAGCTGCGCGCCGAAGGAGAGGGCGATGACGCCGAGCATCGCCACGACGAACAGCTCGATCATGCGGAAGCCCGCCCGCTCGAAGGCGAGAACGAGGAAAGTATCGAGCAGCGTCACCACGACGCCGGCGGCGAGCGGCAGGCCGAACAGCAATTGCAGGCCGATCGCCGTGCCGATCACCTCGGCGAGGTCGGTGGCGAGAATGCCGGCCTCGGCGAGCAGCCACAGCACGAAGGTCACGCGGCGCGGAAAGCGCGCGCGGCAGGCGGAGGCGAGATCGAGCCCGGCGCCGAGGCCGAGCCGCGCCGTCAGCGATTGCAGCACGATCGCCATCAGGCTCGACAGCACGGCGACGAACAGCAGCGCCGTTCCGAATTTCGATCCGCCGGCCAGCGCGGTCGCCCAATTGCCCGGGTCCATATAGCCGGTGGCGACCAGATAGCCGGGGCCGAGAAAAATGAACAGGCGGCGCAGCCCGGCGGAATCGGACGGCACGCTCACGGAGCGGCGCATGTCGCCTCTCGCCGCGGCGAATGTTTTGTCGAGAGCAGGGGTGGCGGCTGCGGATCGCATCGTGCTCGGCTCCGACGGACGCGCGCGGCTCGTCTCGGCTCGGCCGGGCGCCTCCGCGATCTGGCGCGATCATATAGGTCGCCCGCGCCGTGAGCGCCAGCAACTCGAGCACGCAAGGGCGGACACTCGGCGTCGGGGGGCGGCGCAACGCGTAGCCGCGAGCGCAGGACGGAAGCGAAAACATGCGGCGCCGCCGTGAAATTTGTGACCTTGTTGCAACAGTCGCCGAGATAAGTTTTCGCACGCGGCGATAACAGCCAGACGCCCCTTTTCAGCCATAAACGCTGCGCTAATCTCGGCGCCGTCACAAGGTCATCGAGGACACGTAGACGACTTCCGGGGCGCTCATCGCAACGGAGGGATGGGCGCGTTCGCTTCGATGTCCGCCGCGCCCCGTTTCGGGACGCGGCGCCCTGGAAAAGCGTTCGAGTGGGTCGTCTGCGGGCGGCTGCCGTGTCAGAAAGTCGAAGCCGGATATGATGGCGTTTCTTCATCGGATTGCGTCGACGATGCGGCCCGGCGGGCGTCGCGGAAAGCGCGGGATCGCGCTCGGCTGCTGCGTCGCCAGCCTGTTTCTCGTCGGGCCTCGCGCGTCGGCCTTCGACGCGTCCGAGCAGCGCAATGTCGCCGCGGTGACCGCGCCGTTGCCGATGTTCAAGGACCCGCGCGCGGCGCTGCGCATCGGCCTCGAGAATTATCACGCCGGCAATACGAAGAAGTCGCTGGAGGCGCTGCGCTATGCGGCGGACGGCGGAGAATCGCTCGCGCAATGGAAGCTCGGCCGCATGTATGCGGACGGCGACGGCGTCGCGCGCGACGACGCCAAGGCCTATTCCTATTTCTCCAAGCTCGTCGAGCATTTCGCCGAGGACGAGCCGAGCCCGCGCGAGCGGCTGATGGCGGCCGGCGCCTTCGTCGCCGTCGGCGTCTATTATCTCGAGGGCATCGCCTCGGCGCAGGTCGCGCCCGACATCAGCCGCGCCTTCGATTTGTTCCGCTATGCGGCCACCTATTTCGGCAACGCCGACGCGCAATATAACCTCGCGCGCATGTATCTGGACGGCAATGGCGTCGTTAAGGATGCGCGCCAGGCGGCGAACTGGCTCGATCTCTCGGCCCGCAAGGGCCACGCCCCGTCGCAAGCGCTGCTCGGACATCTGCTGTTCAACGGCGAGGCCGGCGGCCCGCCGCAGCGCGCCCGCGGCCTCATGTATCTCACGCTGGCGCGCGAGACCGCGGGTGATCGGCAATCCGACCAATGGATCGTCGATCTGCACGCGAGCGCCCTGGCGCGGGCCAGCGAAGCCGACCGCAAGGCGGCTGTCGCTCTGCTCGAATTCTACCTCGCCCACCGCGACTGAGCCCGGTTTCCATGATGAAAGCCGCCCGACCCGTGCCCTCTGCGCCGTTTCGGAGCAAGCTGTCGCGCGCTGCGCTCGCGCCGAAGCCCACCCTGTGAAATCTCGTCGCGCGCCCTCATGCCACATTGTATCCCCCGGAGAGTTGGTGTAGGCTGATAGCCGATGCGGCGCATCAAGTACAACAAAATAACACAGCAAATTCGGAGGATCGTCACATGTCAACCATCGGACACAACAGCTCGGAGATCGGCAAGACCGTCCTGTGGCTGGTCGGGATTGTCGCCTTTGTCATCATCATGCTGACGAAGGTTCCGGACTGGATTTCTCCGGCTGGCACCAACGGCACGGGCAACGGCCCGGATGCCGGCGTCGGCCGCACTGTGAAGATGATTCAGTAACGACGATCCTTCGCCCATCCGACTGCGGCTCTCTTCGGAAGCTCGCGGCTTGGCGTTGATCGCCGACTTTTTTTAAAGAAAAGTCGCTACTCGATCCGCCTCCTCCGCCTCGTTGTCGCGACAGCGGGGCGGAGTGAGGAGGAAGACGTTTTCCCCGGTGCGAGCCTGCAGGCTCGCGTCCTGGGCCTCGGTCGGACCGCGAGCCTGCAGGCTCGCTCTCCAAAGCGCTCCCCGATCTGCTAGAATTCGAGACGGGCGGCGAAGCGCACGCCCGGCAGGGCGGCGATCCGCGCAATCGCATTTTCCGGCGCCGGCTCGTCTATCCCTACGATCGCGCGAGCCGAGCCGCCCGGCCGATCCCGCCCCAGAGCGCAGGTCGCGATATTCACTCCCGCCTCGCCCAGCAGGCCGGCGAAGCGCCCCATGAATCCCGGCTTGTCCTCGCTGGACACGAAGATCATGCGCGGCGAAAAGGCCGTCTCCAGCCTGACGCCGTCGATCGCGACGATGCGGGGCTCGCCATGCTGGAACACGGTTCCCGTGAGCGAGCGCTCTCCTTCTTTCGTCCAGGCGGTCAGCGTTATCAGCGCTTCATGGTCGCCGCTGGCGCTGCGCGTCACCTCGTCGACGATCATGCCGCGCTGTTTGGCGAGCGCCGGCGCGGAGACCATGTTCGCCTCGGTGAGAATCGGCCGCAGCAGGCCGGCGAGCGCCGCAGCGGTGAGCGCCTTCACATTTCGCTCGGCGGCGGCGCCCTCATAGAGGATGGAGACGCGCTCGCACGGGCCACGCGCGGACTGGCCGAGGAAAGAGCCGAGCCGCTCGGAGAGCACGATGTAAGGCGCGAGCCGCGGCGCCTCCTCGGCGCCGACGGAGGGGAAATTCACCGCGTCGACGATTTCGCCTCGGGTGAGAAAATCGCTGATGCGCTCGGCGATCTGCAGCGCGACCTTCTCTTGGGCCTCGAGCGTCGACGCGCCGAGATGCGGCGTGCAGACGACATTGGCGCGCGAGAAGAGCGGGTTGTCGCGCGCCGGCTCGGACTCGAACACATCGAGCGCGGCGCCCGCCACGCGGCCCGAATCGAGCGCCGCGGCGAGCGCCGCCTCATCGACGAGTCCGCCGCGCGCGCAATTCACGATGCGCGCGCCGGGCTTCATGGCCGCGATGCTCTCGGCGTTCAGAATATGGCGGGTCTTCGTCGTCAGCGGCGTATGCAGCGTGACGACATCGGCGCGGGCGAGCAGCGCGTCCAGCGCCACCGGCTCGACGCCGAGCTCCTCGGCGCGCTCGGGCGTGAGAAACGGATCATAGGCGATGACGCGCATAGAAAGGCCGAGCGCCCGCGTCGCGACATTGGCGCCGACATTGCCGCAGCCGATCACGCCGAGCGTCTTGCCCGCGAGCTCGACGCCCATGAAGCGGCTCTTCTCCCATTTTCCCGCGCGCGTGGAGGCGTCGGCGGCAGGGATCTGCCGGGCGAGCGCCATCATCAGCGCGATCGTGTGCTCGGCGGTGGTGATCGAATTGCCATAGGGCGTGTTCATGACGACGACGCCGCGCGCCGTCGCCGCCGCGACATCGACATTGTCGACGCCGACGCCGGCGCGGCCGACCGCCTTCAGCCGGCCGGCCCGCGCGAGCAGACCGGCGTCGACCCGCGTCGCCGACCGAATCGCCAGCGCGTCATAGTCGCGAATGATCTGCAGCAGCGTCTCGCGGTCCCGGCCGAGATCGGGCCGGAAATCCGCATCCAAGCCGCGCGCGGCGAAAATCTGCACCGCGGAAGGCGAGAGCGAATCGGATATGAGCACGCGCGGCGGCATCGCAGCCTCCTGCGGCGAGCGTCAGACCCGCTTCGTCCCCACGTTTAGAAATCGCGATCCTGCCGCCCGCTTTCAAGCCGCCTTGGCCATTTGCGAGCGCGCCTCGGCATAGGCCCAGTCGATCCAGCGGGTCAGCGCCGCGACATCGCCGGCGTCGACCGTCGCGCCGCACCAGATGCGCAGGCCGGGGGGAGCGTCGCGATAGGCGCCGAAGTCGAAGCCCGCCCCCTCCTTCTCGACCAGGGCGACGACCTGCTTGGCCAGCGTCCATTGCGCCTCGCGCGAGAGCGCGGCCACCGCCGGATCGCCGAAGACGAGGCAGACGCCGGTGTTGGAGCGGGTCGCCGGGTCCTTGGCGAGATGCGCGAAATAGGGCGTCGTCTCCACCCAGGCGGAAACCGCGGCGGCATTGGCGTTCGCCCGCGCGAACAGCGCGTCGAGGCCGCCGATCGACTGAGCCCATTGCAGCGCGTCGAGATAATCTTCGACGCAGAGCAGCGAAGGCGTATTGATCGTCTCGCCCTCGAAAATGCCCTCATTGAGCCTGCCGTTCTTGGTCAGCCGGAAAATCTTCGGCAGCGGCCAGGCGGGCGTGTAGCTCTCGAGGCGCTCGACCGCGCGCGGCGAGAGGATCAGCATCCCGTGCGCCGCTTCGCCGCCCAGCACCTTCTGCCAGGAATAGGTGACGACATCGAGCTTGGCGAAATCCAGGGGCTGCGCGAAAGCGGCCGAGGTCGCGTCGCAAATGGTGAGGCCCTTGCGATCGGCCGGGATGAAATCGGCGTTCGGCACGCGCACGCCGGCGGTGGTGCCGTTCCAGGCGAAGACGAAATCATTGTCGAAGTCGATCTTCGACAGATCGGGCAATTCGCCGAACGGCGCGACGAAGCTGCGCGCCGCGCCGGGCTTCAATTGCTCGACGACGTCGGTCACCCAGTCGGAGCTGAAGCTCTCCCAGGCGGCGACGTCGACGCCGCGCGCGCCGATCAGCGACCACAGCGCCATCTCCACCGCGCCGGTGTCGGACGCGGGGACGATGGCGATGCGGTGGTCGGCCGGGACGCGCAGCACCTCACGGGTGAGATCGATCGCTTGGCGAAGCTTGCCCTTGCCGGCCGGGGCGCGATGCGACCGGCCCAGCGCCGCGTCGGCGAGATTATCCAGCGACCAGCCCGGATGCTTCGCGCAGGGGCCGGAAGAAAAACGCGGATTGGCCGGCTTCACGCCGGGCTTCTGGATCGACATCTCGGTGTTGCCTCCCGGGGCGCATAATTTTTCGAGCCTGCGCTACGCGCAACACGCCTTCGCGTCAAGCCGGAGGGCAAAACCCGCCGGGGCTATCGGGTGAAGGATAAAATCCCCAACCCTCGTCCTGAGGAGCCGGCGGAGGCGGCGTCTCGAAGGACGGCCGCAGGGCGAAATCAAAGGTTTCTCCCCGTCGCCGTCCTTCGAGACGCCCGCTTCGCGGGCCCCTCAGGACGAGGGTGATGGGTGTTTAGTCCTTCTCCCGATTACCCGGCAAAACCCGCGCCGCCGCGAGCGTCGCGGCCGGCCGGTCAGTCGGTGGTGACGCGCACGCCGAGCCGCACCTCGTGCGAAATCAGGTCATAGCTCTTCGGGGTCGCGCCGCTGAAGCCCGCGAGCCCGGTATATTTTCCGGAGTTCAAGAAACGATAGCCGATGTCGATCTTGAAATTCTCCGAAAGGTCGTAGCTCGCGCCCGCGAACAGCGCCCAGGCGAATTTCCAGCTGCTCTTGCTGACATTGCGGTTCCAGTTTTGCGGCGCCCAGGCCAAGTTGGGATTCTCATAGTTGCCGTTCTGGAGATTGATCCAGGCGAGTGGATAGCCATCGGTGGGAGACAGATCGGCGGCGTAGGGGCTACCGTCCGAGGTCTTGTAGTAACTAACTGCCCCACTCGTCCGCACATAGCTCGCGCCGAGGCCCGCGCCGACATAGGGCGTGAAACCGAACCAACTGCCGAGATCGATATAGGCGTTGAAGAGGCCCGTGATCCGGCTCATGTTTCCGGTGGTGCGCGCCTGACAGGTCTCGTTCGGGTCGTAAGAGTAGCCTGCCGGATGGCTCGGAATTTTCACCTCGCCAGTGTCGCTATCGTATATCGTCGGCGAATTCAACGGACGCGCCGTGTAGGGACACCAGATCGGATTGCCGGTGGCGTTGGGCCGGATCACCGAGCGGTCGAGCGCGATTTCGGTGCGAAGCCAGGAATTATATTGATAGCCGGCGCCGATCGACCCGGAGATCGAGCCGGTGCGCGCGGTCGCGTTGATGATGTCGGCGATGACCTGCGGGGAGGTGATGTTGGCGTAGCCCACGTCCCCGCGCAGATACCAGCCCGTCCCGAGCTCGGCCTGCGCGTCGATGGGCGCATCGGGAGGAGAAAAGAAAGGCATGTCCGCGGCGCGCGCCGGGCCGGCGGCGACGCCGAGCGCTGCGCAACACAGCAGGGCGCGGAAAGCGGGAAATTTCATCTGCTCATCCTCGCTTCGCGCCGGCCGACCGCTCGGCGTTTCGCGCGAAGATGAACAAAGGATGAGGGATCATACTTAATGGCGGCTTAATGCCGCCGCCCGAGCTTCCCTCTCTCGGAGCGCGCTTCTCCCGTTAGAGGAAGGAGAAGGCGCGGGCCAGCAGCGGCGCGAGGACGAACACGGTGAAGCCGACATAGAGGACCGACACCGCGAGCGACGGGACGAAGCGCAGCGACGCGTGGCGATAGATCCACATGAACAGCGTCACCTTCCACAACACCAGCGGGAACAGCAGGAAGTTGACCAGCCGCGCCGTCGGCAGCGGCGGCGGGAACACTTGGGCGACGATGGAGTGCAGGACGACGACGACGACGGCGAGCACCACGCCGATGGTCGCCAGCGCGGCGAGCGTCTGGAACAGGCGATCGCGGGCGCCGGCCAGCAGCAGAGCGATGAAGGTCGCCCCGACGAGCAGAACCACGCTGGCGAGGCCGTAGGCGATCGCCGGAAGAATATCCTGGCTCACGAGCTGCTGGCCGATCTCGCCCGCCGTATAAGCGACGAGGCTCGCGGCGAGGAAGAGCCGAGAGGTCGGCAGGGCGGCGGGGCCGGCCTCGAGCCGCATGATGTCGATGACGGCCTTCGGCACGGGCGGCAGGCTGAGCGTGGGCAGAGAGAGCGACATGTGGCGGCCTATTCTTGGTTGGAGCGCGGCCGAAAGAACGCGAGGGTTCTTCCGTCGCAGCGCGCGAGGCTCGGGTCGCCGGCCATTCGGGCAGGCGTCGCTGACGCTGCGCCCGTCTCTACCATGGTTCGGGGCGCGACGGAACAGCGAGCCGCGCGGCGCCATCGGGCGAACGAGAGCGGCGCCGGAGAGGCGCCGCTCTCGAGTCCGCTAGAAAGGGGGAGATCGAGCGCGGATCTTCCTCGTCGAACCCTGAAGATCAGGAGAGGCTGTGACTCCAGCCGTCCTCGGCGATCACCGAGACGATGCGGCGGGCGGTCTCGGACCAGGAGGAGCGGCTCGTCGCCGTCGGGTCGCCGCTCGCGCGCCCGTCCAAAAGGTCGGCGATGCGGGACGCCAGCGCGGGCGGCTCATTGACCGCGAAATAGAGCGCGCCCTCGCCGCCCACCTCGCGAAACACCGGAATATCGCTGCAGATCGTCGGCCGGCCGCGCCGCGCCGCCTCCGCGATCGGCAGGCCGAAGCCTTCCGCGAAAGAGGGCGCCAGCGCCGCCGTCGCGTGATCGTAGAGAAAGGCGAGCTCGTCGTCGCTCGCGTCCTCGAACCAGAACAGCCGGCGGCCGAACTCCGCATGGCCCGTGATCTCGGCGATCACCGCCTCATCGAACCAGCCGCGCCGCCCGACGAAAACCAGCCGCGCGTCGCGCCCTTCCCGCCACAGCGTCTCGAAGGCGCGCAGCGCCACCCGCTGCCCCTTGCGCGGCTCGATCGTCCCGACGCAGAGGAACACAGGCGCCGCGCCCACTGCCGCGGCGATCTTCTCGCGCGGCGCCGCAGCCGGACCCGAGCAAATATCCGAGCCGAGCTCGAAGGAGCCGATCTTCAGCCCGCGCCGATGCGGCGCGCCGCGCCTCTCGACGAAATCGGCGAGCTCCTGCGCGACCGTGCGCGAGATGGCGAGGAAGGCGTCGCTCTCGACGAGCGCGCGGGCGAGCCAGGCGTTGTAGCGCGGCGGCGTGGTCTCGTGGCAGGCGTAGGGATGCAGCGCCGGAATGAGATCGAAGATGCAGGAGACGACGGCGCCGCCGCCCTCATGAATGCGATCGAAGACGCCGGCATATTCGTCGAACACGTTCCAGCTGTCGGCGAGAGTGAGGAAGCGATCGCCCGGCTCGATGCGGACCTCCTCGTCCTCCGCGGCGCCGCCGCCGCAGAGCGAGGCGACGAAGCGCCGGCAGGTGAAGAGCCGCCCGCCTTCGCAGCGCACGGCGAGGGCGGGAATGGGCAGCGCGTCGTCGCGATAGAGCGCCTGCGTGACCTTCTTGGCGACGCGCTGAATGCCGGTGCCGGCGTCATATTTGGCGGTGGCGGTGACATCGACGAGCAGCCGGCGCGCATCGAGGCGGCGGACCGCGGGAGCGATGCGCGAGACATTGGCGCGCGCGTTCTCCGTGGCGGCGGCGCGCTCGGGGCGCGCGCCGCGCAAGGCCTGAAAGCCGTCGACGAGCCGCGCCTCGAGGCGTCGCAGAGGCTTATAGATCTTTCCGGCGGCCGAATAGGTCATGAGATCGCGCTCATGCACGAGATGCAGCATCTCGGCGCGCACATAATCGAGCTGATGCTCGAGCAGCCTCACATGCGCTTCCAGCAGGGAGCGCTCCTCGACGGAAAGCGACGACGGCGCGCTTTCGCGCTCGCGTAGATTCGATTGCAGCGCGGGCGTGATGGACAATCGACGGCTCCATTGCTGGGGCGCGGCGACGCCGCGCAGTCTCCGTCGTGAGGCGTTCGGTCTTCGACGGAACGCGCCGATCCTGCCCGTGAGCGGATCGCCCGCACAATTCGTAAGACCCGATCCGTGAGATTACGATGGCGCGCGGACGAGCGAGCAGAGTGGTCTCTCGTCGATGAAAGTGAATGTGTCCACGCCCCAGCCCTCCCGCGCTTCGCGGGAGAGGGAGGGGCCTTCGAGCATTCA
Organism: Methylosinus sp. Sm6; assembly: GCF_019802345.1. GTDB lineage: Bacteria > Pseudomonadota > Alphaproteobacteria > Rhizobiales > Beijerinckiaceae > Methylosinus. The sequence goes on along the minus strand of NZ_JAINDZ010000008.1, from coordinate 64,582 downwards.
TTCGGATGAAGCAGACCACTAGCGCGCGGCGTCTTTGGCCGGCGACTCCTGCGCGCGCCAATGGTCGAGCAAGGCGCGGAGCGTGTCCTCGATGGAATGAGAGGGACGCCAGCCGGTCGCGGCGCGCAGCTTCGAGGCGTCGCCGGCCGCGACCGGAATATCGGCCGGGCGCAGCCGCGCCGGATCGACGACAACGTCGAAATTTCGCGTCGCGCAGGCGCGCAGCGCGTCGAGCATATAGGACAGCGAGCGCGGCGCGCCCGAAGCGATGTTGAAGACGCTGCGCGGCGGCAGGCCGGGCGCGGCCGCGACGAGCCGCACATAGGCGTCGACGACGTCGCGCACGTCGAGGAAGTCGCGCCGCACCGAAAGATCGCCGACGTCGATTCGCGGCGCGAGGCGTCCCGCCTCGATCGCCGCGATTTGCGCGGCGAAGGACGACAGAGCGAAGCGCAAATCCTGTCCCGGCCCTGCGTGATTGAACGGTCGCGCCACGACGAGCCGCGACGAGGACGGCAGCACATCCGTCAGCATCGCTTCTGCGGCGATCTTCGATCGCGCATAGGCGCTGAGGGGGCTTGCCGGCGTGTCTTCGTTCGCCGGGCTCTCGCCGAGATGCGATCCGTACACGTCGGCGGTGGAGACGAACAGCACGACCGCTGTCGGCGCGTGGCGGGCGAGGGCCGCCGCCAGATGAAAGGAGCCGAGAAAATTGACGCGCCATGTCGCCTCCGCGGCGCGCAGCGACTGCGCGGCCGAGGCTTGCGCGGCGAGATGCAGCACGAGATCGGGCCGCGTGGCGTCGATCGCGCGCTCCATCGCTTCCGCGTCGACGATGTCGCCGACGAGCGGCCGCCATGCCGCGTCCGCACACGTCTCGCCCGGCCGCACCAGCGCGAAGCGCTGCGCTCGGGGATAGGCGCGGGCCAGCGCATTCCGCAGATAGGGACCGACGAAGCCGGTGCCCCCGGTCAGCAGAATGCGCGAATAGCCGCTTCCCTCGACTTGCGGCGTCGCGTCGGGCGCCGGCGACATCAGCTCTCCGACTCGCGCGCGACGCGCGCCAGATCGGCGTCGACCATTTCGCAAATCAGCTCCTCGAGGCGGACCTGCGGCTCCCATCCGAGGCTGGCGCGCGCCTTGGTCGCGTCGCCGAGCAGAATGTCCACCTCGGCCGGGCGGTAGAACGCCGGATCGATCACCACATGCGCGTCCATATCGAGCTCCGCATGGGCGAAGGCGATGCGGCACATGTCGCGCACCGTGGTCGTGCGTCCGGTGGCGACGACATAATCGTCGGGCGTCTCCTGCTGCAGCATCATCCACATGGCGCGCACATAGTCGCGCGCATGACCCCAGTCGCGCTTGGCGTCGATATTGCCGAGGCGCAGCTCCTTGGCCTTGCCGAGCTTGATGCGCGCGACGCCGTCGCTCACCTTGCGCGTGACGAACTCGACGCCGCGCAGCGGGCTCTCGTGATTGAAGAGAATGCCCGAGGAGGCGTGCAGGCCGAAGCTCTCGCGATAGTTCACCGTGATCCAATGTCCGTAGAGCTTGGCGACGGCATAGGGGCTGCGTGGATAGAACGGCGTCTTCTCGCTCTGCATCGGCTCCTGGATGAGGCCGAACATCTCGGAGGAGGACGCTTGATAGAAGCGCGCCTGCGGCGCGGCGATGCGCGTCGCCTCGAGCATATTGGCGACGCCGACCGCGGTGATGTTGGCGGTGAGGACCGGCTGGCGCCAGGACGAGGCGACGAAGGATTGCGCCGCGAGATTATAGATCTCGTGCGGCTGCACCTCCTGGACGATGCGCAGCAGGCTCGACAGATCGGCGAGATCGCCGTCGATCAGCCGCACCTTGTCGGCGACGCCGAGCCAGCGCAGTCGATGATCCTCGACGCCGCGATGCGACGAGCGGCGAATGACGCCGCAAACTTCATATCCTTTGCCCAGCAACAATTGTGCGAGATAGGCTCCGTCCTGTCCGGTAATCCCCGTCAGCAGCGCACGTCTCGTCATCGACGAATTCCCCTTGAAAACCGCGCGCCGGGAAAACCCCACGGACGCCCGCCGGCGCGTGGGCGAGTTCTCGCTTCGTGGGGCTTACCCAAAGGCCGCTCGGCTGGCAAGAGCGTGCTCCTGCTGCGCGCTCCTGCGGGGGGTTTGCGCGTCCGCGGCCGTCAGCGACGCGGAAACTCGAGCGTGGGCGGGCGCGGCGAGGGCCGCAGCGGCGCGATCCGCAGGCCGCGCGCGTCGGGATCGAATTTCGACAGATCGATGCTGCGCAAAACCTGATCCTCGTAGCTCTTCACGTAATAGATTCCCCTCGAGAGATCGGCGATCGACGACCATTGGGTGAATTCGAAGCGCGCCGTCTCATGCGGGGACGGCCGCACGAGGCCCATCGGAATGTCGAAATTATTGAGCAGATGCTCGGCGAGCCGCACCGTCTCGGCCGCATCCTTCTGCGGCGCGGCGGACAGCACGAGGCCGAGCGCGCGCACGAAGCGCGAGGGCGGCGTCGGATCGCCCGGAACGCCCAGCATGCCGGAGCCCGAGCCGAGCGGCGCGAAGCTCGCGCCGCCGATCTCGAGCGGCGGCGCCTCCGTCGGCGAGAGCTTCACATAATTGCGCAGATTGGTGAGATGCCAATCGAAGGGCGGAGCGTTGGTGAGGACGCCGAGCGGATTGTCGGCGATCTTCAGCGTCCCGCCGATCGGCTCGACGACGATCGACGCGCCGCTCGCGTCGTGCAGCGTGTAATGGAAGGGCGGGACGATGCCGAGCGTCGGCTGGACCACGTCGATGACGACGATCGACGCGAGCGCGGCGCGGACCTCGGCGACGCTCGCGAAATTGCCGAGCGCCCAGGTGAGCAGCTCCCAGGGCGCGAGGGAATGGCCGGGATCGGCCCGAGCCGAATCGGCATAGGCGGCAAAGCCCGGAAAATAGAGAATGCCGCCGGCGAGGCCTTTCTCATTGACGCCGTCGACGAGGATCGGCAGGCCGAAGGCGTTCATGCCGGCGATCGCATAGCGCGACGTCCAGCTCCAGCTCGACTTTCCATTCGCGCCCGTGGCGTGCGAAGCGAAATGGCGCGGCATGACGACGGCCTGCGACTCGAGCGGAAAGCCGAATTCGAGCGTGCGGCCGTAGACGCGCGAGCCGTCGGCCGCCTTCAGCAGGAAGCTGGTGCAGGCCGAAGCCGGCGAGAGAGCGAGGCAGCCGAGAAGCGCGGCGAGGACCCCGGCGAGGCGGCGAGTTCGGAACGTCACGAGCGTCGTCTCCGAAAGAGTTCCGAAGCGACATCTGGGGCGCGCCGCGCCGTGTGGCGGCGGCGCGTGAAGACTCTTCAGCGACGCGATTGATGCGGAGTGGCCGCAAAGGGCGCGATTTTCGTCAAAAGCGGGCGACGGCCCGCGAGACGATCCCAGTCGAAGCAGCGTTCCCCCGAAGGACGCTCAGAACGGCAGCGGGCCGCTCACCGTCACACGCACGGCCGGGGGCTCCATCGGCTTGAAGTGCCGGCCCATCACGCCGACCTCGCAGACTTTGCTCGGCGCGGCGCCCGCCTGGCAGAGGCCATAGAGCTTGTCGGACGGAAGCAGCGAGCCATAGCCATAGGTGATCATGTCCGAACGGGAATTGGTGATGTTGAAGGCGTCGGCCTGAATGCTCCAGCCATTGTCGAAGCGGTAGCCGAGGCGCAGGTTCAGCGTGCCGGTCGCCGGCGATTTGATCTGGCCGTCCTCAGAGAGCGGCCGCTCGCCGAAATAGCGGTAGCGCAGCGCCGCGAAAAGCCCTATCGCCTCGCCGACCTCGACCGAGCCCATAGCCACGATATTGGGCGCGTCGGTGAGGTAATTGCCGGGGGCGTTGCCGATCAGCGCCCCATAGGCGCCGGCGTTGGCGGCGACGAGCTCGGCGTAGCTGGCCGCGGTTTCCCAGTCATAGCCGCGGAAACGCGCATGCGAGAGCGACACATTGCCCTCGACGCGCAGCCAGGAGGTGGGCGCGTAATGGTTTATCAGCTCCACGCCATAGCGTCGGCTCGGACGACCGAAGGTCGTGTTGCCGGAATCGCCTTCGAACATATTCTCCGAATCGGAGTCGAGCCACCAGAAGGCGACCTGGGATTCGAGCCCTTCGAGGATGCGCGTGGTGCGGACGCCGACCTCGGCGCCGCGCTGCTTGACGAGCAGCGGAACCGGCGAGAGCGCCGAGCCGTCGGCGGGGCTGAGACGAGTGACCGTGCCGCGCGCATCGGTCGAATGGAAGCCTTCGCCGTAGTTGAGGAAGAGCTCCGTCTGCTCGAACGGACCGAGGACGAGGCCGAACTTCGGGCTGCCCATCGTCCCGCTCTTGGAGCCGGTGTTCCATGGCCCCGTCCAGATCGGATTGCCATTGTCGTCGAGCGGGCCCGACAGCGGGCCCTGCAGGCTGCCGACGCTGGCGGCGAAATAATCGAAGCGCACGCCGCCGGTGGTGCGCAGCCAGGGGGTCCAGCGGACCGTGGTGTCGGCCCAAAGGCCGACGCTGCCTTCCGCCACATGGCTGTTGGTGAGCGTGTCATAGGGCTGGCGCTGATAGCTGTCCTGCAGGCCGACCCGGATATTGTCATAGCGGCTCTGCAGTCCGATGCGCGATTCGATCGGCAGGCCGGCGAGCTCGTATTTATAGGCGTGCTGCGCATTGACGCCGAGCACGGTGCGGCGGTCGAACTGGCGGAACTGGTCGCCGAGATCGGGATTCGACAGGAAATAGGTGAAGTTGTTGTAGAGATCGAGCGTGGAGCGGATGGCGAAGGCCTCCACGCGCGAAGAGTGCGGTCCCTCGACCTGGCTCCAGCGCGCCGAGAGGCTGAAGCGCGACGCATCGCCGCCGTCGGTGCGATCGACATTGCCCCATAGCGGAAGCACGCCGCTAGAAACGGCGCGAGACGGAATCTGGTCGGACGAATACCAGCGGTTGGCGTAGGCCATCGCGGTGATGGAGACGCCGTCTTCCTGCGTGCCGCGCGACCAGCGCAGCACCGAATTGATCTTGCGGACCTCGTCCGGCCGCGTCCAGGGGCCGTCATAGACGCTCGACTCCACCGCCGCCAGCAGGTTGCCGCCGTGAACCTCGAAGGATTTGGCGCCGAGCAGGCGCGCGTAGGAGAAGCTGCCGCCCGTCGCCCGGATCAGGCCGGAATCGAGCTTGTCGATATATTGCATGTCGACGGCGCCGGCGGAGGAGAAGTCCCCCTTGTCCGCGTAATAGGGGCCCTTTCGCGCGACCACGGACGATAGGAGCTCGGGAATGAGAAAATTGGCGTCGGCGTAGCCCTGGCCATGGCCATGGGTGCGCATGTTGATCGGCATGCCGTCCAGCGTCAGCGAGAAATCGGTGCCGTGGTCGAGCTGGAACCCGCGCAGGTAATATTGATTGGCCTTGCCTTCGCCGCTGTGCTGGGTCACCGAGAGGCCGGGGACGACCTCGAGCGCCTCGCCCGGGCGCGAGAAGGGAACGGCGTTGATGGCCTGGCCGCTATAGACCGTCTCGCTGGCCGCCTCGATCCGCGGCTGCTCCTTCTTCTCGGCTTCGGCCCGTCTCGCGGCCGCGGCGGGAGTCGCCGCAGCGATCGGCGCCGCGATGTCGATATCGGGCAGAGCCTCGTGAGCGATGGCCGAGCCCTCGAGAAGCGCGGCCGCCAAGGCCAGCGCCGAAATGCCTGTGCGAAGCCCGACGCCCATCGATCCCCCCGGTCGTATGTTTTTTTCTTATTTTCATCATACGAACGAGCGTCTCGTCAAGCCCACGTAAGAAATTGCCGCAGATGTTGCGCATCCGCAACAGTCGCGCATTCGCTCAGCCGTGGCCGTGGCCGCGGCCGTGCTCCACATGATGGCGCGAAGGCGCATGCGCTTCGGCCGGGGCGACGACCAGCTGGCCGTAGCGCACGCCGCGCTCGCCGATCACATGCTGGGCGAAATGCTCGACCTCGGATTTGCGCCCGCGCAGCAGCGAAACCTCGAGGCAGGTCTCGGCGTCGACATGCACATGCAGAGCGGCGATGGAGAGGTCGGCGTGGCTGTGATGGTCGCTCGTCAGCCGCTTCGACAATTGCCGCGTGTCGTGGTCGTAGAGATAGACGAGGGCGCCGATGCAGGGACGATCGGCGTCCTCGCTGCGCGGTCGTTCGAGCAGGCCGGCGCGCACGAGGTCCCGCACCGCTTCCGAGCGATTTTGATGTCCGCCGGCCTCCATGTAACGGTCGAGGCGGGCCATGAGGTCGTCGTCTATCGTCAGGGTGACGCGCTGCATAATGAAATAGCTCCCCGTGACAGCGGCAGCCGCGTCGGGTGACGGCTCCTATCTCATTGTTCTAGCGAGGCTGCAGCGACGCCGCAATCGGCCCTGGACATGATCTTGTCCATTTTGGCGTCATCGGGCATTGTGCGCGCCTCGATGCGAGGCGCCCCGAGGGACAAAAAATGAAACGCTCGATCAAACGGCTGGCGATCCTCTTGGCCTGGACGCTCACCCTCCTCGCGCCGGCCTTCGCCCATACGGCGGATATTTCGACGGGCAAGATCGTTCCGGAACAGGATCGCGCCTATCGCGTCGACGTCGGCTTTCTCGCGACCGATCTCGAGCGCATCTTCTCCGAGACCATGTCGGAGCGCTCCGGCGCCGAGCTGTCGCAGCCGGGCGTGCTGGAGACGGAGATCGGCCGCCTGATTCAGCGCCGGGTCGCGATGCGCGACGCAGAGGGACGCGAATGCGCGAGCCGCGTCGCCTTTGCCGGCGAGGACCCGACCAACGCCGACAGCGCCCTCGTCACTCTGCGCTTCGATTGCTCCGGCGCGCCCGGCAACCTGTTCTACGACGCGACCAGGCTGCTCGCCGCGCAGGGGACCAAGGGCAAGCATCTCGTCACGCTCGGCGAGGGCGCCGACGCGGGGCAGACCATGCTCTACCCGTCCGATCCGCCGCTCGATCTCTCCAAGCCGCTGGAGACGATCTGGCAGCTGATGGGCAAATTCGTGATGGCCGGCGTCGAGCACATCCTCACTGGCTATGACCACCTCTGCTTCCTGATCGCGATTTTGCTGTGGGCGACGCGCGTCTGGCCAGTGGTGAAGATCGTCACGGCCTTCACCGTCTCGCATTCGGTGACCTTGTCGCTGGCGACGCTCGACATCGTCACTCTGCCCTCGCAATGGGTGGAGGCGGCGATCGCCGCCTCGATCATCTATGTCGCGGTCGAAAATTTCTTCTCGCGGCGAGTCGACGGCCGCTGGCGCGACACATTCCTGTTCGGCTTCATCCACGGCTTCGGCTTCGCCAGCAGCCTGAAGGAGCTGGGCGTCCCGCAAAACGCCATCGTCCCGGCGCTCGCCTCCTTCAACATCGGCGTCGAGCTCGGACAGGTGGCCATCGTGCTGCTGCTCGTGCCGACGCTGCTCGTCATCGACAAGCAGACGGGCGGCAAGCGCGACAAGCGGCTCGTCTACGCCGCTTCGACCGTGATCGCGCTGTTCGGGACCTATTGGCTGCTGGAGCGGGTCGGCCTTCTTGCTATGGTCGGCCTCGGCGGTTGAGGTTCGGTTCGAGGAGCGAGGCCCACTCCGGCCCCGCTCCCGAGCGATGTCATTTGCCCGGGATGAACGAGCCGAGGATTCCGCCGAGCAGGCCGCCGATGACGACCGCGCCGATCGCGGCGGGAAATCCCACGACGGCGGCTCCCGTGAGAGCGCCGAGCACAGCGCCCACGCCGCCGAATATATACGCATTCGCCGACATCATGCGGTCGACCTGGTCTTCGTCCGCCATGGTTGCTCTCCCTGTTGGTTCTCCGAGGCGAGCCCTTCGCAACGAGGCCGCCGTCGGACTCTAGCTAGCGCGCCCGCCGCGGCGGCAAGGGCGGCGCATGCCCAAGGGGAAGAAATCGCTTCGCTCTTCGCATAGGATCGGCGCGCCATGACGCCAGAAGACATGCTCTCTCGCCTTCTCTATCGGGACGGACTGATGCTCGTCGTCGACAAGCCGGCCGGCCTTCCCGTGCATCGCGGCCCCAAGGGCGGCGAGAATCTCGAGGATTATTTCGACGCGCTGCGCTTCGGCCTGCCGCGTCCGCCCGCGCTCGCGCATCGGCTCGACCGCGACACCTCCGGCTGCCTGGTGCTCGGGCGGCACCGCAAGTCGCTGGAGCGGCTCGGCAAGCTGTTTCGCGACGGGCGCATCGAGAAAACCTATTGGGCGGTGGTGGAGGGCGCGCCGCAGGCGGAGGAGGGCGAGATCGACATGGCGCTCGGCCACCTCGATTCGACGCGCGGCTGGTGGATGCGGCCCGATCCGCTCGGTCTGCCCGCCAAGACGCATTGGCGCGCGCTGGCGCGCGGCCATGACGCGGAGGGGCGCGAGATCGCCTTCCTCGAGCTGAAGCCGCGCACCGGCCGCACGCATCAGCTGCGCGTCCATGCCCAAGCGATGGGCTGGCCCATACTCGGCGATCCGGTCTATGGCCATGGCAAGCGCGAGGGCGCGCCGCCCCTGCATCTCCACGCGCGCGCCGTCGTCGTGCCGATGCGCGACGGCCATGAGAGCGTCGCCGTCACCGCGCCCGTCCCGCCACATATGCGCGGGACGCTCGACGCGCTCGGCTGTGTCGAGATGCGAGCCTGAAGGCTCGCGCTGGCCGCAACGCCCCTAAGGGCCTTCCACAGCTACCTCCCCTCTCCGCCCGGCCGTAGAAACAGAACAGAAATATCTGTCCGGCCGACGCCGAGGGCGTTCCCCGGGATTTTCACATTCTCTTTTTTTTAAAAGCGACGCGCGGATGCTCTTTCACGAACCGCTGTTCCTGTTTCTGTTCGCGCCTTTCGTCTATTGCCTCTATCGGCTGCTCGGGTCCCGGCGCGGCGCGCGGCTCGCCGTGCTGCTCGTCGCCAGCATTCTCTTTTACGCATGGAGCGAGCCGCGCTTCGTCTTCATCGTCTTCGCCGCCATCCTCGCCGATTTTCTCATCGCGCAGCGCATCGCCGCAGACGGGCGCGCCGGCGGGCTGTGGCTCGCGCTCGGCGTCGCCGCGAATCTCGGCGTGCTGGTCTATTTCAAATATGCGGGCTTCCTCGTCGGCAATCTCGACGCGCTGATGCGCGGCTTCGGCGCGCCGGGGCTCGCTCTGCCGGCCATCGCCCTGCCGATCGGCGTCTCCTTCATCGTCTTCGAGAAGATCACTTATCTCGTCGACGTGCGCCGCGGCGTCACGGCTCCGGCGAAGAGCCTCTCGCTCTACGCCTTCTATGTGTTCTTCTTTCCGAAGCTGCTCGCGGGGCCGATCGTCAAATATCACGAGATCGCCGCGCAGCTCGAGCGCTTCCGCCACGCCGACGCGGAGGATTTCGTCCTCGGCTTCTCGCGCTTCATGCTCGGCGTCGCGCAGAAGCTGCTCATCGCCGACACGCTCGCCAATGGCGCCGATCTCGTTTTTGCTGCCGACGCTTCGCGCGTCGGCTGCGCCGACGCCTGGGTCGGCGCGCTCTTCTTTGCCTTCCAGATCTATTTCGATTTCACCGGCTATTCGAACATGGCGATCGGCCTCGCGCGCATGTTCGGCTTTCGCCTGCCGGAAAATTTCGACAGGCCCTATGTCGCGGCGAGCGTCACCGAATTCTGGCGGCGCTGGCATATTTCGCTCACCACCTGGATCAAGGATTATCTCTATATCCCGCTCGGCGGCAATCGGCTGGGCGGTCGGCGCACGCAGATCAATCTGTGGATCTGCTTCCTCGCCTCGGGCCTCTGGCACGGCGCCGCTTGGACCTATGTCGCCTGGGGCGCGTATAATGGATTTTTCCTCGCTCTGGAGCGCGTGGTTCTGCTCGACTGGCTGAAGCGCCGGCCGGCGTGGCTCGCCAATCTCTTCACCTTCCTCGTCGTCATGATCGGCTGGACCTTGTTCCGAGCGACATCGCTCGAGCAGGCGGGGCTGCTGCTGCTCGCCATGGCGCGGCCCTGGCCGTCCGTCGAGCCGATCCTGTTTCCGGCCTATGACCTCGTCGTCCTGCTGATCGCCGCGGCGATCTGCGTCGCGCAGCGGCCCGCGCTCTCGATCGGCGACCGCGCCGCGCTCGCGCAGCGCTTCGCCTTCGCGGCGAACAGCGCGCTCGCCCTGCTCTTTGCCTGCGCTGTCGGCAAGGGGCTCGCCGATCCGTTCAAGCCCTTTATTTATTTCCGCTTCTGACTCATGCGCCAAAGCCTCGCCCGTCTTCCGATCTTCGCCGCCGCCAGCGTGATCTTCTTCTACTTCCTCAGTGTCTTGTGGAACGCCGCCGTCGAGCGCGAGCATCCCAAATGGCGCTTGCGCAGCGCGAAGCCGCTCGCCGGCGTCGCCAAACCGGAGCCGCTCGATATCTCGACGCGCGCCTTCCTGTCCGGCTCGCTGCAGAAATCCGCTTCGACCGCGCTCGGCCGTTCGCTATGGGTGTTTCCGTTTTCGGTGCGCGCGAAGAACCAGCTTTTGTTCTCGTTGTTCGGGGTCTCCGGCGCGCCGAACATTGTGATCGGCCGCGACGGACAATTGTTCGAGCGCTTCTATATCGATGAATTCTGCAGCCGCGGCGAGGCGCCCGACCAGAACGTTATCGATCGCTGGGCGGATCGCGTCGCCGCCGATCGCGCGACCGTGCATGCGATGGGCAAGGGATTCGCCTATGTGATCTCGCCGTCCAAAGCGTCCTATGCGCCGCAATATTTCCCGAAGGGCGCGCATTGTCCGGCGCTCGCGGCGCGAGCCACCGACAAGCTCGCGCCCTATCGCGCCGCGCTCGCCGCGCGCGCCCTGCCGCATGTCGACGCGCCGGCGCTGCTGGAGACGCGCCGCGCGAATTATCCGCTCGGCTTTTTTCCGCGCGGCGGCACGCATTGGAATCTGCTCGGCGCCGCCCTGGCGGCGCGCGAGGCGACGCGGCTGATGGCCACGGGCGAAGGGGCTGCCCCGCTCGGCCTCTATGACTTCGATTGGACCCTGTCGCATGAAGCGAAGGGGACCGACCAGGATTTGCTCGAGCTGCTCAATCTTCTGTGGCCCGACACGCATTATCCGGTGGCCGAGCTCGCAGCGAAATCCGCGGGACCTTGCGCGCGCGCGCCGCGCCTCACCGCGCTCGGCGGCAGCTTCGTGCGCCAGATCATCGTCGCGCTGGCCTCTGCGCCTTGTCCGCCGGAGGTCGATTATTGGTTCTCGATGCGTCTCGACACCGATCGAATGGGCCTCATCCGCTATCATACGCAGCCGGGCGAGATCGACAAAGGCGAAAGGCGGGACGCCGATCCGGCGCAATTGCGCGAGAGCCTCGAGATCGCCGATGCTGTGCTGCTCGAGGAGAATGAAGCGCAGATCGGCGCGCTGAGCCAAGTGGACAATCTCTGGCGCGCGCTGCATCCGAGCGCCGAGACGGTGGCGAGCGACGAGCGCGGTCAGCCCTCGGCGGCCGTCGTGCGCCCGGCCATGCGCGCATATTCGCCATAGACGATCTCGCGGCCGTAGACGCGCTCGAGCCGGCGCACGGTGAAATGCCCCTGCGCCAGCCGCTGGAAATGGCGGATGAAGGCGAGATTGATCGCCGCGCCGCTGAGCGCGCCGATGAGCGGGACGGCCTGCGCGGCCGCCTTCTGCGACACGACGACGCCGAAGCGCGTGGAGACGAGCGCGAGGAAGCGCGCGAGCGCCGGCGCCGTGGCGTCGGCGGCGGCGCGGCCCCCCATGAAGCGGGCGGCGTCGGTCACCGATTTGGCCAGCAGACCGCGCAGGGCGAGATAGCCGCCCTCGAGCAGATTGCCCTCCTCCGCATGGCCGCCGAGCGCGAACACCTGCAGGCAGGCGATGAGCGCTTCCGGATCGGCGAGGTTTTCGCCCTCGCGCCGGGCGATGTCGGCGATGGAGCGCAGCATGATCGTCGTCGAGACGGGCAGCTCCACCGGCAGGCTGGCGAGGCCGATCGCGCCGCCGACCGCCCCGCTCACCGCCGCGAGCCGCTGATGGAGACGCCCGCCGTCGCGCCGCGGGGTCACGGCGAGGCTGGAGACGGCGACATGCAGCGCCGTCTCGAGACTGCGGCGGGCCGCGGCGGCGGCGAAGGCCTGGGCGTCGGGCGGAAGCATGCGGCCGGCGAAGCCGATCCGGCGTCCCGTCGCCGCCGCGAGGCGCTCGACGAAGCTCGTCCGCTCCAAAATATCCACGGCGGACTGGAGCGCGGCGTGATCCGCTTCGCTCATCGCGCGAAACACCACTTGCGGAAGCCCCTGCGTCACCCTCGGCGTCTCCTCCTGTCCGGCGCCCCGCCCCGCGTTTGAGATCGGATGGCCGCCCTGCCCCCGCAAGGGCCGGCGGGCGGGGTGCGCGAGCGCACTTCCAACCGTCGTCATTGATTGCTATCTGACGGTCGAGGACAAGGCGCATTTCAAGCCGCGGCGCGGCGTCGGCCGCCCGCCCCTCATGCGGGGAGGGCCTCGAAGCTACGGGGAGGTAGTATCATGAGTGCATCCATCAAATCTCTGGCGCGCATCGCCGCGCCGGCGGGCCTCGCGGCCCTTCTGGCGGCGTTCGCGCCCGCCTCGGCCTCGGCCGAGACCTATACGGGCTCGCTCGAATGCTCTTATGCGGGAGTCGAAGGCGGCCTCGTCGTCGAGAGCCTGAAGCTCGATTGCTATTACGAGGACGAGAACGACGCCCCGGCCGAGCATTATGTCGGCGAGCTGACCAATGTCGGCGCGGTGATCGGCGTGACCGGGCCGGGCGATCTCGCCTGGGGCGTGCTGTTCGAGAGCGGCAAGCTCGGCCAGGGCGCGCTCGCCGGCGAATATGTCGGCGCGCATGGCGCTTTCGCGGTCGGCGGCGGCGTCGGCGCCACGGTGCTGGTCGGCGGCTCGCGCGACTCCGTGTCGCTGCAGCCGATCGCCGTCCAGGGCGGCACGGGCCTCAATATCTCGGCCGGAATTGCGCATCTGACGCTGACCTACGCGCCGGAGCCGCAGCCGCGCCACCACCGCAAGCACCATCGGCGTCTCGTCACCAAGCCCTGAGGCAGGTGAGCAATGGGCGGTCGGCGGTCGGAACCGCCGACCGCCTGTCGCCCGCTGCCTCACGTTTCGAAATCGATCACCCGGTCGGTCGGAAAATCATAGAGCTTGCCGGTCTCGGCCCAGTCGGGCCGGCACAGCGCCGCGATTTTCGGCGCGAAGTCTTCCGGCGTGCGCAAGGTCAGCGGGTCCTCGCCCGGCATGGCGGCGGCGCGCATGGCGGTGCGCAGCGGGCCGGGATTGGCCAGCATCACCTTCACATTGGACGTATTGACGGTCTCGGCGGCATAGGTGCGGGCGAGCGCGTTCAACGCGGCCTTGGAAACGGCGTAAGGCCCCCAATAGGCCTTGATGCGATGGGCGGCGCCCGACGTGACGAAGACGCAGCGTCCAGCGTCCGAAGCGCGCAAAAGCATGTCCATCGAGCGCACGAGCCGCCAATTGGCGGTCACATTGACATCCATGATGCGCGCCCATTGCTGCGGCTCGACATGGGGAAGCGGCGCGAGCGGGCCGAGCAGGCCGGCGTTGCCGACGAGAATGTCGAGCCTCTTCCAGCGCTCATGGATGCAGGCGCCGAGCCGGTCGAGATTGTCGAACTCGGCGATGTCGAGCGGAACGATCGTCGCCTCGCCGCCGAAGCCGACGATCTCGTCATAGAGAAATTCGAGCGGGCCCTGTCCACGCGCCAGCGCGACGACATGCGCGCCCTCCCGCGCGAGCTGCAGGGCGACGGCGCGGCCGATGCCGCGCGACGCGCCGGTGACGAGGGCGACGCGGCCCGCGAGCGAGGTCATGGGAAAATCTCCGAAAGGGCGAGATCGAGGCCGGGCGGATCGAGACGGATCACGCCTTCGGTCACGATGCGAAGCAGGATGGGCTCGTCGGCGCCCTGGCGGCGATAATGCAGGACCGTGCGCCGGTCGAGATCGACGACGAGGTAATGCGCGAGGCCGGCGAGGCGGAAATAGCCGGCGAGCTTCACGCTCTTGTCGATATGGCGCGAGGACGGCGAGAGAACTTCGACGATGACGACCGGCGCCGGCGCGAGCATGGCGTCGGGCGCGATGGGCTCTCCGCAATTCACCAGGACGTCGGGCTCATAGACCGTCTGCGCGTCGATCGCGACGCCCACGCTGTCGACGAACGCCTCGCAGCTCGCTCCAGACCGAGCGAGCGCATCGGCCAATGCCCGCCAAATCTGCGCCTTGGCCCGCCCATGCTCCGCGCGTTCGGGAGCCATGGCGACGATCTCGCCGCTCACGAGCTCGTAGCGGCCCTTCTCCTGGCCTTCGGACCAAGCGAGAAAGTCCGGGATGGTGATGCGTTTGATGGCCGGGGCGCTCATGCGCGTCTATTTAGCACGGCCACGCGGCGAAGGCAGGCGAAACACGAGAGTGAGATTATTCGCCGGCATCTCGACGATGCGCGGAGCCGAAAACCCATTCTTCGCCGCGCAGGCCGCCACCGCCTCGAGATCGCGCACGCCCCAATCGGGATTGGTCGCGCGCAGGCTCGCGTCGAACTCGACATTGCTCGGCGCGGTATGCGCGCCATCCCGCTTATAAGGGCCATAGGTGACGAGCGGCGCGCCCTCGGGGAGGAGCGTCGCCGCTGTCGCGAACAGGCTCTCGGTCGCCTCCCAGGGCGAGATGTGGATCATGTTGATGCAGATGAGCGCATCGGCGCGTGCGATCGGCCAGGGCCGTCGCGCGTCCAGCTCGAGCGGCAGACGAATATTGTCGAGCCTTGTCGCGGCGATCCAGGCGGAGACGCTCGCCCGCGCCCGGGCGTCGGGATCGGAGGGCTGAAAGGTCAGCGCCGGCAGGTTCTGCGCGAAATGTGTCGCATGCTCGCCCGTGCCGCTGGCGATCTCCAGCACGAGGCCCGCAGCCGGAAGCTCCTCCCGCAGCACGTCGAGGATCGGCCCGCGATTGCGCTGCGCGGCGGGAGCATAGAGGCGAGCATCAGGCTGGCTCATGTATGAAACGCTCCTGCGGGGCTGTCCGCTGCAGCCTCAAGCAAGACCGAGGCCTGCGGCCCCGTCCGTAATCCAATTGTCATATTCGTGGCCTAGGCCGAGCTTGATTGCATTACGTATGACAGTAGAGGCGTCTGATGATTTCCAGGAAGACACTTGCAGGGCTTGCGATCATCGCGGCGGTCCTGGCGGATCGAGGACGCGCCGACGCCCAGACGCCGGCGTTGGTCTCTCACGCGGCGACGGATCGGGATCGGGGGGTGATCGTCATAGATAATGGCTCGATCCGTCCCGGGGCGACCATCTCGGTCGGCGGCATCGACACAGGGCCGATCATCGTGGCCGGCGAACCGATCAGCCTTTCGGGATTGGCTGGCTTTCCGTTCACCATCTCATCACTGCGCCTGCTCCCGGAAGGCGGCGCCGGCCTCGCGGGCGCGCAATCATCGGCGATCCGCCTCGGCGCTGCGGTCAGCTCCGCGATCTCCGATCAGGCGGCCTTCTGGCGCTCCGGCGAGACGGTCGACCCGACCGGGATCGTCTCGCTCCAGAGCGACGCCGGAGCGCTCGATGCCGCATCGGAAAGGCGCTGGCGGGCCTGGGGCTCCTTCTATGGCGGAGCCGCAAACGTCTCGCCCGACGCCGGACGCGGCTCGCCCGCCGCAAACTCCGATTATTTCGGCGGACTCCTCGGACTCGACTATCAGATCGAGCCGAGCTGGCTGGTCGGAGTCGCTGTCGGCGGCAGCTCGTCGCGCTTTGATGTCGCCTCCCTACAAACCTCGGGCGACATTACCGCCTTCCACGGCGGTCTCTACACGAGCTATCGCGTCGGCCGCTCCTATGTCGAATTGAGCGAGACAGTCAGCGTCTTCCAGAATTCGACGATTCGAACCAGAAATCGTCCCGGCTTGACCTATGATCGGTTCACCGCCGATTTCTCTGCGCGGGAATACCGAACACGCATCGAATTCGGCCATGGCTTCGACCTGCCGCGCCCGATCGAGCTCGGCTCCGCGACGCTGACGCCCTTCGCCGCGGCGGAAGCAGCTGTCTACGAGTCGGACGCCTTTTCCGAAAAAGGCTTGCGCTCGGATGTCTCGCGCGCGTTTTCGATCGCAGAACAGACGACGACGTCGCTGCCGACCTTCCTCGGCCTGCGCGTCTCGAATGTCCTGCGGTTGCCGAATGGCTGGCGCGTGGCGCCGACAGCCAGCCTCGCCTGGGGTCACGAGTTTTTTCCGCAACGCCGAATTTCCGGCGCGTTCGCGTCGGAGCCGACATGGACCTTCGCCGATTTTGGTCCGCGCGACGCCTATAATTTCGTGCAGGCCAAGATTGGATTGCAGGCCCATATCGACGACCGCGTCGTTCTGTTCGCGAATTTCCAGGGAGAATTCTCCGGCCTCACGCGCAGCTATGGCGGCAAGGGCGGATTGAGATACAGCTGGTGACGCGACAGCCTCGGCGTGGAGGACGGACCTGCCCCACGGTCGGATCGAGCGAGCCCGCAAGGCTCGCTCTTTTCGCACGGAGCCGGCTTCATTTGGCGCCGGCTATGTAGACGCGGAACATGGCGATTAAAAGCTTTTTTAAAACAATATAGTATGCGCCGACCGCCTGGGCGGCCATAGATATTTTTGATGATACGACGGAACTCTATTATTGATTACCGATATGAAATGAATTTCCATAACGCGCCAGCTTCCTCCTTATCTCCGCCGAGGCGACGCCATGACGCTCATCAAGGAAATCGATTACGGCACTCCCGCCTCACCCGCAGAGAAGACGGTCACCTTCACCATCGACGGGAAGGAGTTGTCCGCCCCCGAGGGGACCTCGATCATGCGCGCCGCGGCGGCGGCGGGAATCGACATCCCGAAACTCTGCGCCACCGACAGCCTGAAGGCTTTCGGCTCCTGCCGGCTCTGCGTGATCGAGATCGAAGGACGCTACGGCACGCCCGCCTCCTGCACGACGCCGGTCGCGCAAGGCATGGCGGTGAAGACCTCCACGCCGCGGCTCGACAAGATCCGCCGCGGCATCATGGAGCTCTATATTTCCGACCATCCGCTCGACTGCCTGACCTGCGCCGCCAATGGCGATTGCGAGCTGCAATCCATGGCCGGCGCCGTGTCGCTGCGAAAGGTGCGTTATGAGCCGGGCGCCAATCATGTCTTCGCGCGAGACAAAGGACGCATCAATCCAGAATGGCGGCCGAAGGACCTGTCCAACCCCTATTTCGCCTATGATCCCTCTAAATGCATCGTCTGCAATCGCTGCGTGCGCGCCTGCGCGGAGACGCAAGGCACATTCGCGCTGACGATCGACGGCCGCGGCTTCGACAGCCGCGTCTCGCCCGGCATGAACGAAGCCTATTTCGAATCTGAATGCGTCTCCTGCGGCGCCTGTGTGCAGGCCTGCCCGACCGCGACGCTGATCGAGAAATCGGTGATCGCCGACGGCCAGCCGGAGCATTCGGCGGTAACCACCTGCGCCTATTGCGGCGTCGGCTGCGCGTTCAAGGCCGAGATGCGCGGGGAAGAGATCATCCGCATGGTCCCGTGGAAGGACGGCAAGGCCAATCACGGCCACAGCTGCATCAAGGGCCGCTTCGCCTATGGCTATGCGCTGCATCGCGACCGCATCACCAGCCCGATGATCCGCGAGAAGATCACCGATCCCTGGCGCGAGGTGTCCTGGGAGGAGGCGATCGCCCATGCGGCGTCGGAGTTCGAGCGCATCCAGGCCAAATATGGGCGCCAGGCGGTCGGCGGCATCACCTCGTCGCGCTGCACGAGCGAGGAGACCTATCTCGTCCAGAAGCTCATTCGCAGCGGCTTCGGCAACAACAATGTCGACACTTGCGCGCGCGTCTGCCACTCGCCGACCGGCTACGGGCTGAGCCAGGCTTTCGGAACCTCGGCCGGCACGCAGGATTTCGACTCGGTCGCCGCGGCCGACGTCATCCTCATCATCGGCTGCAATCCGACCGACGCGCATCCGGTCGTCGGCTCGCAGATCAAGAAGCGCCTCCGTGAAGGGGCTAAGCTCATCGTCGTCGACCCACGCCGCACCGAGCTGGTGCGCTCGCCCCATATCGAAGCGGATTTTCATCTGCCGCTGCGGCCGGGCACCAATGTCGCCATCGTCACCGCGCTCGCCCATGTGATCGTGACGGAAGGGCTGACGAACGAGGCCTTTGTGCGCGAGCGCTGCGACATCGATGAATATCTCGAATGGGCCGCCTTCGTCGCCGAGCCGCGCAACAGCCCCGAGGCTGTCGAGAAATTCACCGGCGTTCCCGCCCATCTCGTGCGCGGCGCCGCGCGGCTCTACGCCACCGGCGGCAATGCGACGATCTACTACGGCCTCGGCGTCACCGAGCACAGCCAGGGCTCGACGACGGTGATGGCCATCGCCAATCTCGCCATGGCGACCGGCAATCTCGGCCGCCGCGGCGTCGGCGTGAACCCGCTGCGCGGGCAGAATAATGTGCAGGGCTCCTGCGACATGGGCTCCTTCCCGCACGAATTCCCCGGCTATCGCCATGTCTCCGACGACAATGTGCGCAAGCTGTTCGAAGAGGCGTGGGGCGTGCCGCTCGACGGCGAGCCCGGCCTGCGCATCCCCAATATGTTCGACGCCGCCGTCGACGGCGTGTTCAAGGGCCTCTATGTGCAGGGCGAGGACATTCTGCAATCCGACCCGGACATCAAGCATGTCTCCGCCGGTCTCGGCGCGCTGGAATGCCTCGTCGTGCAGGATCTCTTCCTGAACGAAACCGCCAATTACGCGCATGTGCTGCTGCCTGGCGCGAGCTTCCTCGAGAAGGATGGCGTGTTCATCAACGCCGAGCGGCGCATCCAGCGCGTGCGGCGTGTGATGAGCCCCAAGGCCGGCTACGCCGATTGGGAGGTGACGCAGCTCTTCGCCAATGCGCTCGGCTGCAATTGGACCTACACGCATCCGAGCGAGATCATGGACGAGATCGCGCGGCTGACGCCGACCTTCCGCGGCGTCTCCTATGCGAAGCTGGACAGGGACGGCTCGGTGCAATGGCCCTGCAACGACGCCTCGCCCGAGGGCATGCCGATCATGCATATCGACGGCTTCGCGCGCGGCAAGGGCAAATTCGTCATCACCGAATATGTGCCGACCGAGGAGCGCACCGGGCCGCGCTTCCCGCTGCTGCTGACCACGGGACGAATCCTGTCACAATACAATGTCGGCGCGCAGACGCGCCGCACCGAGAACAGCCAATGGCATCCAGAGGACGTGCTGGAGATTCACCCGCATGACGCCGAGCTGCGCGGCGTGCGCGACGGCGATTGGGTGCGCGTGCAGAGCCGCGCCGGCGAGACGACGCTCCATGCCAGGATCACCGACCGCGTCGCGCCGGGAGTCGTCTACACGACCTTCCACCATCCGCTCTGCCAGACCAATGTGGTGACGACCGATAACTCCGATTGGGCGACCAATTGCCCCGAATATAAGGTCACGGCCGTGCAGATCTCGCCCTCGAACGGCCCAACCGAATGGCAGGAGCGCTACCGCGACCTCTCCGAGAGCAGCCGCCGAATCGCCGCCCCGCTCGCGCCCGGCGAGTGAGCGGCGCTGTTCCGGCGGCTTTGTCGGCTGCGATTCCGTCTCCGCCGGCACGCCGGAGGCGGGGGGCGCGCGCTCTGCTGGACGCCGTCGATTTTCTGAACGCGCGCCAGCCGCGCTCGAAAAGCATCGTCGCCAATTCGATCGCATCGGCGCTGCGCGGCGACTTCGGCGACCGGCATGCGACCGAGCGAACCCCGGATGGCGAGAGGATTATCTCGCCGTCGCCTCGGGCGCTTCAGCCCGTTAACCCGGATGCGAAGCCCTGCAAATCTCGGAGATGACGATTGGCAGATCGGTCAAAAGATCATAAGCTTTCATCGAACGAGATGAATTGATGCAAATTCCGTTGTTTCGTGCGTTGGAGCCGTCACGGCGAGTGCTGATCGCCGGTTGCGGCGGCGGTTTCGATATCGTCAGCGGGCTGCCTCTCTATGTGGCGCTCCAAAGCCAGGGCAAGCGTGTCTTCCTCGCCAATCTCTCTTTCTCGCGGATCGAGCTCGCCTGCCCCAAGAAGATCGGCCCTTCCGCTCGTCTCGTCGATTTCGACAGCCGCATGCAGGGCTATTTTCCCGAACGTCATCTCGTCGATTGGCTGGCCGCGCGGGGCGAGGAGCCGAAGATTTTTGCTTTCGAGAAGACCGGCGTGCGACCGACGCGTCGGTCCTACGAAGCCCTCGTAACCCTTCTCGATGTCGACACGCTCATCCTCGTCGACGGCGGAACCGACAGTCTGATGAAAGGAGACGAGGCGGCGCTCGGCACGATCGAAGAGGACGCCCTGTCGATCGTGGCGGCCAATGAGACGGCATGCCCGCGCAAGTTCCTCGTTTGCCTCGGCTTCGGCGTCGATCTTTTTCACGGCGTCTGCCATCACTCCTTTCTGGAGAATACAGCCGAGTTGATCCGTTCCGGCGGCTTTCTCGGCTGCGTTTCCGTCTCGGCCGGCACGCCGGAAGGGGACGCTCTGCTGGACGCCGTCGATTTCCTGAACGCGCGCCAGCCGCGCTCGAAAAGCATCGTCGCCAATTCGATCGCATCGGCGCTGCGCGGCGACTTCGGCGACCGGCATGCGACCGAGCGAACGCGGGGCTCGGAATTATTCGTCAATCCGCTGATGTCGCTCTATTGGTGCTTCGAACTCGAAGCTGTCGCGCGGAAAATGGGGTTCTATGACGCGATCTCGGGCTCAGAGACATTCCACGAGGTCGAGACGGCGATCCGCATTCACCATGCGCGCATCGCCAAGCGTGATTGGAAGAACCTGCCTTTGTAGCGCCGACGATCTGTCCGCTCCGCGCTCTCGCCGACGCCGTCCCGCTCATCCGAGCAACGCGACGAGCGGCGCGATCAGCGGCGCGTCGGCGGGCGGCATTCGCGCAGCGTCCAATTCGCTCGGCCGCGCCCAGGCGAGCGCCTGCCCCTCGCGCGACTGCGGCTCGCCGCGCCAGCGCCGGCAGAGATAGAGCGGCATCAAGAGATGGAACGCCTCATAGGCGTGGCTGGCGAACGTCAGCGGCGCGAGGTCGCGCGCCTCCACGATCACGCCCAGCTCCTCGGCGAGCTCGCGCACCAGCGCCTCCTCGGGCCGCTCGCCGGGGTCGAGCTTGCCGCCCGGAAACTCCCACAGCCCGGCGAGCTGCTTGCCGGGCGGGCGTTGCGCGACGAGCACGCGGTCCTGCGCATCGACGAGCGCGGCGGCGACGACGAGAAGAAGCGACAAGGACGTCTCCTGCTTCAATTGCCGGAGAGAATCAGCCGGATCGGCTCGCTCTCCTTGCCGGTGACCTCGACCTCGTCATACATCGCGCCGCCTTCGGCGAGCCAGCGGCCGTTCGGCGTCCAGGTGAGCTGCGTCGCCACGAAATAGCGGCCGGGCGCGAGCTTGTCGAAGACGAAGCGTCCCGAGGGGTCGGCCTTGGTCATGCGCATATGCGCCACATAGTCCGGGTCCTGCGTCGGCGTCTGCGCCTGCAGCGCCGGAACGAATTTCTTGTCGCCGTAGAATTGCGCGAAGCGCGCCCGCGCATAGGCGGTCGCCGGAATGAGGCGCACCACCTCGCCGGCGGCGTAGCGCACGTCCACATGGCCGTGCGGATCGCGAAGGAAAGCCTGGCCCTTCAGCGTCGCCAGACCCTCGCGCCGGATGAAGGCGGCCTCCGCCGGATCGAAACGCCCCTGCGGCTCAGGGCTCCGGCAGGCGCAAAGGACGAGGGGCGCGCAAGCCGCGCCGAGCAGAAACAAACGCATTCGAAGACTCCCGGAAAACATTTTCCCGGCCACTCTTGCCGCATCGGCGGCCCGAGACAAGGCTCCGCCTTCGCTTCGCCGCCTTCTCTTCGCCCTCCCGCGCCGCGTCGCGGGCGAACAAAAAAAGAACTTGGCGATGAGAACAAATAAGATACAATGCGGATGTTCGATGTTCCCCGACGAACGGGACATCGGCGAGCGGGAGGCCCGAGCGCGACCTTCCCGCCAAAGATGTCCTTGCGCCGATCCTCATCTTTATTGCGTCAGCCGCCTCACCCGTGCCAGAAGGAATCATCGCCGTGAGCCAAGCCAATCTCCGCCTCGTGGAAGGGACCTCCGTGGACAAGACCAAGGCGCTGGACGCCGCTCTGTCGCAGATCGAGCGCGCCTTCGGCAAAGGCTCGATCATGCGGCTCGGCAAGAATCAGAAGGCCGTCGAGATCGAGACGGTCTCGACCGGCTCGCTGGGGCTCGACATCGCGCTCGGCGTCGGCGGCCTGCCGCGCGGGCGCATCGTCGAGGTCTATGGGCCGGAATCCTCGGGCAAGACGACGCTCACCCTGCATGTGATCGCCGAGGCGCAGAAGAAGGGCGGCGTCTGCGCCTTCGTGGACGCCGAGCATGCGCTCGATCCGGTCTACGCCCGCAAGCTCGGCGTCAATCTCGAGGAGCTCTTGATCTCGCAGCCCGATACGGGCGAGCAGGCGCTGGAGATCACCGACACTCTGGTGCGCTCGGGCGCGGTCGATGTGCTGGTCATCGATTCGGTCGCGGCGCTGACGCCGCGCGCCGAGATCGAGGGCGAGATGGGCGAGGTGCTGCCTGGGCTGCAGGCGCGGCTGATGAGCCAGGCGCTGCGCAAGCTCACCGCCTCGATCTCCCGCTCCAACACGCTCGTCATCTTCATCAACCAGATTCGCATGAAGATCGGCGTCATGTACGGCTCGCCGGAGACGACCACCGGCGGCAATGCGCTGAAGTTCTACGCCTCCGTGCGGCTCGACATCCGCCGCATCGGCTCCATCAAGGACCGCGAAGAGGTGACCGGCAATCAGACGCGCGTGAAGGTGGTCAAGAACAAGGTGGCCCCGCCGTTCAAGCAGGTCGACTTCGACATCATGTATGGCGAGGGCGTCTCCAAGGTCGGCGAGCTGCTCGACCTCGGGGTGAAGGCCGGCGTCGTCGACAAGTCGGGCTCTTGGTTCTCCTTCGACAGCCAGAGGCTCGGCCAGGGCCGCGAGAACGCCAAGACCTTCCTGAAGCAGAACAAGGACGCCGCCGAGCGGATCGAGGCCTCGATCCGCGAGAACGCCGGCCTCATCGCCGACCGCATTCTCGACTCCGCCAGCGAGGACGACGAGGGCTCGGAGGAATGAGCCGAAGCCCGGCTCCAAACCTCCCTCCTCTCGCGGAAAGCCCTGTTTCCCTTCGCCGGCAAATGCTTTAGAAGGGCTCGGTTCGCGCCGGCCCAGCGGCCCGCGCGAGAAACGAGAGCGTCGCGCCCGGTCGGCCACGGCCGGCCGAGCGTCGCCGCCGAACGAGCGGCGAACCCGGGCCGAATGAGCAGCATGAGTGGCGTCAACCAGATCCGCACGACTTTCCTCGACTTCTTCTCGCGCAATGGCCACGAGAAAGTCGCCTCCTCGCCGCTCGTCCCGCTGAACGATCCGACCTTGATGTTCACCAATGCGGGCATGGTGCAGTTCAAGAACGTCTTCACCGGCTTCGAGAAGCGCCATTACGCCCGCGCGACCACCGCGCAAAAATGCATGCGGGCCGGCGGCAAGCACAATGATCTCGACAATGTCGGCTATACCGCCCGGCACCTGACCTTCTTCGAGATGCTCGGCAATTTCTCCTTCGGCGATTATTTCAAGGACGGCGCGATCGAGCTGGCCTGGACGCTCGTCAGTCGCGAATTGGGATTGCCGCGCGACCGCCTGCTCGTCACCGTCTATCATGACGACGACGAAGCCTATGGCCTGTGGAAGAAAATCGCCGGCTTCTCCGACGACCGCATCATCCGCATCGCCTCGAGCGATAATTTCTGGAGCATGGGCGACCTCGGGCCCTGCGGCCCCTGCTCCGAAATCTTCTATGATCAGGGCGAGAGCGTCGCCGGCGGCCCGCCCGGCAGCCCGGACGAGGACGGCGACCGCTTCCTCGAATTCTGGAACCTCGTGTTCATGCAATATGATCAGGCGGCGCCGGGCGAGCGGGTTCCGCTGCCGCGGCCGTCGATCGACACCGGCATGGGGCTCGAGCGCATCGCCGCGCTGCTGCAGGGCGTGCAGTCGGTGTTCGACATCGACCTTTTCCGTCGTCTCGCCGGCGCGGTCGCGGATGCGACCGGGGTCGACGCGGGCGGGCCGCAGGCGGCCAGCCATCGCGTCATCGCCGATCATCTGCGCGCCTCGGCGTTTCTCGTCGCCGACGGCGTGACGCCCTCCAACGAAGGCCGCGGCTACGTCCTGCGCCGCATCATGCGGCGGGCGATGCGTCATGCGCAGCTGCTCGGCGCCGCCGAGCCGCTGATGCACCGGCTGGTCGGGGCGCTGGTCACGGAAATGGGCCAGGCCTATCCCGAGCTCTCGCGCGCGGAGACGCTGATCCGCGACACGCTCCTCACCGAAGAAACGCGCTTCCGCCAGACGCTGGCGCGCGGCCTCGCCATCCTCGACGAGGAGACCGCGACGCTCGGCCCCGGGGCGAGCCTTTCGGGCGAAACCGCCTTCAAGCTCTACGACACCTACGGATTTCCCCTCGACCTCACCGAGGACGCGCTGCGCTCGCGCGGCATAGGCGTCGACAAGACCGGCTTCGAGACGGCGATGGCGCGCCAGCGCGCCGAGGCGCGCAAGGCCTGGGCCGGGTCCGGCGCGACGGCGACGGAAGCCGTCTGGTTCGCGCTCGAGGAGCGCGTCGGGCTCACCGAATTCCTCGGCTATGACACGGAGAAGAGCGAAGGCGTCGTCGTCGCTCTGCTGCACGAGGGCGCCGAGAGCTTCCGCCTCGAGGCCGGCGCCCGCGGCGCCGTGATCCTCAACCAGACGCCCTTCTACGCAGAGTCGGGCGGCCAGATCGGCGACATCGGCGAGATGCGCGCCAAGGGCGTGCGGTTTCGCGTGACCGGCACGCAGAAAAAGCTCGGCGGATTGTTCGTGCATGAAGGCGTCGTCGAAGAAGGCGCGCTGGTTCCGGGCCTCGCGCTCGAGCTCGAGGTCGATCACGCCCGCCGCGACGCCATACGCGCCAATCATTCGGCGACGCATATTCTGCACGAGGCGCTGCGCCGCGTGCTCGGCGAGCATGTGGCGCAAAAGGGCTCGCTGGTCGCGCCGGACCGGCTGCGCTTCGACTTCACCCATCCCAAGCCCTTGAGCGAGGAGGAGATGGCCGAGGTCGAGCGCATCGCCAATGCGGTCGTGCAGGACAATGCGCCGGTCGAGACCCGGCTGATGGGGCAGGACGACGCCATTCGCTCCGGAGCCCGCGCCTTGTTCGGCGAGAAATATGGCGACGAGGTGCGCGTCGTCTCCATGGGCCACGCCCCCGCCGACGCGCATCACGCATTTTCGGTCGAGCTCTGCGGCGGCACTCATGTGCGGCGCACCGGCGACATCGGCCTCGTCAGCATCGTCTCGCAAGGAGCGGTCGCCTCGGGCGTCCGCCGCATCGAGGCCAAGACCGCCGAGGCCGCCCGCGCCCAGCTCGTCGCCGATTCGCGGGCGCTGCGCGAGGTCGCCGCTCTGGTGCGCGCCAGCGTCGAGGAGACCCCGGCGCGCCTCGCCGCTCTGCTCGAGGAGCGCAGGCAGATGGAGCGCGAGCTCGCCGAGGCCAAGCGCAAGCTGGCCATGGGCGGCGGCGGCAATGGCGCCGCGCCCGTGCGCGAGATCGCCGGGATCAAGCTGTTCGCCAAGGTGGTCAGCGGGATCGACCCCAAAGACTTGAAGTCGCTCGTCGACGAGCAGAAGAAGGCGCTCGGCTCCGGCGTCGTCGCCATCGCCAACGCCTCGGCCGACGGCAAGGCCGGGGTCGTCGTCGGCGTGACCGCCGATCTCACCGAGATCTACAACGCAGTCGAGCTCGTTCGCGCCGCCAGCGAAAAGCTCGGCGGCAAGGGCGGCGGCGGACGCCCCGACCTCGCCCAGGCCGGCGGCCCCGACGCCTCCGCGCTCGACGCCGCGCTCGCCGCCATCGAGGACCAGCTGCGCGTCAGGGCGGCGCAGTGTAAGGCCGCGCAGTGAAGGAGGCGCGAGCGCAGCGCCTTCGTCGCCTGCGCCGTCGCATCCATTTTCTCCTCGACAGCGGCGGGGTCGGCGACCGGACGGCGGGGATCGTCCACAGCGCGCTGGTGACGCTCGTCATTCTCTCCATCGCGGCCGTCGTCTTCGAATCCGACTCCGCGATGGCCGCGCGGTTCGGCCCCCTCTTCGCCGCCGTCGAATGCATCGCCGTCGCCGCCTTCTCGATCGAATATGCGCTGCGCTTTTGGAGCGCGCCCGATCACACGCTCTTTGCCGAAATGCGTCCGCTCCAGGCGCGCCTCGCCTTCGCCGCCTCGACCTCGGCGATCGTCGATCTCGCCGCGATCCTGCCGGCCTTTCTGTCCGTCTTCCTCGGCGCCGATCTCCGCATCCTGCTGATCCTGCGGCTCGCGCGCTTCTTCAAGCTCGCCCGCTACTCGCCCGGCATACGCTCGATCGTGACGGTGCTGGAGACCGAGCGCAGAGCGCTCTTCGCATCGGGCGTCGTCCTCTTCGGGGTCGTCCTGTTCATGGCCGCGGCGATGTATGTGGTCGAGCGCGACGCCCAGCCCGAGGCGTTCCGCTCCATACCTGCGGCAATGTGGTGGGCGATTCAGACCATAGCGACAGTCGGCTATGGCGACGTCACGCCGATCACCCCCGCCGGCCGCATCGTCGCCGCCGTCGCCATGGTGATGGGCTTCGTGATGCTCGGCCTGCCGGTCGGCATCGTCGCCACCGCTTTCGCCGAGGAAATTCATCGCCGCGATTTCGTCGTCACCTGGAGCATGGTGGCCAAGGCGCCGCTGTTCTCGGCGCTCGACGCCTCCGCCATCGCCGATATCATGCGCTATCTTCGCGCGCAGTCGCTGCCGGCCGGCGCCCTGGTGGTTCGCCGCGGCGAGCCCGCCCATTCCATGTATTTCATTGCGGCCGGAGAGGTGGACGTCGAGCTCCCCGAGGGCCCCGTGCGCCTCGGCGAAGGGCAGTTCTTCGGCGAGATCGCCTTGTTGCGCAAGACCAGCCGCTCCGCCAATGTGCGCGCCGCGACGCCGATCAAGCTCCTCGTCCTGGACGCTTACGACCTCCATATCTTCACGCAACGCAATCCGGAGGTCGGACGCCAGATCGAGGCGATCGCCGCGAGCCGCGCCGAGTTTCGTCCCCGTCCCGGCGACGGGGATCTGATCGAGGCGGAGATCGACGACCGCGACATTGCGTCGCGCGAGGCCGCGCCCTGAAACGCCGCGGGCCGCGCCTTACATCGAATGAAGGAGGGCGCGCCATGTTTGCGAAGATACTCGTTCCACTCGACCTCACCGAGCCCGAGCTGATGCGTCAGGCGCTCGACGAGGCGCTCGTCATCGCCAGGGGCGGCAATGCGCGCGTGCGGCTCGTCAATGTGCAGTCGCTCGTGCCGGTGGCCTTCATCGACTACATACCAGCCAATTTCGACGAGGAGCTGCGCACATCCGCCGAGCAGGAGCTCGCCGAGGCGGCGGCCAAGCTCGACTATCCAAAGGAACAGGTGACGACGGTGGTGCGCTTCGGCGCGATCTATCCGGAAGTGCTCGCCGAAGCCGAGGATTGGGGCGCCGATCTCATCGTGCTGAGCTCGCACCGGCCGGCCATGTCCACCTATCTGCTCGGCTCCAACGCCAAGACCATCGTACGCCACGCCAAATGCTCGGTGCTTGTGGTGCGGCGCTAGCTAGCGGCCCCGGCTTCGCGGCAGAGAGGCGCGTCGCGAATCTTTTATGAAGCGCCGAATCCGCTCCCTCTCCCGCGCAGCAGGGAGCGGGTTCGCTGCAACGAGCAGCCGAAGCATTTCGCGCGAAGGGCGTCAGTCGCGCGACCGCTCCTTGACGCAGCCACGCAGAAAGTCGCGCAGCGCGGACCTGTCGATCCCCTTCGCCGCCGCCTCCTGACGGCAGCGCTGGCGCTCGCCCCTGTGGGCCAGGCGGCTGAAATAGCAATTGGCGACGAAGTTCTCGCGCTCCGCGCCGGCGAGTCCCCGCTCCATCGCGCGGGCGGCGCAGGCGTGGCGCGCTTTGCGCGCTTCATATTTCGACAGCCGCCGCCGCCCCGCTTCCGGGCGAGGGCCTGCGACGCTGACGCCCTGCTGTGGCGAGACCGAGGGCCGGTCTGGCGCCGCCATGGCCGGCGCCGCCGTTATCGTGAGGATGAGGACCGCGCGCGCGCCGCGCCGGACGAGAGCCGGCAGGTCCGGCGGGGAAGAGAGCTTCATCTGAACGTCTCGCATGGGGCGGAGTAGAATCGCGGCTGGTTCAATTCGAAACTCGAGAGCGAGCCCGAAGGCTCTCGGTCCAGAGCTCTGCGCTGGAACACATCGAATCATCCGACGCAAGCGACTAGCCATTCTTGTCCGGGCGAAGGCCGCGCCGACGGAAGAGGTCGCGCAGGTTCAACACATCCTTGGGAACAATATCTTCGGCGACGCGCCGTTGTTTCTCGGAGAGCGAGGCGAAGAAGGACGACTCGGCTTCGGCGAGGGCGCGCAGACTGTCCGCATAGCGGCTCAGCCGGTCGGCCCGGGCCCGCAGCGGCGCGCCGGGATCGAGCGCGAGACGCGGCTCCCGATTGCGCTCGATGGCGGCGGCGACGACGGCGGCGTCCCGCTCCTCGGCGATGAGCCGCAAACACCCCTCCATCGCTCGAAACAGCTTCTCCTGCTCGCCCGTGAGGGCGAGCGCCATCCGCCACTCCTCGAACCGTCGTTCGAGCGGCTGGACCGGAGCGACGAACGGGTTTTCCATCGCTGCTCGATCCAGCGGCTCGGCGACGGGCGGACAGGAAAACAGGCCGCCGAAGAGGCACGCCGCCAAGAGAAATCCGATACGCAGAAATCCGATACGCAGAAATCCGACACGCAGCAACATCGCCATCGAACCTTCCAGCCGAACCGCGAAGCAAATCCCGCAGCCTTATGCTCCGCCATTGAGACGGAACCAAGGCCGCGCCCCTATTCGCCGGGTTCGGCCCGGCTCCCGCTTTAACCTTCTTTGCGCCGGCGCGTTCACGATCGCCGTGGCCGCGACGCGATGCGGCGCGACGAGCGGCCGTCGCCCCGCGCCGCCGGACATGACGAAGCGCGAGCGTGTCCAGGGCGATTCGCCGGATTCGTCGAATTGCGCGCATCGCATACACCAAAAGTCATCCTTCACGCGAATGTCCGCATATCTAAATCGTTTCGCGTAAAATCCGATCTGTCGGCTTATACGGAGGGAAAAAGGCCAAAACTATTCTCGTCTCCGGATCGGGGAGACGAGTGATGTCCGCCTTCGTAACGAGAGCAGCGATGGTTCTGGCGCTTTCCGGCGCAATCTATATTGCGCCCGGCGCAAAGAGCCGCGCGAGCGAGCAATTCCTCTACGCCGCGCTCGGCCCGGAAACCAGCATTCCCTTCGGCTGGCTCGATTTCTGCCGCCGCTATCGCGGCGAATGCGACGGCGGCGGCGCGCCGCGCGAGATCGACCTCACCGCAAAGGCCTATAAGGACATTCAGAGCGTCAATCTTCTCGTCAATCATTCGATCCAGCCGGTCTCGGACATGGATCATTGGGGCGTCGTCGACCGATGGGACTATCCGACCGACGGAAAGGGCGATTGCGAGGATTTCGCACTGGCGAAGCGCCGCCTGCTGATCGAGCGCGGCTATCCCCGTCAGGCGCTGCTGATGACCGTCGTCAGGGAGGCCAATGGCGACGGCCATGCGGTGCTGACGCTGCGCACCAATCGCGGCGAATTCGTCCTCGACAACATGAATGACGCGGTCAAGACCTGGACGATGACGCCCTATCGTTTCGT
This sequence comes from Methylosinus sp. Sm6, assembly GCF_019802345.1. Lineage (GTDB taxonomy): Bacteria > Pseudomonadota > Alphaproteobacteria > Rhizobiales > Beijerinckiaceae > Methylosinus. Next base: position 34,598 of record NZ_JAINDZ010000008.1, on the reverse strand, counting down.
GAAGCGCCAGTCCCAGGTCGACCCCAATCTCTGGGTGGCGATCGCCGGGGGCGGCGCGCCCGCGCCGATCTATGTGTCGCGCTGAGCGTCAGGCGATCGGCTCGAGGCCGCTCGCATAACGGCGAGCGTTCTCGACATAATGGGTGGCCGATTCGAGATGGCGCGCCAGCGCGCCCTCGTCCAGCATGCGCACCACGCGCGCCGGCGCGCCGACGATCAGCGAATTGTCGGGAAACTCCTTTCCCTCGGTGACCAGCGCATTGGCCCCGACGAGGCAGTTGCGGCCGATCTTGGCGCCGTTGAGGATCGTGGCTCCCATGCCGATGAGGCTGGCCTCGCCGATGACGCAGCTGTGCAGGATGACGCCATGGCCGATGGTGCAATCGGCGGCGATGGTCAGCGGAAAGCCCATATCCGTGTGGAGAATGCTGTTCTCCTGAATATTGGTGCGCGCGCCGATGGCGATCCACTCATTGTCGCCGCGCAGCACGCAGCCGAACCAGATATTGGCGTCCTCGCCCAGCTCCACGCGGCCGATCACATGAGCGCCGGGCGCGACATAATAGCGGCCCGAGGCCGGCAGGCGCGGCGCGACGCCGTCGATCTTGTAGAGTGGCATGGGTCTTCGTCTCTCCCCTGAGGCAGGCGTCGCTCGGGTCGCGAGGCGCCGCGTCCCTTGTAGAACCTTCGGCGCCGCCGAGAAAAGGGCGCGATCTCCCCGCGACGGAAGAAATGCAGCCCTATCACCCTCGTCCAGAGCTCGCGAAGCGGGCGTCTCGAAGGACGGCCACCGCGCAGCTCCCGCAATTTCGGCCCACGGCCGTCCTTCGAGACGCCGCCCGCCGCGGCTCGGGACGAGGGTTGGGAATTTTGACCTTTATCCGATCGCCCTGCGTTCGCCCCGCCTCACCCGGACGGCTGCGACGCCCGCGCCCGCATCCGCACCAGCGATCCCTGCGCGAGCGCGCGGCACTCGGCGATATCGAGCGCGAGGGCTGATCCCGCATAGACGATCATTCCGGTCCCCACCAGCAGCGCGAGCCCCGCGAAGGGCCCCATCTCGGCCGCTTCGCCCGCGAGAGCGCGGACGACGATCGCCATCGCCGCCGTCGCCGCCGCCACGCGGGCGATGCGGCCCGGCGGGAAGGGCAGCGCGAAAGCGCGGCGGCTCAAGAGATAAGCATTGGCGAAGCCGAACATCTCGGCCGCGAGCCGGCCCCACACCGCGCCCTCGAGGCCGAAGCGCAGGATCAGCGCAGCGGAGACGATCAGATTGAACAGCAGCATCGAGCCGGTGTTGATCAGATAGAAGAGGTTGCGGTTCGACAGCAGAAAGCTCGTATGGGCGTATTGCTGCGTCAGAATTTGAAACGCCACGGCGATGGATAGAACCGGCATGGCGAAGCGCGCCGTCTGGCGGAAGTCCGGGCCGAGCAGCAGGTCGGCGAGCTGCGGCGAGACGAGAGCGAGGCCGACGCAGGCCGGCAGCGCCGCGGCGAGCAGCAGCTCGAGCGATCGCGCGAGCCCGGCGCGCGCCGCCGCCTCGCCTTCGTCGGCGAGCAGGCGCACGGCCATCGGCACGAAGGCGGCCGAGACGCTGATCGCCGGAATGAGCAGCGCCTGGCGCACGAGGTCGAGGCTCGCCGCATATTCGGCCGCAGCGCCGACGCCGGCGAGCTCGGCGAGCAGAAAGCGGTCGGCGACAGTGGCGAGCGCCATCAGCGACATCGAGAGCGTGAAGGGCAGGCCGGCGCGGGCGATCTCGCGAAATCGCGCGCGGTCGAAGCGCGGCCGCGTCGAGCCCCAGGCGGCGCGCCAGAACAGCGTCGCCGCGAGAAAATAGGCGCAGGTCGAGGAGGCGAGCAGCGCCGCGCCATGGGCGGAGGCCAGCGCCACGCCGACGCCGAGCGCCGAAACCGCCAGCGCGCGGAGAATCGTGCCGCGCAGAAAAGGCGTGGTCTTCTGCTCGGCGCGCAGCACGTCCTGGCCGATCTCGAACAGCGACATGGCGAGCGCCAGCATCGTCGCCGTCGCGGCGACCGCCGGCTCGAGGCCGAACAGCCGGCCGCCGGCGTAGAAGGCGGGGACGGCCGGGAGAAACAGCAGCAGAGCGGCGAGCACGACGCCGCGAATGTCGCTGCCACGCGCCTGCTCGCGCAAAATGGCGAGCTTCAGCGCGCTGCCGAGCACGGAGACGAGCAAGGTCGCATAGGCGAAGCCGAGCAGATACTCGCCATAGGCCGTCACGGCGAAGAGGCGCGTGAAGATCATCGTGTTGGCGAGGCCGAACGCGGCCGAGAACAGATTGGCGGCAAAATAGACGGCGGTTTGCCTCGCGAGCATCGGGCGTCTCATTCCTCGATTTTTGCGGGCGGCGGTCGCCGCCTGTCGCGCCAGAGCTACCTCGCGAAAGTTTCCGCAATGCTGCGAAAGCATGCGAAAGCGCAGCCGTCGCTTGCGCGCGTGAGGGCGCTCGTCGCATGATTTCCATCCCGCTCTGTCCCGATGGGGGACGGCGGATCGCCAGCCGCGAGCCCGCTCCAAAAACCGCGCCAGAGCAGGCATCCGAGCGGCGCCGGCATGATCATTGGCACAAATCCTTCTTCTGCTCGGCCGAGACGAAAGTCTCTGCATCGAATCGCGACAGTACAGATCGAGCTTGCAAAGCAGAGCTTTGCCATTCGCCGAGACGGAGTAGAGAATATCACGACGATGACAACGAATGACGCCGTTCGCACATGCGCGAGCCACATCGGCAGAACAACGGCGGTGACCATAGGGCCGAGCTTCGGCTGGCTTCATCATGCCGATGGCGATCGCGGCGTCGTGATGTGCGCCTCGATCGGCTATGAGGGCCTCTGCGCGCACCAGTCCTGGCGGACGCTCGCCGACGCGCTGGCCGCCGCCGGCCTGCCGACTCTGCGCTTCGACTATCCGGGCGAAGGCGATTCGCTCGGCGACGGCGACGATCCCGCGCTGGTCGATAGCTGGCGCGGCTCCATCCGCGCCGCCGTCGCCTGGATGCGGGAGACGATCGGCGTGCGCGAGGTGGCGCTCGTCGGCTTGCGGCTCGGGGCGAGCCTCGCCGCCGAGGTCGGCGGCGTCGAGCGTCTCGTCGAAATTGCGCCGGTCGTGAAGGGGCGGTCCTATCTGCGCGAGCTCGGGGCGATGTCGTATATGCTCGCCACGACGGCGAACGCGCCGACGAGTCCGAAGGGCGAGGACATCGAGCTCGAAGGCTTCGCTCTGTCGCGCGCGACCTGCGAGGCGATCCGCGCCATCGATCTCACCTGCCTTCCCGCCGCGCCGGCTCCGCGCATCCTGGCGATGCGCGATCCGGCGGCCCGGTCCATCGCCGATCATCTCTCCCGGCTCGAGGCGCTGGGCGCAGAGGTGGAGACGCGGGAGTTCGCCGATTATGCGGCGCTGACGCCGGGGCCGCTGCCGGCGCCGCCGCCCCTCGCCGATTTCGACGCCATCGTCGCCTTCCTCGGCGCCGACGCGCGGCGCGCGCCGATCATGGCGCCGGCTGCGGGCGAATTCGCGACCGATCGCTTCGTCGAGACGGCGCTGCGCTTCGGCGCGGACGGCCGTCTCGCCGGCGTGCTGTGCGCGCCGCGCGCGGCGCCGAGCGCGACAGTGCTGATGCTCGACACGGGCGCCAATCATCACATCGGCTGCGGCCGCTCGGCGGTGATCCACGCGCGCGCGCTCGCCGAAACGGGCGTCGCCTCGCTGCGCATGGACAGCCTCGGCATCGGCGACTCCGCTCGCGTCGAAGGCGGGCCGCGCTCGGCGCTCTATCGCGAGGAGCGCGCCGAGGACGTCGTCGCCGCGCTCGACTGCCTCGAAGCGCGCGGACTGCCGAGGGTGACAGTGTTCGGCGTCTGCAGCGGCGCGACGCTCGCGCTCTATGCGGCGCTGCGCGACGCCCGCGTCGAACGGCTGATGCTCGCCAATGCGCAAGTGTTCGGCCGGGTCGACGAGACGATGATCGACGAGCTGCTGACGACCGATTTCGGCGCCACCTCGACCTATGTGTCGAAGGCCATGAGCGCCCGCGCCTGGGCGCGCGTCGCCTCCGGCGAGGTCTCGCTCGGCAAGCTCGCCTCCATCTTCGCCGCGCTCGCGCGACGCAAGGCCAGCGGCCTGCTCGGCGCGGCGCGTCTCGGTCCGGGACGCGGCAAGGCGCTCGAGGCGCGCCGGAATTTCGCCGCGCTGGCGCGACGCGGCGTGCGCATTCTGCTCGTTCACGGCGACCGCGACGTCGGGCGGGAAGCGCTGGATCTCTGCTTCGGCCCGGGCGGGCGCTTCCTGCGCCGGCTCGATGGCGTCTCGCTCGACATCGTGTCCGGAGCCGATCACGCGCTCGCCTCGCCGCTCTCGCGCGACGCCATGCTCGAGCGAATATCCGCCTTTGCGCGCGAGGCGGAGACGAGCGGCGCCGCCGCGCCGCGCCGCCGATCCCAAACGCGATCCGGCGCGCTGGCGCTCGCCGCGCGCAGCGCCCTCGCCACGCTGATGCGTCTGCGATGACGCGCGCCCTCCCTTGCGCCGAAGCGGCGCCGCGCGACTGCGACGCTGCGCGCGTCGAAGCGGTCGTCTGCATTCCGACCTTCCGCCGTCCCGACATGCTGGCGGCGACTCTGCGCTCGCTCGAGGCGCAGACCACGAAAATCGTCTTCCGCGTCGTCGTCGTCGACAATGACGCGCGCGAGAGGCGCGGCGTCGATGTGGCCTCGGCCGTCTTTGCGCGCGGGCGCATCGCAGGACTCGTCGCGGTCGAGCCGCGTCAGGGCAATGTCTTCGCCATCAATGCGGCGTTCCGCCTCGCGCGCGAGCGCTTTCCCCTTGCCGATTATCTCCTGATGATCGACGACGACGAAACCGCCGAGCCCGTCTGGCTCGACGAGATGGTGCGGACCGCGAAGGAGCATGGCGCCGACATCGTCGGCGGGCCGGTGCTGCCGGAATTTCCGGACGGCGCCTCCGCCGCCTTTCGCCATCATCCGGTGTTCTGGCCCGCCTTCATGGAGAGCGGACCCGCGCCGATGATCTATGGAACCGGCAATTGCCTGATCGCCCGCCGCGTGTTCGAGGGGCTGGCCACGCCCGCGCTCGACGAGCGCTTCAATTTTCTCGGCGGCGGCGACACCGAATTCTTCACGCGCTGCCGGCGCGCCGGCTTCGCTTTCTATTGGCGGCAGGAGGCGCGCATTCACGAGAGCGTGACGCCGGGCCGCCTCACGCTCGCCTGGGTGTTGAAGCGCAGCCTCGCGACCGGCGCGATCAATTACAGCATCGATCGTCTGGCGGCGCCGGGCCGCCTCGCGCGGCTGCGCCTCTTCGCCAAGAATGTCGCGCTGACGCCCATGTCGCTGCACCGCGCCTCGCGCATGCTGGCGGCGCGGCGGCATCCGCTCGCCGCCGCCCATCCGATCGGCGTCGCCATCGGCCGTTGGCTCGCGTCGGTCGGACTGATGCCGCAACCCTATCGTCACCCGTGACGGCGAGGCCGACGGAACAAAGAGAAGAGGCGGGCCTCGGCGAGCGCGAGCTGCGGGCGGCGCTGTTCTGCGCCATCCTGCTCGTCGCCTGGATCACCTTCAAGCCGTTCAGCGATCTCGCTTCGCCCGACACGCTGGAGCTCGCCGACGGGCGCGACGTCGAGCTCTATGCGGCCTTCGGCCTGATGGCCGCGGCCTCCGCCTTCTTCGTCTGGCGGAGCGATCGCGCCGGTCTCGCCTCTCTGGCGACGCCGTTCAATCTCGCGCTCGCCGGCTGGATCGCCGTGACCTGCGTCGCCTCGGCCGATCCCACGACCTCGCTGAAGCGCGTCGTCATGCAAATCTGCGCGGCGGTCTGCTGCCTCGCTCTGTTCCTGCTGCCGCGCGATCGCGCCGAGCTCGCGCGGCTCGTCGGCCTCGTCGCGCTCGTCATCGTCGGCCTCTCCTATTTCGGCGTGCTGTTCCTGCCGGAATTGTCGATTCATCAGGCGACCGACATCGGCGAGCCGCAGCTCGCGGGCGACTGGCGCGGCCTGTTCGGACACAAGAATATTTCGAGCGCAGTGTTCTCGATTCTTTCCTTCGTCGGCCTGTTCGTGCTGCGCGCCGGACGGCCGACCGAAGGCTGGCTCATTTTCGTACTGTCGCTCGTCTTCGTCTTCGCCTCGGGCGGCAAGAGCTCGACCGCGATCTGTCTCACGACGATCCTCCTGTCCTTCGTCGCCGCGCGCGTCCGCAATGGCGCCCTCTGGTGGATGATCGTAGTCACGCCCTTGGCGCTGCTCACTGTTTTCGGTCTCGGCAGCGTCGTGTTTCCACAGATGAAGGCGCTCGCCGCCGCTCTGCCGCTCGACGCGAGCTTCACCGGGCGGATCGATATTTGGACATTCGCCGTGCCCAAGGCGCTGGAAAAGCCGATTTTCGGCCATGGACTCGGCGCATTTTGGAACACCGCCGAGCTGCGCTTCGGCGGAGACGACACCAATGTCTGGGCCGGCAACGCCGCCCATGCGCATAATGGCTATCTCGACGCCGTGCTGGCGGTCGGCCTGCCGGGGCTCGTCCTGCTCATCGCCGCGCTGATCGTCCAGCCGGCGGGCGACGCGCGCCGCGTCCTCGCGCGCGGCGACGAGCCGGCTCTCGCCTTGATGTTCCTGCAGATATGGATGTTCGGCCTGTATCTGAACGCGCTGGAGACGATCTATTTCGACCGCGCCAATCCGAGCTGGATCGCTTTTCTGTTCGCGGTGTTCGGACTTCGTTATCTCGCCGAGTTCAAGATCAGGCGATGAGCAGGACGGTCGGGCGGCCCCGCCTTTGCGACCCGACAGCAGCCCGCGCCGAAATGTCTTATTTTGGCACGGACAGTCTGGCGAAACAGCGATGAGGGACGGCCATGAACAAACGCATCGCGCTCATCACGCCGACCTATCGGGGCGATCTCGCGCAATTCGAGCTGTTGTGCGAGAGCATCGACCTGCGCCTCTCAGGCTATGAACGCCATTATGTCATCGTCAATGACGACGACATGCCGCTGTTCGCGAAATTCTCGACCGGACGGCGCATCATTCTGCCCTGCTCGCGCTTCCTGCCGCGCTGGCTGCGGCCGGCGCCGCGCTTTCTGCTGCGCAACGGGCGGCGCGTCTGGTGGTCGTTCCGCTCGCGTCCGGTGCATGGCTGGCATGTGCAGCAGATCATCAAGATCGCCGCGGCGCTGCAGTTTCCGCAGGAGCGCTTCTGCATCGTCGATTCCGACAATGTCATCATGCGCAATTTCGACATCGGCGCCTATGCCGGCGGTCCGCGCGCGCCGCTCTATGTGGCGCGCGGCGCCATCGCGGCCGATGCGCCGCTGCACGCCAAATGGACCGGCAATTGCGATCGCCTGCTCGGCCAGCCCGCGACCGCCTTCCCGGCCGACGATTACATCGGCAATCTGATCGTCTGGGACAAAAGCGCGCTGCGCGACATGACGCGCGCCATCCAGGCCGCGACCGGAGTCGATTGGTTCCTCGCGCTGTGCCGCACGCGCTCCTTCTCCGAATATCTGCTCTATGGCCATTTCGTGCGCAGCTCGCCGGAGCATCGCGCCGCGCATGACATCGTCACGCGCAGCCTCGCCGTCGCCTATTGGGACGCCGAGCCGCTCGACCGCGAAAGGCTCGCCGCGCTCGTCGCCAGAGCGCCGAGCTCGAAGATCGCGCTCTGCGTCGAATCCTTCTCGCATACGCCGATCGAGGCGATCCGGGAGGTCGCGGGCCTCGCGCGTCCCGACGCTCTGCCCCCGTCCTCGCGCTTCGCCGGCGGCGCGGCGGCCTGATAGACAGGAGGCAGAACTGCGTAATATGTGGGGCGGTCCCTTCTCCCGCAAAGCGAGAGAAGAGACCGCCCTTTTTTTCCGTGACGATCGGACTCACTCAGGCCGCTCCGCATCGATGCGCGAGGTCGTCTTCGTATCGGACATGCTCGCATAGACCAGCAGCGAGCAGAAGATCACCGCGGTCGCATACCAGTAGAAGCCGCTCTCATGGCCGGCGTTCTTGAACCAGAGCGCCACATATTCCGCCGATCCGCCAAAGGCCGACACGGCGACCGCATAAGGCACGGCGACGCCGGTGACGCGCACGGCGGCGGGAAACAGCTCCGCCTTCACCACCGCGTTGATCGAGGTATAGGCGCCGACGATGAGCCAGCCCGCGCAGACGAGCGCGAAAGCGATCCAAGGATCGCGCGCGTCATGCAGCGCATTCATCAGCGGAACCGTGAACAAGGTTCCGAGCGCGCCGAAGGCGAGCAGCAGCGGGCGCCGGCCGATGCGGTCCGACAGAGCGCCATAAGCGGGCTGCAGACACATTGCGAAGAGCAGAGAGCCGGCGCTGACCCATGTCGTCTGCGCGTCGTTGAGCCCCGCCGACAGCTTCAGGAATTTCTGCACATAGGTCGTGTAGACATAGAAGGCGAGCGTGCCGCCCATGGTCAGGCCGACGACGGTCAGCGCCTCGCGCGGAAACGCCGTCAGCTCCGCGAGCGCGCTGCGGCGCGCCTTGGTCGCGGCGAAAGCGTGCGTCTCATCGAGATCGCGGCGCATCACAAAGGCGAACAGCGCCAGCGCCGCGCCGATGGCGAAAGGAACGCGCCAGCCATAGGCGCGCAGCTCCTGCGGCGTGAAGACGAAGCTCTGCAGCGCGAGCAGCACCAGCAGCGCCAGCAATTGTCCGCCGATCAGCGTCACATATTGAAAGCTCGAATAGAAGCCGCGCCGGCGCGGCTCCGCCATCTCGCTGAGATAGGTCGCGCTCGATCCATATTCGCCGCCGAGGCTCAGCCCCTGCAGCAGCCGCGCGAGCAGCAGGAGCGCCGGCGCCGCCTCGCCGATCGTCGCATAGGTCGGCGTCGCCGCGACGATCAGCGAGCCGAGGCACATCAGCAGCACCGAGAGAGTCAGCGCGCGGCGCCGGCCATGGCGGTCGCCGATCTCGCCGAACAGCGCGCCGCCGATCGGCCGCATGAAGAAGCCGAGAGCGAAGACGCCCGCCGCCGACAGCATCTGCGCGAGCGGATCGTCGCCGGGAAAGAAGGATTGCGCGAAATAGAGCGAGAAGGCCGAATAGACGTAGAAGTCGTACCATTCCACCAGATTGCCGAGCGAGCCGACGAGGATTGCGCGTAGCCGCCGCGCCATGTCGGCGCCGCGGTCGCGCGCCTCGTCTGTCTCTTCGTCGCCACGCGCGAGCAATCGTCCCCCGTTCCGCCTCGAGACCTGATCGGCGGAACTATGAAGCAGCGGCGCCCGCGACGCAAACCGGCGCGAAGGGCGGGGCCTCCGCCGAAGGCTCGGGGCGCCATTGATAGGCGCCCGCGCGGACCATGCCGAGCAGCGCCTGCGACGACTCCCGCCAGGTCACGACGCGGCCCGGCGATCGCGGCCGGCGATCCTCCAGCGAGCAGCGGATGCAATCCGCGAGGGCGTCGGCGTCGAGTGGCGGAAAGAAGGTCGCGCGCTCGCCGGCGATCTCGCGAAACACCGGAATGTCGCTGGCGATCGCCGGCAATCCATGACACGCCGCCTCCGCCAGCGGCAGGCCGAATCCTTCGGCAAAAGATGCGGCGATCAGCGCATGGGCGCGTTCGTAGAGATGGCGCAGCGAGGCGTCGTCGGCGTCGTCCAGCCAATGGAGGCGGCGGCCGAGCTCAGGATGCGCGCGAATGCGCCGCTCCAGCGCCTCGAAGCGCCACCCGCGCCGGCCGACGATCACGAAGCGCGCGTCACGACCCGCGGCCCACAGCCGCTCGAAGGCGGTGAGCGCGACCGCATAGGCTTTGCGCGGCTCCAGCGTGCCGACCGCGAGAAAGAACGGCGTGCGGCCCGCGCCGATCGCGATCGCGCTGCGGCTCGGCTCGGTCCCGTCGATCGCAAAATCGGCCCCGAGCCGCCACCAGCCGATGCGTCGCGGCCGCCCCGCCTCTCCGTCGCGCTCCGCCAGATAATCGGCGAGGCTCTGCGCCGTGCTGCGCGACACGCAGACGAATGCGTCGCTCTGCGGCGCCAAAGTCTCGAACCAGCGCTGGAAATCGAGGAAGCAGTCGGCGGTGAAAGCGCCCGGATAGAGCAAGGGAAGAATGTCGTGGACGCCGAGAATCGTCTCGCCGCCGCTCTCGGCGACGCGACGCATGATCGCCGGATATTCGTCGACGAAGCGAAAGCTCGCGTCGAGCATCAGCAGCTTGTCGCCGCGCTGCGGCTCCACCACATCGGGAAGCGAGGCGCGCCGGTAATAAGCGTGCAGCCGCCCGTTCTCGATGAACACGGGGAGGCCGTCGCCGGTCGCGACCGCCCATCGGGCGATCTCGCGCATGACCCTTTGAATCCCGGTGCGCTCGCCCGAGCGGCGGATCGCGGTCGCGTCGATCAGCACGCGCGGCCGCTGGAGCAGGGGGGCGACGGCGCCGGCCAGAGGAGGCGGCGGGTCGGCGCGCCGCGGCGGCTCCTTCCGATGCGAGACCCCGGCCGCCCGTGTCACGGTCCAATAGAATTCCTTCGCCCTGGCGTAGACATATCCCGTCACCGGATCGAGCTCATAGGCGCTGCGAATGCGCTCGCGCTGTCGCTCTTCGGAGGCCAGATAGACGGCGATGCGGGTGGCAAGGTCCATTGGTCTTCCTCGGGGTCTTCCTCGGCGCTGCGGGCCGGGCGGTCACGCTTCGCGCCGCCCGGCCCGCGGCCCTTGTCGCGCGCCGCAATGTCCGGATGTCGTCCGGCGTGTCGCCGGGCTTTTCCGAACCGGGGCCGGGCGGCGCCGAAACAATGGCGCGGGCGCCATGATCGTCTCCGATCACGGGAGGCTGTGGCTCCACTCGTCCTCGGCGATGACCGACGCGATGCGGCGGGCGGCCTCGGCCCAGGAGGAGCGGCTGATCGCGCTCGGATCGCCGCTCGCGCGCCCGTCCAGGAGATCGGCGATGCGGGACGCCAGCGCAGGCGGCTCATTGACCGCGAAATAGAGCGCGCCCGCGCCGCCCACCTCGCGAAACACCGGAATGTCGCTGCAGATCGTCGGCCGGCCGCGCCGCGCCGCCTCCGCGATCGGCAGGCCGAAGCCTTCCGCGAAAGAAGGCGCCAGCGCCGCTGTCGCATGGTCATAGAGAAAGGCGAGCTCGTCGTCGCTCGCGTCCTCGAACCAGAACAGCCGGCGCCCGCGCTCGCAATGGCCCGTGACCTCGGCGACCACCGCTTCGTCATACCAGCCGCGCCTCCCGACGAAGACGAGCCGTGCGTCGCGCCCTTCCCGCCACAGCGTCTCGAAGGCGCGCAGCGCCACCCGCTGCCCCTTGCGCGGCTCGATCGTTCCGACGCAGAGGAATAAGGGCGCGGCGCCGACGACGGCGGCGATTTTTGGCCGCGGCGCCGCCGCGGGACCTGCGGAAATATCCGAGCCGAGCGCGAAGGAGCCGATATTGAGGCCGCGCCGATGCGGCAAGCGGCGCGTCTCGATAAAATCGGCGAGCTCCTGCGCGACCGTGCGCGAGATGGCGAGGAAGGCGTCGCTCTCGACGAGCGCGCGGGCGAGCCAGGCGTCATAGCGGGCCCGCGTGGTCTCGTGGCAGGCGAAGGGATGCAGCGCCGGAATGAGATCGAAGATGCAGGAGACGACGGCGCCGCCGCCTTCGCGGATGCGCTCGAAGACGCCGGCATATTCGTCGAACACGTTCCAGCTGTCGGCGAGGGTGAGGAAGCGATCGCCGGGCTCGATGCGGACCTCCTCGTCCTCCGCGGCGGCGCCGCCGCAGAGCGTGGCGACGAAGCGCCGGCAGGTGAAGAGCCGCCCGCCTTCGCAGCGCACGGCGATGGCGGGAATGGGCAGCGCCTCGTCGCGATAGAGCGCCTGCGTCACTTTCTTGACGACGCGCTGAATGCCGGTGCCGGCGTCATTGCGAATGGTGGCGGTGACGTCGACGAGCAGGCGTCGCGCCTCGAGCCGCCCGGCAGCCGGGCGAGCAATGCGCGGCGTCGCCGCCACGGCCGGCGCCTTCGCAAAGGCCCCGTGCGGAAGGCGGAACAGCGCATCGCCCAATGACCGCAGCCGCTCGGCGATACGCGCTTCGATCCACCGCAGGGGACGATAGATGTGTCCGGCGACCGAATAGATCATGAGATCGCGCTCATGAACGAGATGCAGCATCTCGGCACGCACATAGTCGAGCTGATGCTCGAGCAGCCTCATGCGCGCCTCGAGCGCGCAGGAATCAAAGGACGATATCGGCGCGCTCTCGCCTCCGCGTGAGCGCGGCTGCGGCGCGGGCGGCACGATCTCGAGGAGGGGCCGCGCGCTCTCCGATTGGCGCGTGCGCCAGGGAGCGCGCTCGAATGCGCCGGGCGGCGGCTCGTCCTCGCTGGTTTCGATCGCCGCGCGCGTGGCCATGCGGATTGGGCCGTCCATTGGTCTTCCCCGAAACTCTCGCGCCGGGGCCGGCTCAAACGAGCGGCCGCCGCCGAGCTGCCTTTGTGTCTGGCCGCCATGTCTGGATATCGTCTGATTTGTCGCTCATGTTTCTCGAACTCGCTCTCTCGGCGCCTGGCTGGTCGAAATCGGGCGCGCCCTCCGCGCCCGCCGCAATTCGAGACGCGGCGGAAACAATCAGGACAAATTTTCGCGCTAGTGACTTGCATCGATGAAAATGAAGGATGCTCGACGCCCCTCCCCAGACTCGACGTTTCATCGAAGGTTCGCGAAACGTCGGCCGCCCCCACTCCCGCTCAGCGGGGGAGGGTGAGGGAGGGGGCTGTAGAGAAAGCCCGACGCGGGGACGAGTGACGACAAAGACCGATGCAATTCTGCTCGTCGAGGACGACGCCGAGATCGGCGAGCTGATCGTCCGCTATCTCGCGACGCATCAGATCGAGGCGGCGGTGGTCCCCGACGGCCGCGCGATGGACGCGGCGCTCGCCGCGCGCGATTTCGACCTCTTGATCCTCGACATCAACCTGCCGGGCGAGGACGGGCTCTCCATCTGCCGCAGAATGCGCGACGGGCCCAATCTGCCGATCATCATCGTTACCGCCCAGGGCGAGGACATCGATCGCATCATCGGGCTCGAGATGGGCGCCGACGATTACATCGTGAAGCCGTTCAATCCGCGCGAGCTGCTCGCGCGCGTGCGCTCGGTGCTGCGCCGCTCCCGCGCAGCCGTGCAGGCGAAGGAGGCTGTCGGCGGCCGCTTCTATCAATTCGAGGGCTGGCGCGTCGACATCATGGCGCATCAGGTGACGGCGCCGACCGGCATGAAGATCGCGCTGACCGGAGCGGAGTTCGACCTGCTCTATGCGCTGTGCGAGCGGCCCAATCGCGTGCTGACGCGCGATCAGCTCATCGATCTCACCCATGGACCGACCGCGAGCCCGTTCCAGCGCAGCATCGACGTGCTGATCAGCCGGCTGCGGCAGAAATTGGAGAGCGACCCCAAAAACCCGAAGCTGATCCAGACCGTGCGCTCGGAGGGCTATTTGTTCGCGCCGCAGGTGCTGCGCGCGTGAGAGGCTTCTGGCGACGGCTGCGGCCCGATCATCTCGCCGGACAGATCGCGGCTCTCGTGCTGGTCTCGATCGTGCTGTTCCATGTCGCGGCGACGATCGCCTTCAATTTCCTCGATCGGGACCACCACGGCCATGCGGCGGCGCGCTGGGAGGCGGCGGCGGCAATGGCCGCGGCGATCGATTTTGCGCCGGTTGCCGACCGCGCGCAGCTTCTCGCCGAGCTGTCGCGCGCGAGCCGCTGGCTGCGCTTTTCCCTCGGCGCGCAGCGTCCGCCGCTCGCCGAGGCCGGGATTCCCGAAGCGCAGCTCACCGCTTTGCGGGCGCATCTGTGGCCGGCCGCCGAGCTGTTCGCGACGGACCCCGCTGGCCGGGCCGTCGCGCTCGCTCTGCGCAAGGGAGGCTTTCTCACCATCTCTCTCGTATCGCCGGCATGGGGCGGACCCGGGCCGGCGGCGGGACCCGAGCCGGGACCGCCCCCGGGCGGACGGGCAGCCGGGCCGCCGCCGGCTTTCGGCGCTCCTCCCGGCGACGGACCACCGCCTCCGAGACCGCCTCCGGGACCGCGCGGCGATCCGCTTCCGGGCGATCGGCCCTTCCTTCCCTCGCCCGGCGTCTGGATCACCTCGGGCCTGTTCTTTCTGCTCTGCGCGGCGATCCTGACCGCCTGGGCGTCCGCCGCCGTCGTGGCGCCGCTGGTCGAGCTCGCCCGCCGGGCCGAAAAATTCCCGTGCGAGTCCGGCGTTCGCGACCTCCTGCCCGAAAAGGGCCCGCAGGAGGTCCGCGACCTCACCAAGGCCCTGAACCGCATGCAGGACCGCATTTACTCGATGATGTCCGCGCGCTCGCGCGCGCTCGCCGCGATCAGCCATGATCTGCGCACCATCATCACGCGGATGCGCCTGCGATCCGAATTCATCGAGGACCAGGCGCTCAGGGCCAAGATGCTGCACGACGCCGAGCTGATGGACTCGATGCTGTGTAAAAATCTGGTCTATTTGCGCGACGAGGACCGCCGTCCGACGCAAGGCGTCGTCGATCTCGACAGCGTGCTGCAGACGATCGTCGATCAATTCGCCGACATCGGCCGCGAGGTCTCCTATGAGAGCGGCGGCCGGCGCATGGTGAGGGGCTCGGTGACCGATCTCCAGCGCATTTTCGCCAATCTGGTCGAGAACGCCGCCGCCCATGGCCGGCAGATCGCCATCTCGGTCCACCGGCCCGCGCCGGGAAGCGTGCGCGTCGATGTGGCCGACGACGGGCCGGGCATCGCCGATGCGGACAAGCAGAAGGTGTTCGAGCCCTTCGTGCGCGGCCAGCCGGCGCGCAATATGAACGAGCATGGCGGCTTCGGCCTCGGCCTCTCCATTGTGCGCGCCTTGCTCGAGGAGGCGGGCGGTGCGCTGGAGCTCGTCGATCGCGAGCCGCACGGCCTCATCGCCCGCGTGACGCTGCGCGCAGCGGGCGAGGCGAGCGGCTCGTGACTCGCGTCGACGAATTTGATGGGCTTCGAGAGCGAGCCTTAAAGGCTCGGCCCTTTCACCCTGTCAAATCGGCTGAATCACACTGCTAGCTCTTGATGATGATCAGATATCTGGTCAAATAGATCGCATGCAGGCCGAGCGCGGATTCGATCTGCCGCAGGGCGGCGAGCGGATCGTCGGTGCGGAAGACGCCCGTCACCCGCCGCGCTCTCAACGCCGGATCGGCGAACAGCACCAGCCCACGGCGATAGCGCGCCAGCGCGTCGACCACGTCGCCGAGCGGCTTGTTCTCGAACATGAGCTGGCGCCGCCGCCAGGCGGAGAGCTGCTCGACATCGGCATCGGCGGGCGCTTGCGGGGCCGCGCCTTTCGCATAGACGGTCTGCCGGCCCTCCTCGACGAGGATGTCGCGCCCGCCGCTCGTCACCTCGACGCGATGCTGGCCGACCGCGATACGCGCCGTCTCACGCTCCAGGCAGACGTCGAAGGCGGTGCCGAGCGCCGTCACCGCGCCGCCCGCGGCCTCGACGACGAAGGGCCGAGAGGCGTCGGGCGCCACATCGAACCAGGCTTCGCCCACGAGCAAAGCGATGCGGCGTTCCTTGCCAGAATAGCGCAGGGCGACGGCCGAGCGGGAGTCGAGCTCGACCCGCGAGCCGTCCTCGAGCAAGATCGCTCTGCCCTCGCCGATTCCGGCGTAATGATCCGCCATGAGATAGGTCGGCGCGTCGGCGAAGAGCAGCAGGGCGGCGATCGCCGCCGCGCCGGCGGCGCCCGCGATCCGCCGCTTCGTGCGCCGTTTCCTGCGAACCGGCCCTGCGCCCGGCCAGCGCTGCGCCATATGGCCGAACAGCTTCGCGACCTCGTCGAAGGCGGCGCGATGCGTCTCGCTCGCGGCGAGCCACTCGTCGAGCGCCGCCGTCTCGGCCTTGGTCAGCCGCGGTCCGTCGTTCTGGCGCAGCCACCAATCGATCGCGAGATCGTGGACGTCGCGTCGCTCTTTCGTCATTCCGCGGCCCTCCGCGTCCTCGCTCGGCGCAGGCGCGAGCGGGCCGGGAAAGAGGCGCGGACGCGGAAATGATCATCGCAGCGCCTCGAGGCAGCGGCGCACGGCGAGCCGCATGTGCTTCTGCGCCATGTTCTGCGAAACGCCGAGCCGCTGCGCGATCTCGCCGAGCGAGAGGCTCTCGAGCAGATAGAGCAGAAACACCTCGCGGCAGCGCGGCGGCAGGCCTTCGATCGCGGTATGGAGGGGCCGCCATTTCTCATCGGCCTCGACGACGCTCGTCGGGACGCGCGCCGTCGCAGGGCGCGCTTTCGGGAAGCTCGCCGAACGCGAGATATTTCGCCTCCGTCCGCCGCCGGCGGACATGGTCGCGCGCCAGATTGAGCGCGATCCGCCGCAGCCAGGAGGGCGGGGCGTCCATGGCCTCGATGCGGTCGTGGCGCAGGACGCGCACGAAGGTTTCCTGCAAGATGTCGCTCGCGTCCTCGGGGGCGAGCCGGCGCGAGAGAAAGCGAGCGAGCTGGCGCTTGTTGCGCGCGAATAATTCGCCGATCGATCGGCGTCGAAATTCTGACATGGACGTCCACTCGGGGCCGGAGGCTGACGGACTCGTCCCCGCGCGTGCGGGGGCCGGAGGTCAGCGCGCCGGAGGCGCTCGGGACGACCAGGAACTGGCCCAGCCGCTCGCCGGCGCGGCCGGCGCGGGCGGCGGCGCGGCGGGCTCGAATGGTTCGGCGACGGCGAGCGTCGGCGTCTCATGCGCCTGCGCGACGGACGGACCGCGCCCGCCCACACAACAATCGCTCGCGCAATGTGAGTCGTGCGGCGTCGTGCGGCCGTCGGCGGGTTCGAGGTCGCCGAGGCAGAGCGTCGCCTCCGTCTGGCCCGCCGTCATCGCCGCGTGCCGCTCGGCGGGCGTCGCGTGGCCGAGGGATGCGACCAGCGCGCCCTGAAAGACGAACAGCAGCGTCGCAATCAACGCGAGAATCGCGCGGCAATGGAGGCCCGGCCGTTTCGAGGATCGCGGCATGCGTCGATCGCGGCATGCGTCGATTTGTCCGCCGCCGCGACGGGAGCGTCAACGGGACCGTAAAATAAAACCCATGCTGTGGCCCCGCGGTCACAGCGCCGGCCGTCTCAATACACTCCCAGGATCAGCCGCGCCGTGCGCGCGCGATAGGCCTCATTGCGCGCAAGGTGGAAAGAACAAGGACGACGAGCAGCGCGAGGCGGCTGGTCATGGCGCGCCTTCCAGCGCCTGCAGCGCCGCGCGGCGGCCCGATGCGAGCGCGCTCTCGACCGAGGGCGCGCCCTGCGCATGCTGGCCGGCGAAGACGATCGGCCCGAGCGGCGCGCAGGCGATATGGCGCGGCGCGGCGGCGCGGTCCAGGCCGCCGCCCGGCTTCGCCGTCGCCTCGAACAGCCAGTTCGGCGGCGGCCGCAGCATGCTGTGGCCCCAGCGATAGACGAACAGCCCGGCGACATCGCGGTCGAAATCGAAATCGGCTCCGCGCATCAGCCGCGCGAGATCGCTGCGCAGCGACGCTTCATAATCGGCGAAGGGCGTGTGCAGCAGCGCCATGCGCGCCTCGGCGAGCGCGTCGAGCTCGGCGGAACAGCCGCCATAGAAGGTGAGCGTCGTCGCACGCTCGGGATCGGCGCGTCGTCCCCCGGCCCAATCGGCCACAGTGAAATTGACGAAATGACGCCCGCCGAACCAGCTCTGACTAAAGCCCAATCCGAGCTGCAGCAGCGGCGCCGCGCGGCGCAGCGCGACATTGGCGACGACGATCGGCGCCGCATGAATTCGGCTCCAGGCCTCCTGTCGCGCCGGGTCGGCCAGCGGCTCGACGAGCCGGCGAGCGCTCTGCGCCGATGCGGCGACGACGATCCGGCGCGCCTCGACGCGGCGAAAGACATTGTCCTGGAAATAGACGAGGCTCGCGCCCTTCTGCCCCGCGTGGGGGTCGATCTGCAGCACGGTCGCGTTCGACTCGATGCGCGGCGTCGCATTCGCCTTTGCGCCGAGCCAACCCTGAAAGCGGCGCGCCAGCTCAGACGTTCCGCCGGGGAAAGTGAAGATCGCGTGGCGCCGGAACTCGCTGGCGAGAAAGCCGATCGCGCTATGCGCATTCACCTGCGCCGCAGTCCCGCCGAAAGCGGTGAGCGTGTAGGCCGTGAAGAACTCGCCGAGGACAGGATCGCATCCCAGCGTCGTCTGCAGATAATGCGCGAGGCTGACCATGGAGAGCGCGTCATGCTCGCGCTCGCTCTCGTCGGCCGGATCGGTGACGCCTGCATCTCCGAGCAGGAGGATCGCCCGGCGCGCGCGCTCGAGATCGGCGACAACCTTCGGCGCGAAGGGCAGGCGCGAGAGCCCCTTCTCGAATGTGTCGATGTTCCAGCCGCGATAGCCGGGCGCGACGCCCGGCGCGGTCTCGTCGAGATAAAAGCTGTCGACCGGGTCCTCGACGAGATTCGCGTCCCAATCGACGCCGAGCGCGCGATAGACCTCCGCCAGCCAATCGGAGGCGGGCGCCGCGCAATAGGCGCCGGCGGTGGCGGCCGGTCCCGACAGCGGCGCGGCCTCGTCGCGGCCGGCGTTGCCGCCGAGCGAAGGCCCTGCCTCGAGGATCAGCAGGCGGGCGGACGGGCGCTCGCGCAGCAGATGAAAGGCCGCGGACAGGCCGGCGAGGCCGCCGCCGACAATGATCGCGTCGAAGCCCTCGCCGCTCTCGACGATCGGAAACGAACCGGAGACATCGTCGCAGCCGGGCGCGATCGTCACCGCATTTTTTTGGAAGCCGAGTCGGCGGTCGCGCAGCCAATGCGAGACGAGGAAAGTCGAAGGAAGATTGCCGCCGCGCAGGACGCGCGAGTCGAGTCCGATGGGGCCGTCGCAGGCGCCGCCCGTTCCGACGCCGGCGAGCGCGCGCGCCGGGACTCCGCCGGCGCTCATGACGAGACCGTCGACGAGCAGGCCATTGACGAAATCGCGGCGGGTGATCCCGTCGGTTCGTCCTCCACGTCGCGCAGGCGTTGGATTCATCGGCGTTTCCCTGCGCGGCGCCGCCCGGCTCAGTCGGCGGCGCTTTGCCGCGGCGTGAGCACGATACGCGCGCGTCCGCGCCGGTTCTTGGCGAGCGTCACGCGCGCGGCGGGGGCGCCGACGCGCGCTTCGGTCGTCTCGGCATAGGGCAGCGCCTTGTGGCCGGAGGCGACCGGGCCGAAGGAGGCGAGACATTGGTTATACGCGTCCGCCGCCTGAATGTTTTCACAATCGGCGATCGAACGGGGGCCGGCTGCGGCGGAGAAGGCCGCGAGAGTCGCCGCCGCGGCGACCCGGATCATGCGCAGCATCGTCATCCTCTCAATCGTGCTCCTGCCTTCTTGCCTGCGTCCGTGACGATTTTGTGGGCGAGCGCCTCGATCTCGCCATCCGTCAGCGTCTTGTCGCGCGGCTGCAGCGTCACCGCGACGCCGACCGATTTCTGCCCCTCGGGCACGCCCGGCCCCTCATAAACGTCGAACACGGTCACATCTGCGATGAGCGCGCGGTCGGCGTTCTGCACGGCCTTGACCAGATCGCCCGCCGGCGCGGCGCGATCCATGAGGAAAGCGAAATCGCGCGAGAGCGGCTGGAGGTCTGAGAGATCGAGCTTCGGCTTCGCCTTCGTTGGCTTCGCCTTTTGCGCCGGCAGCGCGTCGAGAATGATCTCGAAGGCGGCGATCGGCCCCTCGACGTCGAGCTGTTGCAGGAGGCGCGGGTGCAATTCGCCGAAATGGCCGATGATCGCCTTGGGGCCGAATTGCAGCGTTCCCGAGCGGCCCGGATGAAACCATGAGGGAGCGCCGGCGACGATCTGCAGGCCGCCGGTCGCGACGCCGAGCGATTGCAACAGCGCGAGCGCATCGGCTTTCACATCGAAAACGCCCGCCGGGCGCTCCTTCGCCGCCCAATGGCGGCCGGAGCCGGTCGGCAGAGCGAGGCCGCGGCGCAAGCCGGTCGCGGCGATCTTCTGGCCCTTCTCGTCCTCGCTCTGGAAGATCTGGCCGACCTCGAACAGAGCCACATCCGCAAAGCCGCGCGAAGAATTGCGGCCGGCGGCGGCGAGGAGCCCGGGCAGCAGGCTCGGCCGCATGTCGGAGAGTTCCGCGGCGATCGGATTGGCGAGGGCGAGATCCGCGCCGCCGCCGCCGAAGGCCTGCGCCTGCTCCTTCGGCACGAAAGACCAAGTGACGGCCTCGACGAGGCCGCGCCCCGCGAGCGCGCGCCGCGCAAAGCGCGTGCGCTTCTGCAGAAGGGTGAGAACGGCTTCCGTCACGCCTTCGCTGCGCGGCAGCGGCGCGGCGGCGATATTGTCGAAGCCGGCGATGCGGGCGATCTCCTCGACGAGATCGGCCTTGCCTTCGATATCCGGGCGCCAGCTCGGAATGGCGACGAGCGCCTCATCCTGCGCGGCTTCGACTTCGAATCCGAGCCGCGTCAGGATCGTGGCGGAATCCTCTCGCGAGACGTCGAGGCCGGTAAGGCGCTTCGTCTCGCTCCAGGGGAAGCGCAGCTTGCGCGCCGGCGCCTCCGCCGAGCCCGCTATGACGACGTCGGAAGGCTCGCCGCCGCAGAATTCCAGCACGAGCCTGGTCGCCAGCTCGAGGCCGGGCAGGGCGAAAGCCGGATCGACGCCGCGCTCGAAACGATAGCGCGCATCGGTGGAGATGCCGAGCTTGCGGCCGGTGTGCGCAATATTGGTCGGATCCCAGAGAGCCGTCTCGATCAGCACGTCGGTCGTCGCCTCCGAGCAGCCCGAATGCTCGCCGCCCATCACGCCCGCGAGAGACTCGGGACCATTGTCGTCGGCGATGACGACCATTTGTGCGTCGAGCTCATAGGTCTTGCCGTCGAGCGCGAGCAGTTTTTCACCTGCCCGCGCAAGGCGCACGACGAGATCGCCGGCGACCTTGCTCGCGTCGAACACATGCAGCGGGCGGGCGCGGTCGAAGGTCAGATAATTGGTGACGTCGACGAGCGCATTGATCGGGCGAAGGCCGATGGCGCGCAGACGGTCCTGCAGCCAGGCGGGGCTCGGCCCGTTCTTCACGCCGCGCACGAGGCGCAGAGCGAACAGCGGCGCGAGATGCGTGTCGGCCTCGGCGAAGTCGAGCGTCACGCGCCGCGGCATGGCGAAGCGGCTTTCGATCTTTTCGATCGGAGCGGATTTCAGCGTTCCGAGGCCGGCCGCGGAAAGATCGCGGGCGATGCCGAAAATGCCGGCGGCGTCGGGCCGGTTCGGCGTCAGATTGATCTCGATGACCGGATCGTCGAGCCCGGCCCATTTCGCATAAGCCGCGCCGATCGGCGCATCCTCCGGCAGCTCGATGACGCCGTCGTGATCATTCGACAGTTCGAGCTCGGCCGCCGAGCACAACATGCCGAGCGATTCGACGCCGCGGATGACGCCCTTGCCGAGCGTGATCTTCTTGCCGGGAATATAGGTCCCGGGCGCGGAGAACACGCTTTTCAGTCCCGTGCGCGCATTGGGCGCGCCGCAGACGACCTGCACCGGCGCTCCGGCTCCCGCATCGACCATGCAGACGCGCAGCCGATCGGCGTTGGGATGCGGCTTCGCCTCGATCACATGCGCGATGACGAAATCCTTCAGCTGCGCGGCGGGATCGTGCACATGCTCGACCTCGAGGCCGATGCGGGTCAGAGTTTCGACGACCTCGTCGAGCGTCGCGCTCGTCTCGAGATGGTCCTTCAGCCAGGAGAGTGTGAGTTTCATTGATCGAGCTTTCGAAGCTTTTTGTTCATTCCGCAGCGCGCGGCGGCGTGGCGCCGGGCGCCTCCTGGCCGCACAGCATGCTGGCGACGCCGATGTCTGGCGACTTTCATCATGTGCGACTTTTGAGGATGAGATAGACAGCCAGCGTTCTCCGGTCGTCCGACGATAGATCGGCTATCAGCTTCAATGTCGATCGGGCCGCTTGAACCAGCTTGCGGCACGATATGCTCGGCGGCCTCATCTTACCGTCGTCACCACGAATTTTTTCGTCGGCGGCCCGAATCCGGTTGAATCGTCCGATCGGCAGATAGTCGGCGAGGTTGCGCGCTGTTTGCAGCTCGATCACGCGATTACCGATTTCCTTCAGTGCAGGATTGCTTCTCAGAGGTTCCTTGTTGAAAGCCTCTTTGAGGGAGCCGTGGTTCAGAGCGCGGTAAACGATCTCATACTCCTGACTGCCGGGCGGCGAGCCCGCAACAAGCTCTTTGGCGCACAGTCGGGTCAGCGCGTGAAAAACGGCGTAATAGGCCGTGCTTATGGCGCGCCTGCGAACAACCGCGCGACGCGTCTTGTCGCCGGAGGAGCCCCCGATGTCCCCTCCTGCGAGTTCCTCCGCGAGGTCCAAAAGCGCTTCCGCCATCGTCATGTGTTGCGGACCCTAATCGATCTCTTCTTCCTCGTATTCCTCATCCGAGCCAGGGTAGTCCTGGTCGAGAAATACGAAACGGCTGTCTCCTGCTGTGATGAGCACGTCACGAATTGCGCTCACCGACTGGTATAGCTCATCCACGTTGTCGACGCGCTTCTTGAGATGGGCCAGAACACGAATGACAGGTTCGCCATCGAAATCGTCTTCCGGCGTGACATCGGAGCTCAAAAATTCATCACGAAACTGCTCTCGTAGAACTTGCGTGACGACTTTTTCGACTTCAGGTAAGGTCATCATCCTCGCCTCCATCTGCGCTACCCGCTCAATCCCCCCGCCAGCGTCGGGAAGTCCAGCGGCCTAAAGCCATAATGCGTCAGCCAGCGCACATCGGCCTCGAAGAAGGCCCGCAGGTCCGACATGCCGTATTTCAGCATGGCGAGGCGGTCGATGCCGACGCCGAAGGCGAAGCCCTGATATTTGTCCGGATCGAGCCCGCAATTGCGCAGCACATTGGGATGCACCATGCCGCAGCCCAGAATCTCCATCCAATCCTCGCCCTCGCCGAAGCGAATGTCGCCGCCCTGGCGACGGCACTGCACATCCACCTCCGCCGACGGCTCGGTGAAGGGGAAGAAGGAGGGGCGAAAGCGCATCTTCACCGATGTCACCTCGAAGAAGGATTTCAGAAATTCTTCGAGCGCCCATTTCAGATGGCCCATATGGGTCGTCTCGTCGATGACGAGCCCCTCGACCTGATGGAACATCGGCGTATGGGTCTGGTCGCTGTCGCAGCGATAGGTGCGGCCGGGACAGATCACGCGGATCGGCGGCGCCTTGCTCAGCATGGTGCGCACCTGCACCGGGCTCGTATGCGTGCGCAAGAGCTTGCGCTTGCCGCCCTCGCCGGGCGCGAAGAAGAAGGTGTCATGCATCTCCCGCGCCGGATGGCCTTCCGGAAAGTTGAGCTTGGTGAAGTTGTAATCGTCGCTCTCTATGTCCGGCCCTTCGGCGACGGAAAATCCCATATCGGCGAAGATCGCCGTCAGCTCGTCCATGACCTGCGAGATCGGATGGATGCGGCCGAGCTCCTGCCCGGTTTCCTGCACGGGCAGCGTCACGTCGAGCGTCTCGGCGGAAAGACGCTTTTCCAGCGCCTGGGCCTGCAGCACGTCGCGACGCGCGGCGATCGCCTCGGCCGCCCTGTCCTTCAGCGCATTGATCTTCGCGCCTTCGGTCTTGCGCTCGTCGGGCGACATCTTGCCGAGCGTCGAGAGCAGGGCCGAGATGCCGCCCTTCTTGCCGAGCGCGCCGACGCGCACGGCCTCGAGCGCCGCCTCGTCCGCCGCCGCCGCGATCGCCGCCAATGTCTGCGTCTCGAGTTCAGCGATATCCGTCATTGTTTCCGCCACGCGTGAAATTGCTGGGGCGGGTTCTGCCATGCTCGGGGATGGATGTCGAGAACGCGGAGCTTCAGGGCTCCCCGGCGCCCTCGCGCCAGAGCCTCTGGGCGGCCTCGGCGATCACCGCCTCCTCATTGGTCGCGAGGACCAGAACCTCCGCCGCGGCTTCGGCGGCGCCGATGGATGCGGCGCCGCGACGATTGGCCTCGGCGTCGATCGCCACGCCGAGATGGCCGAGAAAAGCGCAGATGCGCGCGCGCATGGCGGGAGAGTTCTCGCCGATGCCGGCGGTGAAGACCAGAATGTCGAGCCCGCCGACCGCGCTCGCCAGCGAGCCGATCTCGCGCGCGGCGCGATAGGCGAACAGCGCCATCGCCTCCTCGGCGGCCGGCGACGCATCGGCCTCGAGCGCGCGTAGATCGTCGCTGACTCCGGACACGCCGAGCAGGCCAGACTCGTTATACAGCAGCTCATGCAGGGCCTTCGCCGTCATGCCCTCCTCGAGGATGAGATGCAGCAGCAGGCCCGGATCGATGGCGCCGCTGCGCGAGCCCATCATCAGCCCGTCGAGCGCGGTGAAGCCCATTGTGGTGGCGACGCTCGTGAGTCCGCGCATCGCGCAGAGGCTCGCGCCATGGCCGAGATGCGCGACGATCACGCGGCCCTGCGCGCGCTCGCCGCGCAGTAGCCGCAGCTCCTCGGCGATGAATTGATAGGAGAGACCGTGAAAGCCGTAGCGCAAGACGCCGCGCTCGGCGAAGGCGCGCGGCAGCGGAAACAATTGGGCGAGGCGCGGCTGCGTGCGATGGAAGGCGGTGTCGAAGCAGGCGATCTGCGGCAGATCGGGCCGGCTCGCCAGCAGGCTGCGGATCGGCGCGAGATTATGCGGCTGATGGCTCGGCGCGAGCGGAGCATAGGCGGAAAGGCGCTGCAGAATGTCCGGCGTCACCCGCACCGGCCGGTCGAATTCGGCGCCGCCATGCACCACCCTATGGCCGACGACGGCGAGCTCCAGCTCCGGCTGGCGCGCGGCGATCGCGTCGATCAGCCAGCGCGCCGCGCCCTCATGATCGATGTCGGGCGCGAGCGAGGCTAGCGCCGAAAGCTTGCCCGCTTCGGGACCATGCGCGGAAAAATGGGCGGGCTGGCCCGTCTCGCCGAGCCCGGCGACGCCGCCGCGACACAGCGGCGCGAGCGTCGCCGCCTCATACAGCGCGAATTTGAGGCTGGACGAGCCCGCATTGAGCGCGAGCAGTACTCCGCTCACACCGCCTCCAGGGTCCGATGCGCGAAGAGCTGCGCCAGGGCGCAGGAGACGACGCGCGCTCTCACGCCGTCGGCGCGGCTCGTCAGCACGATCGGCACGCGGGCGCCGAGCACGAGGCCCGCGTCCTCGGCGCCGGCGAGATAGACGAGCTGCTTGGCGAGAATGTTTCCGGCCTCGAGATCGGGCGCGAGCAGAATATCGGCGTCGCCGGCGACGCTCGACTTGATTCCCTTGGCCCTGGCCGCCTCTGGCGAAATGGCGTTGTCGAAGGCGAGCGGCCCGTCCACTTCGGCTCCGGTGATCTGGCCGCGATCGGCCATTTTGCACAGCGCCGCCGCTTCGATCGTCGAGGGGATTTTCGCATCGACGGTTTCGACGGCCGAGAGCACGGCCAGCTTCGGACGCGCGATGCCGAGCGCATGAGCGAGATCGATCGCATTCTGGGCGATGTCGCGCTTGTCCGCGAGCGTCGGCGCGATGTTGATGGCGGCGTCGGTGACGAGCAGCGGCTTGCAATAGCTCGGCACGTCCAGCACGAAGACATGGCTGATGCGTCGTTCCGTGCGCAGGCCCGAGCCCTCGCGCACCACGGCGCCCATCAGTTCATCCGTGTGGAGCGAGCCCTTCATCAGGGCCTCGACCTCGCCTTCCCGCACGAGCGCCACGGCGCGGTCGGCGGCGGCGTGGCTGTGCGGCGCGTCGATGATCTCGACGCCCGCCAGCGAGATCCCGGCCGCCCCGGCGACAGCGGCCAGCTTTGCGCGCGGCGCGACGAGCACGGGCGTCGCGAGGCCGGCGTCGCGCGCCGCGAGCGCGCCCTGCAGCGAGATCGCGTCGCAAGGATGCACGACGCCGAGCCGGATCGGCGGCAAAACGCGGCAGCGCTCGAGCAGATCGTCGAAGAAGGCGCGACACGCAGGCGCGTCGCTTCGGCTAAACAGCATCTCCCGCTCCCGACTTGCCCGATGCGCGGCGCGTCAGTCGCCGGACGGGGAGGCGTCCTCCGTCCCGCTGTCGGACTTCAGCGCCGCCGCCGCTGCGCGCGAGCAGCGGTCGTCGACGCGCTTCTCTCTGGACGTGAGGCCGATCCATGCGCCGATCCGCTCCGAATCGAACCCCGCCTCGCAGCGGCCGCCCACCTTGATCAGCGGCCTTCGGATCAATATCGGGTCGACGATCATCATGACCAGCGCCGCCTGGGGCGTGATCTTCTCGACGTCGATCTCGCCGGATTTGATGCGCGGCGCTGCGGGATTGAACCAATCCCGCACCGGCGTCTCGCCGAAATAGGGCCGCAGGCTGGAGACGCTCCACGGCTCGGAAAGAAGATTGCGCACATCGAGCGAATGGCCCGAGGCGACGAGGAGAGCTTTCTGCCGCGCATTGCTCGCGCAACCGGGCTTTTCATAGAAAATCACGTCGGCCATGCGTCACCTCGGAAAGGACCGATCCCGACGAAGGATTAGGCTAGAGCATAGCACAGATTTGTGCGACGCGGAACGGCCGATTCATATTTGTGGCGAATTTCGGATCGCCATGCCTCTCCGCGCGGCGTCGCGCGCTATTCCGCAGCGCCATATTTGTGCAGATGCGCCCCATGCGCCGAGAGCCAGGCTTCGGCGCGCTCGGTCTCGGGACAGAGCCGCCGGGCGAGCGCCCAGAAGCGCGCCGAATGATCGAGGTGCTGGAGATGCGCCACCTCATGCGCGGCGAGATAATCGAGCACGAAGCACGGCGCCATCACGAGACGCCAGGAGAAATTCAGCGAGCCGGACGCCGAGCAGGAGCCCCAGCGGCTCACCGTGTCGCGCAGGCCGACGCCGCGCGGCGGCAGGCCGAGCGCCCGCGTGTGACGGGTGACCGCCTCCTCGAGGTCGCGCCGCGCTTCGCGCTTCAGATAATCGACAATGCGGCGGTGCATATGCTCCGCCGCGCCGGCGACGCAAAGGAGCGATGCGGCGTCGCCGCGCTCGTTCACATCATGGGTTTCCACCCACACCGTGCCGCGCGCATCGGGACGATGCGTGAGCCGATGATCGACGCCGCGCATCGGCACGATCGCGCCATGCTCGAAAGGAATGATGTCGGGCAGCCGCCGCAAGCGCGCGGAGATCCATGCGGCGTGCCGCTCGGTGAACTCCCGCGCCTCGCGCAGAGACGAGCGTGAGGGCATCGTCAGCACGGCGTCGCGCGCCGCGAAGCGCACGCGCAGGGTGAAGCGTCGCGCGGCGGCCGAGCGCCTCAGAGACACGGCGATCGTCTCGCCCGCATGCGAGACGGTAATGACCGAGGAGCCGGCGGTCTTGGCGATGCCATCGCGAGTGATTCGAAGCATGGCGCGATGCTAACGCAAAGGGCCCGCGCGTCGCGAGAGCGAACTGCGGGCCCTGCGAAAAAAATCGGAGGCGTTGCCTTTTCGCCGCTATCGCCGTCTCACGCTCAAAGATAACGCTGCAGATCGCGCGCGGCTTCCGCCGGCTTGCGGGAGATGTTGAACGAGCTGACGAAGCGGCCGTTCTTGTCCATCAGATAGACCACCGTCGTATGATCGACCGCGTAATCTCCGGCGCCGTCCGAGGCCTTTTTGGAATAGATGCGATATTCGCGCAGCACCGGATCGATCGCCGCGCGGTCGCCGGAGACGCCGACGATGCGCGGATCGAAATTGGCGAGATAATCTTTCATCACCGCCGGCGTGTCGCGCTCTGGATCCACGGTGATGAACAAGGCGCCGGCGTTGGCGTCGGGGCCGAGCTCGCGAAGCACCTCCGAGATCTCGAACAGAGTGGCGTGGCAGATGTCGGGGCAATGCGTGTAGCCGAAGAACACGAGGAACGGGCGGCCGAGGAAATCCTTCTCGGTCACCTCCTGGCCATTCTGCGCCACGAGGCGGAACGGCCCGCCGATGGCGGAGGCCGGCGGCGGCGGCGGCTTCAGGCTGGTGACGACGACGAGCGCGGCGAAGGCCAGGAGGCACGCGCCGCCGATCGCGAGGAGCGGCAGCTTCGGAAGCTTGCCGCTC
Source organism: Methylosinus sp. Sm6 (assembly GCF_019802345.1). GTDB lineage: Bacteria > Pseudomonadota > Alphaproteobacteria > Rhizobiales > Beijerinckiaceae > Methylosinus. Next base: position 6,451 of record NZ_JAINDZ010000008.1, on the reverse strand, counting down.
TTGGCGCGGCTCTTTTGCGAACCCTTGGCGAAACTCTTGGACATCGGCGTTCTTCCCGTGGATTTTCTCGTTCGTGTCGTGCTTGTCGCGCGTCGATTCGATCAGCGATTACGATAGGGGCCGAGCGCGCTCCATTCGACGAGCGCCGCAGCTTTTGTGTCCTGCCGCCGCCCCGCGTCGGCGTGGATGCGCCCGTCGGCCCTCGGCGGCCGGACCGCGGAGCGTCGTCGAGGCTCTCTTCGCCGCGGAACTTAGCCTGCGGAGCAGCGTTCGCCAAGCGTCGCCGGTTCCCTTGTCGCCGGTTCCCTTGTCGCTGCTCCCCTCCGCTCCAGGTCGTGGCGGCCGGCGCCGCGCCGCAGCGAAAAGGACTGGCACGCCCGCGCCGAAAACGCGACCGCGCCGACGCTCTCGAGCTATATATGAGCGCCCGGCCGATTCCCGAGCGGCCGTCCGGACGAGAGGCGCGAAGACATGTGCGAAGATGCGAATGCCGTTCCCGGCAAGATCCTGGTCGGAGCCAATAATGACGGCGTCTATCGGTATCTCACTCTCGCGCTCGGCAATCGTCATGGGCTCATCGCCGGCGCGACCGGCGGCGGCAAGACAGTGACGCTGCAGCGCCTCGCGGAAGGCTTCTCCAACGCCGGGACTTCCGTGTTCCTGGCCGATGTGAAGGGCGATCTCGCCGGCCTGTCGCAGCCGGGCGAGCCGCGCCAGGCCTTCGTCGACCGCTGTCTCGAGATCGGCCTCGCCTATGCGCCGGATCGCTTTCCTGTCGTGTTCTGGGACATTTTCGGCGAGCAGGGACATCCGGTGCGCGCCACCATCGCCGAGATGGGGCCGCTGCTGCTCGCGCGGCTGCTCGAGCTCAACGAAACTCAAGAAGGCGTGCTCAATGTGGTGTTCCGCGTCGCCGACGAGCAGGGATTGCTGCTGCTGGATCTGAAGGATCTGCGCGCGGCGCTGACCTTCGTCTCCGAACATGCGGGCGAATTGCAGACCAAATATGGCAATGTCGCCCCCGCGTCGATCGGCGCGATCCAGCGCCAGCTGCTGAGCCTCGAATCGCAGGGCGGCGACAAATTCTTCGGCGAGCCGGCGCTCGACATCGCCGATTTCCTGCGCGTCGATCGCGACGGGCGCGGCGTCATCAATATTCTGGCCGCCGACAAGCTGATGCGCGCGCCGCGCCTCTACGCCACCTTCCTGTTGTGGCTGCTGTCGGAGCTGTTCGAGCAGCTGCCCGAGGTCGGCGACCTCGACAAGCCCAAGCTGGTCTTCTTCTTCGACGAGGCGCATCTTCTGTTCGAAGACGCGCCGAAGCCGCTGCTCACGGCGATCGAGCAGGTGGTGCGGCTCATCCGCTCCAAGGGCGTCGGCGTCTATTTCGTCACCCAGAACCCGCTGGACGTGCCGGACACGGTGCTCGGCCAGCTGGGCAATCGCGTGCAGCATGCGTTGCGCGCCTTCACGCCGCGCGACCAGAAGGCGGTGCGCGCCGCCGCCGAGACGTTTCGGCGCAATCCGGCCTTCGACACGTCGGAAGCGATCATGCAACTCGGCGTCGGCGAGGGGCTCGTCTCCATGCTCGACGCCAAGGGCAAGCCGGAGATGGTGGACCGCGTGCTGATCGCCCCGCCCGCCGCGCGCGTCGGGCCGATCACGCCGCAAGAGCGCGCCGCCGTGCTGGAAGCGAGTTCCTTGCGCGGCAAATATGATACGGCCGTCGACCGTGAATCGGCTTACGAGGTGCTGCAGAAGCGCGCCGAGACCCATTTGCGTTCGGCGGGCGCGGGGCCGGCCGGCGGCGCGCCGATCGAGGCCGGCGCCTCCTCCGGCGGCGGGCTCACCGGAATGCTCGGCGGTCTCGTCGGCGGGCTGTTCAAGCGAGCGAACCCGAAGCGCCTCTCGACCGGCGAGATCGCGCTGCGCTCCGCCGTTCAGTCGGCGGCGCGCTCCATCGGCACGCAGGTGGCGAAGGAAGTGCTGCGCGGCGTGCTCGGGGGAATTTCGCGCTGATCTATGTTTTGCTGCACGCCTCCACGAAGGCTGCGGCATCCGTTTTTCCGGCCGTTGTTCCATAGCGGCGCGACGTCTTGTCGAGACGATAGCGCAGCTCCCCGCTCCGCCCGAAGGAGCGCATGAATTCGGACGCCGCGTCGACGTTGAAGATCAAGATCCAGCCGTACATCGGACTGCTTTCGATCTTGAAGTCGACGCCCTTCTGATCGGGGAGCATTTCGAACGCCGGATAATCGTCCCTTTTTATGAGCTCCCCGATCTCGGCCAGATCGGCTTTGTCGAGGAGGAGTGTCGCCTCCACCTCTCCCGAATGGAGCCGGCAATTGAACGCAAAGCGTCCGACGAGATCGGTTCCTTCGGACGCGGCGCGCACCAGGGACGCCATGTCTTCGCTCGCGTCGTAACGCCAGCGATCGTCGTCTCCATTCTGCGCGCGCGCAGAGGAGAGAACCGCGTAGAAGACCATGAGCGAGACGGGGAGCCGAAGCAAAGTCATAGATATATTCCTCAATTATGGTCTCGACGGGCCTCCCTGCCTGCGCCGCGCACGGCGATCAGCCAATAGATGCTTCCCGTCAGCGCCCCGGCGAGGAAGAACAGCAGCGCGAATCGGGCCTCGGCGGCGTTCATCTCGCCCGCCCGCGCCGAGCCGCGCGCGGCGCGGGCAATCCAGGGCGCGGCCGCCGCGAGAATTCCGCTGCCGCCCGCATACCAGGCGTAAGCGCGCACGCCGGCCGCCTCTCCGATCAGCGCGACGAAGCCGAGCGGCGCGACGCAGACGGCGAGACCCGCCGCCCAGAGAAACAGACCGAGAGCCAAGGCCGCTGAAGCGTTCGCCTCGATGTCGCCGTCCATCATTCCGAAAATGCCGTCGATCATCACGGCGAGCCCCGCCTCGCGCGTCGAGGCGTCGAAGAGGGCGGCGATCGGCAGAAAGACCATTCCGGCCCCGGCGGCAATGACGAAGCCGAAGGCGATCACGACGAGACGGCGCAGCATAGATGTCCTTCAGGGCTCCAGCACGGAGTCCCAATAAAGATAATCGAGCCAGCTGTCGTGCAGATAATTGGGCGGAAACAGCCGGCCGTTGCGATGCAGATCGGCGACGCTCGGCTGAAACGGAGGCTGGGCCGGTATCATGTGCGCCTCATGCGGCAGGCGGTCGCCCTTGCGCAGATTGCAGGCCGAGCAGGCCGCGACGACATTCTCCCAAGTGGTCGCCCCGCCCTTGGAGCGCGGGATCACATGGTCGAAGGTCAGATCGTCCCGCTGGCCGCAATATTGGCATGTGAACCGATCGCGCAGGAAGACGTTGAAGCGCGTGAAGGCCGGATGGCGCGAGGGCCGCACATAAGACTTGAGCGAGACCACCGAGGGCAGCCGCATCTCGAAAGTCGGGCTTTTGACCGTCTTGTCATATTCCGAGACGATATTGACCCGGTCGAGGAACACGGCCTTGATCGCGTCCTGCCAGCCCCAGAGCGAAAGAGGGTAATAGCTCAGCGGCCGATAGTCGGCGTTGAGCACCAGCGCAGGACAGGCCTGCGGCGAGACAATGGACTGGCGAAAGTGAACGCTCACCTCAGCCCTCTCGAATAAGTCGGCCGGACCGCCCCTCCAGCTCCCGATGCCTTCCATAGTCTACAGGCAGGATGACGCCATTGTGAAGGCTCCTCGCGCCGCGGCCGAGGGATTCTGCCGCCAGAGCCCCGCCTCGCTGAAAAATAGCCATTTATACCAGTAGTTTACGTTTCCTCATGGCCCGCGCCCGCCGAACGCCGCCGCATGCTTTCGCCGGCGCTGGGCGCATGGCTTGCAGTCTTTCGGCCGAACGCCGGCCGATTGCGGCAATTTGCTTCAAATCGGCACGGCTCCGAATCATCGGGCTGGAGGCAGGCCGTGTCGCGTTTCGCCGATCTTTCCATTCCGTCCCCGCCGCAGGGCGGGCGCATCCCTGGCGAGCAGGATGTCGCCGCACGCCGTTCCGGCTGGTCGCAGGCCATGCCCGGACACAACACCGCTCTCGTGCGGGCGTCCTTCTCCGTGATGGCGGCGCTGCTCGATTTCGCCATCGTGCTGTGGAGCGCGATCGGCTGCGAGTCGCTCTATCACAGCTTCGCCTACAGCTCGACCGGGCTGACGCTCCCCAATCTGCGTCTGTGCCTGTTCGCTGCGATCCTGTTCGTGCTGTCCAATGTCATGCGGCACGAATATTCGATCAAGAACTACCTTGATTTCGCCGGACATGGCTGGCGTTGCTTCATGCTCTGGACCGTCGCCGTGCTGTGCACGCTCGCGTTCGGCTTTCTCGCCAAGGCGACCGAAGAATCCTCGCGCGCCGCCTTCGTGCTGTTCTACGCCATCGGCATGTTCGCCATCTACGTCGAACGCGCGAGCCTCGTGCTGCTGGTCAAGCGCAGCGCCGAGCGTGGCGGCGTGTCGGCGCGGCGCGTCTTCCTCGTCGGCTTCGAGCGCGAGATCGAGGCGTTCACGCAGCGCTACCATCCGTGGAAGAGCGGCATGAATGTTGTCGCCGCCGTCGCCCTGCGCGACGAGCCCGACGCGCTCGGCGACGATCTGGCGCTGGCCCAGGCCTCGGCGCGCATGCTGCGGCCCGACGATGTGTTCATCCTCGCGCCCTGGTCACGCCCCGATGTGATCGACAATTGCGTCACCGCCTTCCTGCGTGTGCCCGCCTCCATTCATCTCGGCCCCGAGCGCGTGCTCGACCGTTTCGTCGACGCCCATGTCAACAAGATCGGCGCGATCGCCAGCCTCAATCTCAATGGGAGGCCGCATGACGCGCTGGAGATCGTGGCCAAGCGCGCGACGGATGTCGTCCTCGCCGCGCTCGGCCTCGTCGTCCTGTCGCCGCTGCTGCTGCTCGTCGCCATGGCGATCAAGCTGGACAGCCAGGGCCCTGTGCTGTTCTTCCAGCGCCGCTACGGCTTCAACCGCGAGCCCTTCCGCATCGCCAAATTCCGCTCGATGACGACGATGGAGGACGGCCGCAACGTGACTCAGGCGACGGCCGGCGACGCTCGCATCACGCGCGTCGGCCGCTTCATCCGCCGCTACAATATCGACGAGCTGCCGCAGCTCATCAATGTGCTGCGCGGAGACATGTCTCTCGTCGGTCCGCGCCCGCATGCGCTCGTGCACGACCAGCTCTACGAGAGCGAGATCGCGCTCTACGCCCGCCGCCACAATGTGAAGCCCGGCATCACCGGCTGGGCGCAGGTCAATGGACTGCGCGGCGAGATCGACTCGCCCGAGAAAATCCGCGCGCGCGTCGAGCACGATCTCTATTACATCGACCATTGGTCGCTGCCGCTCGATCTGTGGATCATCTTCATGACCGTCTTCTCGAAGAAGGCCTATCGCAACGCGCTGTGAGGATAGGCGCGCGTGGCTCTTGGGCCCCGCCTCACACGAAAGCGGCCGAACGCGCGTCGACGCGCACCGCGCTGCGGCCGCCGCCGCGCATCTCCACCCGAATCTGCACGGCGATGCGCTGGCGCAGCGACTCGACATGGCTGATGACGCCCACCTTGCGTCCCTGCCCCTGCAGGCGCTCCAGCGCGTCGATCGCGACGTCGAGCGTCGATTGATCGAGTGTGCCGAAGCCCTCGTCGATGAACAGCGTGTCGACGAAAGAGTCGCGTCCCTCGAGGCTGCAGAGCCCGAGCGCGAGCGATAGCGAGGCGAGAAATCGCTCGCCGCCCGACAGCGAGCGCGTCGAGCGCCGCTCGTCGCAGAGCTCGCGGTCGACGATCTGCAGGCCGAGATCGGCGACGTCGCTCGCCGAGCGCTCCAGACGATAGCGCGGCGTCAAGCTCTCGAGATGGCGATTGGCGAGGGCGACGAGGCGCTCCAGCGTCACGCTCTGCGCGAAGCGGCGAAACTTGTCGCCATTCGCCGAGCCGATGGCGGCGTCCACCTCCGCCCAGCTCTTCTGCGTCGCCTCCGCGGCGGCGATCTCGAGCCGAAGCGTCTCGGCTTTTCCGCGGGCGAGGTCGTCGGCGGCGAGCGTCGCGCCGATCTCGCCGAGGCGGCGCGCCAGCTGCTGCTGCCGCTCCTCGGCCTGCGCGCGTCGCTCCTCCAGCAATTCGACGCTCTCCTCGGGCCGCCCGGCGGCGAGCGCCTCGTCGAGATCGCGCGAACGCGCCGCGGCTTCGGTCGCGGCGGCGGCGGCGGCGGCCTGCGCCGCCTCCACCCGCGCGCGAAGCGCGATGCGCTCCTGCGCCGAGACGCTCAGCAGCGCCTGCGCGGAGTCTGCGTCGATCTGCGCCGCCGCCAGCGCATCGACGCATTCTCTCGCGGCGGCCTCCGCCTGCCGCTGCGCGCTGTCGAGCGCTTGCGCGGCGTGAACGAGATCGCGACCGGCGGCGGCCTGCGCCGCATCCGCCGCCGCGCGGCGGCGCGCGGC
>NZ_JAINDZ010000089.1 GCF_019802345.1 Methylosinus sp. Sm6 | reverse complement strand
CGCCTTTGTCGATCGATATCGCGACAATCTCGAGGTCGCGCGGATCGATGAGGAGCCCGAGACGTTCGAGCGTCGGCAATTCGCGGCGGCAGGGTGGACACCATGTCGCCCAGAAGCTCAGCAAGACGACCTTCCCACGAAGCGCCTTCAGCTGGATCGTCTCGCCGTCGATGCGTCGAAGGTCGAGCGCGGGCGCGTCGGCGAGCAGTCTCAGGCCGGGCGAGCAGGAAGAAAAAGCATATCGGTCTAAATGTTGAGTATCTTGGCGGTCAATCTCGGTAGGTCCAATCGGAAACGTCGGCGACCTGCTTGAAGACGGCATCGACTCCATTGGCTGTCGGATCGGTCCGCTGGAGCCACTCTTCCGCCCATGCGATCCACTCTTCAACGCAGCGTCCATCGATCTCTACGGAGGAATCGGTGGCCACTGACCGCAATGCCATCAGGAAATCGCGCGCGGTGGCGAGTTCGCGCCAATCCTGCGCCAGCTCCCTGAATTTTCGCCAGCGGTTAGCATCTCGCTTGCGCCGTTGCTGCTCTTCATAACGGAGCTTCTCGGCGAGATGGCGCTCGCGCTCGGCCGCCTCTCGATCCTTGCGTTGTTGAACGAGTAATGGTCCGGCTGCGACGAAAGTGGCCAGAATGTCCGGCAGCATACCTTCCATTGGCTGCTTTTCGGATTCAAGCCATTGGTGTCGAAGACCCGCCGGCCATTGCCAGGTCTTGATCTCAAAAACCAGCCATCCTGTCGGCGCCAGTTCCTTCTTCCAGCCGTTGTCGCCGGGTGAGCGCCACCGCTTCTCGTCATCGGTCAGAGGCCGCCGTTCCTGCTTTTGCTTCTCGCGAACCTGAAACTCCACCTTTTCGCCCAGTACTTCGGCAAACAGGACGCCTCGCTCTCCCCGCACGACCTTTCCGCCTTGGCGCTCAATCGCCTTGAAAAGCGAATCTAGAATGCGATGCTTGCGACGGTCCGTTTCGGTGAACTCGCTCGGACGGTACAGATTGCGCATCCATGGATCGCGTTCGTTGCGGGCCTGCCGCTTCTTTTCCTCATGCTCAGCAAGCCATGACGCGATCACCGCGTGTGGTCTCAGAAGGCGCTCGGGCACAACAAAGGCGGATGCGCTCGCGCGGGCTCTGTCCGCCTGTTGCTTGACCTCCGGTGGTAACTCGATGGGAGGCGGTGGCAAAGGTGTCGGGCCGATGGTGATGGAGCGTGCGCTGCTCGATTTCGGCAATGGTGTCCGTTTCGGCGCTTTGCCCACGGCATGCTGCGCCCAATATCCGCGTGGCGGATACGGGATATCTTCCCGATCGCAAATCTTGGCGAGACCATTGCCGCTGATCCCATATTCCTCAGCCAATCGCGACATCGGCGTCGTCCACACCGCGCTATAGAGCTCCTCTCGTGTCATTGTGGTCGGTTGTGTCGGACGTGGCTTTGGCGTGGTCTGCACAGGATTCTCAGGCTCGGCCATTGGCGTTCTCTGTGCCACGCCGAGAGCGGTCGCCGGATCCGCTGTGACATGTTTAGGTTTGCGCCTTACCCCCTGCTTCTCGGTAGCCAGCACTAGCGGCTCGACACATCCAGATGGCGTTGGCGGTAAAGGGGGCTGTTCTATGGGCTTTCCGAACTCTTTCCGCATCCAGTGCCCGGACGACGGCGTTGGGATATCGGCACGTCGCAGCAAAGCGCTGAGGATCGCCGTGGTGGTCCCGAGTTCGGTGACCAAGTGCGACATCGGCTTTGACCAGACGCGGTCATAGAGTTCTTGGCGGGTAAAGCGGTGTTCCATGGAGATCAGGCGGAGCGGCTGTCGTGTGTGCTCGACAAAGGGATGCAAGCAATATCATATCGAACATAATAAGAACATGCGATAGCTAAGGAGGCAAGAATTCGCCATACGACCGCGAGCGATTCGAACTTTTCATCGCCAAACGCCGCCGTCTCTCGCTCTTTGCACAAGCGTAGCCTCGGCGGCTATAGCATACTGTGGAGGGCATCGGGGTCTTTGAGTGGGCGAAGGGATTCGGCTTCTCGACCACAATTTTGGAAAGGTTGTGTTCTGTGATCCGCGGCAAGATCATGCGGGCAAATTCATCGCCTGGCTGATTTTCGTGCCGATCTCGTCGACCGCTTGGTGCAGAGGCGAGGCGGCGAGGTGGGCGTAGCGTGCGGTCGTGGTCGGTTGCGAATGACCCAGAAGCGCGCCGATCATTGGCAGGCTCAGGCCGCTGGCGGCGCCGACGCTCGCGAAACTGTGTCTCAAGTCGTGCAGTCGGAGATTTTCGAGGCGCGCCGCTTTGCATATGTGCTCCCAAGGCACCCGGATAGACCGAAGCGGCTCATCGGCGCTCTTTCCTGGGAAAAGATATAGCGATTTCGGATTCCGACTGATTTTTCCTATGGTGCTGATGGCGGCCTCGGAGAGGTAGACGGTCTTCGCCCCTGTCTTGCTGTCCGGCAGCAGGAGAAAGCGACGTTCGATGTCGACGTCGGACCACCGCAAGTTCAGCACCTCGCCGAGGCGGCATCCGGTCAACAACAGCAGTTCGATCGCCGCCACCGCATAGGGATTTTCGGAGCGAGGTCCGAGCTTTTTTTGACCACCCCGCTTGCGTTTGGCGGGCTTCACGGCGTCTGGATCGACAATGAGACGGCCTTCCTTGGCGGCGTTCAACGCGCGTCCCAGGCGCGCGAGCTCGTCGACCGACAGATAGCGCTCGACCTTGTGCTCCGCGAAGCGCTTGGCGCCGCGGCATGGATTGGAGCCGGCAGGCCGGTATTTCCAGTCCTCGGCCAGCTGGAACATTTTCGAAAGGAGCGCGTGAACGCGATTGGCGACGATCTCCCCGCCGCGAACGATGCGCCGTCCCTGACGCTTCGTTTTCTCGTCCTTTGCCGTCTTGCCGGCGGCGATGTCCCGCATGACGCGAGAAATGTCCTGGCGCTCGACGTCGGAGACCTTCAGCGCGCCGATCAGCGGCTTGATGTGATTTTGCAGGTTGCGCTTGTCTTGAGCCAAAGCCGAGGCTTTTTGTGAAGCCCTGCATACTCCTCGAGATAGCGCTCCCCCAGTGCCGCGATCGTCGGCACGGATCGCTCGTGAGAGCGGACCTGGGCCGGATTTTCTCCCGAGGCGATCAACCCACGTAGGCGGCGCGCTTCGTTTCTCGCCTGCTCGGCGGTGAACTCGACGCCGTGTCGGCCGATCGTCACGCGATGGTCTCGACCGCCCTGGCTGTATTGCAGGAGGTAGATGCGCCCCCCTTTAGGGGTCACCTTGCAGCCAAATCCGGGAATCTCGCTGTCCCAAAGAAAGGCGTCGCGCACCGAAGGCTCGATCGCCTCGACCGTCCGCTTGGTGATCTTCTCCCGCATACCCGCTCTCCCATTCGGCCAGAAGCGCGTCAGCTGGGAGCGAAGGCTATTGCCGAGCGCCCTTTCTAGCAAGGGGACAGCAAGGAGGAGGAGGCAAGTCGGAGCGTATTCGGGCGTAGAGCCGGCGAAGGCGGCTCCGCAGGAGCGGGTCGCTAACTTATTGATTTATTGTATTCTAGCGTGAATTTTCGTAGGCGGGAGTGGTGCCCAGGGGCGGAATCGAACCACCGACACTGCGATTTTCAGTCGCATGCTCTACCAACTGAGCTACCTGGGCGTGGCATCGCATGGACGCCGGAGTGCGGCTTATAGACAAGGGATATTGCCCTTGTCCAGTCCCGTGCGTGAGATTTTCGCAGCTGTAGCGCGCCAAATCAAATGGCACTCCACGACAGATCATTTGGCACAGGCTGCGATCCGCAGCGCGCAAAAAAAGG
>NZ_JAINDZ010000088.1 GCF_019802345.1 Methylosinus sp. Sm6 | reverse complement strand
CGGACCCACGCCAATACGAGATAATACTATGCCTATCTTGAACCGGACAGCCGTGGGACGAGCCCGGCCATGACGGCGCTGCGCATTCCAAGATGTGTGCATGCGGTAGCCCTGAAAGGGGAGGGTGATGCGCCCCTTCCCGCGTCGTCCCGGGATTTTCTCCTTCGTCCCGCGCGTCACGCCATCAGCTCATGCACGCTGAACAGCCCCGCCTCGTCCCGCCACGCCCGCCGCGGCGACCAGCCGGCGGCGCGGGCCGTCTCGCGGAACTCGGCCAGCGCGTATTTGTAGGAGCTTTCGGTGTGGATGGCCTCGCCGCGGCGAAAGCCGAAGGCGCGGCCGGCGGCGCGGGCCTCCTGCGGGCGGCGGCTCACGAGGCGCATCTCGATGCGCCCTTCGGCCGCGTCATAGATCGCCTGATGGCAAAAGCCGTCGAGATCGAAGCCGCCGTCGAGCTCGCGATTTATGCGCGCGAGCAGGTTGAGGTTGAAGGCGGCGGTGACGCCATGCGGGTCGTTGTAGGCGGCGAGCAGCCGAGCCGGGTCCTTCTTCAGATCGACGCCGATGACGAGCCGGCTGCCGGCCCCGAGCGCGAGACGCAGGGCGGCGAGCAGGCGCCGCGCCTCCGCCGGCGTGAAATTGCCGATGGTCGAGCCGGGGAAGAAGCCGATGACGCGCCGGCCGGCGATCTCGGCGGGAAGAGCGAGCGGCGCGGTGAAATCGGCGACGATCGGCGTCACCTCGAGCTCGGGGAAGCGGCGCGCGAGCCGCGCGCGCGCCTCCTCCAGCGCCTGCCCGCAAATATCGATCGGCGCATAGGCGGCGAGGCGGCCGGCCTGCTCCAGCAGGATCTCGGTCTTGCGGCTGGAGCCCGAGCCGAATTCGACGAGCGTCGTGTCCTCGTCGACGCCGTCGAGGATCTCGGCCGCATGGGCCTCGAGGATCGCCGTCTCGGCGCGGGTCGGATAATAATCGGGCAGGCGGGTGATCTCGTCGAACAGGCTGCTGCCGGCGGCGTCATAGAAGTAGCGGCAGGGCAGCCGCTTCTTCGGCCGAGACAGGCCGTCGATCACATCGGCGGCGAAGGCGTTGCGCTCGGCGATCACGGCGAAGGCGAGGGCGTTGCTCATCAGCGCGCCTCCGCGGCGAGGCGCAGGCCGGAGCATTGCCAGCGCTGGCGGGCGTAGAGGAAATTGCGATAGCTCGGCCGAATATGGCCCGGCGGCGTGAGGCAGGAGCCGCCGCGCAGCACATGCTGGTCGCACATGAATTTGGCGTTGTATTCGCCGATCGCGCCCGGCGGCGGCTCATAGCCGGGGTAGGGAAGATGGGCGCTCGCCGTCCATTCCCACACATCGCCGAACATTTGGCGCGGGCGGCGGCGCAACGGCTCGGCCGCCGCCAGCGGGCGCAGCGCGCCGCTCGCCAGCAGATTGCCGGCGACGGGCGCCAGGGCCGCGGCGGCCTCCCATTCGAATTCGGTCGGCAGGCGCTTTCCCGCCCAGCGGGCGAAAGCGTCGGCCTCATAGAAGCCGACATGCGCGACCGGCGCGTCGGGCGCGAGCGGAGCGAGCCCCTCGAGCGTCATGGCCAGCCATTCGCCGTCCCGCCGCTCCCAATAGGCGGGCGCGCGCCAGCCCTCCCGCTGCGCCCGGTCCCAGCCGTCCGAGAGCCACAGCGTCGCGGTCCGATAGCCGCCGTCGGCGATGAATTCGAGCCATTCGGCATTGGCGACCGGCCGGTCGGCGAGGCGGAACGGCGCGATCAGCGCCTCATGGCGCGGCGCTTCGTTGTCGAAGCGAAAGCCCGTCCCGCCATGGCCGATCGGCGTCACGCCGCCGGCGAAGGAGAGCCAGCGCATCGGCTCCGGCGCGCGCCCGGCGAGGCGCGGCCGCGCCGGGCGATAGGCCGGCCGCAGCGGATTGGCCGCGAACAGCGCGAGAATATCGGTGAGCAGCAGCTCCTGATGCTGCTGCTCATGATGGACTCCGAGCTCGATCCGCCGCCGCGCCTCCTGCGGCGCGCCGGCCTCGAGCAGCGTCTGCAGCGCATCGTCGACATGGCGCCGATAGCCGAGCACGCGATCGAGCGTCGGGCGGGTCAGCAGGCCGCGCTTCGGCCGCGGCTGACGCGCGCCCGCCGCCTCGTAATAGGAGTTGAAGCAATAGCCGAAGGCGGGGTCGAACAGGCGATAGGCGGGGAGAAAGGGCGCGAGCACGAAGGTTTCGAAGAACCATGTCGTATGGGCGAGATGCCATTTGGTCGGGCTCGCCTCCTCCATGGCCTGGGCGACCATGTCCTCCGGCTCCAGCGGCGCGGCGAGATCGAGCGTCAGGTCGCGCGTCGCCATGAGAAGCGCGAGGAGGTCGTCCTCTGCTCGCCGCGTCTGCGGCGGCGGCAGAGCCAGAGCCGGTTCGGCCATGGCGCGTCCTTAAAAAAAGCGACGGCCGGGGCGCCGTCGTCGAGAGCGCATATAGAGCGCTTTCCGATCGAACGAATCGTCCGATCGATCAGAATTCGCTCCAGTCAAAAAAGCTGGAGCAGGCAATCCGCATGTGCGGCGGCGCACAGAAGCGGCGAACGCTCCCGGCTAGGGTTCGCTCGCTCGCCGATGCGAGCGGGGCAATTGAATTTCGGAGCCGCCGCCATGATCGAGACCATCCGCCGCGCCATCGAGGACAAGGGTCGTCTGAGCGTCGCGAGCCTCGCGCTTGACGCCGACCTCTATGCGGCCGGGCTCTCGCCCTTCGCCGCCATTCAGGTGATGCTGGAGCTGGAGCGCCGGCTCGCCGTCGAATTCCCGAAGCCGATGCTGAACCGCCGCAGCATGGCGAGCATCGGCGCGATCGCCGCTCTGCTCGAGCGGCTGCAGGCGGACGCCGGCCGGCTGCAGGCGGCGTGATCCCGGGCTATCGCACCACGACGCGCGCGCCCTTGGCGACGCGCTGATAGAGATCGATCACATCCGCATTGAGCATGCGAATGCATCCCGAGGACACCGCGTGGCCGATGCTCTCCGGCTCATTGGTGCCGTGGATGCGGAACAGAGTGTCCTTATTGCCCTGGAACAGATAGAGCGCCCGCGCGCCCAGAGGATTCTCCAGCCCGCCGTCCATATGCGGCGGCAGGTCTGGCCGGCGCTCCAGCATTTCCGGCGGCGGCGTCCAGCCGGGCCAGAAGGCCTTGCGGCCGATCTGCGCCTCGCCCTTCCAGGCGAAGCCCGTGCGGCCGACGCCGATCGCATATTCCATCGCCCGCCCGTCCTCGAGCGACAGAAGCAGCCGGCGCGCGCGCGTGTCTATGGTGAGCGTGCCCGGCGTCTCGCCGGTGCGGTCGTCGACGAGGCGGCGGCGCGACTGGCGCAGATCGATGAGATCGTCATAGTCGACCGGCGTCGAATAATTGGGATCGGCGTCGGGCGGCAGAGCGGCGACCCTGGCGCCATTCTCGCGCGCCGCGCCGGAAAGGGCGGGGCGGCGGTCGCGGTCGTATTCGCGCGGCGCCCGGCGCTGCGGGCGCGCATCCTCGCGGTCGTCGTCCCAAGGATCATAGGCGCCGCGCCGGTCGTCCGGCCAAGTGTAATATTGGCCGAGGGCCGGCGGTGCGGTCAGCGCGAGAGCGAGGCCGAGGACGAGGCGGCGACGGAACGACATATTCTCTCCCCATCGAAAGACGCGATCTTTCATCTACGATGAAGGCGGCGAAAAACGGACGGCCGCGCCTCAGAAGCGAGCAGGGCAATCGGGTGAACGCAGGAAGGAGGGTGCTACCCTCCCCCTTCAGGGGCTACCGCATGCACATCTTGGTATGCGCAGCGCCGTCATGGCCGGGCTTGTCCCACGGCTGTCCGGTTCAAGATAGGCATAGTATTATCTCGTATTGGCGTGGG
>NZ_JAINDZ010000087.1 GCF_019802345.1 Methylosinus sp. Sm6 | reverse complement strand
GAGACAGCTGTCTCCCTCATGGCCGCGTCTCCCTTATTATGACGAGCGCGACGCTCAGAACAAGCGGCCTTGGCGCGGATCGCCCTCGTCGCGCCCGCGCGCGCGATACCGCTGAATCGTGCGGATATGGACGCCGAGACGCCGCGCCACTTCCTCGCGCGAGCAGCCCTCTTCGGCGAGCCGCGCCGCCTTGCGGCGGGCCTGTGCGTAGAAATTACGCGGGCCGAGCGGCACGAGCTCGCGGGCGCCGCCCTGCGCTGTGCGAAAATGCTCGCAGAGCTTGTCGGCCGCCTCCCGCCCGACGAGCCGCACCAGCCAATGCGCCTCGCTCGCGCGAGCCGGAAAATGCACGCGGGCGCCACCCTTCTCCTCGGCGATGGCGAGCGCCGCCGGCAGGCCGGCGACGTCGGCGATCTCGCGCAGCAGGCCGGGGAGATAGTGATATTCGCTCACCGCCGCCGCTCCTCGGCCGTGAATCCGATCCGGACGTGGTCGCCGACGATGGTGATGACGACGCCATGCTCGACCACATAGATGAGCCCGTCGCATTTGATCGTGTAGCGCGACTGCTCGAGCGCGCCGGCGACCGCGGCCGCGCGCGCGAGCGACGCCTCCATGCTGGCGTGCAGCGCCTCGACATCGAAGCCGCCGGCCCGCTCCAGGAAGCGCACGAGCGCGTGATCCGAGACGCCGATCCTGCTCATTGCGCCATCCTCTGCTTGATGATGCGCTCATTGGCCTTCAGCCAGCGCAGCAGCTCGATCGCATGTTTCATCCGCGCTTCGTGCAGATGGCCGACGTGCATCTTCTGGTAGACGACGAGCTTGAAGTCGCCGCGCGCGATCTCGTGCATGCGCTCCAGCTCCTCGATCACCGCGCCGATCGACGGCTTCTTCTTTTCGGGCGGCGTATGCATCAGTGCGTCTTCTTCGCGGCGTTGACGATCTCGACGAAGTAATCGGCGGCGGCCTTGGCCGATCGCAGCCACGCCTCCCTCACCTCCGGCGTCATCGCGGCGAGCGCCTGCCGGGCGTCCGCCATCGGCCGCGTGAGACCGTAATTCGCCTCGCACATCCGCACCGCCAATTCGGCGGGGTCGATCTCGACTATGAGCTTGTCCTGCATCATCGCCTCCACATCGCTTCAAAAGCCGCTTGAAAGGTGCTGATCGCGCTCGCGCAGTCGACGACGACGAGGTCATTGTCCTGGCGCTTGAGCCCGCCGTGCGTGAAATTGCCGGCGCCGGTGCGCAGCAGGCGGCCGTCGACCGTGTATGATTTGAGATGCATGAAGGGCGCGGGGCTGCCCTTGTATCTGATCTCGACGCGCAGCTCGGCCGCGAGCCGGTCGATCGCCTCGGCGAGCTTGCGCGGCTGGCGGGCGTCGCGCCCGTCGCGATAGACGCGCACCACGACGCCACGCTGCGCCGCGCGGGTGAGCGCGTCGATGACGGGCGTCGATGTCAGCACATAGGCCGCAAAGTCGATGCGCTCCCGCGCGCCGTCGATCAGCCGCACGTCGATCGCCTCGAGATCGTCGCGCGGCGCGAAGCCTTGTTCGAGGACATGACAGGACTCGGCCGCCGAGGCCGGCGAGGCGAGGAAAAGGAGCGATAAGAGGAAAATGGATTTCATGGCTGCCACACGATGATGCTGCCGACGAGAACGAATACCCGTCCTGCAATCAGGCGACCCTTTCGTCGGCAGGGTCGATGCTCCAGCCGCCGTTGCTCCGGACGAGACGAGCGCCGATCATCGCGCAGACGAAGGAGAGAGTCTGTCGGATCGTGCCCAGAGAGCTATTTGTGTTCTCCGGACCTCCGCCCACGTCGTCGCCGTAGGCGGCGTCGATCATTTCCGACCGGCGCACGACTCGCCCGGGCACGGAGAGCAGCGCGACGAGCATTCGCCTGTCCCGGACATCCATGCGGAAATCGTGTCCGCGATAGCCTGCCCAGGGCGTCAATGTCGAAATCACCAATGCGTCACGCCGCTCACTCGACAGGCTGGCGACGCGTGTGCGCTTGAATGCGCCGAGAATGAGCGTCGGCAGGGCCATCACGCCGCCCTCGCTGCGATCGGCGCGCGCAGGCGCGCGAGGTGATGCGCGCGCATGTCGCGCACGCGGCCGAGATCGTCGAGCCGGCCGGCGGCGAGCAGCCGCCGCTCGTGCTGCGCCACCCGCCACGCCCAGCGCAGGCAGTCCTGATAGGTCCAGCCATTGCCGTGCGCCCGATAGCGCTCATGCGACAGCGCCATGATCGCCCCGCGATCATAGCCGCCGTCCTCGCGCAGGAGGCCGCGCATCACGCCTGCACCACATGAGTGAGCGCGATGCAGCCGTGTCCACCCGTCACCTGCACGACCGGCGTATGCCCGCCGAGCACATAGGCGCCCGGCTCGATGATCGTGACCTCGACGCAGCGATCGCCGATAACGCCGGGATAGACCTTGATGCTGGAGCCGATCGGATGCGCGACGTTGAAGCGCTCGCAGGCGGTCATCTTCTCGAGCGAGGACTGTCTCTTTCGCATCACAGCGCTCCCCGCTTGCGCAGCTCGGCCAGGATGTTCCGCGCCGTCTGCGTCGCTATGCCGAGGGCGTTTGCGATTTCCAAGGGCGTCGGAGCCTTCCCCGACCTTCGAACGAGATCGAGCACGCGCTGCTGTGTCGCGGAGAGGCCATGCGCGAGCGGCGCGTTCCCGACGCTCGGATGCGGCGCCGGCGGCTCGATCGGCACGGACTCGGGCTCGCGCTCATCCTCGTGAGGAGCGTCGAGCTCGGGCTCCTCGAGCGTGCCCGGCCACACGGAGTCCTGGGCGAGATAGAGGCGACGCACGAGTTCGTCCACCGCCTCCGGACTGTCGATCTTGGCGGAGACGTCGAATGCGTCATTACGGATTGTGATTTCCATATGCTGCGCCATCTCATGCCGCCTTTCTTTTCTGCTTGTCCTGCGCGGCGCGCAGGCGCGCGCCGAGGCGGGCGGCGAGGCGGTCGATGTCCTCGCCGGTGTAGGAGTCGAAGCCGGCCGGCAGGCCCTGGCGATAGCCGAACAGCTCGAAGTCGCTCGGCCACGCGCGCTCGAAGTCGGCGCCGGGAACGAAGGGCAGGAAGGCGCTCGTCTCGAAGCAGCGACGCGCGATCGCCTTCAGCAGCGCCATCTTGCGCGCCGCCGAATCCTCGCCGCGGCCCTTCGGCCATTCCACGCCGCCGTCGCGCGCCATCCACTTTTTCACCCCCTCGATCGCCTTGGCGGCGTCGCCGGGGTCGTTCAAAAAGCGCGTGTGCGAGAGGCCAGTCTGCCGCGCGACGAAGGCGAGCAGCGCCTGGTCGTCGCGGCTGCGGGCGAGGCCGAGGTTCCAGGCGCCGATCCACAGCGCGCGCAGGATCGGCGCATAGGGCCCGCTCGCCGTCTCCGCCGGCCGGCGCATGGCGGCTCCGCCGGAGAGCCCGTTGAGCATGTCGATGAGCCGCGCCGCTTCGCGCGTGTCGAGCAGGCGCGAGGAGCTGCGCCCGCCGAACTCGCGGGCTAGGAGGTCGCGGTAATCCTGCTCGGTGAACTGCGGCATTTTCTTCAACGCCGCATGAATGGCGCGGGTTTGCGCGGATGTCGTCATGACTGCGCTCCCGTGACTCGCATCTGCGCGCCGGCGTCGGCGAGCACGCTCTGCATCCAGGCGTCGCGCGCGGTCGCCGCGAAATCTTGTTGCGACAGCATTCGCTCTCCCGGTCGGACGCCGCTCACCGCGAAGACGGCCGCCTGCTGCAAATAGAAAGCGCAGACGAAATCGAAGAAGTTGCGCAGCCGCTCCGGCTGCGTCTTCAACTGATCGAAAAACGTCTCGAAGAGCGCGGTCTGCCGAGCGACGACGACCTGCGCGAAGGCGGCGAGCTCCGCCATCTGCGCCGGGTCGAAGCGCTCCTCGATCGCGTCGCCGTCGATCGCGACTCCCTTCGCGCTCCGCTCGAGATATTCGGCGGCGAGCCGCAATTCATCCGAGTCGGCGAAATGGCCGATCTGACTGAGGTAGCGCGATATGCGCCGCAGCTCCGCGGCATAGTCTTGCGCGATCGTGGTCATGCCGCATCTCCTTCTTGGAGCAGCCGGTCAGCT
>NZ_JAINDZ010000086.1 GCF_019802345.1 Methylosinus sp. Sm6 | reverse complement strand
CGGCCGGCCGCTGGCGCTTCTGGCCGGATGGCGAACGCTTCGACGTCGACGCGGCGCGCGCCTATGTGACGAACAGCGCCGAGGCCGCTATCTGGCATGCCGAGAACAATGGCGGACTGACCATCGCCGCCGGCTATCAGATCATCGAGCTGGTCCGCGCCGGCAGGCTCGCGGTCGTGCTCGCCGATTATGAGCCGGCGCCGCTGCCGATCCATTTCGTCTATCCGAGCGCGCGCCTTCTGTCGGCGAAAGTGCGATCTTTGATCGACCTCGCGGCGCGCGAATGCGATTGGACTTTTGTGGATTTCTGACGCTTGCCCGATGAGCGGCGGGGCGATGTCTCCATCCCGTCAGCGCCGCGCGAAATGCGTGTCGAGCAAGCCTTGCCTACGCTGACGGACGAAGGATCGCGCATCGTCCACATCCTCGAGCATGTCGAGCAGCGCGACCGATGATCCGGTCAGATTGGCGAGGCTGTCGGCGAGCGCGTGCTCGGTCGACCATCTCACCTTGTCGAACGGCGCCATGAAGCGCGGGCGACGACGCAGGCCCACTGCCCAATAGCCGCCGTCGGTCGCGGGGCCGAAGACGGCCGTGTGATCGCCGAGAGCGCGAAAGCCGTGCGCCACCCGCTCCCTCGTTATGCCGGGAATATCGCTGCCGATGATCAGCAGGGGACCGGGCGGCGGCAGTCGTGCGACCCGCGCCATGCGCTGGCCGAGGTTTCCCTGGCCTTGCGGCAGAATGCCGAACTGCGCCGGCCAGGGCCCGGAGCGATCCGGCGTGACCGCGAGCCATGTGGTCCACCGCAGATCAGCGCCGAGGCGGCGGAGCATCAATGACAGCGCCGTACGCTGAAATCGCAGCGCCTCGGTTGCTCCGATCTCGGCCGCGAGCCGGCGCTTGCCGGCGCCATATCGGGGCCAGCGTGTGAAAATGACGAGATGGCGTGTGAGCGACATGTCAGCCGTAGACGCGCCGAATGACATGCGGCGGAACGCCGAGGAAGTAGAGCGTCAGGCAGGCGAGGTTGCGCAGGCTGCGCCGCGTCCAGCCGTCGCGTCGCCATCGCGTCGCCGAGGTGCGAGCCGATATAGGAAGGACGGTCAGGCGTCTCGCCCCGATCCTTCGCGCCATGTCGACATCCTCCATCAGCGTCAGCGGCCGAAAGCCTCCGAGGCGATCGTAGAAGGCGCGGCTGATCAGCAGTCCCTGGTCGCCATAGGGCAGGCCCAACCACCGCACCCGCCATGCGACCAGGCGCTCCAAACGTCTCGCCTGCGCCGACTCATCATCGAGCGCAAAGCGGAACACGGCCGCCCGCCAGCGGTTGGCGGGATCGGCGCAGAAGATTTCGACGGCCTCCCGCCACCCGGACTCCAGAACCGTATCGGCGTGCAGAAACAACAGCCAGTCTCCACGCGCCGCCTCGGCTCCGGCTTGCAGCTGCACACCGCGTCCCATAGGCGCCGCCTCCAGCCTCGCGCCGGACTTGCGGGCGATCGCGACGCTGGCGTCGTCGGAGCCGCCGTCGACGACGATGATATCGTCCTCCGCGCCGAGCGCGGCGAGCGTTCGCGGCAGGGTCGCGGCGGCGTCGAGGGTCGGAATGACAATGGATAAGTTCATCTGCTTGCAGCCCTTCCTCTACGGCCGAATTTCGCTGCGAGAGCGAAAAAGGTTACCGCTGCCGGAAGCATTGTTTGGAATTGGCTGTGGACGGCTGTCTGAAACGCATATGTGAAACATTTCACCCGTCGGGAACGAAATAGGCGGTAGGAGAGAGGAGCGAGCCGATGCAATTCGACGCTTGCGGCATGGCGGCCCCCTCGGCCGATCCCTCTCGGGCGCATTCGGCTTCGGCGAATTTCTGCGATCCCTACGTCACCGCTCGCGGCGAGAGGCGTGCGCATGCGCCATTCGTGCGCCTGGAGACGCTGTGGTTCAACACGGGCACGCTGTGCAATCTCGGCTGCCGCGATTGCTACATCGAATCCTCTCCCCGGAACGACAGCCTGGCCTATTTTACGCGCGAGGACGCCCGGGCCTTTCTGGAGGAGGCGAAGAAAATTGCCGAAGGGCCGCTCGAGATCGGCTTCACCGGGGGTGAGCCCTTCATGAATCCCGATCTTCTCGGGATGATGGAGGACAGTCTCGCCGCCGGCCATCGCGTTCTCGTGCTGACCAATGCGATGCGGCCGATGCAGCGCGTCGCGCCTGCTCTGTGCGAGCTGAACATGCGCTTTCCGGGTCGGCTTGCGTGCCGCGTGTCGCTCGACCATTATCGGGCCGAGGATCACGAGAAAATTCGCGGGCCGAACAGCTGGGCGCCCGCCATCGACGGATTGCTCTGGCTCGCCGCCAATCGTTTCGACCTCGCCGTCGCGGCGCGTATGGCGTCGAGCGATGGCGAAGCCGAGACGCGCGCGGGATTTCGTGATTTGTTCGAGGCGCTCGGCGTCGCTATCGACGCCGACGACCCGGCGCGGCTCGTGCTGTTCCCCGAGCTGGCGGAAGATGACGACGCGCCCGAGATCAGCGAAGGCTGCTGGACCGTGCTCGGAAAGTCGCCGGAGCAGATGATGTGCGCGCGCTCGCGCATGGTTCTGAAGCGCAAGGGCGCCGAGACGCCGACCGTCGTCTCCTGCACGCTATTGCCTTACGCGCAGGCGTTCGAGATGGGCGCGACCCTCGCGGAGGCGATGCGCCCCGTGAGCCTCAATCACGTCCATTGCTCGCGCTTTTGTGTTCTCGGCGGCGCGACATGCAGCGCGACGGGAGCGGCGCGATGAGCGATGACATTCAGGCTGATATTTGCGTCATTGGAGCCGGCTCCGCCGGTCTTTCGGTCGCGGCGGGCGCGGCGCAGCTCGGCGCGCGCACCGTCTTGATCGAGGCGCAGAAGATGGGCGGCGATTGCCTCAACACCGGCTGCGTGCCGTCGAAATCGCTGCTGGCGGCGGCGAAGGCGGCGAAAGCCGTGGCGCGAGCGCGCCGATTCGGCGTGCGAGCCGGCGAGCCGCACGTCGATTTCGACGGGGTGAACGCCTATGTTCACGGCGTCATCGATGCGATCGCGCCGCATGATTCCATCGAGCGCTTCACGGGCCTCGGATGCATTGTGATCGAAGGGCGCGCGCGCTTCGTCGATCCGCATACCGTCGAGGCCGCCGGCAAGATCATTCGCGCGCGACGCTTCGTGATCGCCACCGGCAGCCGCGCCGCCATCCCGCCGATTCCCGGGCTCGACAGCGCGCCATATTTCACCAATGAGACCATCTTCGACAACATTGTTCTGCCGCGGCGTCTCCTGGTGATCGGCGCGGGGCCGATCGGCTGCGAATTGGCGCAGGCGCATCGCCGCCTGGGCGCGGAAGTGAGCGTCTTCGACCTCGGGCCTCTGCTTCCGAAGGACGATCCGGACGCCGCCGCCGTCATTCGCGACGCGCTCGTCGAGGACGGAATCGATCTTCACGAGAGCGTCGACATTCTCCGCGTCGAGACGCGCGCCGAAGGCGTCGCCATCGTGCTGCGAAATGGCGCTGGAGAAAGCGCGATCGAAGGCTCGCATCTGCTCGCCGCCGCGGGCCGAAAGCCCAATGTCGACGATCTCGGGCTCGACGCCGCTGGCGTGCGCTACTCGCAGAAAGGCGTCGAGACCGACGCAAGGCTGCGCACGAGCAATAAGCGTATCTTCGCCGCCGGCGATGTGGCCGGCGGGCTCCAATTCACCCATCTCGCCAGCTATCACGCCGGAATCATCATCCGCAACGCGCTGTTCCGGCTGCCGGCGAAAAGCCGACCAAAGGCCTTTCCATGGGTGACCTATACCGATCCGGAGCTCGCGCAAGTCGGACTCACCAAAGCGCAGGCGCGGGAGAGAGGCGGCGATATTCGCATTCTGCGCGCCGATTTCGTGGACAATGATCGTGCTCGAACCGAGAGCGAGACGCGTGGATTCCTCGAGGTCGTGGTGACGAAAGGCGGGCATGTGCTGGGCGCGACCATCGTCGGTCACAATGCCGGCGAGTTGATCACGCCCTGGACCTTGGCGATCTCGCAAGGGTTGAAGATCGGCGCGTTGGCCAATCTCATCGTCCCCTATCCGACGCTGAGCGAAATCTCCAAGCGCGCCGCCGGCGGCTATTTCACCCCTGCGCTGTTTTCGGCGCGGATGCGCGCGCTCGTCCGTTTTCTCGGAGCTTTCGGATGAGCCT
>NZ_JAINDZ010000085.1 GCF_019802345.1 Methylosinus sp. Sm6 | reverse complement strand
AGCCTTATCTCTATCACCATGATCAGGTGAACAGCGTCACGGCGCTGTCGGGACACAATGGCAGGACCGGGCAATCGCTCAAATACGCGGCCTTCGGCGCCGCGCAATCCACGACGGGAGCGACCTCGAGCCGGCTGAAATCACCCGCCTGCATCCGCCTGAGCTTCATGCTAGAATCCACCTCCACCCTCCGTGGCGAATCGATTTGGCGATCACACTCCTTCATACCGCCGACTGGCATCTCGGCGCGCAATTGCAGGGCTGGCCGCGCGAGGCCGAGCATCGCAAGGCGCTGGCGAGCCTCGTCGCCATCGCCGCCTCGCGCGCGGTCGATGCGATCGTCGTCGCCGGCGACATCTTCGACAGCCTCAATCCGCCGGCCGAGGCGCAAAAGCTGCTCTACGACACGCTAAAAGCGCTGCGCGCGGCGCGGCCAGCGGCGACCATCGTGCTCCTCGCCGGCAATCATGATCCGGGCGGGCGGATCGAGGCGCCGCGCGCGCTGTTCGATCTCGTCAATGTGGTCGGCGTCGGAGCCATCTCCCGCCGCGAGGGCGCGATCGACACGGGTCTTCATCTCGTTCCGCTGCGCGGGCCGGGCGGCGCCGTCGAGGCGCATCTCCTCGCCGTTCCCTATCCGCGCGCCGCCGATCTGCCGCTCGTCGAGCGCGAGGTCGAAGGCTCGGCCATCGTCCATGCGACGCGCGCGCTCTATGCCGAGCTGATCGCCGCCGCGCGGGACAAAATCGGCGATGCGCCGCTCGTCGTCACCGGCCATCTGCATGTGGCGGGCGGCCTCGAATCGGAAGGCGCCGAGCGCCGCATTCTCGTCGGCGGCGAGCACGCCGTGCCGCCCGATCTGTTTCCGCCGGACGTCGCCTATGTCGCGCTCGGCCATCTGCACCGCCCGCAATGGGTGGGGCGCGAGAGCGTGCGCTATTCCGGCTCGCTGTTTCCGATGTCCAAGACCGAGATCGATTACGATCACGGCGTCACCATCGTCACCATCGACGGCGGCGCCGCGCAGGTCGAGCATGTTCCGCTGGAGCGGCCGACGCCCTGCCTGCGCCTGCCCGCGCGTGGCGTGCTCGCCGCGAAGGAGGTGGAGGCGGCCTTCGCCGCGCTCGGCCTCGATCCCGCGCTCGCGATCGACGAGCGCCCTTTCGTGCATCTCAATGTCGCGGCCGAGGGCCCGGTCGTCGGCCTCGACGCGGAGTTGGGCGCGCTCGCCGAAAAATATCCGATCCGCCTCGCTTCGCTAGCGATCGAGCGGCCGCGGCATGCCCCCGAGGCGCCGGCCGCGACGACGCTGCGACTCTGCGAGCGCCAGCCGGTCGATCTCTTCCGCGAGGCGTTCGCCTTCGCTCATAAGATCGAGCCGACGCCGGGGCATCTCGCGCTGTTCCACGCCGCCGCGGCGGAGGAATAGATGCGCATCCTCGCCATTCGCGGCGAAAATCTCGCGAGCCTCGCCGAGCGCTTCGAGATCGATTTCGAAGCGAAGCCGCTCCGCGGCGCCGGACTCTTCGCCATCACCGGAGAAACGGGCGCCGGCAAATCGACCATTCTCGATGCGCTCTGCCTCGCGCTCTATGACGCGTTTCCGCGCGTGACCGCGCAGGGCGTGAAGGAGGGCGTGCCCGATTCGAGCGGCGAGATTCTGAGCGCCGCCGATCCGCGCAGCATCCTGCGCCGCGGCGCCGGGCGCGGCTTCGCCGAGGTGGATTTTCTCGGCCGCGACGGCGAGCGCTATCGCGCCCGTTGCGACCTCGCGCGGGCGAGGGGGCGGGCGACCGGCAATCTCCAGCAGCGCATCCGCTCGCTGCATCGCATCGACGCCGCCGGCGCGCCGGTCGCGGCCGTCTCCTCCGGCGTCGAGCCGGTGAAGGCGAAGATCGTCGAATTGACCGATCTCACCTTCGAGCAGTTCCGCCGCACCGTGCTGCTGGCGCAGGGCGATTTCGACGCCTTTCTGCGCTCCGACTCGAAGGAGCGCGCCGACCTGCTCGAGAAGATCACCGGCGCGTCGGTCTATGGCGAAATTTCGCGGCGCGTGCATGCGCGCGCGAAGACGGCGCTGGACGAGCTGCTGCAGCTGCGCCGCCGGCGCGACGAGGTCGGACTGCTCGCCGAAGAGGCGCGCGCCGCGCTGGAGACGGAGCGTCGCGAAGCGGAAGACGAGCGCGCCGCGCTCGCGCCCGAGCGCGAGGGCGCGCTCGCTTTGCTGCGCCGTCACGAGGCGATCGCGCAAGCGGAACAGCGTCTGGAGGCGGCCGTCGCGCGCCGCGACGCGGCGCATGCCGCGCTGGAGGCGCTGAACGAAGCCCGCGATCATCTGCGCGCGCTGGAGCGCGCCGAGCCGCTGCGGGCGCCGCTCGCGCAACGCGCCGCC
This sequence comes from Methylosinus sp. Sm6, assembly GCF_019802345.1. Classification (GTDB taxonomy): domain Bacteria; phylum Pseudomonadota; class Alphaproteobacteria; order Rhizobiales; family Beijerinckiaceae; genus Methylosinus. Next base: position 1,845 of record NZ_JAINDZ010000085.1, on the reverse strand, counting down.
GCCGAGACGGCGCTCCGGCAGGCCGGGGAGAGGAACGAGGCGGCGCGCGCCGCCGCCGCCGCCGCCGGCGCGGCGCTGGAGCAGGCGACGCTCGCCGAGGCGGGCGCCGTCCGCGCGAGCGATGCCGCCGTCGCCATGGTCGAAGCTTTCGGCCCGCAATGGTCGGAGGCGGAGCGGCTCGACGCGCAGATCGCCACGGCCGAGCGCGAGACGGCGGAGGCCGCCAGAGCCGCGCGCGAGGCAGATGCGAAAGCGCGCGAGACGGAGGAGAAAGGGGCGCGTGTCGCCGCCGAGCTGGAAGCCGCAGAGGCGGAGCGGACGGGGGCCGTCGTCGCCCTGGAGCGCCTCGCCGGCGCCGAGCCGCTACACGCGCGCTGGAGCGAGATCGAGCGCGCGCTCACGGATCGCGGCAAAGCCGCCGACGCGCTCGCAAAGGGCGCCGCCCGCCTCGCCGAGCTGGACGCCGTCGCGCAGGCGGCCGGCCGCGAGATCGCCGCGCTCGACGAAGCCGACCGCGCCGACGAGACGCAGAGCGCGGCGCTCGCCGCGCAGATCGAGCAGCGCCGCAGCGCGCTCGCCGAAATGAAGGAGGAGGAGACGAGCCGCCGCCGGCGCGCGCTCGACGAGGCCTCGCGTCTCGTCGCTCGGCTCGGCGCCGAGGCGCAGCGCCATGCGCGCGCCCGCGACGATCTCGCTCGGGCGGCGCGCGAAGTCGAGGCGGCGGGCGTCGCGCAAGACAACGAGCGGCGCGCGCTCGCATCGGCGAACGCCGCGCGCGGTCTCGCCGAGGCGCGGCGCGGCGAAGTGGAGCGGCTCGGCGAGATCGCCGACGCGGCGGTCTCCGAGGCGGCTCTCGCCCTGCGCGCCAGCCTCGTTGCGGACGCGCCCTGTCCGGTCTGCGGCGCGCGCGAGCATCCGCATGCGCATGGGAGCGCGGCGGCCGACGCCGTCATCGCCGATCTGCGCGCGCGGCGCGACGCGCTGCGGCGAGAGATCGGCGAGCTCGAGACGATGATCGCGACGTCGAACGGGCGGCTCGAGACAGCACGCCAGCGCGACGCGGATGCGAGACGGCGCGGCGACGAGGCGCGCTCCGAGATCGACGGCGCGCTCGCGCGCTATGAAAGCCTGCGCGCCCAATGGCCCGCGAGCATGTCGCCGGCCGAGCCTTCGGCCATCGAGGAGGGAGCCGCGCTCGCCGCTCTCGCCGAAGCGATGCAGCGCGAGGACACTGTGCTCGACGACGCGCTCGAGCGCGCGCGTCTGCTGCGCGGCGATATCGAAATCTTGCGCCAGACATTCGATCGGCTGCGCGCCGCCATCGGCGATCGGCGCCGGCTGCGCGAAGCCGCGCAGACGCGGCTGGCCGAAGCACGCGAAGAAACGGCGCGGCTTTCGGCTGCGCGAGACGCCGCGACGGACGGTCTGCGCGCCGTCGATCGCACGCTCGCGCCCTTTCTGCCGCTCTGCGATTTGACGACCGTCGATCTCGACCGCAATCTCGCGAGCGCGATGCGCCGTCTCGCGAAAGCAGGCGAAGCGTTTCGCCTGGCGCGCGAGCGCTCCGCGCAGGCGGAGCGCTCGCTGGTCGAGCTATCGCAGCGGCGCGCCGGCGCGAGCGTCGAAGCGCGCGCCGACAGCGAGGCCGCAACGCGCAGCGCCGAGGAGAGGCAGAAGCGAGAGGCCGCTGTCGCCGCGCTGCGCGCACAGCGCGCGGTCCTGCTCGGCGGCGAGCCCACGGCCAGCCATCGCGCGCGCTGCGAGGAGCGGCGCACCGCCGCGCAACAGGCGCGCGACGCCGCCGCGCGCCGCCGCGCGGCGGCGGGTGCGGCGCAGGCCGCCGCC
>NZ_JAINDZ010000084.1 GCF_019802345.1 Methylosinus sp. Sm6 | reverse complement strand
GCGCGGATCTGGGCGGAGCTGCTCGGCGTCGAACGCGTCGGACGCAACGACAATTTCTTCGAACTCGGCGGACACTCACTGTTGGCGACGCGCGTCGTTGCACGACTACACGATCTGTTTGGCGCTAATCTGCCGCTCAAGCAGCTGTTCGAGACACCGAACATCGGCGAGCTGGCGCGCGCAATCAAGCGCATGGAAAACGCTCAGGCGCTTCTGCCTCCTCTCATTGTGCAGCGGCGTCCGCAACCGTTGCCGCTGTCCTATGCGCAGGAGCGGCTATGGTTTCTCGAACAGCTCGGTCTGGTCGGCTCGGCCTATAATATGCGGACGGCGTTGCGAATGAGCGGCGCGTTGGATATCGCCGCGTTGGAGCACAGCGTGAGTGAAATCATCCGACGCCACGAAAGCCTGCGCACGCGATTTGTCCTCGTGAATGGAAACGGCGCGCAGGTCGTCGACGCTGCGGGCGATTTCACGCTTGACGTAATCGACCTGAGCGCTTTGAGCGAACGGGATCGCAATATGGAGGCGCGGCGGCTGGCGCGCGAGGATGCAGAACGGACATTCAATCTCGAAACGGGTCCGATGTTTCGCGCAAAGCTCATTCGACTTTCCGAAAACGAACATATCGCGCTTATCTGCATGCACCATATCGTTTCCGACGGATGGTCGATCGGCGTGCTTATTCGAGAAATCGGCATTCTGTATAGCGCTTATGTTGCCGGAAAGGGGGCGCCGCTCGCCGCATTGCCAATACAATATGCCGATTACACGATATGGCAACGACAATGGCTCCAGGGGGAGACGCTTGAACGGCAGATCAGCTATTGGAAGAAACAGCTCGACGGGGCGCCGGCGGAACTGCATCTTCCCTTCGATCGACCGCGTCCAGCAGTGCAAAGCTTCAAAGGTTCAACTGAACCACTAACGTTTTCAAAAGAAACGACCTCTGCGCTGTTGGCCTTAAGCCAAGGCTGCGGCGCCACGATCTATATGACGTTACTGGCGTCGTTTCAGCTCTTGCTTGCTCGTTACACCGGCCAGGACGACATTGTCGTTGGTTCGGGCATAGCCGGCCGTCGAAAGGAAGAATTAGAGGGACTGATCGGATTTTTTGTAAACACGCTGGTCATGCGTTCGAAAGTTTCCGCCGATCTCAGTTTTTTGGCTTTGCTTAAGCAGGTCAAGGAGACAACGCTTCAAGCATTTCAGCATCAGGATCTCCCATTCGAGAGATTGGTCGAGGAGCTTCAACCCACGCGCGATTTGTCGCGGCAGCCCATGTTCCAGGTCGTTTTGACGTTGCAAAACGTTCCTGAATTGGCTTTCGCATTGCCCGGGGTAACGTCGACCCCGCTCGGGAACGAGAGCGTGACGACAAAATTTGATCTTACGCTGTTCCTCCACGAAACTGATTCTGGAATTGAGGGCGGTATCGAATACGCGACCGAGCTATTCGACGCATCTACGATCGTTCGCATGATCACTCACTATAAGAAATTATTGGACGAGATCATCGACGCCCCCGAACGAAACATTTTCAGTTATACATTCATGGACGCCGTCGAGCGGAATCGTGTTTTGGTCGAGTGGAACGCGACAGCGGTGGAGCATCCGCGAGAAAAATATGTACATGAGCTGTTCGAGGCGCACGCGAACAAAACGCCTACGGCGACGGCCGTCATTTATGAAAATGATGAACTAACCTACCTGGAGTTGAACGAAAGAGCGAATAAACTGGCGCATTATCTGAGAGAACTCGGGGTGCGCCCGGATATGTGCGTGGCGATTTGCGTCGACCGCAGCCTCGAGATGGTTGTCGGGGCGCTTGCAATATTGAAAGCCGGCGGGGCCTATGTGCCACTCGATCCATCATATCCGAGTGACCGACTCGCCTATATGCTGGACGATAGCGCCCCCGTCGCGGCATTGACAGGCCCCGGCGCCGCACCGGCGCTCGAGGGGCTGCTGGACAAAGGGGACACCCGCTTTCCAATTCTCGATCTCGTTGAAGACGATAAGCTTTGGGCGCATTTTCCCGCAGTCGACCCTGACCCGCTGCGCGTCGGCCTGTCCCCGACTCATCTCGCCTATGTCATCTACACATCCGGTTCGACGGGAAGGCCGAAAGGCGTCATGGTCGAACATCACGGTCTGTGCAATCTCGCAGCGGCGCAATCGCGCGCTTTCGGGATCGGACCCGCCTCGCGCGTCCTTCAATTCGCGTCGATCAGTTTCGACGCCTGCTCTTTCGAGTTCATCTTGGCTTTGTGCCAAGGCGGCTCTCTGCAACTTATCAAGAGCACGAAGCTTTCTGGTCACGAACTTGGCGATATTATCGGAAAAACCGGCGTAACGCACGCTGTGCTTCCGCCAGCCGTCCTTGCTTTATTGCCAGACGACCAAAACGTTTGCCAATTGAGCGTAATAATATCAGCTGGAGATGTTTTGCATGGCAGAGTAGCTGCCATTTTATCTCGAAAATATTCTTTATTCAACGCATATGGACCGACAGAAGCGACTATTTGGGCGACGCTCTACAAATGTCATGCGGTTCCGAAAGGGACAACCAATGTCCCAATCGGGCGTCCGATTTCGAACGCTCGAATCTATATTTTGGACATGCATAGGCAACCCTGTCCGATCGGGGTGTCGGGTGAAATTTATATTGGCGGAGCTGGAATCGCACGCGGGTATTTGAACCGTCCAGATCTGACGGCCGAGCGTTTTCTGGAGGACCCGTTTTCGGCGGTGGCAGGAACGCGAATGTATCGCACTGGCGATCTCGGGCGCTGGCGAGCCGATGGCGCGATCCAATTTCTGGGACGCAATGATTTCCAGGTGAAGATTCGAGGCTTCCGTATCGAACTCGCAGAGATCGAAGCGCGTCTCGCCGCCCATCCGGCGGTGCGTGAAGCGGCGGTTGTCGCACGAGAAGACGCCATCGGAGACAAAAAGTTAATCGGATATGTGGTCGCCGACGATAGTCGGCTGAAGCAGACCTTGGAGTTTCGCCTCGACGAAACGCAAAACGAACATTTAGCCCAATGGGAGGAATTGTTCGAGCGGACTTATGGCGCCGGCGAGACTGAGGACGACGCCGGATATACGGGCTGGAACAGCAGTTACACCGGAAAAAGCATTGCCGAAGCGGAGATGCGCGAATGGCTCGACTGCACGATCGAACGCATAAGGGCGTTGAACGCGCCGCGCATTTTAGAGATCGGCTGCGGCTCCGGACTATTGTTGCGTCGGCTTGCGCCAAACTGCGAGTCCTATTGCGGGACCGATATTTCCCCTTCGGCTCTGGCAAAGGTGCAAAACTGGGTCGATCGTCAGTATCTTCTCGGCCGCGTCGAGTTAATGCAAAAAGCGGCGATCGATTTCGAGGGAATTGAACCCGGCTCAGTCGACATGGTGATCTTGAATTCGGTTGCGCAGTATTTCCCTGATATAAATTATTTTGTCAGAGTCATAGAACAAGCAGTCGAAGCGGTGTCGCCCCGTGGCTATGTATTTGTCGGCGATATTCGTCATTTTCGGCTTTTGACCATGTTCCATAGCGCGGTTCAATTCGCACAGGCTCCTAAAGGACTGAGTTTCAAGCAATTGAAAGCTCGTATCGCCAAAGCCGTCGCACAAGAAAGGGAGCTGACGGTCGACCCGGAATTTTTCCGGGCGATGCAGGACTATCTTCCGCAGATCTGCGACGTCGAAATTCTTTTGAAGAAAGGCCGGGCAGACAATGAGCTGACGCGATATCGATATGATGTCGTGTTGCATGTCGGGCGGCGGAGAGCGCAAGGCTTGCCGAGCAAAATGTCAGCGGCGCGATCCGATGGCGAAAGGCTCAGCGAATCTGCCGCGCGCGCGTTGCAGGAAATGCGTCCGCCGGCGCTTCAAATTCGGGGCGTCGCCAACCGTCGTTTGGAACAAGATCTGGCTCTATTGCGTTTGATCGACGAGGCCGAGGAAACGCGGGAGGTGGACGCATCTTGCGCCGCAGAATTCGAAAATCTCCGCGATGCGTCGGAATCGCCTGAGGCGTTCTTCGAACTGGGCGAAGCATATGGTTATTTGACCGAGGTCAGTTGGACGCCCGCGTCGTGCGAGGGGCGCTTCGACGTTTTGCTCACCGATGCGTCGCTGGCGACGACCGGACTGGAGGAGTCAAAACCCGAGGAAATACTGGCGAGGCCGGCGCAATCGCGGGACTGGAGCGGCTTCGCAAATAACCCGTTGAAGACGAAATACGCACAGCATCTTGTTGCGCAACTAAGAGAGCGTCTCGCAAACGAACTCCCCGACTATATGGCTCCCTCGGCTTTTGTTTGCCTCGATCGCCTGCCGCTGACGCCGAACGGCAAGCTCGACCGCAAGGCGTTGCCGGCCCCGGACGACGCCGACTATGCGAGGCGCGGCTA
>NZ_JAINDZ010000083.1 GCF_019802345.1 Methylosinus sp. Sm6 | reverse complement strand
AATGTCGCGCATCCCGCCAATCTCGCTTATGTGATCTATACATCCGGCTCCACCGGACGCCCCAAGGGCGTCGCCGTCACCCATGGCGGAGTCGTCAATCGATTGGCGTGGATGCAGGCCGAATATCGGCTTACGCCTTCGGACGTGGTGCTGCAGAAGACGCCCTTCGGGTTCGACGTCTCTGTATGGGAGTTTTTTTTGCCGCTCGTGGCTGGCGCGCGCTTGGTTTTGTTGCCGCCCGGCGATCATCGCGATCCGTCTCGCCTCTCTGAAGCGATCACGAAGAGCGGCGTCACGATTCTGCATTTTGTGCCATCGATGCTGCAAACCTTCTTGAGCGTCGACGATCTGCCGACTCTCGCGACGGTGCGTTGCGTCGTGTGCAGCGGCGAAGCGCTACCGACAAATGTCAAAAATCGATTCTATGTTCAGCAGTCGGCGAAGCTGCATAATCTATATGGACCGACAGAGGCGTCGATCGACATTACGGCATTCGCCTGCGATTCTCTGACCGACAACGCTTCAATCCCGATCGGCCGCCCGATTTGGAACACGCAGGTCTATCTGCTCGACGCCTCATTCGAGCCGATCCCGATCGGGGCATGCGGCGAGTTGTTCGTCGGCGGCGCCGGACTCGCGCGCGGCTATCTCAGGCGCGCTGATCTCACTGCGGAACGCTTCACGCCGAATCCCTTCGCAGAAGGCGGAGCCCGATTGTATCGGACCGGCGATCTATGCCGCTATCGCGCGGACGGCAATCTGGAGTTTCTGGGCCGGCTCGACGATCAGGTGAAGATAAGGGGCTTCCGCATCGAGCTCGGCGAGATCGAGGCGGAGTTAACTCGCATCGCGTCGGTGCGGGAGGCGGTGGTCGTAGCGCGCGAGGACGGCGTCGGAGAGAAGCGGCTCGTCGCCTATGTCACGGCGCGTGCTGGGATGACGCTCTCTTCGAGAGATCTGCGCGCAGCGCTGTTGTCGAGCCTGCCCGACTATATGGTCCCTTCCGCTTTCGTGACGCTCGACGCCCTTCCCTTGTCGCCCAATGGCAAAATCGATCGCAAGGCGCTGCCGGCCCCAGATGCAGACATTACCGAGGTGGCCGGCTTGGTCGCGCCACGAACGGCAACCGAAGCGGCCTTGTGCGCAATCTGGGCCGAGGCTCTGGGGCTCGAACGAGTCGGCGTCGTGGATAATTTTTTCGAGCTGGGCGGCGATTCGCTGTCGAGCGTGAGAGCCGTCGGCCTCGCCAAAGCCCGCGGCCTGAAGTTCTCGCTGGAGGCAGTTTATCGGGGCGCGACGATCGCAATGCTCGCGCAACAGCTCGATAGGGATGCGTCGGATGGGTGCGGCGCCGAGCAGATCCCGCCGTTCTCGCTGTTGTCGGTAGAAGATCGCGCATTGCTGCCCAAAGACGTGGTGGACGCCTATCCGTTAACAGCGCTGCAGGCCGGCATGATCTTTCACAGCGGCCTCGGCGACAATTCCTACCATATGGTCGATAGCTTGACGGTGAAATGCGCTTTTGACTTCGGAGCTTTTCGATGCGCGCTCGACGACGTCCTGCGCATGCATCCCGTTTTGCGCACATATTTCGATCTGAGGCGATTCAGTGAGCCGTTGCAGCTCGTGCGCGACGCCGTGGCGGCGCCTTTCGCCTATACGGATTTGAGAAGTTTGTCGGACCGCGAACGCGCCGACGAACTCGAGCGCTGGATCGAATCTCAGGAGGAGGAGCGGTTCGAACTGTCCGAAGCCCCTTTGTGTCGATTCCAGGCGCATCTTCTCACCGAGGACGTATTCCAATTCACCTTTTCACATCATCATGTGATCCTCGATGGATGGAGTGTCAATGTCCTGCTGGTCGATATCGTCCGCAGATATGTCGGCTATCTCCAGGGTCGGCCGGAGGCGCATGTCGCTTCCTCAGCTTCCTTACTGCCGCAACTGGTCGGTCTCGAACGCGCAGCCTTGCGATCCGATGAAAGCCGTGCGTTTTGGGAACAGCGCATCGGTTCGCGGGAACGGAGTTCTAGCCGCACGCGTGGAGACGTCGGTCGCGCGTCCGATGCAGCGCGACAGGCGGTTGCGACCGAAAAACGTACACTCCCCAGCGAAGTGACGACGCTTTTGCATGCTTTGGCGGCAGAAACACATGTCCCGGTGAAGAGCATTCTTTTAACGGCGCATCTCGAGGTCTTGGGCTTGCTCCAAGCACAGTCCGAGGTCATCACCGGCCTCGTCTGTGGGATTCGACCGGAGGAGCCGGACGCTGACCGCTGCCTCGGACTTTTTTTAAACACGCTTCCGATTCGATATCGGACAACAAGCGGCACATGGCGAGACGCCATCCTCGATGTATTTAGCGAGGAGATCGCGTTGCTGCAACGTCGCTTCTATCCGGTCGCCGCCTTGCAGAGCGAGAAGGGAGGAGAGCCGCTGTTCGATTCCGTATTCAACTATTTGAACTATCATGTTGTGAAAGAAGCCCGCGCGCTGTCGGATGTCGAGGTGCTCGGCTGGCGGGAGCGCGCGAGCGCTCTGACTGGCATGTTGGTGGCGTTTCAGCAGCACACCGATTCTCCGGATATCACAATGTCGATCAGCGTCGATCGCCTTCGGTTCGGCCCGACATCGACAACTGTGATCGCGAAGCTGCTCGTCACGACGATCGCGGCGATGGTCAATGATCCGGACGGACGTCGCGAATCCTTGGCGTTTCTTGCAGAGGATGATCTCCGTCGGATTGCGATGGAGCCGGCCCGCAGTACGTACAATATTGAGCGTGAGCTCAGTCTTCATCAGATGTTCGATGAACAAGCTTTACGCACGCCCGCCGCGATCGCTGTCACTTATGCAGGATCGGATTTGACCTATCGTGAGCTGCGCGAGCGATCCGATCGCTCGGCGTCGAGGCTGCGCAAGCTCGGCGCTGGTCCGGAGCATCGCATCGGTCTGATGTTCGAAAGCGCTATCGACATGGCAATCGCAATATTCGCTGTGATGAAGGCGGGCGGCGCATTCATACCGCTCGATCCCAACTATCCAGAAGAGGTTGTCAAATACATTGTCGCGGATTCCCATGTGGCCATCTTGTTGACGACGTCCGCTGGAGCGGAACGCTTTAGCGCTTGTTCGGCGTCGACCATTTGTTTGGATGCGGATGACGATTCCCTCCTACCGGAGCCGTGGACCGAGCCGGAACCGCTTCCGTCGGATCTTCGTCAAGCAGCTTATGTGATCTACACCTCCGGCTCGACAGGCGTTCCCAAGGGGGTCGTCGTCGAGCACCGCAACATTCTACATTCGACTCTCGCACGATTTGAACGCTATCCCGATCCCGTTCGCTCCTGCGTGTTGCTGCCTTCCTTCAATTTCGATTGCGCGCTCGGAGCATTGTTCTGGACTTTGACCCGGGGAGGACGTTTGTGTCGACCGAGCCGAGATGAGGCAGTGCGGCTCGGCGCGATCGCGGATTTGATCCAAAGTTGCGAAGCGTCGCATTTGATAAGCGTGCCAGCGCTCTACCCGAGCCTTTTGAGCGAAGAGTTTCGAGAGAAGCTGTCGAGCTTATCCTCTGTGATCGTCGGAGGTGAAACCTGTCCTCCGAGCCTCACCGTCGCGCATCTGAAGCTGCTGCCGCGCGTGAAACTCTACAACGAGTACGGGCCTACCGAATGTTCTGTATGGTCTACCGTCGCTGAGATCGAAGAGGCAGTCGAAGCCGGTCTGGTTTCGATAGGCCGCCCGATCGCCGGTGTTCGAGCGCTTGTCCTCGACGGTCGCGGGCGAGCGCTACCGCCGGGCGTGCCTGGAGAATTGCATATCGGCGGCCCGAGCGTCGCTCGCGGCTATTTGGGTCGTGCGGATCTGACGGCGGAGCGCTTCACGCCGGATTCATTCGGTGGAGCTGGAGACCGCTTGTATCGAACAGGCGATATCTGCCGCTTTCGGGAGGACGGCTGCATTGATTTCCTCGGGCGACTCGATGATCAGGTAAAGATTAGGGGCTTTCGTATCGAGCTCGGCGAAATCGAGGCGGCGCTGTCACTGGTTCCGCAGGTGCGTCACGCCGCGGTCGTGGCGCTGGAGGACAGCCGCCAAGAAAGGCGGCTCGTCGCTTATGTGTCCGCGCGGGAGGGAGCGACGCTCGCGGCGAGCGAGCTGCGCACGATGCTGCGGACACGGTTGCCCGATCATATGATTCCCACAGTGTTCGTCATATTGGATGTGTTGCCGCTGACGGCGAATGGAAAGATCGATCGCAAGGCGCTGCCAGAGCCCGGGATGCTTGAAAGAGAAAGGCCGGGGCGTCTACCGCGGACTATGACGGAGAAGGCAGTGGCGGCCGTTGTCGCCGAGACTCTCTCCTGCGACGTGATCTATATCGACAGCAATTTTTTCGATCTCGGCGGGACGTCCTTGCATCTTATCCGCTTGATGGCGCGCTTGGAAACGGCGGTGGGCGTCGTCGTGCCCTTGAAGTCGGTCTACGAGTGCGTCGATCTGGCGGAGCTTGCGGAGCTCATCGATCTGACCGCCGCTCTCGCGCGGATGAGCGCGGCGACTTCGTCTTCTGAGATTTCTGATGTGGAGGAATTCGAGATATGCGCGCCACAGTCTTGATCGAGGAGCTTCATCAGCGAGGCATTCACGTCTATGTAAGAGACGGACGTCTGCGCTGCGCGGCTCCTGCCGGCGCGCTCACAACGGAAATTCGTGACGCTCTACATACTCATCATGCGACGATCTTGGCCGCATTGTCGCAGGAGAGGCATCAGCCGACCATAGAGATCCTCGCGAGGCGAGGGGCTGTGGATTTGGCGGTTTCGTTTGCGCAGCAGCGGTTGTTGTTTTTGGATCGGCTGACGCCGGGGGATACGACGTACAATATTTCCGCTGCGCTGCGTCTCTTCGGCGATGTGGATTTTGGCGCAGTCGTTGCGGCGTTGAATGAGATCGTGCGACGTCACGATGTGTTGCGGACACGGTTCGTGGCGCGGGAGGGGGAGGCGCGGCAGGAGGTTTTGGATCGGCTGGAGTTGGCGCCGTCGCTGATCGATCTCGGCGCTCT
>NZ_JAINDZ010000082.1 GCF_019802345.1 Methylosinus sp. Sm6 | reverse complement strand
CGGCTATTTCACCCCTGCGCTGTTTTCGGCGCGGATGCGCGCGCTCGTCCGTTTTCTCGGAGCTTTCGGATGAGCCTGAAGCGACTGGCTCCTTTGCTCGCGCTCGCGGCGCTGATCGCGGCGGCTTTTTATTTGCGCGTGGACCAATATCTCACGCTCGACGCCTTGCGCGACAATCGCGCCGCGCTGTTGGCCTTCGTCCGATCGCACGACGTCGCCGCGGCGTGCGCCTATGTGCTCGCTTATGTCGGAGTCGTCGCGCTCTCCCTGCCCGGAGCGGCGATCATGACGCTCGCGGGAGGGTTCCTGTTCGGCGTTCCGCTCGGAGCGACATTGACCGTCGTCGGCGCGACCCTGGGCGCGACCCTGCTGTTCCTCATAGCCCGCTCCGTCGCGGGCGACGTCCTGCGCGAGCGCGCCGGACCTTTTCTCGCGCGCATGGCCGACGGCTTTCGCAAGGACGCTTTCAACTATCTGCTGTTCCTTCGCCTCGTTCCCGTATTTCCGTTCTGGGCCGTCAATCTGGCGCCCGCGCTGCTGGGAATGCGCATGAAGCCCTTCGTCGCGGCCACCGCGATCGGCGTCGTGCCCGGCACGCTGGTCTTTGCGGCGTTCGGAGCAAGTCTCGGCGAGATATTCGACGCCGGCGCAGACGTGCGGTTGCAAGACGTGTTCAGCCCCACATTGATCGCTGCTTTGCTCGGACTCGGCGCTCTGTCGCTGCTACCAGTGGTCCTGCGGCGCCTGCGCGAAAGATCGCGATGATGACCAACGCGGTCGAGCGCATGCTGCGCCCTCCCTTTCGAACGGAGACTCCTCGTGCCAATCGTCGAAGCCAAGCCGATTTCCCGATATCCTTGGTTCATTCGTCTCTTCTTCTGGAAGCAGAAGCTGACCTATGGACGAGTTCTCGATCCGGGCCTGCTTTGGGGGCGCTCGCCTCTGGTCTTCGCGGCCGCGGCGCTGTTATACGGCGCCTTGAACCGACGCTCCTCGCCTTTGTCGCCGGCGCTGCGCTCATTGCTGACCGTGCGCGTCTCGCAGATCAACCATTGCGCTTTTTGCGTCGACATCAACTCCGCGACGCTGGCGAAACGCGGCGTCGCGATGGAGAAGATCGACGCGCTCACGGACTGGCGCGATAGCCCGCTGTTCGCCCCGGACGAGCGGCTCGCGCTGGAATATGCCGAGGCGATGACATGGACCGAGCCGGGCGTGAGCGACGAGCTGCGCGCCAGATTGAAGGAGCATTGGAGCGACGATGCGATCGTCGAATTGACCGGCCTCGTCGCCTTTCAAAATCTCTCCTCGAAATTCAATGCGGCGCTAGACGTTCCCTCACAAGGCTTTTGCAAGCTGCCGGCGGGACAAACCAATCCGAAAGGGTGAAATTCATGAACATTGAAGCCGTCAAGGACTATTACGGAAAGACGCTGCGCAGCTCGGGCGATCTCAAGACCATGGCCTGCTGCACGCCCGACAGCATGCCCGCGCGGGTGAAGGCGCTGCTGTCGAATATCCACGATGAGGTTCTAACGAAATATTACGGATGCGGACTGGTCGCTCCCGAGGAGCTGAAAGGCCGGCGGGTTCTCGATCTCGGCTGCGGCTCCGGGCGCGATGTCTATCTCATGTCGCAGCTCGTCGGTCCGTCGGGCGAGGTCGTCGGCGTCGACATGACGCCGGAGCAGCTCGAAACCGCGACGGCGCATATCGAGTGGCACAGGGAAAGATTCGGCTATGCGCGCAATAATGTGCGCTTTCTGCACGGCTATATCGAGCGGCTCGACGCGCTCGGCCTCGAGCCGGCGAGCTTCGACGTCATCGTCTCCAATTGCGTCGTCAATCTCTCGATCGACAAGCCCGCAGTCCTGCGAGGGGCGTTCGATCTCTTGAAGCCGGGCGGAGAGTTTCACTTCGCCGATGTCTACGCCGACCGGCGCCTCGATCCGTCCTTGCGCGACGATCCCGTCGTCTATGGAGAGTGTCTCGGCGGCGCTCTCTATTGGGGCGATTTCCTCGCGCTCGCCAAAGCCGCCGGTTTCGGCGATCCGCGCCTCGCAGCCAGCCGGCCGCTGGAGATCACCGATTCCGAGATCGAGGAAAAGATTGGCGCGGCGCGCTTCTATTCGGCGACCTATCGTCTGTTCAAGATCGAAGGCCTCGAGCCTGCATGCGAGGATTACGGCCAAGCGGTGAACTATAGAGGCGGCGTTCCGGAAGCGCCGCACCGCTTCACGCTCGACAGCCATCATGTGATCGAGAAGGGCCGACTCTTCCCCGTCTGCGGCAACAGCTGGCGCATGCTGAAGGAGAGCCGCTTCGCTCCCTATTTCGATTTCCTCGGCGACTTCTCGTCGCATTTCGGCATTTTTCCTGGCTGCGGCACGAATGTCCCCTTCACGGGCTACGCCGATCAGAACAGGGACGCAGACGCGTGCTGTTGAAAAGCGGCGCCCGGCCGCTCGTTGCGACCGGGCGTCTTTCGCCTTTGCGAAATCAGGCGGCTTCCTTCCACACCCGAGACGCGAAGACGTCGTCGACAGGCGTGTGGAAGAGATGATTGGCATAATTCGACCAGGTCTTCACGCCGATCGCGAGAATGACGCCGAGAATGTTCTTCTCGCTGTAACCTGCGGCGAGAAACTCCCGCACGGCGCCCTCGCTCGGGAGACCACGCATCTCGACCATGACATGCGTGAATGTCGCGAGCGCCTGCAGCCGCGAATCGGGGATCGCGCGACCATCGCGAATGGCGTCCGTCACTTCGGTCGGAACTTTCGACATTTTATCCGCGACGAAGCTGTGCGCCGCCATGCAATAGTGACAGCCGTTCGCGCGGCTGATGACGAGGAATATCAGCTCCTGCTCGATCGACGTGAAGCCGGCGTCGCGTCGAAAGGCGGCGTAGGTCGTGGAATAGGCCTCGAGCAGAGCCGGCTCATTCGCCATGGCGCCATACATATTGGGAACAAAGCCGAGTTGCCGCTTGGCGGCATCCAGCAAGTCGCGCGCCTTGCCGGTCGCCGCTTCGATGGTCAGGAGGCCGAGCTCCTTGATCTTATAAATCGTCGTCACTGTGATCTCTCCCCTGTTATCGTCCTGTCGATCGTCTCGGATCGTCATCCGTGAAGGCTTGTCTGCACGTCTTCGACACGCAACCTGTCGAAGCCCTTCACCTTCGACGGAGAGCACGGGCTCTCTGACTCTTTGGCGAGGCCGATTTTGAGCGCCGGATGAGCAGCTCCCCAAAGGCCGGTTGATCTGAGCACAATCTTGCCTTTCGATCTCTCGGCTGCGTCAGTCGTTGGCCAACAAGCTCTCGACGGACTTCTGCCGCAGCCCCTCGAGCACGCTCTCCATCAGCTCCTTCATTTTTCCGCGCAGCAACAATAGGTCGAGCAAGTGGCCCACGGGTCCGAATTTGGGCGTGTAAGTGATTTGCATGATGGCTCGGGACCCCGCCCTATTCGGGGACACTGCAAGCGTCGTCCGCACCTCCCGGATAGGCATCGTGCCGGCGTAGATTTCGACGGTGTAGCTTTCGCCTGTGCGCCAATCGACGACGCGTTCGTCGATCCAGTTTCGCCCATCCTTGAGTTCGCAGCGGCGTTCCGCGCCAACACCTTCGCGCGGCGTGCCGTCGATGTGGATTGAGCGGGACAGGTTCGGATTAAAGGCGGCGATGTGTTGAAAATCCTTGAGCAGCGCCCAAACGACGCCAGCGTCAGCGGCGATGTTGAGTTCGACCCTGAGGGTGGTCATTCTTGGTCTCCTGGTTGCGGACCGCTCGAAAGAGACGTAATATTCTCTTATTGGGCCAGTCATAAGAGAATGCGTATTCTCTGTCAACGGAGCGAGTGCGCGATCGAGAGGGATAGTGGGGAGGCCGAGAGGGTTCGATCCTGAGGTTGCGGTGCAAACCGCGATGACACTGTTCTGGCAACGGGGATACGATTCCGTGTCGTTCGATACGCTGGTGGGTGAGATTGGCGCGAGCCGCAAAGGACTCTACGCGCTCTGGCCGGACAAGCAGGCGCTCCTTGTCGCTGCTCTGAAAAGCTACCGGCAGATGGTCGGCGACCACTTTCTGCGCGACCTCGAGAGCGCCGGCGCGGGTGTGGCGGCATTGGCCGAGTTCTGGGCCAGGTTCGAAAGCGCGGCCCGGCAACCCGGTTGGTCTGGCTGCCTCGTCATAAGGACCGCCGCGGATAAGGTCGCCGCCGAGCCCGAAGTGGCAGTCGAGATCAAGGCGCACTTCGACCGGCTGTCCGATGCATTCGAGAACGCTCTGCGCGGCGCGTTGAAACGCAAAGAGATAAAATCGGACCCTCCGCCTCATGTACGTGCTCGTCAGGCGCTCGCAGTGGCGGTGGCGTGTTCGGCGATTGGCTCATTCGAAGGCTTCACACCCCTCATTTTGGATATCATCGCGTCAGGCCGGGCGGCCTGCGGCGTATCTGCGCGCATGTCCGATTAGGATATTTCCTTGGGCGAAGGACCGGCGACTTCGCATACAACGCGATGCGCCGCGCTGCTCGCCTGATCGGCGTGGCGGCTGCCTGCATCGTCGACGCCCTTGATGGACTTCAAATTCCCCATCTCGCCGCACTCGTGGCTATTCAGATGGTGCGTCACCGAAGCGCCGATGATCATCGATCTGCGTAGAATCGTATCAACGCGAGGGCGTCGCCGGACGTCCAGTCGACCTCGCCGACGATATAGCCGGCGACGCGTCCGAGCCGATCCACGACATAGGAGATCGGCATGCCATGAAGAACGAAGGGCGAGGAGGAAGCTTGTCCGGCACGGACCGCGATAAGTCCGTCGGGGTCGAGAAAGGGCAGCAGGCGAAGGACGCCGATGTTCCTCGAGAATGCAGCGACCGAATCTTTTCCGCCTTTGTCGATCGATATCGCGACGATCTCGAGGTCGCGCGGGTCGACGAGCCGCCCGAGACGTTCGAGCGTCGGCAATTCGCGGCGGCAGGGCGGACACCATGTCGCCCAGAAGCTCAGCAAGACGACCTTCCCGCGAAGCGCCTTCATCTCGATCGTCTTGCCATCGATGCGTCGAAGGTCGAGCGCGGGCGCCTCGGCGAGCGGTCGCAGCTCGATGAACTGCGAGGTCGGAGTTCGCAGCTGCGGCCAAGACCGATCGTTGTTCGATTGCGCCTCGACCGACGAAGATATCGCCGCGCCGACGAGGCCGATAGTCATCGTACGGCGCGACGGATGATCCGGCGCCGCGGTCATCGGCGAAAGAGCAGATGGTCGAGCGAGATGGCGCCCGGACCGCGCGCGATGATGACGATGAGCAGCGCGGCCCAATAGGCATGC
>NZ_JAINDZ010000081.1 GCF_019802345.1 Methylosinus sp. Sm6 | reverse complement strand
CCTGATCCTGCCGGCCAAAGCCGGAAATCCCAGTGTCCGCCTCGATCCAGCTACACCACGCTCTGGGACACGATCCATCGTCGCGATGGAAGCCTGCGCCACGAGCCACCAGCCGGTCGCCGCTTCGCGTGGCGCGCTTGGTGGTATGGGAGCCCCTGCAGCCTCGCGGGCTTGTCGGCCGTTAGGATTCCGTTAACCCAATACGACTTGCAAAGAATCGAGAATCGTCCTCTAGTCGCAGACGGAAATTAGCCGTTTAACGCCTGGGAACCGTTTCTGTGAAGAGCAACTTGGACGCCCTGCCCTATTCGGCGCCGGAGAGCGCTCTGCAGCGAATGACCCGACATGCTAAAGTTTTGTCGGGGCAGATGCAGGCGTTGAGCGCCACGCTGTTTCCGCCGGCGGCCCGAAAATCGCTGCGCTCCTTCTCGTCGGGGGAGGTCGCGCGGTTTCTCGGCGTGTCGGATGGGTACCTCCGGCAATTGTCGCTCGACGGCCTCGGCCCAACGCCCGCGGTGACGGGCGGTGGGCGACGATCCTACACGCCGGCCCAGATCGGCGAGCTGCGCGTCTATCTCGCGGGCGCGCGGCCGAAGGAGGCGCTCGGCTTTTTGCCGCATCGGCGCCCTGGCGATAAACTGCAGGTCATCGCGGTCGCCAATTTCAAGGGTGGGTCGGCCAAGACTACGACCTCGCTCTATCTTGCCCAGTTTCTCGCGCTCGAAGGCTATCGCGTGCTGGCCATAGACCTCGATCCCCAGGCCTCGCTCTCGGCCATGTTCGGATATCAGCCGGAGTTCGACATTGGCGAGGGTGAAACGCTCTATGGCGCGATTCGCTATGACGAGGCGCGCCGGCCGATGCGGGAGGTGGTGCTGCCCACCTATTTCGCGGGGGTCTCGCTCGTCCCCGGCAATCTCGAGCTCATGGAATTCGAGCATCACACGCCGCGCGCCATGGTGGAGCGATCACTGCGCGGCGGCGAGTTGTTTTTTCGGCGGGTTGGCGGCGCTATCGCGGAGGTCGTTGATGATTTCGACGTCGTCGTGATCGACTGCCCGCCCCAGCTCGGCTATCTCACCATGGGCGCGCTAAATGCGGCGACGGCGATGCTCGTGACCGTTCATCCGCAGATGGTGGACGTGGCCTCCATGAATCAATTTCTGCTCATGACGTCGGACGTCATGACGGTCATCGAGGAGGCGGGGGGCCGGTTGGATTACGACTTCATCCGATACGTCGTGACCCGGCACGATCCCAATGACGTGCCGGAAACACAGATCGTCGCTCTGCTGCGCAATCTCTTCGGCGAGGATGTGCTGGGCGCGACGGTGTGGAAGTCGACGGCTATCGCCAATGCCGGGCTCACCAAGCAATCGCTCTATGAGCTCGAAAGGGGTTCGGTCGGCCGTGCCGCTTTCGAGCGTGGGCTCGAATCGGTCAATGGCGTTAATCGCGAAATCCTCGGGCTCATGGAGAAGGTCTGGCGTCGATGAGCAAGCGCACGGATACTATCCGTTCTCTATTCGCTCAACCCCCTGCCCCGATGTTGTCTGCTGACAACAGTACGGCGGAGCCGCGCCGCGTCGCGGCCGGGGCGGTGCGCTCGATGAAGGACACTTTCTCCGACATAGAGCGGGAAAACGAAACGTTGCGGGCCCGCATCGCCGCCGGTGAGCAGGTAATCGATATCGACCCCGGGTTGATTGATCCTTCCCCTTTTGCCGATCGTTTCCCCCAGGAGGAGGACGTCTCCTTCGAGGCGCTGAAACAGTCGATCGCCGATCGTGGGCAGGAGATCCCCGTCCTGCTGCGCGTCAATCCAGCCCTGCCCAGTCGCTATCAGACGGCCTTCGGCCATCGCCGTATTCGCGCGGCGCTCCAGCTCGGCCGTCCGGTGCGAGCGATTATTCGTGCGCTCGGCGATGATGATCTCATCATCGCGCAGGGCGTCGAAAATTCGGCGCGCGAGGATTTGAGCTTCATTGAGCGCGCGGTCTTCGCCTGGCGGCTGGAAAGCGCCGGGCGCGGCCGCTCGGTCATTCAGCAAGCGCTCGCAATCGACAGGGCGGAAGCGTCCAAGCTGATATCAGTTGCGAAGGCCGTGCCCGAGGATGTCGCGCGAGCCATTGGAAAGGCTCCGAGGATCGGCCGCGGCCGCTGGCAGGAATTCGCCGAGCTGCTGCGCGATGGTCCGGCGCTGAAGCGAGCCCGGCTGGCGACCACCCTCCCCGCCTTCTCGTCGCTCGATAGCGACGCGCGTTTCGCGCAGGCGCTCGCCGCGGCGAAGCGGGTCGAGACCGAGCGGCACCCTGCCCGCCAAATCATAGAGATCAGGAATTCCGCAGGCCAGTCGATCGCGGAAATTCGCGCCTCCGAGCGCGACGTCAGAGTGACTCTGGTAAAAGCGGATGGAAGCGCATTTGCGCAATTCCTTGCCGCCCGCCTTCCCGAGTTGCTTGAGGAGTATCGTTCTTTCGACGCCGGCGACGGCGCATCGAATGGCGCGTGAGAGTCGGCGAGAGGAGAACCCAGCAAAAGAAAAAGGCCCCCGAAACGATCACGCCCCGGAAGCCCTTCTCGATGTGTAGCAACTGAGAGAATCACACTTCCACGAATCGCTGTCAAGCATTTTGGCGCCGTTTCGGTGAGCAGATTTCTTTTGCCTGAACGAGGCAAAGGATCATGCAGATACGTCCAACGACGCCCTTCGGGCGGCGGCCGCTGTCGCTCGCCATGGTGGCGACCCAGACCGCGACCGAGCATTTCGCCACGACGCCGAGCGCGTCGGAAACCGTGGTGCACAAATGGCGACTGTTTCGTTCGCTCACCGAAGCCAAGGAGGCGCTCGGCGTCACCGAGCGCGCGCTATCTGTATTGCACGCACTGTTGAGCTTTCACCAGGAGACAGCGCTCACCCTACCGGAGCACAATTCGAAGAAGGCCGAAGCGGGATCCGCTAGTCCCGGCATTGTCGTGTTTCCCTCGAACAAAGAGCTGTCGATCCGGGCTCATGGCATGGCGTCGGCGACCCTGCGGCGGCATCTCGCCTGCCTCGTCGACGCCGGACTGATCATTCGCCGCGATTCTCCGAACGGCAAGCGCTTCGCCCGAAAAGGGGAGGGGGGCGCTGTAGAGGACGCTTTCGGCTTCGACCTTGCGCCGCTGCTGGCGCGCGCAGGAGAAATCGAGAACCTCGCCGAGGAGGTGCGGGCCGAGAACCGCGCGATCGCGCTGCTGCGGGAAAAGATCACCATTACCCGACGCGACATCGTCAAAATGATCGAGACCGGATTGGGGGAGGGCGTCTCAGGCGATTGGGACCGCGCGCACCAGCGCTATGCGGCGCTCTCGGGGCGCTACGGGCGAGGGCTTCCCCGCGCCGATTTAGAGGCTCTGGCGGGCGAGCTGGCCGTGCTCGCGGCCGAAATCCATAAGCTGCTGGAAGATCACGTAAAAACTCAAAATATGAGCGTCAATGAGTCTCAAACTGAGCGTCACATACAGAATCAAATTACAAACTCTTCTGATCTTGAACCTAGCCTTCCAGAAGGCAGGGCCGATCCGTTTCAGCCAAATCTCGAAGAGGGGAGGGTCCCGATCGAACGCGATCCTGAAATTGCCTCGGACCGTTCTCGAACCATCGATCCAAAGCCACAGCTCCGAACCTATCCTCTCGGCATGGTGCTGGACGCCTGTCCCGACATCATCGATTACGGCAGGGGCGGTGAGATTTCCTCGTGGCGAGACTTGGCGGCGGCGGCAGTGACGGTGCGCTCTGCGCTCGGCGTTTCGCCAGACGCCTGGGCACAAGCTTTGGAGGTCTTGGGAGAGCATGACGCCTCGATCGTCATTGCGGCGATCCTGCAACGCGGCGATGAAATCAAGAGCGCCGGCGGTTATCTGCGCGTCCTGATCGAAAAGGCGCGGGCAGGGGAGTTCTCGCTCGGGCCCGCGCTGATGGCGCTGTTGCGCGGCAAGGCCGCGAAGGCGGCGCGAGAGCGTAGGAAAACGGGGTGACGTGGGGATGGATTTTCACGAGCCTCGGCAGTCCGATCGATCACAGCGTTTCGGCGTCGAGCAATCGGAGCTTTTCCGCGCGGTCGAGCAGGCTTTTGACGGAGGAGGGGGACCAGCGGGCTCCGCCGCGCGGCGTGCGCTCATACATGGCTTCGAGCTGCGCGCCGATTTGCGCGAGCGTCAGATCGGGATTGGCCCGTTTGATCCCAGCGACGAGCGTCACCAGGCGTTCGCTGCTGATTTTTCGGCTGGCCGCTTGATGAAGGAGACTGGGCTCGATCAAGCCCTCGGCGACGAAGCATTTGACCGCGCGCTTCAGGCGCTCGACGGTCCATTGGGGCAGGGGAGCGCCTGAAGCGCCATCGCGCCTGGCGTTGAGCACGCGCACGACATCCTGCCAGCGTTGATCCGGGCGCATTTGCCGGACGACTGGCAGCCAATGTTCGGCTGTTCGATTGACGCGCTCGAAATAGCGCGCCGCCTTGGCGTTGACGATACGCTGGATGGCGTCGCGGTCGCCGGCGCGGAGTTTTGGATTGCCGCCGATGCGGCCGCGCTTTTTGGCGGCGCGCAAGCCGTCTTTGGTGCGCTCCTGGATCAGGGCGCGCTCCAATTCCGCCACGGCGCCCAGAACCTGCAGAGCGAAACGGCCTTGTGGGGTAGTGGTGTCGATCGGATCGGCGAGCGATTTGAAATGCGCGCCCTTGGCGTCGAGCTCGGCAATCACGGCCAGGAGATGCGACAGTGAGCGCGCCAATCGGTCGAGCCGCACGACGACCAGTATGTCGCCGCGGCGCACCCGCGCCAGCGCCTTGGCCAGTTCTGGCCGCGAGGCTTTCGCTCCCGACATATGCTCGCGAAATATCTCGACGCAGCCGGCGGCCTTCAGCACATCGGTCTGGGCGTCCGTGACCTGGTCCTCGGTCGAGACGCGGGCGTAGCCGATCAGGGGCATTCGCCCTGGTCTCCTTCCGACGACATCAGCGACGGTCTATTTGTGAGCCGTTCGATAAGCTTCAGGAATCTCGTCGTCCGCAACCGGCGGCACGCCACCTTCTCGGCGCATGATCTGGTCGAAGGCGCTCCAATCGGTCCGGCCTTTCTTTTCCGCGAAATAGCGAGCGGTGCGCAACGCCGAAACCTTTTCGGCCACCGCCGAAGCGACGAATTGGTTGAGGCTCGTGCCATCCTCGGCGGCGATCTTTTCGGCTTCCGCCTTCATCGAAGCGGGGAGCCGAAGGGCATAAGCGGCAGTTTTGGTTTTCAATGCACTATCCTCATCAGCGTATCTTCTCGGGGTCGTGTCCCCACCGGTGGTGTAGCAGTTCGGGAGCAAGCCGCTCGCGACGCGCGCTTTTCATAGCGCCGTAG
>NZ_JAINDZ010000080.1 GCF_019802345.1 Methylosinus sp. Sm6 | reverse complement strand
GAGGGATGAAAGACGACGGTCGCGCCGTCGAGCAGGTCGACAGGCGCGGACCGCAGCTCTTCGAGCGACAGGGGAGTGGCGTCCGCAGCGTGATAGGCGCGGCCAACCGCATATTCGAGGCGGGCGACGTCCGGCAGATAGGGCAGCTCGCGCGCAGGCTCGAAGGTGGCGAGGAAATCTCCGAAGCTCTCGCCATATTCGAACAGCATGGGCGAGGCGGGCAGGGCTATTCGAACATAGCATTGCGCGGTCGCCCGGAAGAACGCGTCGCCGACGAGGCGCAGGCAGACCGGAAAGCGCTGCGCCAGCGCGTCGACCAATCCACCGATCACATTGTTGCGATAAACGGCGAAGCGCCCCGCGGGCAAGGCGCCATGCGACGCCACGAGACCCCGGGGCGGCGGAAGATCAGGATTGAGGAGAGCGCGAACGAATTCGCCTTGGGTTCGCTCATGCATCGAGGTCAAGCGCGCGCCTCCTGCCGTGTCGTTTCTCCGCTCCATTGCCATCTCTCCTCGAGGAGATGCTCGGCGCGCGCCGCCTCGTCGAGGAGGACCGGCCACGCGGGAAGGTCATTGTCCCATTCGATCAATGTGGCGACAGGTCCCCGGCGGTCCAGGATGCGTCTGTAGAGCGCCCAGACCGGCGAAGGGACTGGAGCGCAATGCGCGTCGATCAACAAGCGCTCACCATCCTCGTCGGCGTCTTCTGCATGTCCGGCGAGGTGAATTTCCTCGACGAGGCCGATCGGAAACGCATCGATGTAATCTTCCGCCGAGAAGCCATGATTGACCGCGCTGACATGAACATTGGCGGCGTCGAGCAGCAGACCGCAGCCGGATCGGTGCGCGACCTCGCTCAGGAACTGGACTTCGGACAGGTCTGACGTCTCGAACCGCAGATAGGTCGCGGGATTCTCGAGCAGAATCCGGCGGCCGAGCGCATCCTGAACGTCCATCACATTGCGGGTGACCCTCGCCAGGCCGATGTCGTCATAAGCCATGGGCAGGAGATCGTTCAGATAGGCGGCGCCATGTGTGGACCAGGCGAGATGCTCGGAGAACATGGCCGGCTCGTATCGGGCGACCAGAGTTCTCACCCGATCGAGATGCTCTCGATCGAGCGGCTGCGCGCCGCCGATCGAAAGACCGACGCCGTGAATGGACAAAGGGTAGTCCCGCCGAATTCGCGTGAGCTGCGCATGCGGCGGCCCGCCCGCGCCCATGAAATTCTCGGCATGAATTTCAAAGAAGCCGACGCTTGGCGCCGACTCCTGGATGTCATCGAAGTGATCGCTCTTGAAGCCGACGCCGGCTCGGATGGGCAGCCGGAGCTCGCTATGCGGGGCGTAGGCGGTCATCGGCTTTCTTGGCATGGGCCGAGTTAGTCGACGATCGGCTCGAGGCTGCCGCGTCCCTTCGGAGTCACGATCCCCGTGCATGTCCCCGTCGGAACATATTTCCATGCGTTGCCTTGATAATTGACTTTCGACGATCCTGCGCAGGTCGTGCCAGGCCCCGCCGCGCAATCATTCTTTCCCTGCAAAGCGACTCCGTAGCATTTTTCCTGATCGCCGGCTGCTTGTGCGGCCTCGACGGCGGCGAGGGCCATGGCGAAGGCGCCGGCGACAGTCAGGACGCTGGAAATCTTCCTATCCGACATATTCGTCTCCTATCATGCGCGGCGGTCGTCGCGAGATTGCCCGAACGTCCCCGCCTGTCGATCATTTCGTAGCCGGGCTGTGGAACGTTACGGTGGACCCGAAAATATCCGCGAGCGAGCGCAGGCCCTCGGCGGCGCAGCCCGTCGCCGTCCTGGAGCAGCTTTTTTTTAAAATCGGATCGAATTCCGATCGCTCGACGATTCCGTTCGAGTGAAAAGCGCACTAATCTGGACTACGCCTCAAAGGAGCGCCGAATGAGCGGCGCGTCTCTCGTGACAGATCGAGCCACTCCCCACGCGGACGATGAGCAGTCAGCACGACCCATTCGCGGCGAAGGACGACGAGCGCCGATGGCGAGCGCTCATGACTTCGGCCCAGGACGGTGACGGCGTCGCATATGCCGAGCTGCTGTCGGACCTATTGCCCGTTCTGCATCGCTTCGTCCGGCGAAAATCGCGGAATGCGCAGGACGCGGACGACGTCGTTCAGGAGATCTTGGTTTCCCTCCATACGGTGAGGCAAACTTATGATCCGCGGCGTCCCTTCACGCCTTGGCTCATGACGGTCGCCGCGCGCCGTGTGGCGGACGCCGCGAGACGGCGATACGCTCGCGGCGCGAATGAGA
This sequence comes from Methylosinus sp. Sm6, assembly GCF_019802345.1. Classification (GTDB taxonomy): domain Bacteria; phylum Pseudomonadota; class Alphaproteobacteria; order Rhizobiales; family Beijerinckiaceae; genus Methylosinus. Next base: position 3,125 of record NZ_JAINDZ010000080.1, on the reverse strand, counting down.
TCGCCGTCGATGTCCTGCCTGAAACCTTTCAGGGGGATGAAACGAAATTCGAGCAAGAGGCGAGCGACGTCGCCGAGGATCTCCGAAAAGCTCTGGCGGTCCTCCCGCAAAGCCAGCGAGAGGCGATCGAGTTGATCAAGATCCGCGGGCTTTCGCTGGAAGAGGCGGCCGAAGCGACGGGAAAGAGCGTCGGCTCGCTGAAAGTCCGAGTGCATCGAGCGATCAAGGCAATGCGGCAGGCGCTGGAGCAAAAGAGCTGACCCCGATGAAAAGTGAAGATCTCATCCGAAGTCTGATAGACGATTGCGCCCCGACGCCGCCGCTCGCCCATCCAGGATGGCGCGCGCTCGTCTGGTTCGGCGCGGCTCTCTGCTATCTCGGATTGGTTGTCCATTTCGTGGGGCGGCGGCCGGAGCTTTTCACAACGATCGCAGACCCCTGGTATCTCGCGGAAGTCGCTGCGATGTTTCTGACGAGCGCAATGGCGGCGGCCGGCGCCTTTTGCGCCGGATGCCCGGGACGGGCCATCTGGGAACGTTTCGCGCCCCTCCCATTTCTGCTGATATGGATCGGCGCGCTCGCCATCGGATGCTGGCGCGATCGACACATTCAGGGTTTCCCGCCCTTTGCGAATATTTCGACCATTCAGACAATTGCGGCGATGAGCATCCCTTCGGCTCTCGCCATCCTGTCGATGGTGCGACGAGGCGCTCCGATTGCGCCGATGACGACGGTCGGGCTGGCGACACTCGCAGCCACGTCGATGTCTTCCGCCGTCCATCGTGTGTTCATCGAGCAGAACATGGCCGGCTCCGCTGGGTTTTGGCCCTTTTGCGCGGTTCTTTTGATAAGCGGCTTCGCCTCGCTGTTCGGACGTCGGCTTCTTCGCTGGACGACGCGCGATGAGTTCGTCGCCACTGTCCAGCGGCCGAGCTGACGGCGGAGCGCATCGATCGACCTCCTGGTCGGCCCGGGTCGAGTATAGCCACGGATAAAACCATCGCAGGACGCTTTTGTGTGCATCTCCGCGTAACCTTCATCGCGGCTCTAACGAAATTGATCGACGAAGCGTGCGCAGTCTCCGGCGTCCGCCAGTCACAACGAGGTCGGCGTCGATGCGAGAGCCTCGAATCGCATGGGTCGATAATGCAAAAGGCATTTGCGTTATCCTGGTCGTCATGATGCACTCCGCGCTCGGCGTCGGCGAGGCCATGGGCGGCGAGGGGCTGCTGCATTGGATCGTTGCGTTCGCCAAGCCGTTTCGCATACCCGGTTTCTTCCTGATCGCCGGCCTCTTCCTCTCGCGAACCATCGATCGGGACTGGCGGACCTATCTCGATCGAAAGCTCGTACATTTCGCTTACTTTTATGTCTTGTGGCTCGTCATCCAATGGCTCTTCAAGAGCGGGCTATGGGCGGGAGGCGATCCGCTGGCAGCATTCGGGCAGTTGGCGCTCGCCATGGTCGAGCCTTTCGGAACTTTGTGGTTCATTTATCTGCTGCCGATCTTTTTCGTCGCGACCAAGCTGCTGCGCAAGGTCCCGTCGGCACTGACGTTGCTGGCGGCCGCGCTGATGGAGACTACCCGCATCGAAAGCGGTTGGACCGTTCCGGATGAGTTCGCAGCCCGCTACGTCTATTTCCTCGCCGGCTATCTGCTCGCGCCACAGGTCTTCGCTCTCGCTGAATCGGCGAGGAAGAACCCGCGCGAGGCGGTTCTGGGGCTCGCGGCCTGGGCCGCCGCTGATGCGACGCTGGCGTTCTCCCCTTCCCCATTCGCGGGCTATTCGACATTCGCATCACTGCCCGTCGCGAGCCTCGTGGCGGGCTTCGCTGGCGCAGCTGCCGTCATCATTTTCGCCGCGCTGGTTTCCGACCGCCCGCGGTGGGCCTGGCTTCGATATTGTGGCGGCGCCTCTCTGGCAATCTATCTCGGCTTTTTCCTTCCGATGGCCGCCGCGCGCAAGGTCATTGTCGACTATCAGCTTATAACCAGCGTGGGCCTCGCCTCACTCTTCGTTACGGTGGTCGGCGTCGTTGGTCCTCTGCTGCTGTATCGCATGACGAAGCGCGGTTTGTTTCGCTTCCTCTTCGAAAGGCCGTCATCGTTTCGGCTCGATGCGCCAAATGCTAACGAGGATGAGCTATCCAGTCGTCGTCAGAGCGCCCTTTGATGCGCACGACACTTCATCTTGGCAAAGAGCCGGCAACATATGCCGCCGGCTCGACCGGAAAGAACACGAAGCGGTCGAGCAGAATATCCCTTCGACCGCGCTGGACAATTTACATCTCTGCGATCGTCCCGCCCTTGGCTTCGCAGGCCTTCGCCGATTTCGCGGGAATCCACCCCTGTCCCTTGCAGGAGTTCATACCCTTGCAAGAGCTGTTCGCGGTCTTGCACGCGCTCATTCCTTTGCAGGAATTGACGCCAGCGCAATGAACCGGGTTTCGCGCGGCCTTAGCGAGCGCGGTGCTCGGCGCGGCGCCATTCAGCACGAGCGCGATCGCCGCCGCGGCGAGAGACGCGCCGGACACGACTTTGGTCTTCATCGAAATCTCCTTGATAGTTCGTCCGTCAATCGAACGTGTCGGGTCCAGATTGGACCGCAGACCATTCTTCGCTTCCGGGGCCGGTACGGTTACACGCAAGGAGAAGATTGTTCGCCTGCTATGCGTCGCCGCCCCAGTGAGGTTCTATCGATTCCTAGACGTATGGGATTTTTTCTCGAAGCGATGTAGCGCCCATTCATCTACCGCGAAAAAGCTGGGGAAGCGCCCGTTGAACGGCGCGGTCTCCGGCGCGAGGGACCAAAAGACGCCAATTTCTCGCCGCGATCGAGGCGGCTCGATGCGCTCGAATCTGCGAGAGCAGCCGACCGGATGGAGCCATGCAGTAGTTCGCGTCTGAAGGGTCGCGACGGATGCGAAAAAAAGATGGACGCGCGACGAATCCATTCTGGTGTTTTTCACCTCTTGCTTATCGGGGGAATTATCCCTCGCACGAAGCGATCAGGAGTGAGGAACATGCTGTACGTGAAGAATGTGCCCGGCTGGGAGCGTGTCGTCAGGTTGGGAATGGGAGCCGGCCTTCTCGTCGCCGCAGTGATCTATTTTGGCGCATCGCC
>NZ_JAINDZ010000007.1 GCF_019802345.1 Methylosinus sp. Sm6 | reverse complement strand
CGCCTGATCCTGCCGGCCAAAGCCGGAAATCCCAGTGTCCGCCTCGATCCAGCTACACCACGCTCTGGGACACGATCACGCCACATCCGTAGTCCCATGATGCGGACTCTGGCGGCGCGGTCGCTTGAGCTGGAGAATTGCGTTGAACATTTCAAATGATCTGCGTGCGCGCCTGGTGAAACCGGCGTTCCCGCGCTCGGCGAACTATGACGCCGCATGGCAATTCGAATCGTGGATGGGCCCAAATGTGCTTTGGCTCGCGGAGTGGACGAGCCAAGCGGTCCCCTTGCGGCCCGGCATGCGCGTTCTGGACATGGGCTGCGGCAAGGCGGCGAGTTCGATCTTTCTGGCGAAGGAATTCGGCGTTGCGGTCTGGGCTGCCGATCTATGGATCAAGCCTTCCGATAACTGGCCGCGAATCGAGGCGGCCGGGGTCGCGGACCGGGTTTTTCCGATCCAAGCCGAGGCGCATGCGCTCCCCTTCGCGCACGACTATTTCGACGTCATCGTCAGTTTCGACGCCTACCATTACTTCGGCGCGGACGATCTCTTCCTTGGGTATGTCGCGAAGTTCCTGCGTCCAGGCGGCCGCCTCTGCTTCGTCTCGCCGGGCGTAACGGAAGAGCTGCCGGACGGACCACCTGAGATGCTGCGCCCCTATTGGGAGTGGGAGTTTTGCAGCTTTCACAGCCCGGCGTGGTGGCGGCGGCACTGGGAGAAGACCGGGCTCGTCGAAGTGGAACTGGCCGACCTGCTCCCCGACGGTTGGCGACACTGGCTCGAATGGAACGAGGTCTGCGCCGAAGTTGGTGCTGGCTTCGATCTGACCAAAGAGAGCGAAATGCTACGGCTCGATGCGGGGCGGACGCTCGGATTCACGAGGGTCGTCGCCGCCAGACGACCCTCAGGAAAATAAATTCGGCGCCTTATTCCCTCTCTCCGTCAGCGGAGAGAGGGTAGCAAATTTATGACCCTCGCGAGGCTCGAGCAGTTCATCGGTTCGAAGCGACCTCACCCTCGCGAATGGCAGCGGTCAGACGACGAACTTCGGCCTTTGAGCGCATATCGCCGCATCGGAACCGCGCACAAAGCGCCGGGAAATATGCTAGTTTCGGATAGAGGCGTTTCCCACGAGCCGAGCAGGACCGAATTGCCGTCAGCCTTCCAAAGAATCCTCGTCGCCCTCCTCCTCGCCGCCTTCAGCGCGCCGGCGCAGGCGGCCGATCGCATCCGCCTCGCGCTGCAGAAGACTGGCACGGGCGCGTGGGAGGTTGCGGTCGCGAAGGCCTTCGGGCTCGATAAGCAGGCGGAGCTCGAGCTCGACGTCGTCGAGCTCGCCAGCACCGACGCCGGCAAGATCGCCATTCAGAACGGCGGTGCCGACATCGTCATTGCGGACTGGCTGTGGGTCGCCCGCCAGCGCGGCGACGGGGCCGGGCTCGTCTTCTATCCGCATTCCACCTCCATCGGCGCGGTGATGGCGAGGGACGCGAAGATCAAAAGCGTCGCCGATCTCGTCGGCAAAAAGCTCGGCGTCGCCGGCGGGCCGCTGGACAAGAGCTGGCTGCTGCTGCGCGGCTACGCCGAGCGCCAGGGCATCGATCTGCCGAGCAAGGCGACGATCGTCTATGGCGCGCCGCCGCTCATCGCCGAGAAGCTGGCGCAGGGCGAGCTCGACGCGGCGCTGGAGTTCTGGACCTTCGCCGCCGATCTCGAGGCGCGCGGCCTCGTCCGCGCCATCGACATGCGTGCGGTGGAGACGGCGCTCGGCGCCGCCGCCGCGCCGATCGTCACCGGCTATGTGTTCGACGAGCGCTTCGCGGCGCGCAACCAGAAAGCCCTCGTCCGCTTCTTCGCCGTGGCGGAGAAGGCCAAGCGCCTGATCGCCACCTCGGACGCCGCCTGGAAGATCGCGGCCGCGCGCATCGGCGCCAAGGACGAGGCGACGCTCGCTGCCTATCGCCAGCGCTACGCGGAAGGAATTCCGACCCGCTCCATCGCGGAGGAGCGCAAGGACGCCGCCGCTCTCTATGCGACCTTGGCAAAGATCGGCGGCTCGGCGCTGGTCGGCAGAGCGGCGAGCCTGCCGGCGGGAACCTTCTATGACCCGGATCTGGACCCGGACCCGGCGGGCGCGGAGCGGTGATCCGCCTCCTCTCGATCGCCCTGCTGCTGCTCTGCTGGCAGGCGGCGGCGCTATTCGCCGATCCGCGCCTGCTGCCCGGTCCCGCGCCGGTGTTCGCCGCGATCGTCGAGCAGGCGCAATCGGGCGCGCTCCTCGTCAATCTCGCCGCCACGCTCGCGCGCGTGATCGCGGCCTTTCTCATCGCCATGAGCCTCGGCTCCGCGCTCGGCTATGTGATGGGCCGGCGCGCGCTCCTCGATCGGCTGCTCGACCCTTTCGTCGTCGTGCTGCTGAATCTCCCCGCGCTCGTCGTCATCGTGCTCGCCTATCTCTGGGCGGGGCTCACCGAGGCGGCGGCGATCGGCGCGGTGGCGCTGAACAAGCTGCCCAACGCCATTGTCGTGATGCGCGAGGGCGCGCGGGCGCTCGACGCGCGGCTCGACGAGATGGCCGACGTCTTCCGCTTCTCGCGCGCGGCGCGGCTGCGCCACGTCGTGGCGCCGCAGCTCGCGCCCTATATCGCCGCGGCGACGCGCTCGGGGCTCTCGCTGGTCTGGAAGATCGTGCTGGTGGTGGAGCTGATCGGCCGCTCCAATGGCGTCGGCTTCGAGATCAATATGGCGTTCCAGCTTTTCGACGTGCGTTTGCTGCTCGCTTATGCCATCCCCTTCGTCCTCTTGATGCTCGGCGTCGAAACGCTTCTGGTGCAGCCCCTCGAACGACATGTCTCACGATGGCGCCGCAGCCCTGCTCGAGGTCAGGGTCTCGTCTAAGGACCATGTCACGGCCGGCGGCCGTTCGCTGTGCGTCCTTCGAGATTTGCAATTCACCCTGCCCGCCGGACGCGCCGGCGCGGTGGTCGGCCCGTCCGGCTGCGGCAAGACCACGCTGCTGCGCCTCATCGCCGGGCTCGACAGGCAATATCGAGGCTCGATCCGCCTGCCCGCCGGCGGGCGGCTCGGCATGGTGTTTCAGGAGCCGCGCCTGCTGCCCTGGCGCAGCGTCGTCGACAATCTGCGTATCGCCGCGCCGCAGGCGAGCGCGGCGACGCTCGCCGCTCTGCTGGCGCGGCTCGGGCTCGCCGAGCACGCCGAGCATTTTCCGGGCGAATTGTCGCTCGGCCTCGCCCGCCGCGTCGCGCTGGCGCGGGCGCTCGCCATAGAGCCCGATCTCCTGCTGATGGACGAGCCCTTCGTCTCTCTCGACGCGGCCCTCGCTCGCGAGCTGCGCGGAGAAATCGCCGCGCTGATCGACGAGAAGAAGGTGACGACCTTGATCGTCACCCATGACATTCGCGAGGCGATCGAGCTCGCCGACCGCGTCTTTCTTCTGTCGACGCGCCCCGCGCGGGTCGGCGCGACGCTGGAGATCGGGACGCCCCGCCGCGCTCTGACGAAAGAGGCCGCCGATGCGCTGCAGCGCGAGGCCGATGCCGCCATAGAGGCAATGCGGCGGCGATAGGTCCCGCCTGCCGAGGAGCCAGCGCGAGCTTTTGGCCGACGCCGTTCCGAACGTTAAGGACCTGCTAACGCCAGCTTCGAAAATGGCGCGGCGCCGGCGATGCGCCCGCCGCGCCGGCAGTGAAAAGAATTGTATAAAATCTCAACAAGATGACCCATAAAATTGGGCCAGTGTCCAGCAATGGCCGCGCTTGTCGCGCCGCGCGGTGGGGCCTATACGAAAAAATCCGCAGCGACGCGCCTCATTGTTCCTGCGTCGCGCTGTCAGACAAAGGCTCCATGCCCACTCTCTATCATCATCCGCTCTGTCCCCATTCGCGCTTCGTTCGGCTGATCCTCGCCGAATATGGAATCGAGACGACGCTGATCGAGGAGAGGGCCGCGGAGCGAAGGCGGGAGTTTCTGCTGCTCGATCCGGCCGGCCGCACGCCGGTGCTCGTCGACGACGACGACAGCGTCGTCTCGGGCGCCATGGTGATCGCCGAATATCTCGAGGAGACGACCGACCCCGAGCCGAGCCGCCCGCGCCTGCTTCCGCGCACGCCGCGCACACGCGCCGAGACGCGCCGGCTGACCGAATGGTTCAACCTCAAATTCTTCGAGGAGGTGACCAATTGGCTGGTCACCGAGAAGGTCTACAAGCGCTTCCTCGCCCCGGAGATCGGCGGCGGCGCGCCGGACATGGACCTGCTGCGCGTCGCGCGCGCCAATATCCGTCCCCATATGCGCTACATCGGCTATCTGACCGCGGCGCGGAACTGGCTGGCGGGCGAGACCTTGAGCTTCGCCGATTTCGCCGCCGCCGCGCATCTTTCCTGCGCCGATTATCTGGGCGACGTTCCATGGGACGAATACGAGACGGTCAAGCACTGGTATCAGCGGATCAAGTCGCGCCCGGCGTTCCGACCGCTGCTCTCGGACCGCGCCGTGGGGACGATGCCGGCGCCCCGCTACGCCGATCTCGACTTCTGACCCTCGAGGAGGAGCTGCGCCGCCGCGCCGTGGAGCTCGGCTTCGACCTCTGCCGCGTCGCATCCGCGAGCGCGCCGCCGCAGGCCGGCGAGCGGCTCGCCGACTGGCTCGCGAGCGGGGCGCATGGCGATATGGAATGGATGGCGGCGACGCCCGAGCGTCGCGCCGCGCCCCGGGCGCTGTGGAGCGATGCGCGCTCGATCATCGTTCTCGGCTCCAATTACGGCGCGGACGCCGACCCCCTCGCCGCCCTGGCGCGCCGCGAGCGCGGCGCGATCTCGCTCTACGCCCGCCGGCGGGACTATCACGAGATCATCAAGGGCCGGCTGAAGCAGCTCGCCTCCTTCCTGCTCGCGCGCGCCGGCTCGGGCGAGGCGAAAGTGTTCGTCGACACGGCGCCGGTGATGGAGAAGCCGCTGGCGCAGGCGGCCGGAATCGGCTGGCAGGGCAAGCACACCAACCTCGTTTCGCGCCGCTTCGGCTCCTGGCTGTTCCTCGGCTCGATCTTCACCGATCTGGCGCTCGCGCCCGACGCGCCGGAGCGCGACCACTGCGGCTCCTGCCGCATATGCCTCGACATCTGCCCGACCAACGCCTTTCCTGCTCCCTATCGGCTCGACGCGCGCCGCTGCGTCGCCTATCTCACCATAGAACATAAGGGTCCCATCCCACGCGAGCTGCGCGCGGCCGTCGGCAATCGCGTGTTCGGCTGCGACGACTGCCTCGCCGTGTGCCCCTGGAACAAATTCGCACGGCGCGCCACGGACCTGCGGCTGGCGTTGCGTCCCGAACTGGACGCTCCGCCGCTCGCCGACCTCGCCGCGCTCGACGACGCGGGCTTTCGCGCGCTGTTTGCCGCGACGCCGGTCAAGCGGCTCGGCCAGGCGCGGTTCTTGCGCAATGTGGCGATCGCCATCGGCAATTCCGGCGACGCGCGCCTCGCCGCAGCGCTGCGGCCGCTGCTCGACCATGCCTCGCCCCTGCCCCGCGGAGCCGCCGTGTGGGCGCTGGCCCGCCTCCTGCCGCCCGCAGAGCTCGCATCGCTGGCGCGCGAATATGCTCCGCGCGAGCCGGACGCTCTCGTCCGCGCGGAATGGGCAAAAGAGACACAGTGGGAGAAAAAATGACGCCGCTTTCGCTCCGCCGCAGCGCAACCGGCCGCTCACGCATGGATTCCTCGAAACTCTGCCTGTAGACTTGGGTCCCGACCGCAACCGCCGGCGAACTTCGCCATGCCGAATCTTCCGCGACGCACCATAGACGATCCGGCCGTGGACGCGGCGCGGCTGCTGGCGCGGCTCAGCATCATGCTGCTGTTCGTGATCTCGCAGGTGGCGCCGATCCTCGCGCGGCAGACGATCTATATCCTGCTGCCGATCGGCGCGGCGCTGCTGCTGTTGTCGGCGAGCCTCGCTCCCGATTCGCGCAAGCTCGCCGGGATCGTCGCCCTGGCGCTGAAGCCGACGACGCTCGCCGCGCTGTTCTTCGTCGGCTGGACCGCGCTGTCTCTGGCCTGGACGCCATTCGGCTCCGGTCCGGCCGAGCGCTTCGGCAAGAGCGCGGCGACGCTGGCGCTGGTGGCGGCCGCCTGCGCGCTGCTGCCCGCCCGCACCAAGACCTCCAATCTCAATCTCCTGCCGATCGGCACCGCCGCCGCGGCCGCGGCGCTGCTCGCCGTGGCGCTGGCGGCGCGTCCGGCCGAGGCGGCGGCCGATCTCGACAGCGATGCGCTGCAGCGCGCCGGCCTCGGCCTCGCCCTGGTGCTGTGGCCCGCGCTCGGGGCGCTGGCCTTGCGGGGACGCTGGATTTCAGCCGCCGCGGTCGCGGCAGTCGCCGTCGCCGCCTGCGCGCTCGCCCGCGCGCCCAGCGCTCTGCCCGCTCTGCTCGCCGGGGCGCTGGTGCTCGCCTTGTCTTTCGGCAAGGCGCGGCGCGTCTCGCGCATCCTCGCGCTCACGGCCGCGATGGCGATCCTCGTCGCGCCGCTGACGGCGATTCTCGCCGTCTATGCGCTGCCCGAGCATGCGCCGGCCGCGCTCGCGCCTTTGGCGGTCTGGGGCCGCATCCTCGTCAGCGACGGGCCGCGGCTGCTGCTCGGCCATGGCTTCGGCGCCGCCATCTATGGCGTGCTCGGCCATTATCTCTATCAGGAGACGCCGCGCAGCCTGGTGTTTCAGGTCTGGTTCGATCTCGGCGCGATCGGAGCCGTCGCTCTCGCGGCGGTGACCGCGCGCGCCTTCATCATCGCCGGCCGGACGCGGCCGGTGCTCGCGCCCTTTTTGCTCGCCGGGCTGGCGACGGGGCTCGCCATCTCCATGCTCGGCCCCGCCGGCGAGCAGCTCTGGTGGCTGACGCTCGCCGGCCTCGACGCCATCGCCTTCGCGCTGGTGATGAAAGGCCAGTTCCGCACGCGGCGCCCTTATGTCCAGCCCAATTGGGTCGCGGGGCGCATCGCCGGGCGCTGAATGCGCCGCTTCGGTCGAACTGAAGGGGACGTAACGCGCCTGTGGCCTGCGCCACTCGGAGCTGAACAGCCGAAGGCCTCCCCCGTTAATGCGCGCAGGCCACGCCGCGCGTGACGCTGACGCCTCCCTTCGCATCCTCGACCTTGGTGACCGCGAGGACGCAATCCTCGTCCTCATCGCCATAGGCGCGATCGACGCGAATGACCGTTCCCTGGCCGAAGGGACGCAGAGCGGTCGCTCCGTCGCCGAATGTCGCGCGCTGCGCGGGCGAGACGCCCACGGCCTCGTGAAGCGTCGCCACGGCGGGAGCCGCGGCGACGGCCGCGCAAAACCCCGTGACGACCATCGCCGCGGCGAGGAGACGCGACGCGGTCGTCGAAAAAATTCGGGTTCCGGAAGGCTTCATGACGCAGCTCTCCTTTTCGAGAACAACGCGGAGAGCCCCGCTCTGGTTGCGGGCCCGTAGCGGAAAATCCGCGCGCGCTGCTCGAAATCACTGCGCAATCGTTAATTATGGCGGGCGTCCGCCGATGTGCGGCCGCGCACACGCCAGACGAGAAAGGAATCGTCGAGCGATCAGCATTCGCTGCACACAAAAATCAGGCCGTGCGAGCCTGACGCTCGCGGTCGTGTTCGAGCCGCGCCATGGCGACCCGATGAAGGCAAAAAGCGAGTTCACCCTCCCTTTAAGGCTACCGCATGCACACATCTTGAAATCCACGGCGCCGTCATGGCCGGGCTTGTCCCCTTCAGGCTCCCCCCTCTCGAGGCGCTTATCGGAGGTCGGCCAGATCGGCGTCGATCGCGGCGGCGACCTCGTCGAAGCCGATCTCGTCGATGCATCGGCATTTGGCGAGCTTGGCGGTGTCGAACTGGCAGGGGGAGCAGCTCTTGTCGAGCTTGATGACCCGGCTGCTCTTGCTCAGCGGGCCGTTCTTGACGACGGAGGTCGGGGCGAAGATCGTCGTCAACGGCAATTCGAGCGCGTCGGCGACATGCATGAGCCCGCTGTCATTGCCTACGAAATAATGGCAGTCGGCGAGATTGCGGATCGTGGTCGGAAGATCGACTCCCGTTAGGTCGAGCGTGCCGGGAACATATTCGCCGCAAGAGCCGAAAGATGCGACCTCATAGCCGCGCTCGCGCAGATGCGTCGCCAGCTGTTCGAATCTCGGCCATTGCTTGGCCGCCCAAACGCCCGCCTTGCTGCCGGCGTGGATCGCGATGCGCTTGCGCTCGCGGCCGGTGCGCTGGAACGCTCCGAGGAAATAGCGGCCGATGTCTTCACGCCGATAAGGAACCCCGAGCAGCTGATCCGCGTGCATCAAGTTGAATTCGGATTCGTGGATCGTCGCCATTTGGCTGAAATTGAAACGGCGTCGACCCGTATGCACGACTTCCGCGTTGAACTGCGGAATGAGCGCGCCATAGCAGTCGAGGACCAGCACCGCGTCGTAGCGCACGGCCGAATCGCTGGCGGTGACGACGGATCCGACCCAGGGGGCTCCCTCGAACAGGCACGAGCAATCGGAGAAATCGCCGCGCAGCAGCACATCCACCGGACGGTCCGTATGCTCGGCGACGCGCCTGATGGTCGGGCTGCATTGGATCAGATTGCCGATTCCCGAGCCGACGGCGACCGCGATTCGGCCGAGCGATGCTTTGACGAGTCGTCCGACCCGCTCATATTGCTGCTCGAACCGATAGCGATCCGAGTTCTCGCGAGCTTTGCGCGAACGCTCCCGCCAATAGGCGTCGTCGTCGAACAGACGGCGCACCTCGTCCGCCCATTGCGCGGCGTCCTCCTCGAGCACGCGGCCCGATTGCTCGAGCAGGTTCGGAACATTGCCGCGATTGCTGCCGATGACGGGCGCGCCGTGCCGATGGGCTTCGATGGCGACCCGCGAAAATGTCTCGACGAAAGAATAGCTGGGAACGAGCACCGCGCGCGCGTTGCGATAGAGCGTCGCCGTGTCGGCCGTCCAGTCCGCGATTTTGATGTTGACGGCGCCGGCGCTCTCGATCAGCTCCTCCACCTGCTCGCGCGCGACCTGCGCGGCGACCACCACGAAATCGATCTGCGGCAGCCGCTCGGCGAGCTCGAGCATCAGGCCGAAGCCCTTGTCGAGCCGGCCGTTCATCAACAGGCAGTAGCTCCTCTGCTCGATCGCGACATCGGCGGCCTCGCAGTCGAAAGGCAGAGAATAGACGACGGGCTGCCATTGCCCGAAATGCCGGCCCACCATGTCGCGCGTGTAGAACGAATTGACATAGGGCTGATCGACGCTCGCGCAGAGCTGCGCGAATTCCGCTCGCGGTCGCGGATTGAGATCGACATTCTCGAATGATCCGGAGCCGACGAACATGTCCCGCCAAAAATGCGAGCCATAGATGACGCGCGTCGCGAGACCCTCGAGGCCCGCGGTCAATTCGAAGCCGATGCCGGTCGTTCCATGGGCGATGACGGGCCGGCGCTCATATGCGAGACGCCGGATGGTTTCCGGCGTGCGCAAGATGTTGATGAAGGGGACGCCGTCCGCTTCGCCGGAGGGCTCGCAGCCGTCCAAGCGTTCGAGAAGCCCGATGATGACCGGCTTCATGCCCAAGGAGCGATAGATCGGCGCCATGGTGCGCAGGAACTGCTCCACGCCTCCGAACAGCTTCACTCCGGAGGAGGATACGAGCCACGCCTCCCGGCCGATCGCAGCGCTCGCCGGCAATATGGCGTCGAGCCCTTGCGCCGGCTCGACCGATCGGCGTTGCGCCCATTCGGCCAAATCCGTCGCGAAACTGTCCCAATCATGGCTGCCGTTCAGCGCGAGCCCCGCCAGCAGCAGCTCGCGCCGCCACAAGGCGGGCGTCTGCGAGGCGGGCCGGTCGACATCATGGACGACGCCGACGCGATGACCGAAACGCTTGCGAATTCGCGCGATCGTCTCCGTGCTCGGCGCAGCCTGCGGAATGGTGAGAACCAGGCTGCTCGAAGCGGATGCGATGCAGTCGCGCCAATCTCCCGTCACGGCGCGAACGCCCGCCGGCAGCGGATCGAGAACGGGGGCGGCGACGCTGACCAGCACTTCCCGCACGTCTTCGAACGCCGCCGCCAGCTCGAGCAGCGACGCGCCGGACGTCCCGCCCAGGAGACAAATGGAGACGGAGAGCGTCTCCGCATTCGTGTCTATGGTTCGGCTGATCCACCTCGAATAAAGCGCGGCGTGACGATTGTCGGGATCGAGCTGCAGCACGCGCTCGCATTTGGCCGCGGCGCCGTCGATGTCGCCCCGCTCGAAATCGATCCGCGCGAGCGACAGGAGGGCGCCCGTATGGGAGGGCGCGGCCGCATGCGCCAATTCGAATTGGCGGCGCGCGCTGTCGACGTCCCCGAGACTGTCATAGATTTGCCCGAGCTCGATGAAGGAGGTCACGCGCTTCGGATTGATCGCGAGCGCGCGATCGAGCTCCTCGATGGCGAGGGGCAAATCTCCGCCGAGGCGCGCCACGGCTCCGAGGCCGTGATGCGCGTCATGATTGTCCGGCGACAGCCGAACCGCAGCCTGAAAGGCGGCGCGCGCGCTTTCCACGCGCTTTTGCCGCGCCAGCGCGCGACCGAGATCGACGTGATAGCCGGCGTGGTCCGGAAAGGCTTCGATCGCCATCTCGAACAGCTCGGCGGCGATGTCGTCCTGCCGAAGGCTGTACGCCGCCTTGCCGGCGAGCAGCGCCGCCGGAGCCTTCGCCTTGCTGATCGTCACGACGCGCTCGAAGCATTCGAGCGCTCGTCGGGCATCCTTGTTCAGGATGAAGCTTTCCCCTCTCGCCCGCCAGATCTGCTCGTCATTCGCATTGGCCTCGAGCGCGGCGTCGAGCGCTTCGATAGCCTTGTCGTTCAGATTGGCGGCGGTCAGCGCGCGCGCCAATCCGCAGACGACGGCGACATTGCGCGGATCGCATTGGCGCGCCGCCTCGAATGCGGCGAGAGAATCGGCGGCTCGTCCATGCTCGAATCGAATCCTGGCCGCTTCGAAATAATGCGACATGCGCGCGCCCGCTTCCGGCTCCTGCTCGGCGAGAAGGAGGTAGCAGTCGGCGGCTTCGTCGTAACGCCTCAGCTTGCGCAGAAGGCGCGCCTGCTCTTCGACCAGCGCCTTGTTGCGCGGCTCGATCCCGAGCGCTTCCGAATAGCATCGCGCCGCCTCCTCGAGCCGATGCGCATCGGCGAGGCAGCGCGCCGTTTCGATGCGTATCTCGACGTTCTGTGGTTCGATCCTCTGCGCCGATGCAAAGGCGCTCAGCGCCTCGGCGCAGTTCCCCAGCGCCGCATGCGCTCTCGCCAAAGCGAGGACAGCCGCGCAATCGTCGGGGCGAGATGTCACGAGCTCGTTCAGCGCGACGACCGCGTCCTCCGCTCGGCCGGCGATGACGAGCGCGTTGCAATACTCCAGCCGGCACGGCGCATGATCGGGCCTCAGCGCCATGGCTCGCTCGAACTCGGCGAGAGCTTCTTCGTCCGGCGCGATGCTCGACAGCGCGCGGGCGAGCGTCAATCGGATGACGAAGTCGTCGGGAAATTTCGATGCGCCGCCGCGCAGCAACGCGGCGGCTTCGCGGAATTGGCGCGCGGCGATCTTGCGGCCGGCGCTCGCCAGCACGTCCTCGACCGAAAGGAACTCGCCCGGATCCGACGTGTCGACATCTTTGCCAGCGGCGTCCTGTGCGAGCGCCTCACGAGCGGCGTGCTGGCTCGACTCGGATTTTTCCGAAGGATGGCGCCCTTCGAGATAGCCCGTCGGCATGAAGTGATCGAGCGCGCTCCGCCAACGACCGTCTGCGATCGCGTCCCCGATGTCTTCGTATCGCAGGCGATACCAGGCCTCGTCGAACCCCTCGCTCACGCGGCAGCGCCGCATCGCCGCCTTCAAAGGCTCGAAGTCCAGCTCGACGCGAGCTTGTCCATCCGGTCCTTTCCGATTGTTGACATGTCCGAGCGAGCGACGTGGCGGAAGAGAGAACGCGCCAGACGAGATCGCGTCGCCATTCAGCGTCACCGCTGCGCCGATCTGCTGCCTGCTCGAGGCTTCACGAATGTTCAAGCTGAACCTGTCGCTCGGCAAGCAGCCGAAGCGCACGGCAAATTCGAAACGGCCGGCGGCCTCTCGTCGCAACAAGCGTCGCCGTTGCGTGGATCGCGCGGCGACGACGACGCCGTCGATCAGCAACTCGACCTCGATCGGACGTCGCGGCGCCGACGCCGGATGAGCCCACCCCCAGACGCGGCCGTTCGCGACGCCCTCGATCTCGCCGATGAATCTCTCGCCGCTTTCCTTTTCGGCGGCCGCCTGCGGAACCACCTTGCGAAGCATCCGCAGCCAATAGGGGCCCGCCAGATCGAGATAAGCGACGCCGCCTGCAGGGCGTGACGTGAATTGGCGCAAGAAGCGAAAGACCACCGACCAGCCCTCTCAATTCGAGATGCGCATGCCTTTCGATCCTCACACAAGAAGGAATCGGCGACGAAACTCGTTGAACGCGCCCGCGTCGAATTGAACGCGCCGCGAGCCGCCCGCATCACGGGCCGAATGCCGCACGACCGGGAATTCGTCCAGCGGCAGCTCGACCATCGAAAATCGCGAGAGCTCTTCCGAGGTCAGGATCGCGATCGAGGGCAGCTCGTCGGGAGCGCCGACGACGCGCGCCTTCAGGACATTCAGCTCGTCGACGGGCGCGCCGAGAACGAGCGGAATTCTGAACCCGTATCGCCCCGTGCCGATCTTGGCGGCAGAGAGATCCGCGCGAGGCAAATCGGCCTTGGCCGAACCCACGACGACGTCATTGAGGAGGAGTTCTACTTCGACTGCGGAGTCGGGCCCGGCCCGATCGTAGGCCCATCCGCGAACATGGCCATCATCGTCAATACCATCCAAATGTCCAACAACGGAATAGGGTCTTCTCGTCAATGCAGCGCCCTCCCAGAGGCGATTGCCGTCACTTTCAGGGCTCTTGGTTCCACTTAGCTCTTGCGCTATTTGCCGTCAAGCTCGTCGCCGAGCCAGATAAGTGCGGGAGGGGCAGCGGTGGTCGATTTGATTTCCGTGTCGAACCCATGTCGCTGATCTGCAGTTCAATCATCGCGAGCCGATCACGGCGAGGCGCGACGAAGCGTCGCCGGCCGCAATACTTGCCGACTTGTCGCGCTGCGGTTCGAAAAAAGCTATGCTCATCTTCGAGTTACATGAATCTTGTCCGAGTGTCGACATTTCCACGGCGAGCGCCTATAAGCCTTCGCCATGTGACAAATGGACGGGGCGGGTCTCGGCGCCGAGCCGGATCTGCAAGACCATCGGGCTCTCGCGAATGATGTCGTTCGGCAAGACGAAGGAGAGGCTGCTTCGTGCTTTCCTGAACGAAAAACGCTTTTTCGACGAGAAATACTATTTGCAGACCCATCCCGACGTCGCCAAGACCAGGATGAACCCCTTTGCTCATTTCATGCGTCACGGATGGCGCGAGGGTCGCAATCCGTCCGAGGCGTTCGACACTCTCTATTACTCGGCGACGCGCGATCTTTTGTTCGAAACCAATGCGCTGACCCATTACGTCGATCGCGTTTGGCCGCGCTCGGAGGGGCTGAAGCCGGCGACCGAAGACGAGATCGTCGCCTTTCAGCTGGAGAAAATCCGGCCCTATGTGGACGAGGGCTTCTACCGCGCCCGCTATGGCGTCGACAAAGAGGTCGACGCCGCCGAGCATTATCTCCGCATCGGCTGGAAGCTGCTGTTCGATCCCTCGCCGTTCTTCTCGACAGAGCAGCATCTCGCCGCGCATCCTTTCGTCCGGGCCCTGAGCGCGTCGCCGCTCTATCACCGGCTGGCGACGCGGCCCGAAGGCCTCTCGAACCTCGGCGTCGCGAGCCGCGCCGCGTTGGCGGCGAATATCGAGCGGGTCGACCCGCATTCGATCGTGGGCTGGGCCTATGACCGGGCGTCGCCCGATCAGCCGGTCACATTGGACGTTCGCATCGACGGGATATTTTACGCGCAGGCGACGGCGAACATTGCGCGACGCGATCTGCGGAAATTGGATCTTCGCATCGTCGGCGGCGGCTTCGAAATCCTGCTGCCGCCCGGAGCGGGACGAGCGGTGGTCGACATTCTCTGGCGCGGCGCGTCGATAGCGGGCGCGCCCTCGACCGTCGATCTGCGGCCGCACAGGCCGAGGATCGTCTCCAGTCGCCGCGCCCGGCGGCCGCTCACCATCATCGCGCCGATCCATGATGCGCCGCAGGAGACGCGACGCTGTCTCGAGTCGGTGCTGCGACATACGAATGGGTCCGTCTCCCTGCTGTTGATCGACGATGCGAGCGCGAAGGCCGAAATCGCGGCGCTGCTCGGCGCCTTCGAAGGTCTCCCGCAGGTCGAGGCAAGGAGAAACGCGGAGACTCTCGGCTTCACGCGATGCGTGAACCTCGGATTGGAGATCGCGCGAGGATGCGACGTCATTCTGTTGACGTCGGATACGGAAGTGGGACCGCGCTGGGCGGACAATTTGCAGAACGCCGCCTATAGCGCGGAGGACGTCGCTTCGGTCAGCGCCATTTCGGACAATGCCGGCGCTTTCACCGTTCCGGACATGCATGGTCACGCTCCGCTGCAACCAGGCTGGACGATAGAGGATTACCAGCGGCTCATATTGCAGCGCTCGCCGGTCTTTCTTCCGGAGACGCCGACGGGAAACGGGGTTTGCATGTTCCTGCGGCGGGACGCCGTGGACGAGATCGGCGGTTTCGACGCGCAATTCTTTCCTTTCGGTCCTGGCGCGGAAAGCGACTGGTCGATGCGCGCCGGCAGAAAGAGCTGGCGCCATCTGATCGACGATCGCACGCTGGTGAGCCATGTCGGCTCCGCCGGCTCGCAAGACCAAAGTCAGGGTCTCGCCGAGCGAGCTCGGACGATTCTCGAGCAGCGCTATCCGGACTATCGCGCGCTGACCAATCGTTTCAACCTCGATCCGAGGATCAATGCGGTTCGTCACGGCGTGCGGCGCCTGCGCGAGGAGATGGCCTCCAATCTCGTCGAGACGCCGAGGCCGCGTGTTCTCTTCGTGATTTCGACCCTCACAGGCGGCACGCCGCTGACCAATCGCGATCTCATGCGAGGCGTGCGCGACCGCTTCGAGGCGTGGCTCCTCCACTGCGATCGGCGAATGCTCACGCTCACCAAGGTCGGACTCGACGAATCGAATGACGAGATCGTCGAAAGGCGGGAGCTCGACGAGCCGATCGACATCATCGATCATTCGAGCCGGTCTTATGCCGAGATCGTGAGCGACTGGCTGGCGCGATATGCGATAGAGCTCGTTCATATCCGCCATCTCGCCTGGCACAGCTCGGCTCTGCCGAAGATCGCCAAGGGCGCCGGGATCGCGGTCGTCATGTCGTTTCACGACTTTTATTCCGTCTGCCCTTCGTTGAAGCTGTTGGACGAGACGGGCCGCTACTGCGGCGGAATCTGCACGCCGACGCCGGGCGACTGCGTCCCGGAGCTGTGGAACACGCAGAACATTCCGCCGCTGAAGGGCGCATGGGTGTTCCGATGGCGGGAGATATTCGCCGAGGCCTTCGAATTCTGCGACGCTTTCGTCACCACGTCGAATGCGGCGAAGGCGATTCTGGAAGCGGTTTTTCCGCGCCTCGCCGGCCGCGTCGACATCATCGAGCACGGGCGTGATTTCGCGCATTTTCATGCGCCGCGCGTGCGCGCGCCCCGCTCCGCGCCCGTCGACATATTGGCGCCCGGAAACATCTCTTCGGCGAAGGGGCGCGACCTGATCCTGTCGCTCGCCGCGCTCGACGTCGAGCGACGCTTGCGGTTTCATCTCGTCGGCAATGTCTCTCCACCCATCGAGAGCCCGGGCGTCGTGACGCACAGTCCCTATTCGCGGGAGCAATTCGCCGAGCGATTCCTCGAGACGGGCGCGCGGGTCGGCGCCATTTTGTCGACCTGGCCCGAAACGCATTGCCATACTCTGACGGAGCTGTGGTCTGCCGGAATGCCGGTCATCGGCCTCGATTTCGGCGCGGTGGCGGAGCGCATTCGCGCGACCGGCGCGGGCTGGGTGTCGAAGCTCGACTCGATACAGGAACTCTATCGCGAAATATGTCGGATCACATGCGACAGCGACGAGATCGCGCGCGCGCAGGCGGCCGTCGCCGCGTGGCAAGAAAACGAAGGCGCCATCAACACCGTCGCATTCATGGCGACGCGATACGAGCAGCTCTATCGCGAGACGCTGCTCGCGCGAACATTGGGCTCGGCGAGCGCTCGGCGCGGTCGCGAGGCGTGACCGACGCCTGCAAGACCTCTGATCGCGCGTCGCCGCTCACGCGGCGGGACGCCGTCGCTCGCCGGCCGAAAGATGCGGCTGCGCATTGTCGTCCGGCTCGAATTTCGGCAGCGCGTTCATCACGCGCTCGGGCGGGAAGACGACGATCGCTTCGGTTCCCTCGCGCACCTTGGACTTCAGCTTGAACATGCCGCCGTGCAGATCGATGAGGCCCTTGACGATCGGCAGGCCGAGGCCCGTGCCCTCCTCGGCGTTCTTCTGCGCCAGAGTGCCGCGGCCGAAGGAGGACATCACCACCGCGATCTCCTCCTCGGGAATGCCCGGCCCCGTGTCCCTGATCGCCACATATTGCCCGCCGGCGCTGGTCCAGCCGATCTTCAGCGTCACCTGCCCGCCCTGCGGCGTGAACTTGATCGCATTGGTGAGGAGATTGAGCACGATCTGCCGCACCGCGCGCTCGTCCGCCCACAGGCGCGGCAAGTCGGGCTCCTTCATCTCGATCATCTCGATCCCGCGCTTTTGCGCGCGAATGGTGAGCAGATGGCGGCAATCCTCGACGACGTTGGAGAGCGACACGCTCTCCTCCTTCAGCTCGTAGCGGCCGGCCTCGACGCGCGAGAGATCGAGAATCTCGTTGATCAGCATCAGCAGGTGCTGGCCGCTCGAATGAATATCCTTCGAATAATCCTTGTAGACCGCGACCGCATGGGAGCCGAACAATTCGTTCTTCAGCACCTCGGAGAAGCCGAGAATGGCGTTGAGCGGCGTGCGCAGCTCGTGGCTCATGGTGGCGAGAAAACGCGATTTGGCGAGATTGGCCTCTTCGGCGCGGCGCCGCGCTTCGTCCGAATTGGCCTTGGCCTGCTCCAATTCGCCGATCAGATCGTCCTTCTCGATGCGGAAGAACAGGCTCTCGCGCGTCACATGATGGAAGCGCTTGGCGAGCACCACGAAGAACACCTGCGCCGCGCCGACCAATGCGAGCAGCGACAAGCTGGTATCCGCGAGCGAGGACACCCGCAGGCAGGCGACGATGGCGATGGAGATCGGCGTCACCGTCGCATAGACGGCGATCGGAATGGTGGCCGTCACCATCGTGTTGAACGCCGCCGCCAGCACCAGCATGGCGAGCACGAAGGCCTTGGCGTTGGGATCGCTCGCCTGCAGCAGCAGCGCCGCCATGGAGGCCCAGACGAGGCCATGGGCGAATTCCGCGGCGACGATCTTGCCGCGCCAATGCACGACATTGATATCCGCGTCGGCGAGCCGACCGAGGCTCTTGGCGAAGCCGTAGCAGAGCAGCAGGGTGGAGAAGGCCAACGCCGTCCAGACGATCTCGAGCTCGCCGTTCATCCAATAGCGCGTGAGCCCCGCGACCATGGCGATGAGCGCCGAGGCCGGACCGGCCGAATGGAGGCGCGCCGACGCATAGGCGCGCAGCAGCCCGACGTCGCAGCCGCGATGACCCGTGTCGGAGGTGGTGAGCTTCTCGCGCGCCTGGCGCACCCTGGCGCCGCGACGGCGGCGCTCCGAGGAGGAGCGGCCGCCCTTCTCGCGGCCGCGCTCGATCATCTCGGCGGTAATCTCATCCATGACACGCGGGATCCGAAGCAACGAAACGATCGACGCTCCTGCCGGGAGCCGCAGGGTCCCGCCTCCTCGCAACGACGAGAGAAGCCTAAGATTTCCGCGCGATCTGGTCGGCAGGTCGAGCCTTGCCGATAATGAAACACAAAGGTTAACGGGGGGCTCACGGAACATGTCCAATTGTCCGCATCGGCCGGGGACGGAGCCGTGAGCCGCGCCGGCCTCGCCGCCCTCGTCGACGCGATCGGCGCCTGCCGCCTCTGCGCCGAGCGGCCGGACGGCCCGCCGCTGCCGCATGAGCCGCGGCCCGTGGTGCGCGTGTCGGCGACCGCCAAGCTGCTCATCGCCGGCCAGGCGCCGGGGCTGCGCGTGCATCGCTCGGGGCTGCCCTTCGACGATCCCTCGGGCGACCGGCTGCGCGCCTGGATGGGCGTCGACCGCGCGACCTTCTACGACGTCGCGCGCATCGGCGTCGCCGCCATGAGCTTTTGCTTTCCGGGCTATGACGCGCAGGGAAGCGACTTGCCGCCGCGGCGCGAATGCGCGCGGCAATGGCATGACGCGCTGTTCGCCGCGCTGCCGCAGGCGGAGACGATACTGGCGGTGGGCAAATATGCGCAGACCTATCATTTGCGCCGGCTCGGCTGCGCGATTCCCGCCGGCGCGAGCGTGGCGGCGACCGTCGGCCGCTGGCGGGAGTTCTGGGATCTCGAGCCGCGCGTCATTCCGCTGCCGCATCCCTCCTGGCGCAACAGCGCCTGGCTGAAGCGCAATCCCTGGTTCGAGGCCGAGGCGCTGCCGGCCCTGCGGGCGGAAGTCGCGCGGCTCGTTCTCACTTGAAAGCGTGGCGGCGGAGCCATATTGACGTCCCGGCGCCGTTGCGCGCCATCCTCGACAGCGCGAGCCCATCTTCATGACCGACCAGGATTTCCGCCGCCGCCTCGACGAGGCCGCCGCCGTGACAGAGGCGACCCTCGACGCGCTGCTCGCGCCTTCGCCGCTCGCCGGCGAGATCGCGCGGCCCGCCCGGCTGCTGGAGGCGATGCGCTATGTCGCGCTCGGCGGCGGCAAGCGGCTGCGGCCGTTCCTGGCGCTCGAATCGGCGCGCCTCTTCGGCGTCACGGGGCCGGGCGCCGCGCGCGCGGCGGCGGCGATCGAGATGATCCATTGCTATTCGCTCGCCCATGACGATCTGCCGGCGATGGACGACGATGATCTGCGCCGCGGCCGCCCCACCGCGCATAAGGCGTTCGACGAGGCGACCGCCATTCTCGCCGGCGACGGGCTGCTGACTTACGCTTTCGACGTTCTCGCCGATCCGGCGACCCATCAGGACGCGCAAATCCGCGCGCGGCTCGTGCTGGCGCTGGCCCGCGCCGCCGGGCTCGGCGGCATGGTCGGCGGCCAGGCGCTCGATCTCGAGGCGGAGACGGCCGCGGCGCCGCTCGCGCAGGACGAAATCCTGCTGCTGCAGGCGATGAAGACCGGCGCGCTGCTGCGCGTCAGCGTCGACTTCGGCGCCATTCTCGGCGGGGCGTCGCCCCAAATAGCGGCGGCGCTCGGCCGCTACGGCGACGCGCTCGGCGCCGCCTTCCAGATCGCCGACGATATATTGGACGCCGAAGGCGACGAGGCGGCGCTCGGAAAGCGCGCCGGCAAGGACGCCGAGCGCAATAAGGCGACGTTGATCGGCCTGCTCGGCCTCGGACAAGCGCGGGCGCGGCGCGACGCGCTGGTGGAGACGGCGATCGCCGCTCTCGCCGAAACCGGGCTCGGCGCGGCCACCGCGACGCTGGCCGAGGCGGCGCGCTTCGTCGCCCTGCGCAGCAGCTGAGGCGCGGGGTGGCGGAGGCCGATCTCATCGCCCGTCACCGCCGGCGCCCGCTGCTGTGGCGCATTCTGCGGGCGCGCTCGCGGCTGTTCCTCTGCGCGATCGCCGGGACGATCGTCGGCCTGCTCCTGCCCGCGCCGTGGCGCGACGTGACCCGCGCGCTCATCGGCTGGAATGTGTTCGCGCTGCTCTATCTCGCCGTCTCCGCCGAGCAGATGGCGCGCTCGACTCCGGCTTCGATGCGCCGCCACGCGCAGCTGCAGGACGAGGGGCGCCTCGTCATCCTCCTGCTCGTCATCGCCACGGGCTGCGCCTCGCTCGGCGCGATCGTCGCCGAGCTCGGCCCCGTCAAGGGCCTCGACGGCTGGTCGAAAGCAACGCATATCGGGCTCGCCGTGCTGACCGTGATCAGTTCCTGGCTGTTCATCCATCTCGCCTTCGCGCTGCATTACGCGCATGAATTCTATCTCGAGCGGGCGAGCGCGTCGGAGCGGCCGTCCGAGCTGCGCGGCGGGCTGATCTTTCCGGGAACGGAGCCGCCGACCTATATCGATTTCGTCTATTTCGCCTATGTGATCGGCGTCGCCTGCCAGACGGCGGATGTTTCCACCTCCTCGGCGCCGATGCGCGCCGTGGCGCTGACCCAGGGCGTTCTCGCCTTCTTCTTCAACACGGCCATATTGGCGCTGATGGTGAATATCGCGGCCGGCCTCGTCTGATCTCAGCCCCGCGTTTTCGCCAGCGCCCGCTGCAGCGCGAAAACGCGCAGAGCCGAGGAGAGATTGGCCGCGCCTCTCCCGGCGTCGACGCGGGCGACGAGCGCGGCGAGCGAGCAGCCCTCCTCGGCGGCGGCGGATTTCAGCGCCTCCCAGAAGGCGCGCTCCAGCGACACGCTGGTGCGATGGCCGGCGACGACCAGCGAATGCTTGGCGAGCGCAGTCGGCGGCGAGTCAAGCGGCGCGGGGTCGGCGGAAGGCTGCGGGTCGAGGCGGCTTTTGCGCATGGCGACTGGGTTCGGGCGCGGCGGCGGCGCCATGCTCGGTCTTGTCCCAATGGTAGGGCCTGATCCACAGATCGCGCAAGGCGCGCCAGGCGGCGAGCATGAGCATCAGAGTCCATAGCGGCCGGAACAGCAACGCCGGCCACAGGCGGAAAAGGCCGCCGCGCCGCATAGCGACGAAGCGCGTCGCGAGCTCGGCGTAGAAAGCCATGACGACGACATAGCACCAGAGCCCGCTCTGCAAATTCTCGATCGGAGTCTCTGGCTGCAGCAGCCGGCCGAACGCCGCGTCGAGCACGAGCGTGCAGGCGAGCAGCGGCCCATGCAGCGGCGCCAGCACGCCGCCGACGAACATGGCGAGGACGGCGAGCGCGCCGGCGCCGCCGAGATCGCGCATGAGCCCAATGGGCGCGCGGCAGTGAACGAGCGCGGTCTGCATCCAGCCCTTCATCCAGCGCGAGCGCTGCGCGACGAGCTTGCCGAATTCGACCGGCGCCTCCTCATAAGTGCGCGAGCACATGGTGCGGGCGACATAGCCGCAACGGGCGAGGCGCAGGCCGAGATCGGCGTCCTCGGTCACATTGAACGCGTCCCAGCCGCCGAGCGCGCGCAACGCCGTCACGCGGAAATGATTGGACGTGCCGCCCAGGAAGAACGGCAGGCCGGCGGCCGAGGCGCCTTGGTTGAAGACGAGGAACAGCAGCGCGTAGTCGATCGCGAACAGCGCCGTCATCCAATTCTGCCCGCTATTGTGGATGCAGAGGCTCGCCTGGAGGCAGGCGAGCCTGTCGTCGCCCCGCGCGAACAGGGCGGCGGCCTTGCGCAACTGGTCGGGTTCGGGCGCATCCTCGGCGTCGAAGACGGCGACGAGCGAGCCGCGCAGGAACGGCAGAGCGACATTG
The DNA here is from genome assembly GCF_019802345.1 of Methylosinus sp. Sm6. Classification (GTDB taxonomy): domain Bacteria; phylum Pseudomonadota; class Alphaproteobacteria; order Rhizobiales; family Beijerinckiaceae; genus Methylosinus. Next base: position 140,678 of record NZ_JAINDZ010000007.1, on the reverse strand, counting down.
AGCGCGCGCGGCTTGGTTCGCGGCTCGCCCGGCGGCGCGACGATAATCTCGCAATAGGGCGGCAGCGGCGCCGCGCGCAGCGCCGCCGCCGTCTCGCCGTCGTCGGCCTCGACCACGAATTTCACGTCCAGCTTGGCGTGCGGATAGTCGAGCGCCGCCATGGAGCGCGCGAGCTGCCGGGCCACGGGCGCCTCCCGGTAGAGCGCGACGACGACCGAATAGAGAGGCAGCTCCGCCTCGGCCAGCGCCCGCGCGCGCTCTTCGGCTGCGCTGTGCGCGCAGGCGTAGAGCCGCAGCAGCACATTGCCCAGAAAGGCCAGCGCCAGCAGCACGGCCGTGCCGGTGAAGGCGTCCGCGGCCGGCGCCGTCCAGGCGGCCGCCAGGATGAAGCAAAGGGGCGCGCCCGTCGCCAAGGCGCGCCGGACGCAAAGATGCGGCAGCACGCGCTCCACCGAATGGGCGGCTCCCTGTGCGAGCGCGTCGGCGGTGGCGCGGCGCAGCGATTCTTCGAACAGCGTCGGCGCGGTGATCGCATAGAGCGGACGTCCCACGGCCGCGCGAGTGAGGCCCATGAGGCGGATGATCTGCGCGCCGCGCGGCGCGAACAGCCAGCACGCCCCAGCCGGCGCGCCGGAGGCGAGGCGGGCGTATCCGCGCGCCGCATCGGCCTCGAGATCGGCGGAGGCCGCGAGGCCCTCCGGCTCGGACAGGTAAGGAACCTTCAGTTCGGCGGCGAGCGCCCGATAGAAGCGCTCCTCGGAGACGAGCCCCTCGGCGATCAGCACGGAGTCGGCGCTCGCCCGCTGCCGCCGCGCGATCGTCGCGCCATATTGCAGCAGGACCAGCGGCACGCGATGCGCGGCGAGAAAGGCGATCTCTTGCGGCAGCGGGCGGCCGGCTCCGGGCGCTAGGCTCTCGGGCGCGGCAATGGCGCGCCGACGCGGGGCGTCGGCCGGCTCGGGCGCGGCGTCCAGGCGCCGCGCAAAGCCGGATGGATCGTCGCGCCGCCCGGGCGGCCGCGGGTAAAACCTATCGACCCTGTCGACGCTCATACGCTAATGTCTCCGCGAACCGCCGCGCCGCCGTTCGCGGGACCCGCTTTCGACCGAAATGATGAAGCCAGCGAAAAAATCGATAGCTCGAGCTTGGCAAAGGCGCGCGGCTTTGACAAGCCTCCTGCTCGCGCTCGTCGCTCTGCCGCCCTTCGCGGCGGCGGGGCGCGCCGCCGAGCCCGCGCCCTCCTTCTGGGATCCCGGGCGCAAGCTGGAGAAGCCGGATCTCTCGACGATCAAGCAGATCCGCTTTCTCACCGAGGATGATTATCCGCCCTTCGACTTCGCTCTGCCGGACGGGACCATCGCCGGCTTCAACGTCGATCTCGCGCGCGCGCTCTGTGAGGAGCTGGAGGTCGCCTGCACCATCCAGCGCCGCCGCTGGGATCTCGTGATCGCCGCGCTCGAGGACGGCGGAGGCGACGCGGCCGTGGCCTCGATGGCCGTCACCGACGAGGCGCGCAAGGCCGTGGACTTCACCGCTCCCTACTATACGACGCCCGGCCGCTTCGTCATTCGCAAGGATTCGCTGCTGCCCGCCGCGACGCCGGCCGGGCTCGAGGATCGCACTGTCGCCGTCGCCGAGGGCAGCGCTCACGAGGCGTTTTTGCAGGCTTTCTTTCCGAAAGCCCGACTCGCGACCTTTCCGACCGCGCAGCAGGCGCGCGCGGCGCTGAAGGACGGTCGCGTCCATGCGATGTTCGGCGACGCGATCTCGCTCTCCTTCTGGCTCAATGGCCAGGAGGCCGGCGATTGCTGCCAATTCAAGGGCGGGCCTTTCACCGATCCCCGCTTCTTCGGCGACGGCGTCGGCATCGCCGTCAAGCGGAACAATGTCGCGCTGCGCCGGGCGCTCGACTATGCGCTTGCCCGCATCGCGCAGAAGGGCGTCTATTCGGAGCTATATTTGAAGTATTTTCCGATCGGCCCGTACTGAACACGAGCCGACCGGGCGCGCCTCACGAAAAGCGCCGCGCCGCATCGAGGCCGAGGCCGAGGCCGACGCTGCCGAACATGTCGCCCTCGACGACACGCGCCTTCGGCGCGATCGCCGTCACCGCGGCGCGTACCGCCGGAATGGCGGTCGAGCCGCCGGTCAGGAAAATCGCGTCGATCCGCTCCGCATCGAGGCCGGCCTGGCGCAAGGTCTCGGCGCTCGCCGCGCGCAAGGAGGCGAGGCGGGTCTCGACCGCCGCCTGCAGATCGGCGCGCGTCGCCGCGATCACGAGGCCCGCTTCGATCTCGGTGAGATCGATCGCGCCATGCTCCTCGGCCGATAAGGCGATCTTGGCCGCCTCGACGCCGAGCGCGATCTGATGTCCCTGCCGCGCCTCGATCGCGCCGCGCAGCCGGCGCAGCAGCCCCGGCGTCAGCGAGCGCTTCTCGAGATCGAGGAGCTCGCGCGAAATCTCCGGCGTGTAGAGAAGATTGATCCGATGCCAGGTGGCGAGGTCGACGAAATAGCCGTTGGGCACGGGGAGAATCTTGCCGCCGAAATGGCTCTTCGTCTCGCTGGCGAGGCCGAAATGCGGCATCACCGCCTTCATGCTGAGCAGGCGGTCGAAATCGGTTCCGCCGATATGGACGCCCTGATTGGCGAGCACGTCCTCGGCGCGGTCGGCCTTGGCGCGGCCCTGCGGGGAGACGCGCACGATGGAGAAGTCCGAGGTGCCGCCGCCGATGTCGGCGATGAGCGCATATTGCTCCTCGGCGACCGTCCGCTCATAGTCGAGCGCCGCCGCGATCGGCTCATATTGGAACTCGACATGGGCGAAGCCCTGCGCTCGCGCGATGCGCTCCAGCGCATCCTGCGCCTTGCGGTCGGCCTCGGCGTCGTCGTCGACGAAGCGCACCGGCCGGCCCATCACCACATGGGTGACCTCCGCGCCCGCCGCCGCATCGGCCGCGCGCTTCAGATGCGCGAGCAGGAGGCCGATGATGTCGCCATAGGTATAGGCCTTGCGCTTGATGCGCACGGTCTCGTCGAGCAGCGGGTGGCCGAGCACGCTCTTGAGCGAGCGCATCAGGCGCCCGTCGATCCCTTCGACATAGCAGCGCAGCGCCTCGCGGCCGAAGCGGGCGCCGCCCTCATCGAAATCGAAGAAGATCGAGCTCGGAATGGTGAATTTGTCGCCCTCGACCGGAATCAGCGCCGCTCCCTGCGCCAGCGCGCAGGCGACAGTGGAGTTGGAGGTGCCGAAGTCGAGGCCGCAGAAGGTGGTTTGCATCATTTGTCCAGGAGGGAGGCAGCGGGAGCGCCGGAGGAAGTCGGGCGCATTTCTAAAGATGAGGAAATTTCATCCATAGCTTGACAGGCCGCGGCTCGTCCATAGAGGATGAATCCTATTCATCTATGGAGCCGGGCGATGCGTCATCTCCCTTCGCTCGCCGCATTGCGAGCCTTCGAGGCCGCCGCGCGGCGGCAGAGCTTCAAGCTCGCGGCGGCCGAGCTCGGGGTGACTCCGACCGCGATCAGCCATCAGGTCAAGCTGCTGGAAACAGAGCTCGGCTTGCGCCTCTTCACGCGCCGCCCGCGCGAGGTCGCGCTCACGTCCGAGGGGCGCTCATTGTTCCTCGATCTCCGGCGGGCGTTCGACGCCATCGCGGATGCGATCCGCGCGCGCGGCGGCGGCGAGCGTGGAGGCGGCGAGCGTGGAGGCGGCGAGCGCCGGCAGACGGCGACTCTCGCCGCGCCCGCATCCTTCGCGGCCCGTCGGATCGTCCCGCGCGTCGCCGCCTTTCGCGCGCGCTGCCCAGGCTGGGAGCTGCGGCTGCAGATCTGCGACGACGGCGCCGACATCGGCGCCGGCGCGGCGGACGCCGCGATCGGTCACAGCGCCGGCGGCGACGGGGCCGGGCTGGCCGCGCTTCCGCTCTATGTCGACCGTTTCGCGCCGGTCTGCAGCCCCCGTGTCGACGTCCGGCGGCCTCGTCATCTCGCGACGGCGACGCTCATCCATTGCGCATCGAGCCCGAGCTGGCGGCGCTGGCTCGAGCAGCGCGGCAAGGGCCGCCTCGATCCCGACGCCGGCCTCGCCTTCGGCGACCCGGACAGCGCTATTCGCGCGGCCGTCGCCGGGCGAGGCGTGGCGCTCGCGAGCCTGACGCTCGCTGCGCCGGAGCTCGAATCGGGCGCGCTGATCCAGCCTTTCGGCCCCATGCTCGAGGGGCCGCGATACGACTTCGTCGCTCCGCTCGGCGGCGAGGAACGACCCGAGGTCGCCGTATTGAGGGACTGGGTCGTCGCCGAATTCGCGGACGAGACGGCGGCCTTCTCCGCCGCGGCTCAGAAGCCGAAGGGATAGCTCATCGGCGCGCTCTGCCAGCTCTTCACGCTGGTCACTCCGCGAGTGCGGCCGCCCGGCCCATAGGCCAGCGCGCGCGAGCGATCGGGCGCAGAGGCCAGCGCCGGAGCGGCGCGATGCGGACGATGAAGTCCCGCGACATGGCGCTTCTGCCCGCCGTGCGCGGCATAGCGGGAGGAGCTCGGCGACGAGCCGGTGATCGAGATCTGCGCGCCCTCGTCCTGCACCAGCTTGTAGAGCGCCGCGGCGTTGCCGGGCGAAAGGCGCACGCAGCCGTGCGAGGCCGGGCGGCCGAGCGCGCCGGTCGCGTAAGTGCCGTGGATCGCATAGCCGCCGTTGAAGAAGATGGAATGCGGCATCGGCGACATGTGATATTTGCGCGAATAATGCATCTTCTGCAGCCCGGTGGGCGCGAAGCTGCCGCGCGGCGTCACATAGCCGGCGCGCGCCGTGGACACCGGCCAGCTATAGGAGCCTTTGGAGGACTCGACATGCATGCGCTGGGTCGAGAGATCGATATGAATCTGCACGGTGGCCCATGCCGCGCCGATCGACGCGAACAGCGCCGGCACGACGAGCGCGAGAACTTTCAAGAAACGCATGACTATACTCCCACGAACTCGAGACACATGCCGCACAGCTAGCGCGGCATAGAACCGTGGTCTCTACGTAAGGGCAATCTATATCCGACGGTAAGGTTGACGCCAAAGCCGAAATTTTCGTCGCGGCGCCGGAGCGGAGACGAATCCACTCGTCGTTTTCCTGCTCGATGACCAAAATCCGCCGGAATTTCGCCGGATTGCGGCGTTTGATGCGAAACGGCCGCCGCGCGGCCGCCACGAGCCGTCGGCCCTCGGGCCGAGAGGAGCCGCTCCCATGGTTTATCTGCGACCCGCGATTTTTATGCTTGCGCTGCTCGTCGGCGGCGCCGCGCTCGCGCAGGACCGAGGGACGCTCGATCCGAGGCCCCTGCCGCCGCTCGCCCGTCCGTCCGATCCGGCGACGCCGGCCAAGGAGCTGTTCGGCCGCGCCGCCGGCCCGGCCCCGCTCGATCCCGAGCCGATCGGCTTCTATTCCCACGGCTGCCTCTCCGGCGCCGAGGCGCTGCCGGCCAATGGGCCGAGCTGGCAGGTCATGCGCCTATCGCGCGGCCGCTATTGGGGGCATCCCGATCTCATCGCCTTTCTGCAGCGGCTGGCGCCGGCGGCGGCGCAGGCCTCCGGCTGGCCGGGCCTGCTCATCGGCGACATCTCACAGCCGCGCGGCGGACCCATGCTGACCGGCCACGCCTCGCATCAGATCGGCCTCGACGCCGACATCTGGCTGACCCCCATGCCGCGGCGCGAGCTCTCCCGCGCCGAGCGGGAGGACATGTCGGCGACCAATGTCGTGCGGGAGGATCGGCTGGACGTGGACCCGCAGGTCTGGACCGAGGGGCATATGGCGGTTCTGCGGACCGCCGCGCAATCGCCGCAGGTGCAGCGGATTTTCGTCAACGCCGCGATCAAGCGGGCGCTCTGCCGCTCGGCGAGCGGCGACCGGCGCTGGCTCGCCAAGGTGCGCCCGATGTTCGGGCACGATTACCACTTCCATGTCCGGCTGTTCTGTCCGCGTGGCGCCGACAGCTGCAAGGATCAGGACGAGGTGCCGCCGGGCGACGGCTGCGACGCCTCGCTCGCCTGGTGGTTCACCGAGGAGGCGCTGCACCCGAAGAAATCGGCCAAGACCTGGCCGCCGATGACCATGGCGGGCCTGCCGGCCCAATGCCGGCAGGTGCTGAAGGCCGAATAGAGCGCTTTCCGATCGAACGGATCGTTCGATCGATCAGAATTCGCGCGTCAGGCGGGCTCCGCGCCGAGTCCCGCCGGGCAGGCGACGCCGGTGCCGCCGAGCCCGCAATAGCCGTCGGGATTCTTGGCGAGATATTGCTGGTGATAGGCCTCGGCGTAATAAAAGGGCGGAGCCGGCGCGATCTGCGTGGTGATCGGGCCATAGCCCTTCGCGCTCAGAGCCGCTCCATAGGCGCGGCGCGACGCCTCGGCGAGCCGCAGCTGCGCGTCCGAAGAACAGAAGATCGCCGATCGATATTGCGTGCCGATATCATTGCCTTGCCGGTCGCCCTGGGTGGGGTCGTGGCTCTCCCAGAAGGTCTGCAGCAGGGTCTCGTAAGAAATCTGCGCCGGATCGAACACGACGAGCACCGCCTCGGCATGGCCGGTGCGGCCCGTGCAGACCTGCTCATAGCTCGGATTTTCGGTCGTCCCGCCGGCATAGCCGACCGCGGTGACGAAGACGCCGTCCCCGAGGCGCCAGAAGCGCCGCTCCGCCCCCCAGAAGCAGCCCATGCCGAACACGGCCTGCTCGAGGCCCTGCGGGAAGGGACCGCGCAGGGGGTGATGATTGACGAAATGCTCCATCTCGGTCGCCGCCTTTCCGGCCTGCCGCTGCGTTTGCGCCAATATGGGATCGGCCGGCCGCGGGCGGAAGGCCCGCGGGCGTCATCGCGCTGGAAAATCGATGGCTCGGCGGCGCTTGCGGCTGGAGACGATGAGCAGGGCGCCGAGGAGGGTGAGCGTGAAGCTCAGTGGGGCGCGCAGCAGCAGGCTCGCGAGCGGCCCCCAGAACTGGCGCTCGGCGGCCGCCTGCCAGGCCTTCATTTGAAGCGGGAAGAGATCGGCCGCGGCGGCGCCGAGCGGAACCGCGCGCAAATCGCCGCCGGCGAGCGAGCGCGTGCCGTCCACGATGAGGGCCGCAAAGCCGCCGGCGAGCAAGAGGAGGCCCGCGAATCGAATGAGCAATCTGAGCATGGGGTCGTCTCGACGCGCCGCTGCGCAACCTCGAGGAATAGATCGCGCGCGCGCCGCTGTCCACGCCGGGACGGCCGCAAAGCGAGAAAAGCGGAAAAGCGCGCCTCGACGCGTAGATAAGATTTGCGCTCGGCCCGCGCCTGAATATAGTGCGCCGCCATCCCGCCCGGCGATTTGCCCGGCGGGAACACGGAGGGGTGGCCGAGTGGTTGAAGGCGCACGCCTGGAAAGTGTGTATACGGGAAACCGTATCGCGGGTTCGAATCCCGCCCCCTCCGCCAGAAGATTTGTGCAAATGTATCGACCTTATTCTGTATGCGCGGCTCTGGTGGATTGCAGTCCCGGCATCTGCCCAGCGCGTCTCTTGCCGCCGCCACGAACATGCGCCCCATCGTCGACTTTGCGGGCGCGCGTCCGCTCAAAGGCTTGACGGACGCCTCGTTCCGCCCCACCAAGGGCTCGAGCCCAATGGGGAGCCAGACTATGACCGACGCGACCGATTCCGCCCTGCCTGAGCCGGTGGCCGCCGAGCCGGCGCCGCGCCAAAGGACGCGCGCCGTCGTGATCGGCAGCGGGGCCGGCGCCGTCGCCGTCGGCGGCGGCGCGCCGATCGTCGTGCAATCCATGACCAACACCGACACGGCCGACGTCGAATCGACCGTGGCCCAGGTCGAGGCGCTGGTCCGCGCCGGCTCGGAGCTGGTGCGCATCACCGTCGATCGCGACGAGGCCGCCGCCGCCGTGCCGCACATCCGCGACCGGCTGGCGCAGAAGGGGATCGAGGTCCCGCTGGTCGGCGATTTTCACTACATCGGCCACAAGCTGCTCGCCGATCATCCGGCCTGCGGCGAGGCGCTGGCCAAATATCGCATCAATCCGGGCAATGTCGGTTTCAAGGAGAAGAAGGACCGGCAGTTCGGCGCCATCGTCGAGCTGGCGATAAAGCACGGCAAGGCCGTGCGCATCGGCGCCAATTGGGGCTCGCTCGACCAGGAGCTGCTGACCCATTTGATGGACATCAACGCCAAGGCCGCGGCGCCGCTCGATATGCGCGCGGTGACGCGCGAGGCGCTGGCGCGCTCGGCGCTGCTCTCGGCCGAGCGCGCGGAAGAGATCGGCCTCTCGCGCGAAAGAATCGTCATTTCCGCCAAGGTGTCGGCGGTGCAGGATCTCATCGCCGTCTATCGCATGCTGGCGCAGCGCAGCGACTATGCGCTGCATCTCGGCCTCACCGAGGCCGGCATGGGGTCGAAGGGCGTCGTCGCCTCGGCGGCGGCGCTCGGCGTGCTGCTGCAGGACGGCATAGGCGACACCATCCGCGTCTCGCTGACGCCCGAGCCCGGCGGCGACCGCGCCAATGAGGTCCGCGTCGCGCAAGAAATCTTGCAGACGATGGGCTTCCGCACCTTCGTGCCGCTGGTCGCGGCCTGTCCCGGCTGCGGGCGCACCACCTCGACCGTGTTCCAGGAGCTGGCGCGCGATATTCAATCGCACATCCGCGAGCGCATGCCCGCTTGGCGGCGGCAATATGCCGGCGTCGAGACGCTGAATGTCGCGGTGATGGGCTGCATCGTCAACGGGCCGGGCGAATCGAAGCACGCAGACATCGGCATCTCGCTGCCAGGGACCGGCGAGGCGCCCACGGCGCCCGTGTTCATCGACGGCAAGAAGGCGATGACCCTGCGCGGCGAGGGGATTGCGGAAGAGTTCACCCGCATCGTCGACGATTATGTGGCTCGCCGCTTCGGCGGCGCCACGGAGGGCGAAGCCGCCGAGTGACGCGCGATCCTTCTCCCACGAGTGGGAGAAGGATCGCGCGTCGAGAGTCGGCTCACGAAGCAGTTATTTTGCCGTGTCGCCGCTCTCGAGCTCCGTTACCGCTCGACTGCGATCTCCACCGCGCCCACGCCTTCGATCTCTCCGGCGACATGGTCGCCCGGAACGATCGGGCCGACGCCCGCCGGCGTGCCGGTGAAGATCAGATCGCCCGGCTCCAGCCGCACGAATTGCGAGAGAATGGCGATGATCTCGGCGGTGCTCCAGATCATCTCGGAGAGATCGGCGTCCTGCCGCGTCGCGCCATTCACCGCGAGGCGGATGCGCCCGGCGCGCGGATGGCCGATGCGCGCGGCGGGCGCGATGGCGCCGAGCGGCGCCGACTGGTCGAAGCCCTTCGCGAGGTCCCAGGGACGCCCGGCCTTGCGCGCCTGCGATTGCAGATCGCGGCGCGTGAGATCGATCCCCGCCGCATAGCCGAACACATGCTCGAGCGCCGCCTCCTTCGCTATGTCGGCGCCGCCGCGCGCGAGCGCCGCGACCAGCTCGATCTCGTGATGCAGATCATGCGTGCGCGGCGGATAGGGAAGGGTCGCGCCGCTGGCGACGACGGCGTCGGCGGGTTTTGTGAAGAAGCAAGGCTCCTCGCGCGGGTCTTTGCCCATCTCGCGCGCATGGGCCGCGTAATTCTGGCCGACGCAGAAGATGCGCCGCACCGGAAAGCGCCGCGCCGCGCCAGCGATGGCGACGCAGGGCGGCGTCGGCGGCGGAAAGACGAATTCGCTCATCGCGCCTCACAAATAGCCGAGCCACCAGTCGCGCCGGCGCCGCTTCACGCCGGCGAACCAGACACAGGCCGGATAGATTGCGGCCATGATCGCGATCCAGGCGAGATAGACGCCGGCGAGGCCGACGCCGTAATTTTCCGGAACGGCCCCGGAGCGGAAATCGAGCCCCTTCAGATCGACGCCCTTTATCGTCTCGACGACGAAGGCGGCGATCAGGATCGCATAGAGATGGAGAACATAAGCGAAAAAGGGCACGCGGCCGAAGGTTGCGAGCACGCGCGCCGCTGCGCCTCCGAGCCGCTCCAGCGCCGGCAGCAGCAGCAGGCCGATGCCGAGCGTGACCAGAGCATAGAGCAGTGAGGGCGGGTATTTGGTGACATTCACGAATGACAGCGCCGTGCGCGCGGCGTCGGGATAATGCGTCCAGAGCTTCGCGTCGCCATAGACATTCGACGCGCGCAGCAGCGCAAACAGCGCGAGCGCGGCGAGGCCGAGAGCGGTCAGCGCGCGGGCGCGCCGCTCCGGCGGCCACAGGAACACGGGGCCGAGGCCATAGCCGACGAAGATGACGCCGATCCAGGGCAGGATCGGATAATAGACTTCGCCGCGCAGGCCGAAGGGCAGCGGGCCTTTCTCGTGCAGAACGGTCCACAGCGGCGCGAGATCGCCGAGCTCTCGCGCATGCACGCCGTCGAGCAGATTATGCGAGGCGAGGATGACGACGCCCGTCGCCAGCGTGACGCCGGTCGGCAAAAAGACGAAGGCGGCGAGCGCGATCATGCCGCAGCCGATCGCCCACAGCGTGCCGAGCTCGATCGCGCCGGAGCCGACCGTCCACACCGGGCTGATGAGAACAGCGTCGATCAGGATCAGCCAGAGGCCGCGCGTCCATAACAGGCGCGACAAGGCGCGCGGATCGGCGAGCGCGAGGCCGTGCAGAAAAGCGGAAACGCCGGCCAGAAAGGTGAAAGTCGGCGCGCAAAAATGGGTGATGAAGCGCGTCAGGAACAGCGCCGGATAGGTGCGGTCGAGATCGGTCGGATCGAAGCGCAGCGCGTCGCCGTCGAAGAAGTCGCGCACATGATCGAGCGCCATGATCACGATCACGAGGCCGCGCAGCCGGTCGATCGACGGCAAACGCGCGCCGGCCGCGAGCGTCGCGGCCGGCGCGGCGGCGCTCGCGTCCGCCGTCGCGCTCATGCGCGGGCTCGCAGCACATTGGTCTCGAAGGCCTCGCGGATCGCCATCTCGTCCAGCTTGCGGCCGATGAAGACGAGGCGCGAAACGCGCGTCTCGTCCGCGCGCCATTCGCGCTGCAGATCGCCGTCGAGGATCATATGCACGCCCTGGAAGACGAAGCGGCGCGGCTCGTTCTCGAAGGCGACGATGCCCTTGCAGCGCAGGATATCGGCGCCTTCCGTCTGCACGAATTCGTTGAGCCAGGGCACGAAGAGATTGGGGTCGACCTCGCCCTCGTGACGGATCGACACCGAATGCATCTCCTCGTCGTGATAATGCTTCAGCCCATGGCTCTCGCCATGATGGTCATGTGCATCATGGTCATGGTCATGGTCATGGTCATGGTCATGGTGATCGTGGCCGCAGTCCGGACCGCATTCGTGATCATGCGCGTGATGCTGATCATGATGGCCATGATCGTGGTGGTCGTGATCCTCCGCCTCGAGGAAGCGCGGCTCGATCTCGAGGATGCGGTCGAGATCGAAGGCGTTGCGTCCCAGCACCGCATCGAGCGGAACGGCGGCCTTCACCGTGCGATGCAGCGTCGCGTAAGGGTTGATCGCGCGAATGCGTCCCTCGACCTCGGCGAGCTCCTGCCCGGTGACGAGATCGGTCTTGTTCAGCACGATCACATCGGCGAAGGCGATCTGGTTCTTCGCCTCGGGCGCGTCGGCGAGGCGCTGCGCCAGAAATTTCGCATCGGCGAGCGTCACCACGGCGTCGAGCCGCGCCGCCTCCTTCACATCGGCGTCGACGAAGAAGGTCTGCGCCACCGGCGCCGGATCGGCGACGCCGGTCGTCTCGACGATGATGGCGTCGAATTTGCCGCGCCGCTTCATCAGCCCCTCGATGATGCGGATGAGATCGCCGCGCACGGTGCAGCAGATGCAGCCGTTGTTCATCTCGAAGATCTCTTCATCGGCGCCGACGACGAGGTCGTTGTCGATGCCGATTTCGCCGAATTCATTGACGATGACGGCGTAGCGCCGCCCGTGCTGCTCGGTGAGGATGCGGTTGAGAAGCGTCGTCTTGCCGGCGCCGAGATAGCCGGTGAGAACGGTGACGGGAATTTTGTCGGTCAAACTCTGTCTCCTGATTCCGGGCGACCGCGTGAGGCTCGCTCAAAAGCGCCCGAAGCGGCGCGTCCGCGTCCCGGCGTCATGACATCGCCGTCTTTTTGTCGGCTCGCAGGGCCGAGCCCTTCGTCTCGAAACTCCGAAGGCGCGGCGCTCGCTTGCGTCAGTATAATCGAAATTCGTCCGAAAAAATCCGCTCTTTCACGGCGCGAGCGCCGCGGTCAGCTGCTTCACATTGTGCCGCATCATCTGCACATAGGTGGGGGCGGGGCCGGCGGCGTCCGAGAGCGCGTCGGAATAGAGCGTGCCGCCGATCTTCGCGCCGGTCTCCTCGGCGATGCGCTTGGCGAAGCGCGGGTCGACGACATTCTCGAGGAAGACCGCCGCGACCTTATGCGCGCGCGCCGCGTCGATGATGCGGGCGACGTCGCGCGCGCTCGGCTCCGCCTCTGTCGAGACGCCTTCCGGCGCGATGAACTCCACGCCATAGCGCCGGGCGAAATAGCCGAAAGCGTCATGGGTCGAGACGACGCGGCGGCGGCTCTTCGGAATAGCCTCGACCGCCGCCTTGATGTCGGCGTCGAGCGCGCCGAGCAGCTCGAGATAATGCTCGGCGTTGGTCCGGAAGACGTCGGCGGCGTCCGGATCGGCCTCGATCAGCGCGTCGCGGATATTGGCCACGTAAATCTTGGCGTCGGCGACATTCTGCCAGGCGTGCGGATCGAGACCCTCTATGTCCTTGCGGGGGGTGACGCCGCGGCTCGCGGTGACGATCTTGGCCTTGCTTTTGGACGCAGCGATCAGCCGGTCGATCCAGCCCTCGAAGCCGAGGCCGTTGACGAAGACCAGCCTCGCGCCGGCGAGCCTTCGGCCGTCCTTCGGCGTCGGCTGGTAGACATGGGCGTCGCCGTTCGGGCCGACGATGGTCGCGAGCTCGAGCCGATGGCCGCCGACTTCGGCGACGAGATCGGCGAGGATGGAGAAGCTGGCGACGACCGGCAGATGCGGCGGCGTCGGCGCTTGCGCCCATGCGCGCGGAGCGGCGAGCGCCAGCGCGCCGGCGGCGAGCAGGTCGCGGCGGCTCGGCCCTCTCTCCCGCGAAGCAAGGGAGGGCCGGGGCGAGAAAGTCTCACGAGTCGTCGGCATAGGTCAGCCCTCCAAATGGCGGCGCGGCCGGCGCAGGCGCATGACGCCTCCGCTCCGGCCGAAAATCAGCGACAGGAAATAGGCCCCTCCGGCCGTGAGGATAATGACCGGCCCGGCCGGCAGGCCGGTACGAAACGATGCGACGAGTCCGAAATAGGAAGACGCCGCGCCGACGGCGGCGGCGAGCGGCAGCGCGATGGTGAGGTCCTGCGTCCACAGCCGCGCGGAGGCGGCGGGCAGCATGATGACGCCGACCGCCATCAGCGTGCCGAGCGCATGAAAGCCGGCGACGAGATTGAGCACGACCAGCGCCAGAAAGGCGAAGGGAATGGCCTCGCCGAGCGGGCCGACGCGCCGCGCGAAGACAGGGTCGAGCGTGTCGAGCGCCAGCGCCCGATAAAAGCCGGCGAGCGCGAAAAGGGTGAAGCTGGCGATGGCGGCGAGGAAGATCAGCGTCTCGTCGTCGAGCGCCAGCGCCGAGCCGAACAGCACGTGAAGCAGGTCGATATTGGAGCCCTTGAGCGAGACGAGGGCGACGCCGAGCGCCAGCGAGACCAGATAAAAGGCCGCGAGCGAGGCGTCCTCGCGCAAGGCCGTGAAGCGCGCGGCGGCGCTGGAGACGACGGCGACCGCGAGGCCGGCGGCGAGGCCGCCGAGCGTCATGGCCGGCAGAGAGAGGCCGCAGACGAGATAGCCGAGCGCGGCGCCGGGCAGAATCGCGTGAGACAGCGCGTCGCCGGCGAGCGACATGCGCCGCAGGATCAGGAACACGCCGAGCGGGCTGCCGGAGACGGCCAGAGCGAGAGCGCCGACCAGCGCGCGGCGCATGAATTCATAATCGGCGAAAGGCGCGATGAGCAGCTCATGCAGCATGAGGGGTCTCGTCGCGCCGGCATTCCCGCGCCTCGCGGTCGAACGCCTCGACCATGCGGCTCGCCTCGCCGAGACGGCTCTCGGAGAGGGCTTCGCGCGTCGAGCCCCAGAAGATCGGCTCTCGCGCGAGCAGCAGCGTCTGCGGGAAGGCGCGGCGCGCCAGCTCGAGCTCGTGCAGCACGGCGACGATGGTGCGCCGCTCCTCGCGCCAGCGGGCGAGGATCTTCACCAGATCGTCGATGGTCGACGCATCGATGGCGCCGAAGGGCTCGTCCAGCAGGATGACGCGACGATCCTCGACGATGAGCCGCGCGAACAGCGCCCGTTGCGTCTGCCCGCCCGAAAGCGCGCCGAGCTGGCGGTCCTCGAAGCCCTCGAGGCCGACGGCGGCGATGGCGGCCTCGACGCGCTCCTCCTCGCGGCGGTCCATGCCGCCGAAAAAGCCGATGCGCCGCGTCGCGCCCGTCGCGACGAAATCGAACAGGTCGATCGGGAAGGTGAGATCGATCTCGGCCGCCTGCGGCAGGAAGGCGATGTCGCGCAGCGACAGCTTCTCGCGCAGAATGCGGCCGCCGATGGGCTTCAGCAGACCCGCGAGACCCTTGAGCAGCGTCGATTTGCCGGCGCCGTTGGGACCGCAGACCGCGAGAGCGTCGGCCGGCCCGATGACGCCGGTCAGATGATGCACGGCCGGCCGGCGCTCATAGCCGAGCGTCACATTCTCGAGGCGGATCGCGCCCGCGTTCATGCGCCGCCCCGCTGCAGGGCCCAATAAACCGCCGCCCAGAGCAGGGCGACGATGAACGCCGCGCCGGCCAGGCGTTCCGCGGCAGAGAGGCGCAGGAGCGAGAATCGCTCCAAACGCCGATGCGCCTGCGCGGACTTTTCGAGAAGCGCCGATGGCGAACGGGTCATTTCGACACGTTATAGTATTACACCGGCCGGCCGCAAGCGCCGATCGGCTTCAGCGCGCGGGCTTCGGCACGAGGATGACGCGGAAGTCGTTCACATTGGTGCGCGTCGGGCCGGTGACGACGAGATCGCCGAGCTTCTCGAAGGCGGTATAGGCGTCGTTATTGGCGAACAGCGCCTTGAGGTCGACGCCTTGCGCCGCCGCGCGGGCGAAGGAATCGGCGGTCATGATCGCCCCGGCGTTGTCCTCGCTGCCGTCGATGCCGTCGGTGTCGCAGGCGATGGCGGAAACGCCGCCGAAGCCCTCGAGCGCCAGCGTCAGCGCCAGCAGAAACTCGGCGTCGCGTCCGCCTCTGCCCTTGCCGCGCACGGTGACCGTGGTCTCGCCGCCGGAGATGATGGCGACGGGCGGCGCAATGGGCTGAGAGTGGCGGGCGATCTGCCGGGCGATGCCGGCATGGACCAGCGCGACGTCGCGCGATTCGCCCTCGAGGTCGCCGAGGATCAGCGGCGTGAAGCCGGCCCGGCTCGCAACTGCGGCGGCGGCGTCGAGCGAGCCCTGAGGCGTGGCGATGAGAATGTTCTCGACACGGTCGAAGATCGCGTCGCCGGGCTTGGGGGTCTCGCAATCGGGCGTCGCCAGATGCGCGAGCACCGCCGCCGGCGCGTCGATCTTATATTTGGCGATGACGGCGAGCGCGTCCTCGCGCGTCGTCGGGTCGGGCACTGTGGGGCCGGAGGCGATGACGGAGAGATCGTCATTCGGCACATCGGAGATCATCAGCGCGACGACCTTGGCCGGCGCCGCGGCGCGGGCGAGACGTCCGCCCTTGATCGCCGAGAGGTGCTTGCGCACGCAATTCATCTCGGAAATGGTCGCGCCGCTCTTCAGCAGCGCCTTGTTGACGGCCTGCTTCTCCTCGAGGCTGACGCCATCCGCCGGCAGCGCCATCAGCGCCGAGCCGCCGCCGGAAATCAGCGCAAGCACGAGATCGTTTTCGGTGAGGCCCTGGACCTTGGCGAGGATGCGGCCCGCGGCGGCGCGGCCAGCGGCGTCCGGCACCGGATGCGACGCCTCGATCACCTCGATCTCGGAGGTGGGGGCGCCATGCTCATAACGGGTGACGACGAGGCCCTCGATCGGATGCGGCCAATGCTTTTCGACCGCCGCGGCCATGGACGCCGCCGCCTTGCCCGCGCCGACGACGATGGTGCGCCCTTTGGGCGGCGCGATCGTCTCGAGGAAGGCCGGCAGGCAGACGGACGGATGCGCCGCGTCGATGGCGGCGTCGAACATGGCGCGGAGCAGCGTGCGGTGGTCTTCGGACATGGCTCGATTCCTGAATCTCGACGTTCTCCCTTCTCCCACTTGTGGGAGAAGGTGGCCCGGCGAAGCCGGGTCGGATGAGGGTCCGCGCCGATTTGCGATTGTCTTAAGCGCGTCGCGGATGATTGCCAACGCAGCGCGAACTCTCGCCGACCCTCATCCGACCCCGCTCCGCGGGGCCACCTTCTCCCGCTCTGCGGGAGAAGGAAGAGCGCCCTACGATCTCGACGTTCTCCCTTCTCCCGCTTGCGGGAGAAGGTGGCCCGACGAAGTCGGGTCGGATGAGGGTCCGCGACGATTTGCGATCGTCTTTATCACCTCCCGAATCCGCTCCAGCGGAATGTTTCCGCCGCCGATGACGAGGTCGTTGTCGAGGCGGAGGATGTGGTAGCCGTGGTCGCGCAGCCATTCGTCGCGAATCGTGTCATGGCGGCGTTGGTGTTCATTCTCGTGCGGCCGGCCGTCCAGCTCGACGATCAGCCTGTGCTCGATGCAGAGAAAATCGGCGACATAATTCCCGACCGGGACTTGTCGCCGGAATTTCAGGCCGTCCAGCCGTGAGCCGCGCAGCGAACGCCAGAGCATCTCCTCCGCATTCGTCATCTCGCGGCGCAAGCGACGAGCGAAAGCGGTTTTCGACTTCGAGACTCGTGCGGGCATCGAGAGCCCTCATCCGACCCGGCTTCGCCGGGCCACCTTCTCCCACAAGTGGGAGAAGGAACGCGCCCGGCCATTCCTGTATATAAACGCAATACAACGGCCCTCGCCGTTCTCCCTTCTCCCGCAGGGTGGGAGAAGGTGGCCCCGCCATAGGGCGTCCTGGAGGACGCCCGTCGCAAGCGACGGGCTTTGGCGGGGTCGGATGAGGGCCGGGACGATGTCCCGCCTTACGCAGCGCCGATCTGATCCGCCTTGTCGATCAGCGCCTGGGCCATGCGGATGCTGGCGATGTCGATCAGGCGGCCGTCGAGCGACACGGCGCCGCGGCCTTCCTTGGCCGCCTGCTCCATCGCCTCGAGAATGCGGCGGGCCTTCTTCACCTCGGCCTCGGAGGGGGTGAAGACCTGATTGGCGAGATCGATCTGCGAGGGATGGATCGCCCATTTGCCCTCGAAGCCGAGAACGGCAGCCCGCTTGGCGGCGGCGATATAGCCGTCCGGATCGCCGAAGTCGCCGAAGGGCCCGTCGATCGGACGCAGGCCATAGGCGCGCGCGGCGACCAGGAAGCGCGTCTGCGCGGCGTGCCACTGGTCGGCCCAGAAATACTGACGATTGCCCTCGGCGTCCTTGTCCGAGAGGACACCGTAATCCGGGTTGACGCCGCCGATGACGGTGGTGCGGGCGCGGGTCGAGGCGGCGTAATCGGCGACGCCGAAGGAGAGCGCCTCATTGCGCTTCGAAGCCTGAGCGATCGCCTCGACATTGGCCATGCCGAGCGCGGTCTCGATGAGCAGCTCGAAGCCGATGCGCTTGGTGCGCTTCTTGTAGCTCTCGATCTGCGTGACCAGCATGTCGATGGCGTAGACGTCCTGCGGAACGCCGACCTTCGGAATGAGGATCACATCGAGACGCGGGCAGTTCTCGACGACGTCGACCACATCTCGATAGCAGAAATGCGTGTCGAGGCCGTTGATGCGCAACGTCATGGTCTTCGAGCCCCAATCGATCTCGTTGAGGCCCTGGATGATGTTCTTGCGCGCCTGCTCCTTGTCGTCCGGAGCGACGGCGTCCTCGAGGTCGAGGAAGACCTGGTCGGATTTGGAGGCGGCGGCCTTCTCGAACATGCCGGGGGCGGAGCCCGGAACGGCCAGCTCGGAGCGATGGAGACGCGGCGTCGCCTGCTCGATCAAAGTGAAGCTCATGATCTTACCCTTTCCTCTCGTAAGTGATTAGCCGGTGGCGCCGAGGCCCGCGGCGATGCAGCTGATCGACAGCAGCAGCGCCGATTTGTATTCCTCCTTCAGCGCTTCCTCTTCCGTGGTGCGGAACAGGCGCAGCAATTCCACCTGCTCGCGGTTGACCTCGTTGATGGTGGCGAGGCGATGCGCCAGACGCGCCTGATATTCGGCGAAACGCTCGCCGATCTCGCCGCCGCCGGTGATGCGCAGCAAAGTCTCGCAAGTGAGGTGATATTCCGCCTCGATCGCCGCGAAGATTTTTCTGCGCACGGCTTCGTCGGCCACCAGCCCGGCATATTGCCGCGCGATCGCGAGATCGACGAGCGCGAGCGTCTTCTCCACCTCGTCGAGAATCAGGCGGAACAGGCGCGAATCCTCGAACATGCGATGCAGGAGCTGCAGGCCCCGCTCGCCGCGCACCTCGATGAAGCTCGCAAGGCCCGAGCCGACGCCATACCAGCCGGTGATGGCGTGACGATTCTGCGCCCAGGCGAACACCCATGGAATAGCGCGGAGATCCGCGAGGCTGCGCGCGCCGAAACGCCGCGCGGGCCGCGAGCCGATATTGAGCAGCGAGATTTCCTCGAGCGGGCTCGCCGCCTGGAAATAAGCGACGAGATCCGGGTCGGCGACGAGCTTGCCGTAAGCCGCGAGCGAAGCGCCGGAGAGCGCCTCCAGCGCATCGTCGAATTCCGCGCGGGGAACCAGCGCGTCCTCGCGCTCCGACTTCAGCGCATGGGCGAAGACGCTGCTCGCCAACAGCTCCAGCTGATAGGCCGCGGTGCCGCGATTGGCGTATTTGAACGAGACGACCTCGCCCTGCTCGGTGACGCGGAAGCGGCCGCGGATCGAGCCCGCCGGCTGCGCGGCGATGGCGTGGCCGGTCGGCGCGCCGCCGCGGCTGACCGATCCGCCGCGTCCGTGGAAGAAGGCGATGGCGACGCCGAGCTCCTCGCCGAGGCGGGTGAGCTTGGATTGCGCCTTCGCCAGCTCCCAGTTCGACGCCATGAAGCCGCCGTCCTTGTTGGAGTCGGAATAGCCGATCATCACTTCTTGCACATTGCCCTGCCAGCGCGTGCTGCGGCGCACGACCGGCACGCGCAGCAATTCGCGCATGATGACCGGCGCGGCGCGCAGATCGGGAATGGTCTCGAACAGAGGCACGATCGGCAGAGTGCAGAGCTCGAGGCCGGCCTCGTCGAGGAAGAGGCCGCCCTCCTTCGCCAGCACATAGGCGCCGAGCACATCGGCGACCGAATGCGTCATGGAGAGGATGAAGCTGCCGAAGGCTTCGCGATCGAGCCGCGAGCGCATGTCCGCGACCAGCGCGAACATGTCGAGCGTGTCCTGCGACTCGGGAGCGAGGCCGGCGAGTGGAACGCCGGTGCGCGGCTGCGCCAGCTCGGCGATGAGCCAGGCCTGCCATTCGGGCGTGTCCTCGCCCGGGGCGTCCTTGCCGGTCTTGACGCGATGAATGTCGCGCAGCGCGTTGTTGGTGCGCGTCGTGTTCTCGCGCAGGTCGAGACGCACGGTGCTGAAGCGGAAAATCTCCACGGCGCGGCGCGCCGGACGCACCAGCTCGGCGGCGAGCGTCTCGCTGCGGCTGTCGATGAGTCCCTGCTCGAGCACGCGAAGATCGTGGATCAGCTCGTCCGCATTGGCGTAGCGCGGCTTGCCGCTCCCCGCGTCCTTCGTCGCGAGAATCGTCTCGTCGAGCTTGCGCAGCACGCAGGTGAGATATTGCCGGAAAGCTTCGCCATGATTGCGCGTTCTGATCTTGTCGGCGTCCTCGACCTGCGCGAGCTGCGCCTCGAGCGCCTCGCGAAAGCTCGCCGGAATGGCGACGGAGCGCTCGCTGATCGACAGCACGCGCACGAGATCGAGCACGCGCTGGTGGTAATAGCGAAGGCTTGCGAGCGCGTTGACGATCATCGTCTCGCGCGTCACGGAATTGGTGACGAAAGGATTGCCGTCGCGGTCGCCGCCGATCCAGGAGCCGAACTGGAAGAAGGGCGTCACATCGAAGCGCTCGTCGGGATAATGGGCGGCGAGGGCGCTCTCGAAGGCGGCGAGCATCTCCGGCGCGAGATCGAAGATGTTCTCGGCGAAGAAATGCAGGCCCCAGGCGACCTCGTGCTCGACGGTCGGCTTCTCGAGATGCAATTCGCCGGTGAGCCACAAGAGCTCGATCTGGTCGCGAACGGCGGCCATGCGCGTCGCGCGCTCGCGATCGGTCCAGCGCGAGGACTCGAGCTCCTTGAGCAGAAGATAGATTTTTCGGTTCTTCTCGAGGACGGTGACGCGCTTCGCCTCGGTCGGATGCGCCGTGATCACCGGACGAATGCGCAGCGACTTCAGCTGCGCGCGGATTTCATCGGCGGTCACGCCGGCTTCGGCGGCGTCGGCGAGCACATGGGCGAAGGAGCCGAGGATTTCGTCGCGGCCCTTGGCGCGCTCGATGGTGCGGCGCCGGCGCATGGCCGAGGCCTGCTCGGCGATCGACAGCAGTTGAAACCATATCCCCTGCGCCTGCAGCGCGCGGCCGAGCAGCGCCGGCGGCAGGCCGGCCGAGGAGACGAAGCCGCGCAGCACCGGCTCGACCTCCGGCTGGTGGCGTTTCACCACGCCGGCCAGCTGGTCGAACAAAAAGGCCGCCGCCTCCTTGACCGATCGCGTCGCGAGCGCCGAAGGGGCGGCGGGCGAAGTCGAGGGCGTGACCTTCGATTCTGCGGGCATGCGGGCTCCTGGTTGTTCGGGAGGGGGCAGTCGGCAATAGGCGGTCGACTGCCTATTGCCCTATTGCCGACTGCCGTTTCATCACGCGCGCTTCAGCACCGAAGCGACGGCCGAGCCGAACTCCGCCGGGCTCGGCGCCACGGTGAGGCCGTAGGACTTCATGATCTCGGTCTTCTCCGCCGCGCTGTCGCCGGTGGCCGAGATGATCGCGCCCGCATGGCCCATGCGGCGGCCCTTCGGCGCCGTGAGGCCGGCGACGAAGCCGACCACGGGCTTGGAAAAATTCTCCTTGATCCAGGCCGCGGCCTCGGCCTCCTGCGGACCGCCGATTTCGCCGATGATCAGCACCGCTTCCGTCTCCGGGTCCTGGTCGAACAATACGAGATGATCGAGGAAGGACGAGCCGTTGATCGGATCGCCGCCGATGCCGACCGAGGTCGAGATGCCGATCCCGAGCTCCTTCAATTGCGAGGCCGCCTCATAGCCGAGCGTGCCGGAGCGCGAGATGAGGCCGACATTGCCTTGGCGGTAGATGTGGCCGGGCATGATGCCGAGCATGGCCTTGCCGGGGCTGATGATGCCGGCGCAGTTCGGCCCGACCATGGTGGGCCGGCGCTCGCGCGAATAGCGCAGGAAGTAGCGCTTCACGCGCATCATGTCCTGCGCCGGAATGCCGTCGGTGATGGAGCAGATGAGACGGATGCCGGCGTCCGCCGCCTCCATGATCGCATCCGCCGCGAAGGGCGGCGCCACGAAGGTGATGCTGGTGGTCGCGCCGGTCTGCTTCACCGCCTCGCGCACCGTGTCGAAGATCGGCACGCCGTGCACCGTCTTGCCGCCTTTGCCCGGGGTGACGCCGGCGACGACATTGCTGCCGTAGTCGATCATCTCCTTGGCGTGGAAGCTGCCCTTGTCGCCGGTGATGCCCTGGACGAGGATCGGAGTCTTTTCGTCGATCAGAATGCTCATTGTTTCCTCCCGGCCACGCCGCTCACTTCACTGAGCGGTAAGCGGCGACGGCCTTTTGGGCGGCGTCGGCCAGCGAATCGGCGGTGATGACATTGATGCCGCTCTCGTCGAGCAGCTTGCGGCCGGCCTCGACATTGGTGCCGGCGAGACGCACGACCAGCGGCGCCGTGATGTTGGTCGCCTTCACCGCGTCGATGACGCCCTGCGCGACCCAGTCGCAGCGATTGATGCCGGCGAAGATGTTGACCAGCACCACCTTCACATTGGCGTCGGAGAGCACGAGACGGAAAGCGGTCGCGACGCGCTCGGCCGAGGCGCCGCCGCCGACATCGAGGAAGTTCGCCGGATTGCCGCCGGCGTGCTTGATCATGTCCATCGTCGCCATCGCGAGGCCCGCGCCATTGACGATGCAGCCGATCTCGCCGTCGAGGCCGATATAGTTCAGCGAATGCTCGAGCGCCTGCGCCTCGCGCGGGTCGGACTGCGAGGGATCGTTCATGTCGACGATGTTGCGGCGACGGAACAGGGCGTTGTCGTCGAAGGACATTTTGGCGTCGAGCGCGAGCACCTTGTCGTCCTTGGTGACGACCAGCGGATTGATCTCCAGCATGGTCGCGTCATTGTCGCGGAAAGCGCGATAGGCGCCGAGGATCGACTGAACCGCGCGCGAGACCTGCTTGAGATTCAGGCCGAGCTGAAAGGCCAGCTCGCGCGCCTGGAAGGGCAGCAGGCCGACGGCCGGCTCGACGATGACCTGGAGAATGGCGTCGGGATCGGTCTTGGCGATCTCCTCGATCTCCATTCCGCCATGTTTCGATGCGATGACGCGCACGCGCTCGAGCTTGCGGTCGAGCACGAAGCCCAGATACAGCTCACGCTCGTAAGGATCGGCGAGCTCGACATAGACGCGCTGCACCGGCTTGCCTTCCGGCCCCGTCTGCTTGGTGACGAGACGCTTGCCGAGCAATTCGCGCGCGGCCTGCTGCACCTCGTGATAGGTGCGGCACAGCTTGATGCCGCCCGCCTTGCCGCGCGCGCCGGCGTGAATTTGGGCCTTCACGACCCAATGCGAGCCGCCGAGCTCGGTCGCCGCGTAAACGGCCTGGTCGGGGCTGAAGGCGACGGTGCCGGGGGGCACGGCGACGCCGCAGCTCGCCAATAATTCCTTGGCTTGATACTCATGGACGTCCATGTTCCCTCTCCCGCTTGCGTTCGTTTCGCCGGTCGCCGGCGTTGAATTCTTTACGAGCCGATCTTGCCTCTCACGGTCGCATAGACGGCTTCGGTCTTCTCGGCGGCCCGCGCCAGCAGCCCCTCGACCTCGGCGATTTGCTTTTCGGCGAAATCGCGATCCTTGATCGACTTGGCGTTGATGTAGACGTTGAGCGCTGCGCTGCGCAGTCCAGCATTGGCGGCGAGAACCGCGACGCCGGCGTCGCTGATGACGTTGAGATTGCCCTTGTCGGCGGCGGCCTCCGAAAGGAGGATCACCTCGAAGCAGGCCCGTACCGCGCGCAGCGGCGCGAGTGTCGCCTCCTTGAGCGCCGCCTGGATCGCCGCCGTGCGCGCGGCCTTCTCGTCGTCGGTCGCGCGCGGCAGGCCATAGGCGCCCATCACCGAATTGAAGGCGACGACGTCTTCCTCGATCGCCGCGGTCAGCTCGGCGCGCAGGCGCTCCGCCTCGGCGCGCGCAGCCTTCAAATCCTCTTCGACCGCCTCGTAATTCTTCTTGCCGATGGTGAGATTGGCGACCATCGACACCAGCGCCGCTCCGATCGCGCCCATCACCGCCGCGGCGCCGCCGCCGCCCGGAGTCGGCCGCTCGCTCGCGAGATCATCGAGGAACTTACCGATGGCTTCGTCCTTGGTCATTCTCGTAAATTCCTCGCTGGTGACTTCCTCGACTCAGGCGTTGGCCTTGGCCTGGGCGTAGATCTCTTCGGCGTCGAGCGCCTTGTCCGAGGCTTCGAACAGCTGGCCGATGCAGGCGCGATGCAGCTTCAGCTTCAATCCGCCGACGCCGAGCGCGCCGATGACGATCTTGCCGTGACGCTCCTTGGCCTTGTCGGTCGCCTCGACGCCGCCGATTCCGAGCGGCGGCTGCGCGTTCACATCGGCGATCAGCTCGATGGTCGGATCGTTCTGCCAATCCTTTTCTTCCAGCAGCTGCACGCCGATGGCGCCGGCCGCGAACACCACATGCGTTCCCTTCACCGCCGAGGCGCGGGCGGCGTTGTCCGTCGCCTCGATCGCCGTGGGCGTGAAGCCGAAGCGATCCTGCAGCGCCTTGGCGGCGGCGTCGGCGCGCGCCTTGCTGCGGGAGGTGATGGCGACTTCCGCGCCCTCCGAATGCAGGAAGGCGGCGGCGCGCAGGCCGACGGGGCCGGTGCCGGCGAGCACGATCGCCTTCTTGCCGGCGAGCGGCTTGGCTTTCGCCAGCAGAGCGACGCCCGCGGCGGCGGTGGTGTTCGAGCCATTGGAGTCGAGCATCACCGAGACGCGGAAGTTGGCGAAGAAGCGCTTGCGCACCGCTTTGAACAGCGCCTCGCCCGCCACCATGTCGCCGCCGCCGACGAACAGCGCGGTGAACTGCTTCTCCTTCGGCCCGCGCGTGTAGATCGCGCCGTCGACCAGCGCGCCGACATTTTCCGGCGTCACATTGGCGTAGCCGATCACATGATCCGCGCCGCCGTCATAGGCGACGACCGTGTCGAACACGCTCGGAACCGGATCGGTGTCGAGAAGGAAGAGGAGCTTTTGAGTCATAGCAGTTCCTGCGAAAGGCTGTCCGTCCTGGCCGGGCTCGTCCCTGCCACCCACGCCACGAGATCGCGCGAAGCGCCCGAGGCGCTGTCGATATGTTTCAACTTCGTCTCGACCGCTGCGCCGCCCTCGGGCGTGGATGGCCGGGACGAGCCCGGCCATGACGCCGGGGCAGACGCGAGGCGACCGCGAGGCCGCTTACGCGGTCACCACATTGCGCGGCGCGCCGGCGACGAAAGCGTCGACATTGTCGATGAGCTGATCGGCGAGCACCTGCATCGCCTCCTTCGACGCCCAGGCGACATGCGGCGTGACGATGAGGTTCGGGATCGTCGGATCGAGCAGAATATTGCCCTGCTTGGGCGGCTCGACGGTCAGCACGTCGAAGCCGGCGCCGGCGATCACGCCATTGCGCAGCGCGTCCGCGAGCGCCTGCTCGTCGACGATGCCGCCGCGCGCCGTGTTGATGAGGATCGCCGTCTTCTTCATCGAGGCGAGCTCTTTGGCGCCGATCATATTCTTGGTCTGCGGCGTCAGCGGCAGATTGAGCGTGACGACATCCGCCTCGCGCAGAATGGTCGGAATATCGACGATGTTCGGACCCGGCACGACGTCGTTGACGAGCATCTTCATGCCGAGCGCCTCGGCGCGCGTCGCGATCGATTTGCCGAGCGCGCCATAGCCGATGATGCCGAGCGTCGAGCCGGCGATGTCATAGATCGGATAGTCGAAATAGCAGAACTGGCTCGCCTCCTGCCAACGGCCGCGACGCACGGAATCCACATAGTTCACGAGATTGCGGCGCAGCGCGAAAATGAGCGCGATCACATGCTCGGGAAGCGTGTTGAAGGCGTAATTGCGGATGTTGGAGACAGTGATTCCATTGGCCGTCGCATAGGCCTTGTCGATCACATCCGTGCCGGTGGCGGCGACGGCGATCAGCTTCAGATCGGGAAGCTGCTTCAGCGTCTCCTCGCGCAGCGGCACCTTGTTGGTGATGGCGATGGTCGCGCCCTTCAAACGCTCGACCACATCGGCCGGAGAGCTCTGGGCGTATTCGACATAGTCATGCGGGAAATTCGGCTTGCGCAGATCGGCGTCGAGCGTCTCGCGATCGAGAAAGACGATTTTGTGCGACATGATTGTTTCTTCCCCCGCAGTCGCGGCCAATTCGACACAGCCGGCGTGCGACGTTTATCGTCGCGCATCATT
Organism: Methylosinus sp. Sm6; assembly: GCF_019802345.1. Lineage (GTDB taxonomy): Bacteria > Pseudomonadota > Alphaproteobacteria > Rhizobiales > Beijerinckiaceae > Methylosinus. The sequence continues at coordinate 114,799 of NZ_JAINDZ010000007.1, read as the reverse complement.
CTGAAAGAACGGCCTCGCCCCCGCGAGGGCGAGGCCGTGAAAATCATCAGACCTGCAGCAGCGGATTGGCGCGATAGACGGCCTGAGCCGCCGCGACGCCGCTGCCGGCGGTGACCGGAATGCCGACATCGAGCATCGCCATCTCCGCGCCGGCGATGGCGCCGAGCAGCATCAGCTCGTTGAGGTCGCCGAGATGGCCGATGCGGAACACCTTGCCCGCGACCTTGTTGAGGCCGGCGCCGAGCGCGAGATTGTAGCGCTTGTAGGCGATCTCGATCACCTTGGCGGCGTCGAAGCCTTCCGGCACCACGATCGCGGTCACCGTGTCGGAGTTCCACTTGGCCTCCTTGGCGCAAGGCTTGAGGCCCCAGGCCGCGACGGCGGCGCGAACGCCCTCGGCGAGATGGTGATGACGCGCATAGACCTGATCGAGTCCTTCCTCGAACAGCACATTCAACGACTCGCGCAGGCCGTAGAGCAGCGGCAGCGCCGGCGTATAGGGGAAGTAGCCGGTGGCGTTGGCCTTGATGTGGTCCTGGAAGTCGAAATAGGCGCGATGCAGCTTGGCGGTCTCGCCGGCCTGCAACGCCTTCTGGCTGACGCTCATGATGGCGAGGCCGGCCGGCAGCATGAAGCCCTTCTGCGAGCCGGACACGGCGACGTCGACGCCCCATTCGTCCTGCTTGAAGTCGAGCGAGCCGACCGAGCTCACGCCGTCGACGAACAGCATCGCCGGATGCTTGGCGTTGTCGATCGCCTTGCGCACCGCGCCGATGTCGGAGGTGACGCCCGTGGCGGTCTCGTTATGCGTGGCGAAGACGGCCTTGATCTCGTGATTCTTGTCGGCCTTCAGCGTCTCTTCGATGCGCTCGGCGTTGTTGCCGACGCCCCACTCCTCGTCCTGCTCGATCACGTCGAGGCCGATGCGCTTGGCGAGGTCGATCCAAAGATGGGTGAACTGGCCGAAGCGCTGGGCGATGACCTTGTCGCCGGGCGACAGAGTGTTGGTGATCGCCGCTTCCCAGCCGCCGGTGCCGGACGCCGGGAAGATGAAGGCCTGGCCGCTCTCGGTCTTGAACACCTTCTTGAGCTGCGTGAACAGCGGCAGCGTCAGCTCCGGGAACTTCGGCGAACGATGGTCCTCGGACACGACGTGCATCGCGCGCAGAATGCGGTCCGGAATATTGGTCGGGCCCGGAACGAACAGAAAATTGCGGCCCGGAATTCTGGAATTCGACATGTGTTGGGCTCCCTTCGAGCTCATCGGTTCCTGATTATTCGCCGGACGCCGCGGACTGACGAGCCCGGCGCCCGAAGCTTCTTGCCGCGACGGCCGCGTTTTAGAACAGGCCGGCGATGCGTCCGTCCGCGCCGACCTCGATATTATTGGCGGCGGGGACCTTGGGCAGGCCGGGCATGGTCATGATGTCGCCGCAGATCACGACGACGAATTCGGCGCCGGCCGACAGGCGCAGCTCGCGCACCGGGATCACATGGCCCGAAGGCGCGCCCTTGGCGTTGGCGTCGGTCGAGAAGCTGTATTGCGTCTTGGCGATGCAGACCGGCAGATGGCCGAAGCCTTCCTTCTCCAGCTCGGCGAAGCGCGTCTTCACCGATGGATCGAGCGCGATGTCGGAGGCGCCATAGAGCTCGCGCGCGATGGTGCGCACCTTCTCGACCAGCGGCAGATCGTCCGCGTAGAGCGGCTTGAACTGCGAGGGCTTGGATTCGATCGTCGCGACGACCTTATGCGCGAGCTCGGCCGCGCCCTCGCCGCCCGAGCCCCAATGATCGGCGAGCACGCAATCGACGCCCTCGGCCTGGCTCAGCTTCTGCAGCAGCTCGATCTCCGCCTGCGTGTCGGTGCTGAAGCGGTTGACCGAGACGATCACCGGCACGCCGAACTTCTGCACATTGGCGATGTGACGCTTCAAATTGGCGAAGCCCTTCTCCAGCGCCGCGACATTCTCGACCTTGAGATCGTCCTTGGCGACGCCGCCGTGCATCTTCAGCGCGCGAATTGTCGCGACGATGACGGTGACGTCGGGCGTGAGCCCCGCCTTGCGGCATTTGATGTCGAAGAACTTCTCCGCGCCGAGATCGGCGCCGAAGCCGGCCTCCGTCACCACATAATCGGCGAGCTTCAGCGCCGCCTTGGTGGCGATGACGGAGTTGCAGCCATGGGCGATGTTGGCAAACGGCCCGCCATGGATGAAGGCCGGATTATTCTCGAGCGTCTGCACGAGGTTCGGCGCGATCGCGTCCTTCAGCAGCGCGGCCATGGAGCCCTGCGCCTTCAGCTCGGAGGCGCGGATGCTCTTCTTGTCGCGCGTCTGGGCGACGATGATGTCGCCGAGCCGGCGCTGCAGATCCTCGAGGCTGGTGGCGAGGCAGAAGATCGCCATCACCTCCGAGGCGACGGTGATGTCGAACCCGTCCTCGCGGGGGAAGCCGTTGGCGACGCCGCCGAGCGAGGAGACGATCGAGCGCAATGCGCGGTCGTTCATGTCCACGGCGCGGCGCCAGGAGATGCGGCGCGGGTCGATGCCGAGCGCATTGCCCCAATAGACGTGATTGTCGATCAGCGCGGCGAGCAGATTATTGGCCGTTCCGATGGCGTGGAAGTCGCCGGTGAAGTGAAGGTTGATGTCCTCCATCGGCACGACTTGTGCATAGCCGCCGCCGGCGGCTCCGCCCTTCACGCCGAAGCAGGGGCCGAGGCTCGGCTCGCGAAGGCACATGATGGCCTTCTTGCCGATGTGGTTGAGCGCGTCGCCGAGGCCGACCGTGGTCGTCGTCTTGCCCTCGCCGGCGGGCGTCGGCGTGATGGCGGTGACGAGAACGAGCTTGCCGTCCGGGCGGTCCTTCAGGGAGGAGAGATAATCTAGGGAGATTTTCGCCTTGTAATGTCCGTAAGGCAACACATGTTCGGCGGGGATGCCGAGCTTCTCGCGCGCGACATCGACAATCGGCCGCATCGATGCGGCTTGCGAGATCTCGATGTCGGACTTGGGAGAAAGATGCTGGTTGCCTTTCCCGCTCGCGGCGGGGGTGGACGTTTCGGACATTTAAATTTTTCTCCCCTCGCTCGAAGCGTTTCGCTCGGCCCTTCGAAGTTTTATGTCCGCGCCGCGCGAGACCGCCCGAGGACGCGCAAACGGCTGCGGGGCGAAGACCACGGCTCGCCCGGTCTTCGCCGTTATCGAGCGGCGAAGTTAGAACCTTCCGATTGCTTCATCAAGTTGTCCCCGGATGCAGTCCCGCGCCTTCGGCGCGTTGTCGCCCCTCGCGGCATCCGGTCGAAAACTCGCCCGCGCCGCCCCTATGGCGGAAAGCGAATTTCCTCGTCAAGGGAAATTATTGTCGCGGCGCACGCGTCTATCGCCCCGAAAACAGGGGGAATTGCGCATTCCCTCTTCGCTCGGAGACGCATATGGGGAGACCGCCATATTCGATCAGCCGGGCTGTAGACCCTGCCCGAACCCCACTCGTTCAGGCTAGCACGGGGGCGGCGCCCAGACGATCGCCGCCTGGGACGAAAATCCCAGCAAAGGCCGAGCATTTTCGGCTCGACGAATCAGCAGAACGGTGTGCCGCTATCTCTAGAGGTGGGTCGGGCGGCGCCGGTGGAAGGTCGGGACCCCACCCTGCCCCCCACGAGCGGGGGAGGGGTGGGTCGCTCGACGAATGGGACAACGCCCACCCGAGCGTCACTCCGGAAAAAAATTCAGCGCGACGCCGTTGATGCAGTAGCGCAACCCCGTCGGCGGCGGGCCGTCGGGAAAGACATGGCCGAGATGAGAACCGCAGCGGCTGCAATGGACTTCCGTCCGGACCATGCCATAGCTGCGGTCGACGGTGGTCGCGACCGAGCCCTCGACCGGATCGAAGAAGCTGGGCCAGCCGGTGCCGCTGTCGAATTTCTGGCGGGAGGCGAATAGCGGCTGATCGCATCCGGCGCAGGTGAAGACGCCGGCGCGCTTTTCCTCGTTGAGGGCGCAGCTGCCGGGCCGCTCGGTGCCATGCTCGCGCATCACCGCATATTGCTCGGGCGTCAGGCGGGCGCGCCATTCCTCGTCGGCGCGCGTCACCGCGAATTGATCGTCCTTCATCTCTCGTCTCCTCGAGCGGGTCTCGGGACTGTCTCTGGCGGGCATTCTAGCACGGGCTTGCGGCGGCGCGAGCAGACCGGAGACGCCGGCTCTTGTTTCCGCTCCGCGGCGCAACCATAATCTCCCGCCGATTTCGGGCCGCGCTCCCGTCCGGGAGCGCCACTCGCAGGGAAGGGGTATTTGGTGGTCCAAAAAACGACGACCGGCGCCAAGACGCCGAGGCGGCATTTCTTCGCCCGCAAGTCGGTCGAGCAAATCCTCGCCGAGCACGATCGTGGCGAGGGCGTCAAATTCGCGCGCGCGCTCGGTCCCGTCTCGCTCACCGCGCTCGGCATCGGCGGGATCATCGGCGCCGGCATATTCGTGCTGACCGGCACTGTGGCCGCCAATTCCGCGGGCCCGGGCGTCGCGCTCTCCTTCGCGCTCGCCGGCCTCGCCTGCGCCTTCGTCGCCTTGTGCTATGCGGAGCTCGCGGCGCTCATTCCCGTCGCCGGCAGCGCCTATACCTATACTTACGCCACGCTCGGCGAGCTCTTCGCCTGGATCATCGGCTGGGACCTCGTGCTCGAATATGGGCTCGGCGCCGCCACGGTCGCCGTCGGCTGGGCCGGCTATTTCAACCGCGTGCTGAATGGATTGGGAATCGTTCTGCCGCCGCAATGGACGACGGCCATGTTCGCCGATCCGGGCCATGCCGGCGGCGGCGGCTATTTCAACGTCCCGGCCGCGCTCGTCGTGCTGGCGCTCTCCGCGCTGCTGGCGCGCGGCACGCGCGAATCCTCGCAATTCAACAATTTCATCGTGCTCGTGAAGCTGGCGGTGGTGCTGATCGTCATCGGCTTCGGCGCCTTCCATGTCGACATGGCGCATTGGACGCCCTTCGTGCCCGAGAACACCGGAGAATTCGGTCATTTCGGCTGGAGCGGCGTGCTGCGCGGCGCCTCCATCGTCTTCTTCTCCTACATCGGCTTCGACGCCGTCTCGACCGCGGCGCAGGAGGCCAAGCTCCCGCAGCGCGACGTGCCGGTCGGCATCATCGGCTCGCTCCTCATCTGCACGATATTGTTCATCGCCGTCGCCGCCGTCGCGACCGGCGTCGTATCTTACACGACGTTGAATGTGCCGGATCCGATCGCCGTGGCGATGGATGCGACCGGCGCGTCCTGGATGGCCTGGATCGTCAAGATCGGCGCCCTCGCCGGCCTCACCACTGTGATCTTGGCTCTGTTGTTCGGCCAGACCCGCGTCTTCTACTCGATGGCGCATGACGGCTTGCTGCCGCCGATCTTCGCCCGGCTGCACCGAAGCTGGGGCACGCCCGCGATCAGCCAGATGGTCGTCGGCGTCCTGGTGGCGATCGCCGCCGGCCTGTTTCCGATCGCCATTCTCGGCGAGATGGTGTCGATCGGCACGCTCTCGGCCTTCGCCCTCGTCTGCGGCGCGGTGATATATCTGCGCCGCAAGAGCCCGGATCTGCACCGGCCGTTCCGCGCGCCGGGCATTCCGGTGGTGCCGATCATCGGCATTTTCTCCTGCTTCGGCCTGATGGCCGCCCTGCCGATCGAGACCTGGATCCGTCTCTTCGTCTGGATGGCGATCGGCCTCGCCTTCTATTATTGCTACGGCAGCCTGCGCACGCGGCGCGGCTGAGAATCGCGGGCGTGGAAGCGCGGCCAGACACTCGGATTGCAAGATGCTCGTTCTTCCCTTTCCGATGATCGATCCGGTGCTCGTCGAGATCGGCCCGGTTCCGATCCGCTGGTATGCGCTCGCCTATATCGCCGGGCTCGCGCTCGGCTGGGCCTGCGCGCGCCGCCTCGTCGCCGCCGATGGGTTGTGGAGCGCGACGCCGCGGCCCTCGCCTGCGAGCCTCGACGACCTCCTCGTCTATGTCGCGCTCGGCGTCATCATCGGCGGGCGGCTCGGCCATGTGCTGTTCTATGAGCGCGCCTTCTATTTCGCCCATCCGGAGGAGATCGTGAAAACCTGGAAGGGCGGCATGGCCTTCCATGGCGGGCTCATCGGCGCGATCGTCGGCATGAGCGTGTTCGCTCTGCGCGAGAAAGTGCTCGCGCTCACGGTGAGCGATATTTGCGCGACCGTGGCGCCGATCGGCATTTTCTTCGGCCGCCTCGCCAATTTCATCAAGCCGGAGATGTGGGGCCGGCCGAGCGACGTTCCGTGGGCCATGGTCTTTCCGGGCGCGGGCGATGTGGCGCGCCATCCGAGCCAGCTCTACGAGGCCGGGCTCGAAGGGCTCGCGCTGTTCCTCGTGCTCGCCGTCGCGGCGCGGCGCGGCGCGTTGAAGCGGCCCGGCCTCGCGACGGGCCTGTTCGGCGTCGGCTATGGCGCCGCGCGCATCGCCAGCGAGTTCTTCCGCGAGCCCGATCCCGTGTCCGAGGCGCTCGGCGACGGGCTCACCATGGGCATGGCGCTGTCGGCGCCGATGGTTCTCGTCGGCGCGGCGCTCGTCGCTTTCGCGCTTCGCCCGCAGCGGGTCGCGGCATGAGCGCGCTGCGCGACGAGATCATCGCGTCGATCGCGCAGGACGGCCCGATCACGCTCGAGCGCTTCATGTCGCTGGCGCTCTCGCATCCGACGCTCGGCTATTACATGACGCGCGATCCGTTCGGCGCCGGCGGCGATTTCATCACCGCGCCGGAGATCAGCCAGATGTTCGGCGAGCTCCTGGGCCTGTGGGCGCAGGAGGCCTGGCGCGCCGCCGGCGCGCCGGCGCCGGCGCAACTGATCGAGCTCGGCCCCGGGCGCGGAACGCTGATGTCGGATGTGCTGCGCGTCGCGCGCATCACGCCGAGCTTCCTCGCTGCGATGCAGGTTCATCTCGTCGAGACGAGCCCGGTTCTGCAGGCAACGCAGCGCCGCACGCTCGCCGACGCGAAGGCGAGCGTCTCCTGGAGCGCCGACATCGCCTCGATCCCGCAGGGGCCGGCGATCCTTCTCGCCAATGAGTTTTTCGACGCTCTGCCCGTGCGCCATTATGTGAAGACGCCGCGCGGCTGGAGCGAGCGGCTCGTCGGCCTCGACGAGGCGGGCGCGCTCGCCTTCGGCGTCGGCGAGGCGATCGAGCCCGACCTCACCGTCGACGCGCCCGAAGGATCGATCATCGAGATCGGCGCCGTCGGCGTGCGGCTGATGAGCGAGATCGCGGCGCGGCTCGTGGCGCAGGGCGGCGCCCTGCTCGTCGTCGACTATGGCTACACGCAGACCGCCCTCGGCGAGACGCTGCAGGCGGTGGCGCGGCATGCCTATGTCGATCCGCTGGAGGCGCCGGGCGAGGCCGATCTGACGACCCATGTCGATTTCGCCGCGCTCGCCCGCGCTGCGAGCGCGGCGGGCGCGCGCGTCCAGGGGCCGGTGACGCAGGGCGCCTTCCTGGAGCGGCTGGGCATCGTCGAGCGCGCCGAAGCCTTGAGCAAGCGCGCGACGCCGGCGCAGGCCGCGGACATCGCCGCCGCGCTGCAACGGCTCATTGGGACCGACGAGCCGAAGCGCGACATGGGCGAATTGTTCAAGGTGATGGCGGTGACGCATCCGGCCATGCCCGATCTTCCCGGATTCGTCCCATGAACGAGCTGACCGCCGAAAATCTCGCTCTGCCGGGCGTCGCCCATGCCTTTTTCACGCGCGCCGGCGGCGTGTCGGACGGCGTTTACGCTTCGCTGAACGGCGGGGTCGGCTCGCGCGACGATCCGGTCCGCGTCGGCGAGAACCGCGCCCGCATGGCGCGTCGCCTCGGCGTCGCGGCGGAGCGCCTGCTGGTGCCCTATCAGATCCATTCGAACGAGGCGCTCTATGTCGCCGAGCCTTGGCAGGACGAGGCGCGGCCGCGCTGCGACGGGCTCGTCACCGATGTCGTCGGCCTCGCGCTCGGCGTGACCGGCGCCGATTGCGGCATGCTGCTCTTCGTCGATGCGCGCGCCGGGGTGATCGGCGCCTGCCATGCGGGCTGGAAGGGCGCCATCTTCGGCATGATCGAGGCGACGCTCGCCGCCATGGAGCGGCGCGGCGCGCGGCGCGCCGATATTCATGTCGCGCTCGGGCCGGCGATCGCGCGCGAGAGCTATGAGGTCGGACCGGAGTTCGTCGAGCGATTCCGCGCCGAGGACCCCGCCCATGCGGGCTTTTTCGCGCCGTCGACGCGCGAAGGTCATTGCCTGTTCGATCTGCCCGGCTTCATCGCAACGCGCGTGACGCGGGCGGAGGTCGCGTCCTTCGTGGATTTGCGCATCGATACTTACGCCAATGAGACGCGCTGCTTCAGCTATCGCCGCAGCGTGCATCGCGTCGAGCCGGATTATGGCCGGCTCGTCTCGGCGATCGCGCTCGCTTGAGGCGGGGACGATGGTTTCCCACGAAGATCAGCAATTCTAAATCGCCCTCGCGCCGAACGCTCATCAAAAAGCCGAGCTCACGAAAGCCCAAAAACGCGACCCAGGCCCAGCCATTTGGAATCACTGGCGCGCGACGCCTCCGATTGGCGCTGCGAGCGCGATCGGAGTAGAATGGCGCGCGAGCCGAGGACTCGACCATTTCCCATCGTCAGCCGGCTGGCTTGCTTCTTGCCACGCAGGGCTCATGGGCGCGCCGCGCGCGCGAACGGCCGCCCGTGCTGAAACCCCTCGAGGAGAGCGACACGTGCTTTCGAAGGCGGCACAATTCGACGAAATGGGCGGAGTCGACGGCGTGACCCGCCTCCCTTACGAAAAGCTTTCGAAATGGCTGTCATCGGTCGAGCCCGAATTTCTCGCCTCGCGGCGCGCGCAGGCCGAGCTTCTGTTCCGCCGCATCGGCATCACCTTCGCCGTCTATGGCTCGCAGGAGGCGACCGAACGGCTGATCCCCTTCGACATTCTGCCGCGCATCATCGCCCGCGCCGAATGGGCGCAGCTGGAAAAGGGGCTGGTGCAGCGGGTGAAGGCGCTGAACCTCTTCCTCGGCGATCTCTATGGGCCGGGCGAAATCCTGCGCGCGGGCGTCGTCCCGTCGGAGCTCGTGTATCGCAATCCGGCGTTCCGGCCGGAGATGGCGGGACGCCGGGTTCCGCATGATATTTTCGTGCATATCGCCGGCATCGACATCATCCGCACCGACGACGACGGCTTCTATGTGCTGGAGGACAACGCCCGCACGCCCTCCGGCGTCTCCTATATGCTCGAGAATCGCGAAGTGCTGATGCGGCTGCTGCCGGATCTCTTCGCTCTGCATCGCGTCGCGCCGATCGAGAATTATCCGGATCAGCTGCTCGCGACATTGCGCTCGGCCGCCCCGCGCAGCGCCGGCGCCGATCCGGTCAGCGTGCTGCTGACGCCCGGCCAATATAATTCAGCTTTCTACGAGCACTCCTTCCTCGCCGACAAGCTCGGCGTCGAGCTGGTCGAAGGGCGCGATCTCTTCGTCAAGGACGACGTCGTCTTCATGCGCACGACCGAGGGGCCGCGCCGAGTCGACGTGATCTATCGCCGCATCGACGATGATTTTCTCGATCCGCTCGCCTTCCGCCCCGACTCGGCCCTGGGCGTCGCCGGCCTGATGGGCGCCTATCATGCGGGCAATGTGACGCTCGCCAATGCAGTCGGCACCGGCGTCGCCGACGACAAGGCGATCTACACCTACATGCCGGAAGTGATCCGCTTCTATCTCGGCGAGGAGCCGCTCTTGAAGAATGTGCCGACCTGGCGCTGCCGCGAGCCGGAGGCCCTCGCCTATGTGCTGGAGCATCTCGACGAGCTGGTGGTGAAGGAGGTCAATGGCTCGGGCGGCTATGGCATGCTGGTCGGCCCGCATGCGACGCGCGCGCAGATCGCCGATTTTGCCGTCAAGCTCGCCGCCAATCCGACGAACTTCATCGCCCAGCCGACTCTCGCCCTCTCCACCTGCCCGGTGTCGGTCGAGCGGGGCGTCGCGCCCCGCCATGTCGATCTGCGGCCTTTCGTGCTCTATGGCCCGAATGGCGCGAGCGTGGTGCCGGGCGGCTTGACGCGCGTCGCCATGACGGAGAATTCTCTGGTGGTGAATTCGAGCCAGGGCGGCGGAACCAAGGACACCTGGATCATCGACGACGCGCCGGCGCGGGCGTGACGATCTTTCGACGACGACTTGCGCGCCGACACACGACGGGACCTCATGCTCTCACGCACCGCCGATAATCTCTACTGGCTGGCTCGTTACATGGAGCGCGCCGATTTCCTCGCGCGCATTCTGCAGGCGACGCGCCGGCTCGCGACGCTGCCCAAAGCTTATGGCGGCGCGGAGACGGAATGGGAGAGCGCGCTGCTCTCCTCGGGCGCCGCGCCCGCCTTTCACGCCGCCGGCCTTCCGGTCGACGAGGCCAATGTCACCGACTTCCTGGCCTTCTCGCCCGATAATCCGAGCTCGATCCGCAATTGCATCGAGCTCGCCCGCGCCAACGCCCGCGCGGTGCGCACAGCGCTCACCGTCGAAATGTGGGAGGCGATCAACGGCGCTTATCTCGAGCTCAAGGCCTTCGGCCAGCGCGGCGGACGCTCGAGCGAGGATCTGACGCGCTTCCTCGATGTGGTGAAGCAGGTGTCGGCCGCCTATGACGGCGGCGCGCATCGCACCATGCTGCGCAACGACGCCTATTGGTTCTCGCGCGTCGGCCTCTACATCGAGCGCGCCGACAACACCGCGCGCCTGCTCGACGTGAAATATCACGTTCTGCTGCCGGATTCCGAGGCGGTCGGCGGCTCGCTCGATTATTTCCAATGGACGGCCATTCTGCGCGCGGTGTCGGCGCATACGGCCTATCATTGGGTCTATCGCGACAGCTTGAAGCCCTGGCTCGTCGCCGATCTGTTGATCCTGCGGCCGGAGATGCCGCGCTCGCTGATCGCCTGCTATGAGAGCGTCGTGCAAAATCTCGATCGGCTGGGCAAGTCGCACGGCCGCCACGGCCCCGCGCAGCGCCACGGCCGCGCGGTGCTGGGGCAGCTCGAGAACGCCACGATCGAGAGCGTCTTCCACAAGGGCCTGCACGAATTCATCCAGACCTTCATCGCCGACAACCACCGGCTCGGGGCGCTGGTGTCGGAGCAATATCTCTTTTAAGATGCCGAATTCCAACAGAATCGACCCGGCGGAGACATGCTGATCCGAATAAGGCGAGAGACGATCTTTCGCTATGCCGAGCCCGTGAAGACGGCGATCCAGAAGCTCGCGCTCACGCCCCGCAACTATGACGGGCAGCGCGTGCTCGGCTGGCGCATCGACGTCGATCACGATTGCCGCCTGCGCGCCTGCGAGGACGCTTTCGGCAATATCGCGCATAGTCTCGGCGTCGAGGGGCCGCTCGATGCGCTGACCATTCTCGTCGAGGGCGAGGTCGAGACCTTCGACACGGCCGGCGTGGTGCGCGGCGCGGTCGAGCGCTTTCCGCCGCAGCTCTATCTGCGTGAGACCCCGCAGACCGAAAGCGTCGCCGCGCTGCGCGCCTTCGCGTGCGAGACGACGCAACGAGCCGCGGACAATCTGTCGAAGCTGCATGCGCTGCTCGGCGCTCTGCATGAAACGCTGCTGTTCGATCCGCATGTGTGCGAGCCGAAGGGCGCCGCCGCCGACGCGCTGGCGCGCCGCAATGGCGGCGCCGCCGATCTGACGCATGTCTTCATCGCCTGCTCGCGCGCGCTCGACATTCCGTCGCGCTTCGTCTCCGGCTATGTGCTGCGCGCCGACGCGCGCGCCGCCGAGCACGCTTGGGCGGAGAGCCTGGTGGAAGGGCTCGGCTGGGTCGGATTCGACGCGGCGGAAGGCGCCTCGCCCGACGAGAGCTATGTGCGCGCCGCCGTGGCGCTCGACCATCTCGGCGCGGCGCCGATCCGCGCCGCGCGCGCCGGCGGCGGCAAGGAGACGACGCAGGTGCGCGTGTCCGTGGCGCGCGGCCAGAGCCAGTTCCAGAGCCAGTCCTAGAGCGCCATCCGATCCGATTGGATCGGATGGCGCTTTCGAACCGCTAGAGGCGCGCTCCCCGGCCCGCTCGCCTCGAGCTCGCTCTCGCCGACTTGACAGCTCGCCGCCCATGGGCCACTCGGCGCGCCTGTCGAGGGCAATGAAACGAGGCGAGCAGCGCATGGCGAGGGCTTTTCTTTTTCCGGGTCAGGGGTCGCAGGCGGTCGGCATGGGCAAGGCGCTGGGCGAGGCGTTCGCCGAGGCGCGAGCCGTCTTCGCCGAGGTCGACGACGCGCTCGGCGCGCCGCTCTCGACCTTGATGTTCGAGGGCCCGGAGGCCGAGCTCACTCTGACCGCCAATGCTCAGCCGGCGCTGATGGCGGTCTCCCTCGCCGCGATCCGCGTGCTGGAGGCGCAGGCGGGCCTCGATCTTTCTTGCGACGCGGCTTTCGTCGCCGGCCATTCGCTCGGCGAATATTCGGCGCTCGCCGCCGCCGGCGCCCTTTCGATCGCCGATACGGCGCGGCTGCTGCGCCTGCGCGGAAAGGCCATGCAGGCCGCGGTCCCGGTGGGAGAGGGAGCCATGGCCGCGCTGCTGGGCGTCGAGCTCGAGGCGGCGCGCGAGATCGCCGCGGAGGCGGCTCGAGGCGCCGTGTGCCAGGTCGCCAATGACAATGGCGGCGGCCAGATCGTCGTCTCCGGGACAAAGGCGGCGGTGGAGCGCGCGATCGAGATCGCCAAGGGGCGCGGCGTGAAGCGCGCCGTTCCGCTGCCCGTGTCCGCGCCCTTCCATTGCATGCTGATGCAGCCCGCGGCCGACGCCATGCGCGCGGCGCTGGCGACGACGCGGATCGACGCGCCGCGCGTCCCGGTCGTCGCCAATGTCACGGCGGCGCCGGCGCGAGAGCCCGAGGAGATTCGCCGCCTGCTCGTCGAGCAGGTGACGGGAACAGTGCGCTGGCGCGAATGCGTGGATTTCATGGCGGGAGAGGGCGTCGACAAATTCGTGGAATGCGGCGCCGGCAAGGTGCTGACCGGCCTCTTGAAGCGCATCGCGCCGCAGGCGGCGGGGATCAGCGTCGGCGCTCCGGCCGATCTCGACGCCTATCGCGGCTTCGTCTGAGCACGAGAAAAGCCCGGCCGTAGGGGCCGGGCTCTAATTCGGACGGAAGGCGGGCCTCAGTATCTGGCGATGACCGGAGCGGGCGTGAACAGGTTGAAATGATAGTTCACGCCGGCCCGCACCGTGTTGATCTGGGTGCGGCGGCGATTGTTCCACCAGTTCCCGCCCCAGGCGCCGACGCCGACGACGCCGGGCGTGACCGGCAGCGTCGCCAGCAGCCACGCGTCGTTGTTGTTATTGTTATTTTCGAGCTCCGTATAGAGGTATTCGATCTTCGCGGACCAGTTCGGCAGGAAGGCCCATTCCAGGCCGCCGCCGGCGGTCCAGCCGGTGCGGATCTGGCCATTGTTGTTGTTGCCCCACCAGTTCAACAGGGTGGAGCGATTCACCTCGCCATAGCCGAAGCCGCCCGTGCCGTAGATCAGGAGGCGCGAATCGAGCAGGGCGACGCCGAGGCGGCCGCGAACCGTGCCGAACCACGGCACGCGCTCGCGATCGAAGCCGTTGTTCCACCAGCCGGCGCCCCAGCCCCACCAATTATTATTATTGTTGTTGCCGCCGATGCTCGTGCCCTGGATATCGGTTTCGAGGCCGACCACGAACATCGGGCTCAGCTGATAATTATAGCCGATCTGGAGGCCGCCGGAGACGCCAGCGTTCGAGCCGTTGTTGTTGTTCCAATTGTTCCAGCCCCAGCCCCAATTGTTCCGGTCGTTGTTGCGGGTGAGCCAGCTGCCGCCGAGATTGAGGCCGATATAGGGACCGGTCCAGGAGAAGACGGGCGGCGGCACGAACACCGGGGCTTCCTTTCGGGAGGGGAGATCGGCGGCGGCCGCCGGGCCGGCGACGAGCGCTGCGGCGACCGCGAGGGCGGAGAACTTCATATTCATAGGTAGCTCCTTCATTTAAAAAAAATGGCGCGCGCACGCCAATCGCTGTTCGGCTCGTGCGTCACAAGCATTTGGACCGCCACGAAGCAAAGATTTCGTAAATAGGCAGCCGTGTAAACGGCGCGGCTCTCAAAAGCGACATGTTTCCGCGTTTTATATCATCACTGTTGCAAAGAAGCACCCTTAAGTATGGCGATTTTGTCTTGTGATATATACGTAATATACTGACATAGGTTCCGCACAACTACCTAGATCGTTTTCCGATCGAACGGGATCGTTCGATCGATCAGAATTTCCTCCAAATCAAAAAAGCTGGAGCAGAGGGGGCGGCGCAGGGGCGGCGCGGCGGCGATTGCGCGGCGCGCGTCCGGCGCCGTATACAGCCGCGCAAACGACGGGGGAGACATGTTCGATCTGACCGGCAAGACGGCTCTCGTGACTGGCGCGAGCGGCGGCATCGGCAGCGACATCGCGCGTGCGCTGCATGCGCAGGGAGCGGCAGTGGCTCTCTCGGGCACGCGCCACGAGGCGCTGGACGCGCTCGTCGCCGAATTGGGCGAGCGGGCCCATGCCCTGCCCTGCGACCTCGCCGACAAGGCGCAGACGGAGGCGCTGGTCCCCGCGGCCGAGAAGGCGCTCGGCGGGCTCGACATTCTCGTCAACAACGCCGGCATGACCCGCGACATGCTGTTCATGCGGCTGAAGGACGAGGATTGGGAGGCCGTGCTCAACGTCAATCTGACCTCGGCCTTCAGGCTGTCGCGTGCGGCGCTGCGCGGCATGATGCGCAAGCGGTTCGGCCGAATCATCGGCATCTCCTCGGTCGTCGGCGTGACCGGCAATCCGGGGCAGGGAAATTACGCGGCCTCCAAGGCCGGCATGATCGGCATGACCAAGTCGCTCGCCGCCGAGGTCGCCTCGCGCGGCATCACCGTCAACTGCGTCGCGCCCGGCTTCATCGCCACGCCGATGACCGACGCGCTGACCGAGCCGCAGAAGGAGGCGATCCTGCGCGCGGTGCCGGCCGGCCGTCTCGGGACCGGCGCGGACGTGGCCGGCGCTGTCGTCTATCTGGCGAGCGAAGAGTCTGCCTATGTCACGGGCCAGACGCTGCATGTAAACGGCGGAATGGCGATGATCTGAAGCTGCGCCGAAGGGGCGCCGCGCCCCCTCGCCATGGCGAATGAATTATGCTACCAGACGCGACGCTGGCCGGGGGAGTCTCCGTTCGTCGAGTCGGGCGAGCCTCCGGCTCGTTTCCAAAGAGGCGACATTCCGCCGACGTCGCGTGTGCCGAGCAGCGGGAAGGTTGAAGAGGTTTGCCCCCTGAACGATCGAGCGCGGCCGGGACAACGCCGTTCCGGCGCTGCGAAATCGGTATCAGCAGAACAATCGAACGAGGATCAGAACAGATGAGCGATGTCGCCGAGCGCGTAAAGAAGATCGTTGTCGAACATCTCGGCGTCGAGCCCGACAAGGTGGTCGACAAGGCGAATTTCATCGATGATCTCGGAGCCGACTCGCTCGACACGGTCGAGCTGGTCATGGCCTTCGAGGAAGAGTTCGGCGTCGAAATTCCCGACGACGCCGCCGAGACGATTCTCACGGTCGGCGACGCCGTCGCCTTCCTGGAAAAAGCCAAGGCCGCCTGAGAGCGAGCGCTGGCCGCGCGGCGCGATCGGTCCGTTTCGGATCGGCGTCGCGTCTCCCCGTGACATGCGACGTCCGTTGGACGCGGATTGAGAGCAGCGCTCGAGAGCAATCATGCGAAGGGTGGTGATTACTGGGCTCGGCATCGTCTCGCCGCTGGGCTGCGGCGTCGAGGCCAATTGGAAGCGGCTGATCGCCGGCGAGCACGGATTTCGCCGCATCGACACGTTCGAGGCGTCCGACCTTCCCTGTCAGATCGCCGGCGTCGTCCCGCGGGGCGACGGATCGAATGGCGCTTTCGACGCGGATGCTTGGTTCGAACCGAAGGAGCAGCGCAAGGTCGACGATTTCATCGTCTATGCCGCGAGCGCCGCGACGCAAGCGCTGGCCGACGCCGGCTGGAAGGCGGACACGCCGGAGAAGCAGGAGTCGACCGGCGTGCTGATCGGCTCCGGCATCGGCGGGCTCGGCGGCATCTATGAGACGTCCATCACGCTGAAGGAGAAGGGGCCGCGTCGCGTATCGCCCTTCTTCATCTCCGGACGCATCATCAATCTGGCCTCCGGCTATGTGTCGATCATGCACGGGCTCAAGGGGCCCAATCATGCGGTGGTCACCGCCTGCTCGACCGGCGCGCACGCCATCGGCGACGCGGGCCGGCTGATCGCGCTCGGCGAGGCCGAGGTCATGGTGGCCGGCGGCGCCGAATCGCCGGTCAACCGCATCGGCGTCGCCGGCTTCGCCGCCTGCCGCGCGCTGTCCACCGGCTTCAACGACCGGCCCGAGGCCGGCTCGCGCCCCTACGACCGCGACCGCGACGGCTTCGTGATGGGCGAGGGCGCCGGCGTCGTGGTGCTCGAATCCTATGAGCACGCCAAGGCTCGCGGCGCGCGCATCTATGCCGAGCTCGTCGGCTATGGGATGTCGGGCGACGCCTATCACATCACCGCTCCCGCGCCCGACGGCGACGGCGCCTTTCGATGCATGTCGGCGGCGCTGAAGCGGGCGGGGCTGCGGATTTCCGATGTGGATTATGTCAATGCCCATGGCACCTCGACGCCGCTCGGCGACGAGATCGAGCTGGCCGCCGTGCATCGGCTGATCGGCGACGAGCCGCCGCGGCTGTCGATGTCGTCGACCAAATCGGCGATCGGCCATCTGCTCGGCGCCGCCGGCGCGGTGGAGGCGATCTATTCGATTCTCGCCATGCAGCACAATATCGCTCCGCCGACCCGCAATCTCGACAATCCATCCGTCGAGACGGCGATCGATCTCGTTCCGCATGTGGCGCGCGAGCGGACGATCGACATCGCTCTGTCGAATTCCTTCGGCTTCGGCGGCACCAACGCCTCGCTGGTGTTCCGGCGCGTGCAATAGCCGCGCCTTTTCTTTCGCGCTATATGGAGAGCGGTCGCGGTTCCGTCCGTTTCGCGGCCTTTCCGGGATTTCGAGCCGATCGACGCCGCGCCTGACCAAACCGAAGACGGAGTGCTCCGATGATCGATGCTGAGAACGGCCCGCCGGACCAGCCGGAGCACAGCCCAGGCGAGCCGGGTGATCAAAAAAGCTCTCCCGCCTTTTTTCGCCGCCGAGCGAGCCTGCAGAGCGCGAGCCAGGCGCTCCAGCCGGACGCGCCTCCGCCGCCGCCTCCGCGCCGCGCCAAACGTCGCGAGGGCGCGCTCTCGGCGCTCAGCGGCCTGTTGTCGCTGCTGCTGCTGTTCGCCATCGCCGGGGTGTTCGGCCTCATCGCGGTGCTGCACAAGCTGCGCGAGCCGGGTCCGCTCGGCGCGGAAAAAGTGGTCTATATCGCGCCGCGCAGCGACGTTCCCGACATTCTGTCGACGCTCGAGCGCGAGGGCGTCATCGACAGCCCCATGCTGATGAATGTCGCCCTGCTGGTCGAGGGCGCTCGCTCGAAGCTGAAGCCGGGCGAGTATTTGTTCAAGCAGAACGCCAGCCTGCGCGAGGTCATGGACGAGCTCGTCAGCGGACGGCAGCTGCTGCATGGAGTCACCATCCCCGAAGGGCTCACCACCGAGCAGGTGCTGGCGCGGCTGCGCGACAATGACGTGCTCGCAGGCGACATGCCGGAGCTGCCCAAGGAGGGCGCGCTGCTGCCGGAGACCTATAAGGTGGCGCGCGGCTATCCGCGCGCCAAGCTCCTGCTCAAGATGCAGGAGGACCAGCGCAAATTCCTCGACCACATCTGGGCGCGCCGCGCGCCCGACCTGCCGGTCAAGACGCCCTATGAGCTCGTCACCCTGGCGTCGATCGTCGAGAAGGAGACGGGCCGCGCCGACGAACGGCCGCGCGTCGCCGCCGTCTTCGTCAATCGCCTGCGCAAGGGCATGCGGCTGCAGTCCGATCCGACCATCGTTTATGGCCTCGTCGGCGGCAGGGCCACGCTCGGCCGGGGAATCCTGCGGTCCGAGCTCGAGAAATACACGCCCTACAACACGTACACGGTCGACGGGCTGCCGCCGGGGCCGATCGCCAATCCGGGCAAGGCGGCGCTCGAGGCGGCCGCCAATCCCTCCCGCACGCCGGATCTCTATTTCGTCGCCGATGGAACCGGCGGCCATGTGTTCGCCGACTCGCTCGAGCAGCATCAGCGCAATGTGCAGCGCTGGCGCCAGATCGAGCGCGAGCAGAAAGACAAGGCCGCCGCCGGCGTCGACCGGGTCGATCCCGGCGCATTGGTCGGCCCGGCGCCGCAGCCCGATCAACCGCAGCCCGCCGCGCCGCCGGCGCGCCGCCGGCGCAGCGACGCCGACGGCATCGGCCGGCTGGTGGCCGTGGACGAGCCGCGCCAAGAGCACCCGCGCGGTCTGCGCGTCACCGCCGATCATGGCGCGCTGAAGCGGCTCGGCGCCTATCTGCCGGATGTGCCGCCCGAATATTCCGGCGAGAACGAGGAGAGCCTGCGCTCGGCCGCCGAGCGCGCCGCTCTGCCGCAGCTCGCGGCGCCCATATTCGCCACGGCTTTCGCACAGCGCGCCCGGCCCGAGGCGGCCAATGTCGCGCTGCTGCTCGCCGCGCCGCAGGAGGCGGCGGACGCCGACGCCGCCGATGCGGCCGACGACGTCTTCGACCCCTCGGCCAGCTATCCCGTCTCGGATCGTCTGCGCGCCGAGCAGCGTGCGCGGGCGGCGCGGCTCGGCCTCGGCCCGGAGCCGGCGGCGGACGCCGGGGGCGAGACAATGGTCGCCGGCGCCGCGCCGGAGGCAGCCGTCGCGCCTGGACGACGCGGCCGCGCGCGCGCCTTCGACGCCTCCGAGGGCACGCCGCTCGACCCGCTGCGCGACAAAGGCTGGGATTTGAGCTCGCCGAAGACCGTGCCGAATTTGGCGAGCTATCGGTGACGGGCGAATAGCGAGTAGCGAATAGCGAATAGAATGCCGATCGCTACTCGCTACTCGCTACTCGCTATTCGCTATTCGCATTCCACGGGAGCAACATGCCCCTCGCCAGCATGACGGGCTTCGCCCGCGCCCATGACACGCTCGGACCATGGCGCTACGCCTGGGAAATAAAGACCGTCAACGCCAAGGGGCTGGATCTGCGGCTGCGCGCCCCGCCCAATTTCGACGCGGTGGAGATCAAGGCGCGCGCGCTGATCGCCGGGCGCGTCGCGCGCGGCGCATGTTTCGCCGGCCTCACCGCCAAGCGCGACGATTCGGTGGTCGAGACGCGGATCAATCGCGTCGCGCTGGAGCGCCTGTTGAAGGCGCTCGACGACGTGCCGTTCCACGCTTCGCTCGGTCCGGCTTCGCTCGATGGCCTGCTCGCGGTGCGGGGCGTCGTCGAGATCGTCGAGCCCGAGGATGACGAAGAGCAGCGCAGCGCGCTCGACGCGCAGATTCTCGCGACGCTCGCCACGGCGCTCGACCAGCTCGTCGCCTCGCGGCTTGCGGAGGGCGCGGCGCTCACTGCGGTGCTCGCCCAGCGGATCGTCCGCATCGCCGAGCTGACGACGCAGGCCGAGGCGCTGCCCGGGCGCGGCGCCGAGGCTGTTCGCGCGCGTCTTGCGCAGCAGATCGCCGCTCTGCTCGACACCGGCGCCGCCTTCGATCCGCAGCGCCTGCATCAGGAGGCGGTGCTGCTCGCGGTGAAGGCGGATATTCGCGAGGAGCTCGACCGGCTGAAGACGCATGTGGCGAGCGCGCGCGAGCTGCTCGCCAAGGGCGGCCCGATCGGCCGCCGCCTCGATTTCCTCGCCCAGGAGCTCTCGCGCGAGACCAACACGCTCTGCGCCAAATCCAATGACGGCGCGCTCACCGCCATCGGCCTCGAGCTGAAGATCGAGGTCGAGCAGTGGCGCGAGCAGGTGCAGAATATCGAGTGAGGAGCGAATAGCGAATGGAGCGAATAGCGAATAGGGAGTAGCGAATAGGGGGAGTGGACCTTCAATTCGCTACTCGCTATTCGCTACTCGCTACCCGCTCAGTCCCGGACCGCCGATGCCCCACACACCCGACCGCCGCGGTATCGTCCTCATCCTCTCCTCGCCCTCGGGCGCGGGAAAGACGACGCTGACGCGCATGCTGCTGCAGAATCGGGAGCTCGATCTCACGCTGTCGATCTCCGTGACGACGCGCGCGCGCCGCTCCAGCGAGGTCGACGGCATTCATTATTCCTTCATCTCGCAAAAGCGCTTCGAGGCGATGCGTGATTCCGGCGATCTGCTCGAATGGGCCGAGGTGCATGGCAATTTCTACGGAACGCCGCGCGCGCCGGTCGACGAGATTTTGAGCGAGGGACGCGACGCTCTGTTCGACATCGATTATCAGGGCACGCAGCAGGTGCGCGACAAGATGGGCGCCGACACGGTCACGGTGTTCATTCTGCCGCCATCGATGAAGGAGCTGCGCGCGCGGCTCGAGCGACGCGCCGAGGACACGCACGACGCCATCGAGCGCAGGCTCGACAACGCCCGCAATGAGATCCAGCGTTGGAAGAGCTATGATTATGTGCTCGTCAACGACGATCTGCAGAAGACCTTCGACGATCTCATCGCCATTCTGCGCTCCGAGCGCCAGCGCCGGCCGCGGCGCATGAAGGGGATCGAGGCTTTTGTGGCGCGTCTGTTGAGCGAGTGACGTTTGGGGGGCCGATGACGAATTATCAGCGCTTGCTCTTCGCCGCCTGCGCGCTCGCCGGCTGCAATTCCGCGCAGCCCCCGACGGCGGTCGCGCCCGTCGTCGCGAGCCGCAATGTGACGCCGCGGAATTTCACGCTTCCGTCCGGCTCCGGCTGCGCGGGCGCTATCGCGCGCTACCGCGCCGTGCTGGACAACGACCTCGCCATGGGCCATGTCGGACAGGGCGTCTACGCCACGATCCAGTCCGAGCTGGGGCCGGCCGATTCGGCCTGCTCTGCGGGGCGCGACG
The DNA here is from genome assembly GCF_019802345.1 of Methylosinus sp. Sm6. Lineage (GTDB taxonomy): Bacteria > Pseudomonadota > Alphaproteobacteria > Rhizobiales > Beijerinckiaceae > Methylosinus. The sequence goes on along the minus strand of NZ_JAINDZ010000007.1, from coordinate 93,708 downwards.
GCGAGGCGCTGTCGCTGCTGCGCGCCAGCAAGTCGCGCCACGGCTATCCCGGCTGAGCCGCGCTGCGACCTTTGGACCCGGCATAGATTGGAAGCAATCCGATCTGACGCCGTTGTTCGCGCACGATCATTACTTTACGTTATTGTGACAGTTCGTCGACGCTTCCGCGGCCTCGCCCGCGCTCTCCTGGGCCGGTTTTTGCTTCCGCTTCCGCGAGGCTCGGCGGGGGCGTCGCCATTCGCTCTCGAAAGGCATGAGATGACCTTTTTTCGCACCCTTCTCGCCGCCGCCGCTTTGGTGGCCGGTTCCGCCGCTTCGGCCTCCAGCGAGACCGCCCTGCAATTGACGATCAAGGATCACCGCTTCGAGCCCGCTTCGATCAACGCCCGCGCCGGCGAGCCGATCGCCATAACGGTGAAAAATTTGGACGCTACTCCCGAGGAGTTCGAGAGCAAGGCGCTCAAGGTCGAGAAGGTGGTCGCCGGCAATGGCGAGATCACCGTGCGGCTGCGTCCGCTGAAGCCCGGCCGCTACGCTTTCGCCGGCGAGTATCACGAGGACACCGCCAAGGGCGAGCTGATCGTCGAGTAAGAGGGAAGAATACATGCTGGGCGCGCTCATCATCGTCTTTCGCGAGGTCATAGAGGCGGGCCTCGTGATCGGCATCGTGCTCGCGGTCACCCGCGGGGCGCAGGGGGCGCGGCCCTTCATCTTCGGCGGCGTCGCGGCGGGCGCGCTCGGCGCCGGCGTCGTCGCCGCCTTCGCCGACGCTTTGTCGCAGGCGGTCGCCGGCCGCGGACAGGAGCTGTTCAACGCCGGCGTGCTCGCGGTCGCCGTGGCGATGCTCGCCTGGCACAACATCTGGATGGCCCGCCATGGCCGCGAGCTCGCGTCGGAGCTGGCGGCGGTCGGCCGCGCCGCCGCGGCAGGCGAGAAATCCTTTCTGGCGCTCGCCGTCGTCGTCGCCCTCGCCGTGCTGCGCGAGGGCTCGGAGGTCGCGCTGTTCCTCTACGGCATTCTCGCCTCGGGCGAGTCGGGCAGCGCGCTCCTGCTCGGCGGGCTCGGCGGCCTCGCGCTGGGCGCGGCGGTCAGCGCGCTCACCTATTTCGGCCTCGTCACCATACCGGCGCGCCATTTGTTCGCTGTCACCACGGTGATGATCACTCTGCTCGCCGCCGGCCTCGCGGCGCAATGCGCCGGCTTTCTGCAACAGGCCTGGATCGTCACGGCGCTGTCGGAGAGCTTGTGGGACACGTCGGCGGTCCTGCCCGATTCCAGCATTCTCGGCCGCGTCCTGCATACGTTGATCGGCTACACCGACCAGCCGACCGGGTTGCAGGTGATCGTTTATCTCGCCACTTTGGCTGGGATCGCCATTGCGACGAGACTCGCCTCGCCGCCCCCGCGCGCGCCGAAGACGGCGCAGGCCCCGGCGGAATAGGCCGGATCTCACCCCCTCGGCGACGGCCTCACGCTCCGCCCGCCCCTTCCAGCAGCCGCGCGGCGGCGGCGCGGGCCTCGTCGGTAATCGTCGCGCCGGCCAGCATGCGGGCGATCTCCTCGCGCCGCTCGGCCGCCGCCAGCTCGGCGACGCGGGTTGCGACCCGGCCGTCCTCGGCCTTTCTGCCGGCGCCGGTCGCGCTGTTGGCCGCGCTTTTGGCAATGCGCAAATGGCGGCTCGCGCGGGCGGCCACCTGCGGCGCATGCGTCACCGTCAGCACCTGCGTGCGCTGCGCCAACCGGGCGAGGCGCTGGCCGATGGCGTCCGCCACCGCGCCGCCGACGCCGGTGTCGATCTCATCGAAGACGAGCGTCGGGGCCGAGCCGCGATCGGCGAGCACGACCTTCAGCGCCAGCATGAAGCGCGCGAGCTCGCCGCCAGAGGCGACCTTCACCAGCGGGCCGGGACGCGAGCCCGGATTGGTCTGCACCCAGAATTCGACCCGGTCATAGCCGTCCGGCCCGCCACTGCCCGAATCGCTGACGATCTCGGTGCGAAAATGCGCGCCATCGAGCCTCAGCGGCTTCAGCTCCGCATCGACCAGAGCGTCGAGCTTCTTCGCCGCCGCCCGCCGCGCCGCCGACAGGCGTTCCGCCGCGCGCGCATAGGCGGCGGCGGCCCGCTCCGCCTCCTGCTCCAGCGCGGCGATGCGCGCCTCGCCCGCCTCCAGCGCGGCGAGCTCGCCGGAAAAGCGCTCGGCGAGCGCGGCGAGATCGTCGACGGCGACCTGATGCTTGCGCGCGGCGCCACGCAGCGCGAACAGCCGCTCCTCGAGCCGCTCCAATTCGCGCGGATCGAAATCGGCGTCGGCGAGCGCCTGCTCCAGCGCCTGCTCGGCGAAGCCGATCGCGTCGAGCGCCGCCGAGATCGCCCGCGCCGGCGGCTCCAGCAGCTGCGGCGCCTGCGGCAGCCGACGCTCCAGCCGCCGCGCCGCCGCGGCGATCTCCGAGGCCGGCGAATGATCGCCGGAAAAAGCCGCGAGCGCGTCGCGCAGATCGCCGGCGACTTTTTCGGATCGCTGCATGGACTGGCGCCGCTCGGCGAGTAAGGCCTCCTCGCCCTTCTGCGGCGCCAGCGCCTCCAGCTCGTCCACCGCATGGCGCAGATAATCGGCCTCGGCGCGGGCCGCGGCGACGCGCGCCTCCTCCTCGGCCAGCGCCTTGCGCGCGCACTGCAGGGACGCATGCAGCGCGCGGGTCTCCGCGGCGAGGCCGGCGAGGCCGCCATGGGCGTCGACGAGCGCGCGATGGGCGCTCGGATCGACCAGCGCGCGATCATCATGCTGGCAGTGGATTTCGACCAGCTCGGCGCCGATGGCGCGCAGCGCCTGCGCGCTCACCGGCTGGTCATTGACAAAGGCGCGCGTGCGGCCGTCGGCCGTCTGCACGCGCCGCAGCACCAGCTCCTCGCTCGTGTCGAGATCGAAGGCGCGCGCGGCGCCATGGGCGGCGTGGGTCGGCGGCAGGTCGAACACTGCGGTGACCTGTCCCTGCGCCTCGCCGGCGCGCACCAGCGCGGCGTCGCCGCGCGCGCCGAGCGCCAGCAGAAAGGCGTCGAGCAGGATGGATTTGCCGGCTCCCGTCTCGCCGGTCAGCGTGGTCAGGCCGGACGCGAACTCGAGATCGAGCCGGTCGATGAGGACGATGTCGCGAATGGACAAGCGGACGAGCATGTGCGCGCTACTTCACTGCCGGCGCCCGCCGACCATCGCGGCCGTCAGCTGGCGCCGAGCGTCTTCCCGATCTTGGAGAGCCAGGAGCCCTGATGCTCCTGCGGCGCCACGCCGCCCGCTGCGAGCAGCGCGTGAGCGTCCTTGTACCACTGCGAATCAGGGAAATTATGCCCCAGAATGGCGGCCGCCGTCTGCGCCTCGTTGACGATTCCCATGGCGAAATAGGCTTCGGTCAACCGATAGAGCGCCTCCTCGGCATGGCGGGTCGTCTGATATTTGGCCAGCACGTCGTGAAAGCGGTTGACCGCCGCCGGATAATTCTTGCGCGTGAGATAGAAGCGGCCGACGGCCATATCCTTGGCGGCGAGCTGGTCGCGCGCCACCTGGATCTTGTATTTGACGTCGGCGACATATTCCGATTTGGGATATTTCTCGACCAGCTGATTGAAGATGACGAGCGCCTTCTGCGCCGTCTCCTGATCGTGCATCACGCTCGGCACTTGATTATAATAGGACATGCCCGCGAGATAATACATATAGGGCGTCTCGGGCGAGGTCGGATAGAGCCCGATGTAGCGCTGCGCCGAGGCGACCGCGTCGTCATAGCTCGGCTTTTGATATTGGGCGAAGGTCTGCATCAGCAGAGCTTTGCGCGCCCAATGCGAGAAGGGATATTGCTTCTCCAGCTCGCCGAACTTCTTGGCCGCGTTCTCGTAGTCCTTCGCCTCGAGCTTGGCGAGAGCTTGATTATAAATGTCCTCCGCCGGAATGTCGGGCAGCAGCTCCGTCTTGTATTTCTCGCCGGAGAACAGGCCGAAGCCGTTCGAGATGCTGTCCAGAATATCGGCGCGGCCCGGCGCGGCGGGAAGAGACGCGACGAGCAGCGCCGAAAGAGCGATGCGGCGCGCGGCGGCGAAACGGCGGGACGGGCGTGAAATCATCGGCATGTCTTCTGCCTCATCGGCATTCGCGGGTCGACGTTCTGTAAACCATATCATTGCACGGCGCCACTCGGGGCGCAGCGAGCCTGTGAATCGAGAGAAGACGAGCCGCTTCGGGCGAGAATATGGCCGATGCACGAAAGCGCGATCCGTAATCGTCCTCAGGCCGCGCTTTCCCGCGTGCGCTGACGCGCGCGCTCGGGTGCGAGATCCCAGCGGGTGCGGAAGATCGTGTCGCAGAGGCCGGGGCTGCCGAATCCGTCGGAGAAGCTCACATTGCCGCGCGTGTGATGATTGCCATGCGCGACGCTGGAGGTGAGATGGTCGAGAACGAAGTTGAGCCGCCGCCGCCAGCCGGTCGCCGCGGAATCGCGGAAAGCGACGCCGAAATCATAGCCCGAATGCTCATAGAGCCCGCCGAAGGCGCCGAGGCAGGGCACGGCGAGCTGGAACAGCATGTTCGAGCCCCCGCCGCCGACGAGAATGAGCGGCAGCAGATAAGGCAGGGCGATCTCGAGGAAGAAGTCGGCGCCCGATTGGTAGCAGGCGCTGATCGCCTTGCTGGCGCCGGTCGTGTGATGGAGCGTGTGGCCGAGCGGGCGCATCAAGGCGGGATGATGCATCAGCCGGTGCGAGACATATTGCACGACGTCATGGCCGATGGCCATGCCGACCAGCGACGCGACCGCCGGGACGAGCGAAAGCTCCGGCGAGCCGACGAAGGCGAGGCCGAAATATTGCGACGCCAGCATGGCCGGCAGCAGGATCGCCGTCTGATTGAACAGCACCCGCGGCAGCAGCTGCCGATAGCTCATTCGATCGAGGTCGCGCACCTTGAAGCGCGCGAGCCGCCGGGTTCGGTCGCACCATTCGAAGGCGAGCCCGACGCCGTGAAAGGCGAGCATATGGACGAGCCAGGCGAGGAAGGACAGGGGCAGGGCGACGAGCGGATCGAAGAACATGAAGACGAGCATTCCCGAAAGGAGCCGTCGCGACGCGCGCCGCAAAGCGCGCCGAGCGGCTGAACTCGTCAGTTCATAGCCGAGTTCTGGGCGATTTTAAAGGCTTGCGCGCGGCGCGCTTTGTCGCGCGCGGCGGGCGGCGCAGGGGCGATCGACCGCCGAGCGCCGCGCCCTCGATTCGCGCAAGCGGCCGCCGCTCGGCCATCGCTCGGAACCACGATCATCCCAGCGCGCGATTTTGGGTTCTTCCCGACGCTCCGCCACGCCGCCTGGCGCGCCGATCTTCGCCGGCGCCCTCGCTGTGCTGGCCGCGCGCGGCTCGCCGCAATTTCTCGCTCTGCCGGTCGGGGCGATTCTCGTCATCGGCCAGAGCGTCGGCTCATGTCAAAGCCTCTCGAATTCGTCGGCTGGCCTTGGACAGGCTCGGACTTCGGCCGGAGGCCCGTTCCGCCGACCAGCTCGTTCGAACGAACTCGCATAATCTCGAATTATAGCCGAACCCCTGCGACGCCGCGGCGCCTTTCATCGGCAGAAGATCGTTTTGCAAGTCCCTCGGCGCGGCGCGAGCGAGGCGCAGAAGATATCGCTTGGGGTCTCGCAGAGACTCGGGGTCGGCGACGATCTTCTGCGGGGAAATGTGAAGGAACGTCCCTAGTCCTTCTCTGTCCGCCAACAGCCATGCTTCGACCTCGCGAACCGCCACGCGAAAAACGAGATTCGGCGGCCGGGTTTTCGCGCCGAACCATTCACGGATCAGCACGGGCGGACAGGACGCCGCGTCGAGATCGGTGAGAACGATGACCGGCGCTCTCCTCGCCGTTGCGCAAAACTTGTCGATGCTCCGGCGAAGATAGCCATAGCCGTCCTTCCGAACGGCCCGAACGCCTGCTTCGCTTCCCGTGGCCTCGACGACGAGGCGACAGACCACGGCCTCGCTCAACTCGTCCTCCGTCGCGACGAGCAGCATCGGCTCAGCTCAACGCCATTTTATGCAAATCTTTGGGATGCGCTTTGGGGAGCAGAATTTCGGCCGGCGAAAACCCTTCCCGCATCAAATCGAGCTCTTCGTCCGAGGGCGACCGAACAATTGTTCCCTCTTGAACGCGTTCGAGCCAGAGAACGCCTCTTCCATCGACGCTCTTGTTATCGAGCAGCGCCTGACTATGGGTGCTGATGATGATCTGTCGTTGCCGCTTCTTCGTCGAGCGGCGAACCTGCTCGATCAGTCGAGGAAGGTTGCGAACGATCTCCTCGTCGAGAGAAAGCTCGGGCTCTTCCAGCAATAATAAGCTGTCGCCTTCCATGAGCAGCCAGAACAGCGCTATCAGCCGGAGCGTTCCGTCCGAAAACTGATCCTCCCGCTGCCAACCCGCGCGCGGGCGATGATGCGCATATTTGGCTTCTAAATGAGGGCGTCCGGTAATCTCGTCACGGACGAATTTCAATTCCTCGAATTGAGGCACGGCCACAGACAGCGCTTTTTGTATGCGCGACAGCCGGGAGCTTCTGACCTTTGCGCTCGATTTGGCGACACGCTCGAGAAAAGCCTGACCAAACGGATCGCTTTCGACGGTCTGCCCGCCGATTGCGCTTCCGAACTTCACCAATTGAGGCACGAGATGCAGATAGGCGATCTCGCTGAACTGGTCAGCAAGCTCTCTGAATTCAGAGTTCGTCTGAATTTGCTCCAGAGAGGTTTGCGTCAAGCGCTCTCGATCGAGAAGGTCGTTTTTGTCGGGTCTTCGAAGCAGGCAAGTTTCTTTGCCAGCGACGGACTTGTACACTTCCTCTGCTGCAACGATCGGCCGCTTGGCGCCGCCGCCTTCAGACTTGAGCGCGAGAATATATCTCCAGAGGGGCGCCGGATCATCGAATTTTTCCGAGAGCTGAACCTCTATCACAACCTCCGGCTTGCTGCGCGCGTGCAAGCAACGCAGCTTCTTCAGCCCCCCGCGATCGGCTATGGCCTTTTGAATGCCGCCGCCCTGAGCCTTGGCGATATCTCTCAAGAAACGGAACACGTCGAGCAGGTTGGATTTCCCGGTCGCATTTGCGCCGAGCACATAGGTCACGTCCAAAAGCCTCGCTTCTGCGTGCTGGAAGTTCTTCCAATTCTGAAGCTCGACTCGAGAAATCAGCATGACCTATGCGCCCGCCCGATATCTTTTGCGTGTCCCTCGCTTTTGACGCCAACTACGAAAAGCCCGAAGCTCCCTCACGCCGCCTTCTGCTTCGGCGCGATCAGCTTCCTGTTCATCAGCACCTCGGCGATCTGCACCGCGTTCAGCGCCGCGCCCTTGCGCAGATTGTCGGAGACGCACCACAGCACGAGGCCGTTCTCGACGGTCGGGTCGTCTCTGATGCGCGACACATAGGTCGCGTCCTCGCCCGCCGCCTCGTGCGGGGTGATGTAGCCGCCGGGCTCGTGCTTGTCGATGACGAGCACGCCCGGCGCCTCGCGCAGAATATTGCGCGCCTCGTCCGGCGACAGCGGGTTCTCGAACTCGATGTTCACCGCCTCGCTGTGGCCGATGAACACCGGCACGCGCACGCAGGTGGCGACGAGCTTGATCTTTGAATCCAAGATCTTCTTCGTCTCCGCCATCATCTTCCACTCTTCCTTGGTGAAGCCGTCCTCCATGAAGACGTCGATCTGCGGAATGAGGTTGAAGGCGATGCGCTTGGGAAACTTCTTCGATTCCAACGGATCGGAGACGAAGACCGAGCGGGTCTGGGCGAACAGCTCGTCCATGCCCTCCTTGCCCGCGCCGGAGACCGATTGATAGGTGGAGACGACGACGCGCTTGATCGTCGCCACGTCGTGAAGCGGCTTCAGCGTGACGACGAGCTGCGCGGTCGAGCAATTGGGATTGGCGATAATGTGCTTCTTGGTGAAGCCCGCGGCCGCGTCGGCGTTCACCTCCGGCACCACCAGCGGCACGTCCGGGTCCATGCGCCAGGCCGAGCTGTTGTCGATGACGACGCAGTTCTGCGCGCCGATGCGCGGCGACCATTCGCGCGACACGTCGCCGCCGGCGGACATGAGGCAGATGTCCGTATCGGAGAAGTCATAGGTGTCGAGATGACGGCATTTGAGCGTCTTGTCGCCGAAGGACACTTCCGTCCCGATCGAGCGGGACGAGGCGAGCGCGACCACTTCCGAGACCGGAAAGCGACGCTCCGCCAGAATGTCGAGCATTTCGCGGCCCACATTGCCTGTGGCGCCCACGACGGCGACCTTGAAACCCATGGGACGTTCTCCTCGTGCCCCGCCACGACGGCGGCGCGGCAAAGCGAGCCTGAAGGCTCGCGATCCAGTTCCCGCCCTTGGACCGCGAGCCTTCAGGCTCGCTGTTCGCGCTGCCCTTCGACTTTGGGGTTATGGCCGCCGCGGCGCGAATTGTCGAGCCCCGCCGCACGCCGTCACCGCTTGCGCAGCACGCAGCCTTCGTTGCAGGTGTCGCGGAACACGCCGACCTCGAAGATCGCCGGCAGATCGGGCTCGAGGTCGCGCCAGATATAGACGCAGAGATTCTCGAGCGTCGGCTTGCCGAGCCCCTCGAGCTCGTTGAGGAAGGAATGATCCAGCTTCTCGCGCAGCAGCGCGAGGCGGCGGCCGAGCTTGCCGAGGTCCATCACCCAGTCCTCGCCCTCGACCCGCGGCCCGCGCAGCGTCACCCGCACGCGGAACGAATGTCCGTGCAGATTGCGGTAGATTCCCCCTAGCGGGTGCTCCGGGTCGCACAGAGCATGCGCCGCCTCGAAGCAGAACTCCCGATAGACTTCGAACTCGAGCGTCATCTCACCCCGATCGCCTTGTGCGTCTGCAGCGAGAACCGCCAGCGCGGATGCGCGAGGCAATAGTCCGCCGCCGCCCTCGTATTGCGCGCCGCCTCCGGCCCGTCCATGGGCTGGAGCAGGAAATGGTGGAAGGCGAGGCCCTCGAACAGCTCCGGCTCGGCGCCCTCCTGCGGATAAACGAGCTTCAACTCGTCGCCGCTGGTTTGCACGAGCGGCGCCCCGGCCTTGGGGCTGACGCAGATCCAGTCGATCTCCCGCGGGACCGCCCGGGTCCCATTGGTCTCGACCGCGATCTCGAAGCCCTGCGCGTGCAGCGCCTCGATCAGCGCGCCGTCGATCTGCAGCATCGGCTCGCCGCCGGTCAAGACGACGAATCGCCGCTCGCGCTTTTCGCCCCAGAGCGTGGCGAGATGATCGACGAGCGCGGCGGCGCTCTCGAAGCGTCCACCCCCCTCCCCGTCGACGCCGACGAAATCCGTGTCGCAGAAGCGGCAGGAGGCCTCGGCCCGATCGGCCTCGCGGCCGCTCCAGAGGTTGCAGCCGGCGAAACGGCAGAAGACGGCGGCCCGTCCGGCGTGGCGGCCCTCCCCCTGCAATGTCTTGAAAGCCTCCTTGACCGCATAGGCCATGACGCCGATCTCCGATCGATCGGCGCTGATTAGGGCCTCGCGGCGCCTGCGTCCAGCGCGGCCGCGCGGCTCACCCGTGCCGCGGCCTCTCGTCCTTGTCGACGCCGGGCTCCGGGGGACGCGGGCGCGGGTCGAGGCTGCGGATATAGGAGACGATGTCGTCGATCTCGCGTCGCGACAAATGCATGTCGGGCATTTTCGGATGCGGGTCGACGAGGAAATTTGCCAGCGCCTTGGCGTCCTCGCGGCGGCGTGCGATGTCGGCGAAGCTCGGCGCGTCGGCCATGGCCCGCTTCTGCCCGTCGGTCACCAGATGGCAGGACGCGCACCAGCGCTGGGCGATCCGCTTGCCATGGGCGGCGTCGCCGGCGGCAAAGGCCGGAAGGGCGGCGATGATCACGGCCGCTGCGGCGGCGATCGCCGATTTTTGTGGCGCCATTGGCTCTGTCCTCCCTGTGGCGACGCCGGACGCCGCCCACCGATTCGGCATGAGATCATGATTTATCGCCCGAGAGAATGCGACCGAGGCGCGCGAGGGGAGCCCCGCGGGTCGTCTCCGCGAGGGGCGCGCGGCGAATTGTTCGTCGGCGGGCGCTTGACGAGCCTCGCCGCAAAATGCTCAACGTGCGCCCGAGCAGCGTCCCGAGGGCGCCTCGCAAGCTCGACCTAGCAGGAGATCGACATGACGACGGAAATCGTGATCGTTTCCGCGGCGCGTACCGCCGTTGGATCGTTCAACGGAGCGTTCGGCTCGACGCCGGCCCATGAGCTCGGCGCCGTCGCGGTGAAGGCCGCCATCGAGCGCGCCGGCATTGCGGCCGCCGATGTCGACGAGGTCATCCTCGGCCAGGTGCTGGGCGCCGCGCAAGGCCAGAATCCGGCGCGCCAGGCGGCCATCAAGGCCGGCGTGCCGCAGGAGAAGACGGCTTTCGGCATCAATCAGGTGTGCGGCTCGGGCCTGCGCGCGGTGGCGCTCGCCGCCCAGCAGATCCAGGCGGGCGACGCCAGCGTGATCGTGGCCGGCGGCCAGGAGAGCATGTCGCTGTCGCAGCACTCCGCGCATATGCGCGCCGGCACCAAGATGGGCGACGTCAAATTCGTCGACACGATGATCGTCGACGGCCTGACCGACGCCTTCAACAATTACCACATGGGCATCACCGCGGAGAATGTCGCGGCCAAGTGGCAGATCAGCCGCGCCGAGCAGGACGCTTTCGCCGTCGCCTCGCAGAACAAGGCGGAAGCCGCCCAAAAGGCGGGAAAATTCAAGGACGAGATCGTCCCCTTCACGGTCTCCACCCGCAAGGGCGATGTGATCGTCGATCAGGACGAATACATCAAGCATGGCGTGACGCTCGAGGGCGTCGCCAAGCTGAAGCCGGCCTTCACCAAGGAGGGCACGGTGACGGCGGCCAACGCCTCCGGCCTCAATGACGGCGCCGCGGCGCTCGTCGTGATGACGGCGGCGGAAGCGGCCAAGCGCGGCCTCACCCCGCTCGCCCGCATCGCCTCCTGGGCGACGGCCGGCGTCGATCCGTCGGTGATGGGCTCGGGCCCGATCCCGGCCTCGCGCAAGGCCCTGGAAAAGGCCGGCTGGAAGATCGGCGATCTCGATCTCGTCGAGGCCAATGAGGCGTTCGCCGCTCAGGCGCTCGCCGTGAACAAGGACCTCGGCTGGGATCCGGCGATCGTCAACGTCAATGGCGGCGCCATCGCCATCGGCCATCCGATCGGCGCCTCCGGCGCGCGCATTCTCACGACGCTGCTCTATGAGCTCGCGCGTCGCGGCGGCAAGCGCGGCCTCGCCACTCTGTGCATCGGCGGCGGCATGGGCGTCGCGCTGACGATCGAGCGCTAATTGTCAGCGAGTGGCGAGTAGCGAGTAGCGAATAGAATTTTGCTGCTCCTCTACTCGCTATTCGCCATTCGCTATTCGCAAACAAAAGAAAGGAGCATCCAGTGGGCAGAACAGCGGTTGTGACGGGCGGCACGCGCGGCATCGGCGAGGCGATTTCCAAGGCGCTGAAGGCGGCCGGCTATGGTGTGGCCGCGACCTATGCGGGCAATGACGAGGCGGCGGCGAAGTTCAAGGCCGAGACCGGCATTCCGGTCTATAAGTTCGACGTGTCGGACTATGACGCCAGCGCCGCCGCTCTCGCCCAGATCGAGAAGGATCTCGGCCCCGTCGACGTGCTCGTCAACAACGCCGGCATCACCAAGGACCGCCTGTTCCACAAGATGGAGCTGGCGCAGTGGCGGGCGGTGATCGACACCAATCTCAACTCGCTGTTCAATGTCACGCGCCCGGTCATCAACGGCATGCGTGATCGCGGCTTCGGCCGCATCATCGTCATCTCGTCGATCAACGGCCAGAAGGGCCAAGCCGGCCAGACCAACTACTCCGCCTCCAAGGCCGGCGATATCGGCTTCGTCAAGGCGCTGGCGCAGGAGAGCGCGTCGAAGGGCATCACTGTCAACGCCATCGCGCCCGGCTATATCGCCACCGAGATGGTGAAGGCCGTCCCGCAGGAAGTGCTCGACAAGCACATCATCCCGCATATCGCCGTCGGCCGCCTCGGCGAGCCGGAAGAAATCGCCCGCGCGGTCGTGTTCCTCGCCTCCGACGAGGCCGGCTTCATCACCGGCTCGACGCTGACGATCAACGGCGGCCAGTATTTGACCTGACGCATGTCGCGAGGGGACGCGCCGCGCCGGCGCGTTCTCCTGTCACTCGGCGAGGACTTCGTCGCCGTGCTCGCCGGCGAGAGGCAGGGTGAAGCTCAAGATCGCGCCGCCGCCGGGGTTCGCTTCGGCCCACAGCCGGCCGTAATGCGCCTCGACGATCGCGCGCGAGACGGCGAGTCCGACCCCGAGGCCATAAGTCTTGGTGGTGACGAAGGGCTCGAACAACAGGCTGGTGATCTCCTCCGAGAGTCCCGCGCCGGTGTCGGCGATGTCGGTGCGGATCATGCCGCCGTCGACGAGGCGCGTCGAAATGACGAGCTCGCGCTTGTCCGCGCCCTGCATCGCCTCCACGGCGTTGCGCTCGAGATTGATCAGCACCTGCCGCATCTGCCCGCGATCGACGATGACCCGATCATTCGCCGCCGCGAGCTCGACCGTCACTGCGACCTTCGCGGCCATCGGCTCGAGAGCGGCGTAGCCGCGCGCTTCTTCTATAATCACATGCAGGCTCTGCAGCGTCTTGTCCGGCTCCGCGGCGGCGACGACGCCGCGCAGCTGGCCGATGATCTGCGCGGAGCGCATCACCTGGGCGATCGCCCGCTCCAAAATGCGGTCCAGATCGCGGGCGGGGTCCTGCGCCGGCCCTCGCTGCAGCAGCCGCCGCGCCGTGCCGAGATAGGCGGCGATCGCGGAGAGCGGCTGGTTGATCTCATGGGCGACGCCGGCGGCGACTTGCGCCATCAGATCGAAACGGTCGACCCGCAATTTGCGCATCTGCGCCTCGGCGCGGCGACGCTCGGTCAGATCGCGCAGGAAGCCGATGAACAGGCGGCCGCCGTCGAAGGGCGCCTCGCCGATGGTCAGCTCCAGCGGAAATGCGCCGCCGTCCTTGCGCCGCCCCATGAGCTCGCCGGCCCCCGGCGCGCCTGCGTCCTTCGTCGGCGGCCATTCGGCGAGGAGGCGTCCGGGGTCGCACGCTTGCGGCACGAACAGGTCGAGCGGACGGCCGATCGCTTCGGACGCCTCATAGCCGAACATCTGCAGAGCCGCCGAATTCAGCGAGAGAATCACGCCGCTCTCGTCGAGCGTGGCGATGCCGTCGACGGCGCTTTCGACGAGCGCGCGCAAATGGGCTTGATTGGCCATCGCCTCGCGCTCGGCGCGCTTGCGCTCGCTCACGTCCCGCATGGTCCTGGCGAAGCCGCGTAGCTGCCCGCGATCGTCGCGCAACGGCGAAATCTGCGTCTCGACGGGGAACAGCGTCGCGTCCTTGCGCAGGCATTCGCTCTCGCCCCTATAGCCGCCATGCGCGGCCGCATGCTCGAGCTCCAGCGCAGCCGAGCCGCGCCGATCCTCGGGATAGAGAAGGGCGCCGTCGCGGCCGACGATCTCCGCCGCCGCCCAACCGCAAATTCGCTGCGCGCCATGGTTCCAGCTCGCGATTCGTCCTTGCGGATCGAGCGTGAACAGCGCCGTATCGGGGGCGCCCTGGGCGATCAGGCGGAAATATTGCTCGCTGTCGCGCAGGGCCTGTCTGGCGCGATGCGCTGCGACATTCTCGACCACGTCCCAGCGGCCGTTGCGGCGCATCAGCGCGAAATCATGGCGCGCGATGACCTCCAGCGCCTCGTCGGCCCCGCAGCACGACAGCGGATAGGCGCAGAGCGACAGGATACGCCTCGATGCGACCAGCGCGCCGAGCCGCGTCGCGTATGTGGTGATATGGGGCCAGTCGTCGGCGGCGAATTCGGGGGCGTTGCCGGCGATGCGCAGCCCTTCGAAACCGCGAATATAGGCGTCCTCGAGCTCGGCCTCCACCTTGCGCAGCGCTTGACTGCCGTCGAGCCTGCCCTCGAGGACGTAAATCGCCTCGAACGGCACGATCGCGATGCGGCCGCCCTCATGGCGATCGCGCAGCTTTGGCGAGAGGCGACGCAAGGCCGCCGTCGCGTCCGCGACCGCGACCGGCGGGGCCACGGCCCAGAGGCACAGCTCGCCGGCGGCGAGGCCGGCGGCGAAATAGGGCGCGACGATCTCGAGCAGCTCGTCCGCATTGCGATAGAATTGGCAGAAATGCGAGCCCCAGGCCAGCTCGCCGACGCCCTCGATGCCCGACGCGCGCAGCGCTTCGCCTATTCCAAACGATCCCTCGAAGCACAAATGCGTTTCGGAATGCATGCGCTCTGTTCCGGAATAGACAGCCTGCGCCGACATTGGGGCCCCGCGACGGCGATCGCCGAGCGCGTGACTTTGCCGCCGCGTGAACTTTGCCAAAATGGGACAGCGATGGGACGCCTATCCGGGCGGATCAAGAAACGAGCCAGCACTGCTCCGTGCCTGCCTGAAACAAGCGTCTCAGGTCATCGCTCCGCCGTTGCTCCGCCGCGCGCGGCGACCACCTCGCGCGCCTGGCGGCCGACCACCTCCGCGAGATGATCGAAGGCGGCCTCGAAGCTGCCCGCGCCGGAGGTCGCCGAGCGCAGCTCGATGATGAGGGCGCCGATCTCCGCCTCGGGGATGAGCGCCTCGATCTCGTCCCACCCGTCCCAGCCGGCGCGCGGACGAAATCCGAGAATTTGTCCACGTCTGGCCGAGACGAGGGAGGTCGCGCGCGACATTGCCTCGCTCGGCGTGCGGATCACCACGGAGAGCACGGGCTCGAGCAGGACCGGCTCCGCCTTGCCCAATGCCTCGATCATGCCGATGCGCGCGGCGGTGCGGAACGCCATGTCGGACGAATCGACGCTGTGATAGGAGCCGTCGACCAGAACGGCCTCCACATCGACCACCGGAAAGCCGAGCGGGCCGCGGGCCAGCGCGTCGCGACAGCCGGCCTCGACCGATGAGTAGTATTGTTTTGGCACAACTCCGCCATGCACCCGCTCGAGGAAGGCGAAGCCCTCGCCGCGGCCGCGCGGCGCCACCTCGAGCGCCACATCGCCGAATTGGCCATGGCCGCCCGACTGTTTCTTATGCCGTCCGCGCACGCTCACCGCGCGGCGGATGGTCTCCCGATAGCCGATCGCCGGCGGATGGGCGCCGACGGTGACGCCGTAACGGGACGCGAGCCGCTCCAGCGCGACGCGAATATGCATCTCGCCCTGACCGAGCAGCTTCATCTCGCCGAGCTGCTGATCGTGGACGAAGGCCAGCGAAGGGTCCTCGTCGATCAGCTTGGCGAGCGCGGCGGTGAGCCGCATTTCGTCCTTGCGGTCCTTCACGGCGAGCGCGAGCGCATAGACCGGCGCCGGCGCTTCGATCTTCGCGGCGGCAGGCGCCGTCCCATGAGTGTCCGCGCTCAGAATATCGCCGACCGCGGCGTGCTCGAGCCGGCCGAAGGCGAGCGTATCGCCGGACTCGGCTTTGGCCTGACGCGTCGCCGCGCCGCCGATCAGCGAAAAGAGGCCGGAGATCTTGTCCTCGACGCCCGCCGCGCCGACGACGGCCTGTCCATCGTTGAAGCTCCCCCGCAGCACGCGCGCGAGCGACAGCTTGCCGCCATGCGGCGTGTGGACCGCGCGGATGACCTGCGCGAGCGCGGGGCCATTGTCGGCGAGGCCGCGCCGCGCCCGCGTCTCGCCGATCCTCGGCGCCTCGTGGCGCAGCGCCTTCAGCAGCCGCGACACGCCGGCGCCGCGCTCGGCCGCGCCGACGAACGCCGGCGCCACATGGCCGCCGCGCATCTCCTTGGCGAGATCGTCGAAAATCTGATCGCGCGGCGGCTCGATATCGGTGAGCAGCTCCTCCATCAGCGCGTCGTCGTAATCGGCGAGCCGCTCCAGCATGGAATAGCGCGCCTCCTTCTCGAGAACCGCTTCGCCCGGCGGGATCTCGACGACCTCGGACGGCGCATGCTCGCGATAGACATAGGCGCGCTCGAGCGCGAGATCGATGAAGCCGACGGCGATACCATTGTTCCAGATCGGGATCTGCCGCAGCAGCAGCGGCGTGCGCGAGACCGATTGCAGCAGCGACAGCGTGTCGCGCAGATTGCCCTGGGCGACGTCGATCTTGTTGAGGAACAGGAAATGCGGAACGCCCGCATCCTCGACCGCGCGCAGAACGAGCTGCAACGCCGGCAGCTTGCGCGGATCGGCCTCGGCGACGACGATGGCGGCGTCGGCGACGGGCAGGACCTGGCGCTGCTCGTGAGCGAATTCGACCGAGCCGGGGCAGTCGACGAACACATAGCGGTCGCCGAGATAGTCGACGCCGCCGACATTGCTCTCGACGCTCATCGCATGGGCGCGCGCCTCGGGCGAGGAATCGCCGACGCTGGTTCCGTCGCGCACGAAGCCCTGGCGCGCCACCGCGCCGCATCGCGCGAGCAGGCATTCGAACAGGCTGGTCTTGCCGCTCTGAAAAGGGCCGACAAGCGCGATCAGACGCGCGCCTGCGGCTCTCGCCTCGCCGGACGTTCTCGTTTCACTCATGACCCGCTCCCGTTGCCGGCGCCGGCGAGTGGAAACCTTGTCGGCTCCGTCAGACGATGCTCCCACCAAGCCGGCGGGCGCGCAAGCGTGAAACTCGGACGCGTCGCCGCAGGAGTCATTGCGCTGCAGCATCAAGAGATAGGAACGGGAGCCTTCGCATTCCACTGCGCCCAGCGGCCGTGGAAGTCGGCGCGGCCGAGCGCGACGCTCTCGCCGCTGGGCCAGAGCGTCAGCGTGACAGCGGCCGAACGCATGTCGCCATCGGCCTCCATGCGCGCCCAGGCGAAGGGCGCCGCGCGCGTCGCCGCCGCGCCCGCCGCCTCGATCAGCGCTTTGGCGCGGGTCTTCGTCTCGAGCGGCAGATATTGCCAGACGATGCTGTGGTGCAGCAGCCGGGCGCGGCCGGGCGCGAGCGGCGCCGCGAGACGCGCCGCGAGAAAATCGCCGGCGTCGGCGCGCTCGACGCGCTCCTCGCGCCGCGCTGCGAGAGCGAGCGCCGTCTCCATGCGCGCGAGACGCTCGGCTTGATCGGGCCAGACATAGGCGAGCAGGCGCTCGCGGTCGGCCGGGAGACCAGGGTCGAGCGGATCGACGTCGCAACCGGAGCGGGCGGCGATCTCGAGCGGCGCGCAGAGCGGCGGCGGCGCGCCGCGCCAATCGCAGACGAGCCGCAGCCCTGCGTCCGGCGGTCCCCAGCGGCCGACGCCGAGATCGTGAGAATAGCGGTCGAAATGGAGGTTGAGCCCGGCGCTGGCGCCGATCTCCAAGATCTCGAGCGGCCGCTTCACCACAGAAGCGACGTAGAGAGCGCCGCCGAGCAGAATGGACGAACGCGCGGCCTCATTGGTCTGTGGCGGCCGATCGAGAAAGCCGGCCAAAAATTCGTCATGCTCTCCGATGGCGGCGGCGAGCGCGCGCCGCAGCGCCGCTTCGCCGACGTCTTGCGGCGGATAGGCCGCGGCAAGCTCCGGCGCGCGTTTCGAGCGGGCGAGGAAATGCAAGGCGCCAGCGGCGCGCAGAGCGAGCGCGTCGGCCGTCGCCCGCCTGCCCCATGAGAGAATGCGGCGGCCGAACGCGCTCCTCGTATCGAGATCGGCGCGCAGCATCTCGCAGAGCGCGGCGGTGAAGGGCGAGCCGAGATGGCGGCAGGCTTCGGCCTGCGTCGCGAAGCAGGCGTCGACGGGCGCGCGCTCGCCCGGCGCCGCGGCGCGCGAGGAAGGTGTCTCCATAGCGAAATCTTAGCCGAAGATTCCCGTCGAGAAAAATGCTCCGGCGCGCAGCGTCAATGAGAATGCGCGTGCGGCTCCCCTTGGCCGGCCGAATGCGAAGCAGACCCGCGATGATGCGCAGCGTGCGCTCGCGCATCCGCGCCGTGATCATGTCCCGCGCCATGCTCATGCGCATGCTCATGCTCGGCGTGCTCATGATCGCCGTGATCATGATCCGCGTGATCGGCGTGACCGTGATCGGAATGCACGTCGCCGAACAGCGGACGCCCGATCGTATCGGGAAAGATCTTGTCCAGATAAATGCCGAGCGCGGCCATCCAGCCGACGCCTCTGCCACTCTGATTATTGATCGGAATGATTGCCTCGGCGCCGATCTGCCAGGCGTCGTCGACATAGAGGAGGCCGGGATTGATCGTGCCGACCGTGGCGCTCGGAACGAAAGCCGTGGAGAAGGCGCGCGCATTGGGCCAGATCTCGACTCCGCCCTGCACGGGGAAGCTCCAGGAGGCGGCGCCCGAGACGGGCGTGCGGAACTGCGCCTCGACGAGCGGCGTCAAGCCGCTGATGAGGCGCTCGACGCCTTGTCCGCGCGACTTGCGACCATAGCCGAGATTGTACTGCAGGCTCGCGCCATAGACGAAGGTCGGCGAATGCCGGCAGTCATTGACGCTGCGCATGTCCATCGTCACGCCGAATGTGTAGGGGCTCGGCATGTCGATGCAGGACATGTCCATGACCGAATTGATCATGCCGGACATGTTTGCGCCGACCGGGATCATGCCGGTGTTCGAAACAGAGAGCGTGCGCGACCATGTCGGCAGCCGCAAGCCGAATTGGCCGGTGATCGCAAAGGGACGCGCCCAGGCGAGCGTCTCGGGCAGATCGCCGAAGCCCTTGCCGAACCACAGCATCGGCGTCAGCGTCGTGTAGCGCGGCGCGCCGGAGGAGCGGTCGCCGCTGCCGCCCCAATCGACCATCGCTCCAGCCGAGAGGACGAGCTCGCTCCCCTTGTCGACGAGGAATTGATATTTGAGCGTCGTCTGCAGATTCTGCCAGCCCGTCATGGTCATGGTCGGCATATACATCGGCATCCACATGAGCATGGGCTCCATGCCATGCATGTGCATCGGATCCATGCCCATCATATGGTCCATCGGCATGGCCATCAGCGAGTAATTGTCCGGCATCCGCATGCGCGTCCATGTGCCGGCCAGGGTGACGCCCAAATCCTCGGTGATCCGCTTGGACCATTGCATGGGGACGTCGAATTCGCGCGTGTAATCGCCATTTTTCGTTCCCATCGCCATCGGCATGAAATCATCGGTGACGCAGGGCGTGTCGATGGCGAGCGTCATCGGAATATGGCGCGGGCCGATCATGCAATGAGCCGAAGCGCGCGGCGCGGCGGCGACCGCGGCGAGCGTCGCCAGCGCGGCGAGCAAGCGGGGAAAGGGAGACATGGAGCGCGTCCCGATGGCTGGCGCAAGAATGGACTGCGAGACGCAACGCGATGATTCGTCGACGATAGCGCAATCTAGCCCCGCACAAGGACGCGCCAATTCGGGGAACTGCGCGGAAATCTTTTCAACATCAATGCTGTATGAAAATCGAACGGCTCCGATGACGACGCCGGCGAGCGCGAGCATCGCGCGGAGGGCAGGCGCGCCGCACCGCCGTGCGGCGGAGCCGCCGCGGTCTCGTCGGTTGTGAGCGAGGCGGGCGCTTGATCGCGCCGAGCTTCGGCTCCATATACGCCGCGGGGCGCCGATGACGGGCCTCGCAAATCAACGACGAGAAGCGCCGCGAGGGCTTCGCCATGGCACGACTGCCGACGCTCAATTCCCCTTTTCTCCTCGGCTTCGATGAGATCGAGCGCGCGCTCGACCGCGTGACCCGCTCCGCTTCGGACGGCTATCCGCCCTATAACATCGAGCGCTTGCCGCGCACGGAGGACAGCCCCGAACGGCTGCGGTTGACCTTGGCCGTCGCCGGCTTCACCCGCGACCAGCTCGACATCGCGCTCGAGGAGAATCAGCTGGTCATTCGCGGCAAGCAGGTCGACGATCGCGAGCGGCACTTTCTCCATCGCGGCATCGCCGCGCGGCAGTTCCAGCGCGCCTTTCTGCTGGCCGAGGGAATGCAGGTGCTCGGCGCCGATCTGCTCAACGGCCTCTTGTCGATCGACCTCGTCCGGCCCGAGCCGGAGCGAGTCGTCCGCAAGATCGACATTGCGACGCCGGAGTAGCGGCGCGTCACTCGAGCTTGAAGAGCCGAAAGCCCCTCCCTCCTCTGCTGCGCAGAAGAGGGAGGCGGCGGACGTTTCGCGAAACTTCGATGACACGCCGAATCTGCTCCCTCTCCCGCGAAGCGCTACGGTATGCACACATCTTGGAATGCGCAGCGCCGTCATGGCCGGGCCTGTCCAGGACGAGCCCGGCCATGACGGCCTCCTGGAAATGTGTGACTCCGTTAGCGCGAAGCGGGGGAGGGGCGTCGAGCCCGATCGCCTGTTCCTCGCCGGCCGTCGCTCCGCCCTTTCCCTTCGGCGATCGCCCCAGTCGACAATCGTCGGCTCGGCCGTTAGGTTGTCGCCCATGGAGGGCCTGGAATGAAAGAAACGATTCGCGCCGTAGCGGCGCTCGGGATCGTCGCGCTCGCCGGTTGCGCCAGCGCGCCGACGGACACGGGCTTCGTCGCCAAGGCGCCGGACGAGCCCGTTCCTCCGCCGGAGCCGATCATCCTCACGCCGCGTCAGAAGCTCGAGGCGAGCATCACGCGCAATGCCATCGCCTACGATATTCCGGAATCGCTCATTCATGCGGCGGTGCGCCGCGAGAGCAATTACAATCCCGCCGCCAAGCATGGTCCCTATTGGGGCCTGATGCAGATCCGCTACGAGACGGCGCGCAGCGTCGGCTACAGCGGCCCGGCCAAGGGCCTGCTCGACGCCGAGACCAATCTCAATTACGGCGTCGCTTATCTCGCCAACGCCTATCGCGTCGCCGAGGGCGACATCTCCCGCGCCATCAGGCTCTATTCGACTGGCTTCTACTACGAGGCCAAGCGCAAAGGCCTGCTCGGCCACATGCGCACGGCCGGCGACGCCGCGCCCGAGGCGACCGAGCAGGTCGCAAAAATCGCCGACGCGGGCGCGTCCGAGGGGGCGGCCGGCTCCGCGAAGTGAGCGCGCACCGCTGCGCGACCACGGCGACCTTTCCGCCGCAGACCTTTCTACAGCGTCACGCCGGACGACAGCGTCGCGCAGAGCCCGCGGGCGTCGCGCCGACGCTCCAACAATACGCCCTCGATCGAGCTGTTCTGGCCCTCGACGCGCGCTTCGAAAATGCCGCCCGTCCCCGGTACGAAGCGAAGATTGCGAATATCAGAAGATTCACAAGCTCTGAGGAGCCGCCGCAGACGGCGTCTGGAATGACGGCCGCAGTCGAAATCAAAGCTTCTCTCCATTGCCGTCGGGCGCACGGAGCCCGGTTGCGGTGGCGAGCCGGCTCACGCCTCTTTCGTCTCGGCGCGATATTCCAATATGTCGCCGGGCTGGCAGTCGAGGACCTCGCAGATCTTCTCCAGCGTGTCGAAGCGCACGCCCTTGACCTTGCCCGATTTCAGCAGGCTGACGTTCTGCTCGGCGATGCCGATATGCGCGGCGAGATCGCGTGAGCGCATCTTGCGCTTGGCGAGCATCACGTCGAGGTTGACGATGATCGGCATCTACACGAACCGCTCATGCTCGTCGACGATCTCGGCGGCCGTCTCGAGGATCACGCCGAGCGCGAACACGCCGCCGCAGAACAGCAGATAGAAGACATCCTGCGGGGTGATCCAGGCGCGAGCGGGCGACTCGGCGAGGAGCTCGGTCGAAAGAAGTCCATTGACGAGAGGGTGCGCCATGATGTCGAACATTACGGCAGCCGAGCCGGTCAGCGCAAAAAGACGCATCGCCGCCGCCGCCGCGACGGAGAACACGCGTCCTTCGAGGTAGATCCCCGTGAGACGCCACAAGCGCGCGACCGCGAGCGCCGCCAGCGCCCAAGTGGACAGAGCGATCGACGTCGAGGACCAATAGGCGAGATCGGAAACGCTCTCGGGGTCCAAGCCATAGAGCTTGCGCATGGTTTCCAGGCTGTCGGCGCGATGGCCCCAGTTCCAGCATGTCAGTCCGATTCCGAAAACGAGCCAGGCCGCGGCGACGAGGCGAATCGAATAGCAGGTCCAACGCAGCTTCGCATTGAGTGCGACGAGCTGCACGGATGGCGGCGGGGCGCTCTCATCGATGGCGTCGGTCATGATCCTCACCCATAAAAGACCCCATCGAACGGTTCAACTCTGGCGCAGGCCCACCTTCGCTACGCTCAGACGAAGCGCGCGTGCTCGCGGGCGATTTTCGCGGCGGTCTCGAGGATCACGCTGAGCGCCAGAGCGAAGATGCAGCACAGCACGCAGAATATGTTTATCGGAGCCAGCCAGATCTGTAACGGAACCTTGACGATCTGCTCGGCCCACAGCAGCGCCGCGCCGAGCGGGAGCGTCACGAGGCCGGCGATCGTGGCGGCGAAGCCCCACAGCGCGACGAGGCGCAGGGTCGCCGCAGCTTCGATCGAAAAGACTCGTCCGTCCAGATAAATGCCGGTCAGGCGCCAGAGCCGCGCTACGACGATCGCAGGCAACACGAATTCGAGCATCCAGAGAGTCACCGCGCTCCAATATCTCAAATCAGAGACTCCCGCCGAATCCAGCCCGTAAAGCTCGTTCATCAGCGCCAGAAACGCGTCTCGGTCGCCGAGATCCCACAGCGTGGTCGCCGACTTGAAAAGGATCAAGACCAGGGCGGCGAGGCGGATCGAGTGACATGCCCAGCGCAGCTTCGGATTCAGCGCGAGGCGCCGCGCGGAGCCGCTCGACGCCCTGTCGCTGGTCGTGTCGTCGCTCATCGTCGCCATCCTCGTTTTCGCGCCGAGCAAGAGGCCCGACCTCCATAGCATAGGCGCCGGCCCGGATATGCACGCGCCGCTCCTGCTCGGCCCGCGCAGCGGGCGGCGCCTCAGGACGAGGGTTGGGGATTGGTCCTTCACCTGACCGCCCTGCCTCGAGGCCCGAGCAACATTGACGCGAGAAATTTTTAATGTAAAACATGAATATATTAATCTATTTCATGCTATATACGGCCTGTTGCATGAACGCTGCCTCGACCCGGCGGCGGCCAGGGCCAAACGATCACTCGAACGAAGGATGCGATATGAAAACCTGGACCATCGCCTGCTGCTCGGCCTTGCTTTCTGTCGGCACGGCGACAGCCGCGGATTTGCCTGCCCGCAAGGCGGAGCCCGCTTTCGCGCCGCCGCCGGCTCTGCTTTTCGAGGGGTTCTACGTCGGCGCGCACGCCGGCTACGCCGGGTTCGGCGACCGCGCGCAAACGGTGCTCGCGGCGAACAATGCGGTCCTCTCCTCCAAGACCGGAAGCGGCGGCAGCTTCATCGGCGGCGTCCACGCCGGCTATGATTGGCGCTACGGCCCTCTCGTCTATGGCGTTGTCGGCGACATCTCGGGCGCCCGCGCCCGCGCCTACACGGTCGACCCGATTTTCGGCTATGGCGTGCAGAACACGATCGATGCTCAAGGATCGATTCGCGGACGCTTGGGCTGGAACTACGAGCGCGCGCTGCTTTACGTCACCGGCGGCATGGAACTCGCGCATATCGAGCGGTCCTATCAGGCGCCGCTCGGCTCGACGACCACCAATTGGTGGTCGGTGACGCCGACGGTCGGCGCCGGCGTCGAATACGCCCTCGATACGCGCTGGAGCGCGCATATCGAAACGCGGTGGTTCGGCGGGCGCACGCGAGCCGAAGCCGAAAATTTGGCGCGGCCGGCGCTGGCGACGCGGCACGCACAGGGCGAAGGCTCGCTGACAGCGGGCGTCAGCTATCATTTCGGCGACTGAGCAGCGATCGGGCGGCTCGTGTCATTCGAGCGACGCGGGCCGCGCCGCTCGAGGAGACGCCTTCGGCCTGCCGGCGGCAGCGGCAGGCTGACATAAAGACTTGTTTATATCTTTAT
Source organism: Methylosinus sp. Sm6 (assembly GCF_019802345.1). Lineage (GTDB taxonomy): Bacteria > Pseudomonadota > Alphaproteobacteria > Rhizobiales > Beijerinckiaceae > Methylosinus. Next base: position 69,783 of record NZ_JAINDZ010000007.1, on the reverse strand, counting down.
TGCATCCCTTCGCCCGTCTTGCTATAGGCGGGCGCTAGGACCCGCGCTCGCCGCCCGTGCGAGGCAACGCCAGAAGGGAGCGTCATGACCACGCATTTCAATGATTATGTCGTCGCCGACATCGGCCTCGCGGAGTGGGGCCGCAAGGAGCTCGATATCGCCGAGACCGAGATGCCCGGCCTGATGGCGACGCGCGCCGAATATGGCCCGTCGCAGCCGCTCAAGGGCGCGCGCGTCGCCGGCTCTCTGCATATGACCATCCAGACCGCCGTGCTGATCGAGACGCTGAAGGCGCTCGGCGCCGACGTCCGCTGGGCCTCCTGCAATATTTATTCGACGCAGGATCACGCCGCCGCGGCGATTGCCGCCGCCGGCACGCCGGTGTTCGCCATCAAGGGCGAGAGCCTCGAGGATTATTGGGATTACACCCATCGTATCTTCGAATGGGGCGACGGCGGCGCGCCCAACATGATTCTCGACGACGGCGGCGACGCCACGCTGCTCATCCATCTCGGCCTGCGCGCCGAGAATGGCGACACCGCCTTCCTCGACAAGGCGACCAATGAAGAAGAAGAGGTCCTCTTCGCCGCGATCAAGAAGCGCCTCAAGGCCAATCCGGGCTTCTACAAGCGCAACGCCGAGGCCATCAAGGGCGTGACCGAGGAGACCACCACCGGCGTGCATCGCCTCTATGTGATGCATAAGGAGGGCAAGCTGCTGTGGCCGGCGATCAACGTCAATGATTCGGTCACCAAGTCGAAGTTCGACAATCTCTACGGCTGCCGCGAATCGCTGGTCGACGGCATCCGCCGCGCCACCGATGTGATGATGGCCGGCAAGGTCGCCTGCATCGCGGGCTATGGCGACGTCGGCAAGGGCTCGGCCGCCTCGCTGCGCAACGCCGGCTGCCGCGTGCTCGTCACCGAGATTGATCCGATCTGCGCGCTGCAGGCGGCGATGGAAGGCTATGAGGTCACCACGATGGAAGACGCCGCGACGCGCGCGGACATCTTCTGCACCGCGACCGGCAATGTCGACGTCATCACGACCGAGCACATGCGCGTCATGAAGGACCGCGCCATCGTCTGCAACATCGGCCATTTCGACAGCGAGATTCAGGTCGCCGGCCTGCGCAATCTCAAATGGCACAATGTGAAGCCGCAGGTCGACGAGGTCGAGTTCGCCGACGGCAAGCGGATCATCCTGCTCGCCGAAGGCCGCTTGGTGAATCTCGGCTGCGCCACCGGCCATCCGTCCTTCGTGATGTCGGCGTCCTTCACCAATCAAACGCTGGCGCAGATCGAGCTGTGGACCAAGCAGGGCCAGTATCCGGTCGGTGTCTACACGCTGCCCAAGCACCTCGACGAGAAGGTCGCTTCTCTACATCTCGCCAAGATCGGCGTGAAGCTGACCAAGATGACCGAGCAGCAGGCCGCTTATCTCAACGTGCCGCAGAACGGCCCGTTCAAGCCGGAGCATTACCGCTACTGAGGCGGCGGACGCGCTGAAAACTTCGGCCTCGCTCTCCGCTTGAGAGCGGGGCCGTTCTCTTATTCGGCTCCCGGCGTATGGTGAACACCAGTCCCCTCACCCTGAGGAGCCCGCGCAGCGGGCGTCTCGAAGGGTGGGCCCCGCCCGCGCCTTCTGGAGCATCCTTCGAGACGGCCCTTCGGGCCTCCTCAGGATGAGGAGGCTGGGTTCTCGAACGCGATCCCCCGGCGTCACGGGATCGACGGCTCCAGCGCCGCCGATATCGCGCGACCTGCATTAGATGCAAGCTGCGCCCGCCATTGCAGCCCGCGCAACGGACGCACGCAATTCACATCGCCCATGATTTCGCCAGAGCGATCGGGCCGCAATTTCTCGGCGGCGCAGTCGCCGCGCGACATTTTGGAGCAGGGAGCCTCGCCGCGTCGTTTCAACCGAGATCGACAACCAGAAAACGCGAGACGGCCAACTCCGTACGCGGCTTCAATTTTTTGTCATGCGTCTGCAACGATAGAGGTTAGACTGACAATCGGGACTTGCTCCCGAGAATTTGCGAATGAATTCGACTCTCACTGGTTCGACTGCGGTCGAAAATGGCGAAAATCGAATGAGTCACAAGCTCTGAGGCGAGCCCCTTCCATGTTGTGAGAGCAGCAGGCTGACGCTCGTGGGATGCGCGCATGGACCAGCGTCCTCGCTCGAGCGTCACGCAATGCGGCAATCAGGAGAATAATATGAACGCCGAATTTCTACGAGCCACCGCTCTGGCGACCTTTGTCGCTTTTTCCGCGTCGGCGGCGCTTGCCGACACCGCGACATTTACCTCAGCGCCTTTGACCGGGTGCCCGAATTGCACGGCGACGGACAGCAGCGGCCTGGTCGTATCCGCTCTCGGTCATCTTCTCCCTAATGGTTGGGACGTGCGAACGGGAAACGGCGGGCTGTATTTCGCCAACCGCACCGGCGGCGTCTTTACTATTCCCGCCTCTAATTTCCCTGGTAAATCTTTCGATTTGACCGGCCTTAAGCTTTTTGCCTATGGCGCGACAAGTATGTCGATGCCAGTAACATTCACTCTTTACGCTTATCATTTCGGTATTCCGACCGCTGACACGGTACAGGTGACGGTCAACTCACAAGCCACTCAGGACGTGACTCTGTCAGACCCTCGTCTACGCAACATCGACACGCTCATTATTCGTTACGATCCGTTGCAGGTTCGATACGTCTATTTCATCGAGACACGTTTTACACCGCACTGAGCTTGGAGCGCTTTTTTAAGCTCGCATGACTCCTGGCGAGCGCGCTCTGTCATCGGGAAACGCCGCGAATCGAGCTTTCAGGAAAAGGCGCGATTTCGCGGCGACCGGGGCTCTCTTCAGCGCGAGCCGCGCATTCGCGAGTCTCGGATACGCGGTCGGCGCGCCCGGGCCGAGGTGAAATTTTTCCCCACGGCGACGCCGACGCCAGTTCGGCGAAACCTCTACGTGAGAATGCTCCCCGTCGCGTCGCGCGTTTCCCTTTCGATCAACGCGTTTTAGATTGGAGACGATTCGGGACGGCGCGTCGCTCGGGCGCGCGAACGGCTTGCGGCGTTTGTTTGCGATGAGCCTTTGCAATCGAACGTGGAGACCGGTTCGCATGCACGACAGGACGGCCTTCGGGCCGATAGCGCAGTCGCCCGCCGGGCGCAGGCGGAGCCTCCGAGCCGGCTCGCTGCGACGATCGGCGGCCGTGGCGCTGACGGCCGGCGGCCTGCTGCTCGCCCGTCCCGCCCGGGCGCAGGCGCTGGCGGGACTTTTCGCGGCCGGCGACAGCGGCGAATTCGCCCATCTCGCGCTCAGCCTCGGCCTCGCCCTTTTCTCCACCGTCGTCGCCCTCGGCTATCTCTCCGAGCGGAAGAGATGGAGCCGCGGCCAGACGCGGCTCGCCGCCGAATTGGAGCTGGCGCGCAGCAAGCTCGACCGCGCCGAGACCTTTCTGTCGAGCGAGCCGCAGCTGCTCGTCTCCTGGGACGGGCCTGCGAGCGAGCCCGATGTGGAGAACAGCCTCGGCGACGCCGCCTTCGCGCGCCGGCCTCTCGCCTTCGGAACTTGGCTCACGATGAAGGACGCGCGCGAGCTCGAGCAGTGGATCGAGCGGCTGCGCCAGAGCGGCGAAGCATTCCGCCTCGCCCTCGCCAATCCGCAGGGCCGGCGCTTCGACGCCGAGGGCCGCGCCGTCGCCGGCCGCGCCGTGCTGCGCATTCGCGAGGTCTCGGGCGACCGGCTCGAGCTGTTGTCGCTGCGCGAGCGGCACGCCCGCTGCGTCGCGGAGGCGGAGGGGCTGCGCGCGATGCTCGAAGCGCTGCCGACGCCGGTGTGGATGCGCGCCGCCGACGGCCGCCTCTCCTTCGTCAACGCCGCCTATGCGAGCGCCGTGGAGGCGGAGAGCCCGGCCGACGCCCTGCGCCGGCAGATCGAGCTGCTCGATCACCAGGCCCGCGCCGAGGCCGCGGCCGCGCGCGGCCGCGACGAGGTTTTTCGCGCGCGAGTCACGGCGGTCGTCGCAGGGGAGCGGCATGGTCTCGATGTCGTCGAGGCGCCCTTTCATGGGGCCTCCGCCGCGCTCGCGCTCGACCGTCACGAGATCGACGCCATGCGCTCCGATCTCGAGCAGCAGATGCAGGCGCATTCGCGCACGCTGGATCAGCTGCCGATCGCCGTGGCCATTTTCGACCGCCGCAAGCGGCTCGTCTATCGCAACGCCGCTTATGAAAGGCTGTGGCCGCCGCTCGACCGCGCCTTTCTCGACCAGGGCCCGAGCGATTCGCAGATTCTCGACCGGCTGCGCGCCGAGCAGCGCCTGCCGGTGGAGGTCGACTTCAGGGCCTGGAAGTCGCGGCTGCTCGAAGCCTATCGCTCCTCGGAAGAGCATCACGAGCACATCTGGCACATGCCGGACGGACGCACGCTGCGCGTCGTCGTCAATGTCAATCCGCAGGGCGGCGTCACTTATCTCTATGACGATGTGAGCGAGCGCTATTTCCTCGAGACGCGCTTCCATGCGCTCGACCGCATGCAGAACGAGACGCTGGAAAATCTGCGCGAGGGCGTCGCCGTCTTCGGCGCCGACGGACGCCTGCGCTTTTGCAATCCCGCCTTCGTCGCCCTGTGGCGGCTCGACAAGCGCGCGCTGGACGAAAAGCCGCGCTTCGACGCCGTTTCCAAGCTCTGCGCGAAGCTGCATCCCAATGAGGAGACCTGGAGCGAGCTGCGCGGCTTCGTCACCGGACTGCAGGAGATGCGCCAGGGCTTCACCCGCCGCATCGAGCGCTCCGACGGCAGCGTGCTCGACTGCACGGCGCAGGCCCTGCCCGAGGGCGCGGCGCTGCTCACCTTCGTCGATGTGACGGCGGGCGTGAATGTCGAGCGCGCGCTCACCGAGCGCAACGAGGCCCTGATGGCGGCGGAGAAGATCCGCAACGACTTCGTCCATCACGTCTCTTACGAGCTGCGCTCGCCGCTCAACAACATCATCGGCTTCAGCCATCTGCTCGGCGAGAGATCGACCGGCGAGCTCAACGCCAAGCAGCTGGAATATTTGGGCTATGTGGCCAAGTCGTCGGCAGCGCTGCTCGCCATCATCAATGATATTCTCGATCTCGCGACGATCGACAGCGACGCCATGGCGCTCGAGCTCGGCGACGTCGATGTCGAGGATGCGATGCGCGCGGCGGCCGAGGGCGTGCAGGACCGGCTCGCCGAAAACACGATCGAGCTCAAGATCGTCGCCACCGGCGATGTCGGCCGCTTCCGCGGCGACGCCAAGCGCATCAGGCAGATTCTCTTCAATCTGCTCTCCAACGCCATCGGCTTTTCACGCCCTGGACAAACCATTACCCTCGCCGCTCTGCGACGGGAGGGGGAAATCGTGCTCAAGGTCGCCGATCGCGGGCGCGGCATCGCGCCCGAGGCTCTGGAAAAAGTGTTCGACCGGTTCGAATCCCATACCGCCGGCTCGCGCCATCGCGGCGTCGGACTCGGCCTCTCCATCGTGCGCGCCTTCACCGAGCTGCATGGCGGCCGCGTGCTGATCGATTCGGCGCTCGGCGAAGGCACCACGGTCACTTGCATCTTTCCGACCGACGAGCGCCACGATCATGCCGCCTCGACGTCGGAGGAGACGCGAGAGAGAGGACGCGCCTCATGAGCGATTCCGCCGAATGGATCGTCGATGTCGCCGACGAGGCGCAGACCGCGGCTCTGGCGCGCCGTCTCGCGCCGATCATTCGCGAGGGCGTGCGCCTCGTGACGCTCTCGGGCGATCTCGGCGCCGGCAAGACCACTTTCGCGCGGGCGCTCATCCGAACGCTGGCGGATGATCCGACGCTGGAGACGCCGAGCCCGACCTTCACCTTGATGCAGATCTACGAAGGCGAGGGCTATCGGCTGCTGCACGCCGATCTCTACCGGATCTCCGGCGAGGCGGAGCTCGAGGCGCTCGGCTTCGAGGAGGCGAGCGAGGAGGGAATAGCGCTCGTCGAATGGGCCGAGCGCGCGCCCGGCCTGTTCTCGGGCGAGCGGCTCGCCATTCATCTTTCTTTCGTCTCGCCCGACGCGCCGGACGCGCGACGCATCGCCATCGTCGCTCACGGCGCTTTCGCGGGGCGCTTCGCCGCGTTCAAATCGCTGGAGATCTTTCTCGCCGGCGCCGGCTGGAGCGAAGCGGAGCGCGCCTTCCTGCAAGGCGACGCCTCGTCGCGCGTCTATGAGACATTGCGCAAGCCGAGCGGCGAGCGCGCGCTATTGATGATCTCGCCGGCGAAGCCGGACGGGCCGCCGATCCGCTACGGCAAGTCTTATAGCGCGATCGCCAAGCTCGCCGAGACGGTGAAGCCTTTCGTCGCCATGGCGGGCGCGCTGCGCGCGCAGAAGATCTCGGCGCCGGAAATCTTCGCCTTCGATTTGAACGCGGGCTTCGTGCTGCTCGAGGATTTGGGCCGCGACGGCGTCATCGCCGATGGCGCGCCGATCGCCGATCGCTATCTCGAGGCGGCCGCGCTGCTCGCGACGCTGCATTCGCGCGATCTGCCCGACGTGCTGCCGACGCCGGGCGCCGCCGCCTATCGCATGCCGTCCTATGATCTCGACGCGCTGCTGATCGAGGTCGAGCTGCTGGTCGAATGGTATGCGAGCCGCGTCGGCGGATCGGCGATCTCCTCGGGCTCCAAGGCGACCTTCGTCATTCTGTGGCGGCAGGCGTTGATCGAGATCGTGATGGCGCCGCCGACCTGGACCTTGCGCGACTATCACTCGCCCAATCTCATCTGGCTCGAGGATCGCATCGGGACGGCGCGCATCGGCGTCATCGATTTCCAGGACGCCGCGCTCGGCCATCCCGCTTACGACGTCGCCTCGCTCGCTCAGGACGCGCGCGTAGATGTGGCGAACGAATTGGAGATGCGGCTGCTCGGTCATTACGCGCGCCTGCGGCGCGAGGCCGATCCCGGCTTCGACATGGCGGGTTTCGCGCGCGCCTACGCCATTCTCGGCGCGCAGCGGGCGACGAAGATCCTCGGCATTTTCGCGCGGCTCGATCAGCGCGACCGCAAGCCGCAATATCTCGCCCATCTTCCCCGCGTGGAAACCTATCTGCGCAAGGGCCTGCGCCATCCCGCGCTCGCCGATCTCGAGGCCTGGTATGTCTCCCACCTTCCCGCGCTGTTCCGTTCCTGAGACGGCGATGGTGTTCGCCGCCGGGCGCGGCTCGCGCATGCGGCCGTTGACCGATTCGATTCCGAAGCCGCTGGTGCGGGTCGCCGGCCGCAGCCTGCTCGACCGCGCGCTCGACGCTTTTGCGGAAGCGGGCGTCGCGACGGCGATCGTCAACGTCCATCACCTCGCCGATCAGATCGAGGATCATCTGCGCGGCCGCTCGGCGCCGCGCATCGTGATGTCGAACGAGCGCGAGCTGCTGCTGGATCAGGGCGGCGGGATCAAGAAGGTTTTGCCGCTGATCGGCGAAAAACCGTTTTTCATCTGCAACACCGACGCCTTCTGGATCGGCGCGCGCGCGGATAATCTCATTCGCCTCGCCTCGCTCTGGGACGGCGACAAGATGGACATCGCGCTCCTGCTCGCGCCGCGCGAGGGCAGCGTCGGCGTCGACTGGACCGGCGATTTCCATCGCGACGCGGACGGGCGGCTGACGCGGCGCGGCGCCGCAGAGACGGCCGAATACGTCTATGCGGGAATCGGCATCTTGAAGCCGCAGCTCTTCGCCGACGTCACGGCCGATGTGTTCCCGCTCGCGCCCTATTTCTTCCGCGCGGCGGAGCAGGAGCGCCTTTATGGCGCGCCGCTCGACGGCAAATGGCTGCATGTCGGCACGATGGCGGCGATCGAAGCGGCGGAGCAGGCGGCGGCGGAGGAGCGCGTCGTGTCTCCTGCCTGATCTTCAGAAGCGTCTCCGCTTCGATTTCGAGAATTGCGCAAGATCGACCGCCATCTATGAGGGACGCGCCAGATGAAAGCCCTGGTGATCGGAGGCACACGCTTCATCGGGGCCTATGTCGTTCGGCGACTCCACGACGCCGGCGTCGAGACGACCGTCTTTCATCGCGGGACGAGCCGCCATCCCGTCCTGCCCGACATAGAGCATGTCTGCGATCCGAGCGCGGCCTATCCGATCGTCTCGTTTCCCGAGAGGCTGCGACGCGATTGGGACCTTGTGGTGCATATGGTCGCGATGGGAGCAGACGATGCCGAAGCGGCGGTCGAGACGTTCTCGGGCCGCACCCGGCGCCTCATTGTCATTTCGAGCTGCGATGTCTATCGGGCATATGGTCGTCTGACTGGAATTGAACCGGGCTCGCCGGAGCCGGTTCCGCTGACGGAGGAAGCGCCGCTCCGCTCGATATTTTTCCCTTTTCGCGGGATGGAGGAGCAGCTCGGAGCCTATGTTCGCGACTACGACAAGGTTCTCGTCGAGACGGCCGTGCGAAGCGCGAATGATCTCGACTGGACCATCCTGCGCTTGCCCAAGGTATACGGCTCGGAAGAAAACGGCGACCTCGCCACCATATACGGGTTCGCCGCCGCGCCTGCCTGGCGTTGGACGCACGGCCACGTCAGGAACGTCGCCGCGGCGATCGCGACAGCGGCGGTCGATCCGAGGGCGCGCGGCTCCATATTCAACGTCGGCGAGGAAACGACGCCGAGCATGGGCGAGAGACTGGCTCGGTTGCCGGCTCGACGCGGCCCGCCGGCTGAACCACCGTCCTTCGACTATCGTCAGGCCTTGGTCGTCGACACAACCAAAATTCGAGCCGAATTGGGCTATGCCGATGTGGTGGAGGAGCGATCGGCGATGATCGAGCTGGCGGCGCAACATCTAGATATTTCGTGACGGAGCTTTATACGCATGACAAAGCGCGGGCATGTCCGAGATTCCCAGAGTGCGCGCGGCAGGGAAATCTGAAGCTCGAGCGGCGTGATGAACTTCCCGAGCCGGACGATGGGGCCCGGAGGACGGGAACTGCGAACATTGAAACTGCCGTTCTTTCGTCAGTCGCGATCGATGCGCGCCGCCGCCCCGCCTTGCCTCCGCCCCTCGCCTTCCCTATAAGCTGCGCCGCGCGCCTGCTTTCCGACACCCCTGGAGGCGATGGGCGCGCTTTTCTCTTGAAAGGACACCGAAATGGCCGAGGTCAAGAAGCTCGCGGCCACGGTGCGCAGCGGGACAGGCAAGGGGGCCGCCCGCAGCGTTCGCCGTGAGGGCCGTATTCCAGGCGTCATCTATGGCGGCGGCGACGCGCCGACGCCGCTATCGCTCGACCGGAAGGAGCTGACCAAGCTCATCTATGCCGGGCACTTCCTCACGACGATCTTCGAGCTCGACATCGACGGGAAGACCGAGCGCGCCATTCCGCGCGACTATCAGCTCGACGTGGTCAAGGACACGCCCCTTCACGTCGATTTCCTGCGCCTGCGCGCCGGCTCGCGCCTGCGCGTCGACGTGCCGGTGCATTTCATCAATCACGACGCCTCGCCGGGCCTGAAGCGCGGCGGCTCGCTCAACATCGTCTACCATTCGGTGGAGATGTGGGTGCCGGCCGACAATATTCCGGACGGCATCACCGGCGATCTGACCGGGCTCGAGTTCAACGACGCGCTGCACATCTCGGCCTTCACCCTGCCGCCGAACTGCAAGCCGACCAATCCGGACAAGAACTTCACCGTCGTCTCGATCACGCCGCCGCTGGTGGCGGAGGAGACGCCGGCCGCCGCCGCGCCCGCCGGCAAGGGCGGCAAGGCCGCGAAGGCTCCGGCCGCCAAGGCGCCCGAGAAGAAGAAGTAGAGAAGAGAAGGGCAGTCGGCAGTCGGGAGCAGGCAGTCGAACCCGATCTACTGCCGACTGCCCGTTGCCGATCCGCCGCTCCTTTAGGAGCCCACGGCCATGCTGCTGTTCGTCGGCCTCGGCAATCCCGGCCGCGCCTATGCGAAGAACCGGCACAACATCGGCTTCATGGCCGTCGAGGCCATCGCCGACGCCAATCGCTTTTCCCCGCCGAGGACCCGCTTTCAAGGCCTCGCGCGCGAAGGGACGATCGCCGGCGAGCGCGTCATCGCGCTGCTGCCGCAAACCTACATGAACGAATCGGGCCGGGCTGTCGGCGAGGCGCTGCGCTTTCACAAGATCGCGGTCGGCGATGTCGTCGTGTTTCACGACGAGCTCGATCTGCCGCCGGCCAAATGCCGCGTGAAGACGGGCGGCGGCGCCGCGGGACACAATGGCCTGCGCTCGATCGGCGCCCATATCGGCGCAGAGTTCAAGCGCGTGCGCCTCGGCATCGGCCATCCGGGCGACAAGGCGCTGGTGCATTCCTATGTGCTCAATGATTTCGCCAAGAGCGAGGAGCCCTGGGTGCGCGCCCTGTGCGACGCGCTCGCCGACAATGCCGCGCTGATCGCCGAGGGCGACGACGCCGGGCTGCAGAACAAGGTGCATCTCGCCATGGAGGCGGCCGGCTTCGGCGCGCAAAAGCGCGTCGGCGAAGCATGAGGCTCGCCTCGGCTCGCCTTGTGGCCGCGGCGCTGATGATGACGCCGGCCGTGCTCGCCGCGCAAGACGCGCCCGCGCCTTCGGCGCAGGAGAAGCCGACGCAGGCCTATGGCGAGGATCATCCCGCCTGTCTCGAATGGACCGACGGCTGCCTCGTCTGCGCCCGCCGGGCGGACGGCGCCGCCGCCTGCTCCATGGTGGGCGCGGCCTGCCTGCCGGCGGCGGTCTCCTGCCTGCAGGGCAGATAAGCGCGGGCCCTGCGGATGAATTGCGCCTGAACGGCGCATTCAAAGCCCGTTCAAGCCGCTCGCCGCATGATGCCTCTCGTCGATCGGGAGATCATTTCCGATCAAAGGAGCCAGGTCATCATGAAGCCCAACGCCATTCTCGCCATCGCCATGTTCGCCGCCGCCACGCCGGCTCTGGCCGAGACGACGACGCCGCCGGCCGCCAAGCCCGGCAATCTCGTGGTCGCGCCGGCTCTCGGCAAGCATGAAGCGGCGACGACGCTCGACATCAACACGGCGACGGTGGAGCAGCTCGCAGCCGCCAAGGGGCTGGATCGCCTGCTGGCGGAAGCGATCGTCAAGGGCCGCCCCTATAAGGCGACCAGCGAGCTGGTGAAGCACAAGATCCTGTCCGACGCGCAATTCGCCGCGGTCAAGGACGCTCTCGTCGTCAAGCAGAACTGACCGCTCGCCGGCTTTCAGCCGATGAATTTCTTGCGCCCGCCGATCCGTCGGCGGGCGCTTTGTCGCGCTCGAGAGGACCGAAAATCGGGGAGGAGCGAAGCGCTTTGTTCGTCAGCCCCTTTTCGATCGGCCAATCGATGCGTATATTGTCCATTGCCGCCGTTCGCGGCGGCTATGGCGATAAACGAGCATCGGAATAAGCCTATCGGACCCGGGGGCGGTACCCGGCGCCTCCACCCGAGGCCGTGACGAGCGTTTCCGCGAAGCGGGCGCGCGGCTTGGGGCGGGGGCGAAATAGGATCGACGAGGGTGTAAAGGGTGTTTTTTCGCTCGGCATGATACCGCCGTTATCGGGTCAATCTTATAGTTGCCAACGACAACTATGCTCCGGTGGCCGTCGCTGCGTAATGCAGTGAAGGTACTGGGTTCAAAGCCCTAGGGGGTTGCACTTCTAGGCGGGGCTCGGAGGCGCCTGGCAACAGAAGCCTCCACTTCCTCACTGGCTGGGCGGCGCCCAATAGAGGATTTCGGTTCGGGTCCACATGTCCACCGACATCATCAGATATGATCTGCTCCTTCAGGATGCGTTGCGCGGCGTGATGCGCAAGGTCCTGGCCGACGCTGCTCTCGCCGGACGTCTGCCGGGCGATCATCATTTCACGATCAGCTTCCGCACGAGAGCGCCCGGGGTCAAAATCTCGAGCCGCTTGGCCGAGCAATGGCCGCATGAGATGACGATCATCCTGCAGCATCAATATTCCAATCTCGTCGTCGACGAGCGCGGCTTCTCGGTCTGCCTCTCCTTCCGCAGCATTCCCGAGCAGCTCTATGTGCCTTTCGACGCAGTGACGGTCTTTTCCGATCCGTCGGTCGAGTTCGGCCTCAAATGGGAGGTCGAGGAGGGGCCGGCCGGCCCGCGGGACGAAGCTCCGGCGCCCTTCCCTGCGCGGCCCGTCCCGGTCGCCGCGCCCGCATCCGCCGCGCCGAAACCGGCGAAGGCCGAGCGGCGTCCAGACGAGCGCGCGGCGCCCGAGGGCGAGGAGACGAAGATCGTCTCCATCGACGCCTTCCGCAAAAAGACCTGACCGGCCAATGGGCGAGATCGTCAATCTGCGCCGCGCCCGCAAGGACGAGGCGCGCCGTCGCCGCGAGGCGGAAGCGTCGTCCAATCGGCTCGCCTTCGGACGCTCAAAAACTGAGCGCGAGCTTGCGGCCGCCAGCGCCGAGCTCGAGAAAAAACGGCTCGACGCGCATCGCCTCACGGACGGCGAGGAGGACGAGGCGCGGCGCTGACCCTTCGCCTCAGGCGAACAGCCATTGCTTGAGCGAGAAGCCGGAGCTCAGCGCCTTGCGATAGAATTCATAAAGCGCGAGATGGCCGGTCGTGGGCTTGGGCAGATCGCTCTTCTTCAGCTTGCGGAAGAACGGCGCCAGAACCTCCTCGAAATTATGGAGCGTATATTTGCCGCCATGGCGGTCGGCGACCCGTTCCGCGACATTGGCGAACAGCAGGATCAGCGCCTTGAACAGCGCCGGATTGACGATATTGCCGGCGACGCCATGCATCCCGAGCCCGTTCAGACAGGCCTGCAAATAGGTATTGAGCACCCGGTAGACGTCCGCCGCCTCGGCGTCGACGAAGGCGCCGTCGATCGATTTCAGCGCGGAATTGAAGGTCACGCGCGAGATCTTGCCCTTGCGGCGCTCCGATGGGCTGAGCAGGCCGGCCAGCACGCTGTCCGCCTCATTGGCGAACAGGTCGAACACATTGTGTAGCAGCGCCTCGGCCTCGGATTCGGTCTCCGATAGGCGACGAATGTCGAGCAGCAGCTCCGGCGGCACCGGCCGCTGCTTGGTGTTGATGTCCATGAACAGCTGACATTCCTGCGCGCGCGTCAGCTTGTTGTAGACGACCACCGGCGCGTCCACGCTCTTTTCCGCCAGATTGAAGCCGAAGACGCGGTGCTGTCCGTCGATGATGAGAAAGGAGCGCTTGTCCATGCGGAAGGTCAGCTCGCCCGTTCGCTTGTCGAAGCGCAGCTCGGCGGCAGGCTGGGCGGAGAGGATGATCGCGCTCGGCACGCTGCCGAAGCCGCAATCGATATAGTCGGCGATCTCTCTCGCGCGCTTCTTGTCGAGCAGGCGCTGAAACCCGTCGATCGGATTTTCGAGCCGCGCCTCGACCGCGCATGTCGCGGCGAGCACGCGGCTCGGCAGCACGAGGGAATAGAAGCGCCGCTTTCCTTGCGTGACCTGCAGGGCCGGGGCGCAGACGAGGCGCGGCCCGGAGTCATCCGCCACGGGAGCGGCGGCGGCGGCGGGACGCTCGGCTTCGGCGTCGCTCTCGAGCAGCCGCGCTCGATCGGCGTCGGGCGCGAGGGCGCCGTCGATGGAATCGACCATGTTCTGATCCTTCGAAGACCTGCGGCCGCACGCCCGCGACTGTTGGGACCAACCGAATCGAACACGTACTTTTTTAAAGTGTAACGCCGACCAGCGCCAAACAACAAGCGGTCTCGACCGCTCTGCAGGGCAATCGGGCGAACGAGAATTGTTGCCGGAAGAGGCGTTTTCACCTCCCCTTCGAGTGGGGAGGCCCTGCGCCGAAGACGCTCGGGAGGGGGCGCTCCCCGAGTCTTTGCCGTGAAACTCCTCCCCGGACCGCTTTCGCGGTCCGACCCTCCCCCTAAAAAGGGGGAGGTTGATGCGCCCCTTCCTGCGTTCACCCGATTGCCCCGACCGCTCTACTGGGCGGTCGGATTTCGGCCGATCGGCTCGCGAGCGTCCGTGCCGCTCTGCTGCAACAGGACAAGAAAAAACCGGCCGCGAAGGGCCGGTTTTCTAGAAACGGTCGCTTTTGGACGCGTCAGTATTTGGCGAGGACCGGCGCAACCAGGCCGGCGCCGAAGCGGAAGGTCAGGCCGACGCTGGCGATCCACGGATCGATATTCACCTTGGCGTCGATCGGAACATAGGTGTTGGTGCCGATCACATTGATCTGGCCATGCGCGTTCGGCTCCATCAGGATGCGCTTCAGATCGACGTTCACGCCGAAATTTTCGGTGAGCATGTAATCGAAGCCGATCTGGCCGACCACGCCCCAGGACGGGGTGATGCTGAGCGAGGTGAAGGTCACCGGGATGCCGGCGGCGGTCAGGAACCACCGATTATTGCCCGCGTCGGAGAAATAAGCGGTGTAGTTCACGCCGACGCCGACATAGGGCTGGAACGCGCCGAAATTGGTGAAGTGATACTGCAGAATGAGCGACGGCGGGAACACCCAGGTCCGCGACAGGCTCGCGCCGAACAGCGTGTCGATTCCCTGAACGTGATGGCGCGAGATGCAGCAGATCGCCTCGATGGCGATGTTCTTGGTGAGATAATAGCTGACGTCGAGCTCGGGGATGATCGAGTAGGAAATGCTGGTGCTGGCGCCCGGAACGACGCTGCCCCGTCCGGCGCTGAGGCCGAGCGCCTGCAGCGCGCCGCCGCCCTGGCCGTCATAGACGGTCGCGCTGCCGCTGTCCGGCACGACGGCGGCGGCGCGCAGGCGAATCTGGAACGGCTGATAGGTGTCGGTGAAAGCCGGCGGAGGCGGCGGCGGGGGCTCCTTGATGGCCGAGAGATCGGCGGCGTGGGCCGCGGCGCCCATCGCGCCCGACATCAGTGCGGCCAACGCGCCGCGCAGTAGTGCTCTCATCAGGGTCCCCCGTCCATTGTTCCGGGACGCGACGCGACGCGACGCGATCCGAGTCAGGCGTCAAACTGCCTCGAATCCGGGAAGGAAGACTTGACCTAGATCAAGAAATCACGACTTCGGCATAATTTCTGCGCATGTGTGTCACTTCGGCAACAGCACCGCAAATGTGTCTCAGAGCAAATAACAGGCAAATACTGTGGTTTTACAATGCAGTGAGCCGCAACAAAGGCTTTCTGGCGCCGTTTGGGGATCTGAATGCCGGCTCGAGCGTGACAGCGCGGCGCAATGCCGCAGAAGGGCGAGCCGTAGCGGAGAGCGCCGTCTGTGCTGACGATGTCTCGTGGCGATTCGGCGCCGCGCGAATGAAACGCTCCGATGCTGTTTCAATGGCAGTCGGCAATGGGCGATCGGGCAATAGCCGCCGACTGCCGGGCGCCGGCTGATTATTTCGTTTGTTTCGCATTGTCCCCTCATTATCCTCGATTTTTCGCCGCGCCGAAAAACTGACGGATGTCATGGCGCGTTCGGCTGTCCCGGTTTCTCATCCCGCTTCTCTCCGTGGAGGCGAACGCATGAGCACGAGCAGCATTTCTGACCAGCCGTTCCCCGGCGGTCCGTTCGGCGTCGACCGGCTGACCGCCAAAAACGCCATTCTGGCCCGCAACTGGTGGGCGGTCGCCCTGCGCGGGCTGGCGGCGATCATCTTCGGGCTCATCGCTTTGTTCATGCCCGGAGTCACCATTCTCTCGCTGGTTCTGGTGTTCGCCGCCTTCGCCATCGTCGACGGCGTCGCGACAATGGTGTCGGCGGCGCGCGCGGCGCGGCGGGGCGAGGCTTGGCTGTTCATGTTCCTCGCCGGCCTCGTCAAGATCGCCGCCGGCCTGTTCGCGGCCTTTTGGCCGGGGATTACCGCGCTGATCTTCGTGCTGCTGTTCGGAATAGAAGAGATCATCGCCGGCGGGCTGTTCCTCGGCTCGGCCTTCGAGCTCAGGGAGGATCACGGCCGCTGGCTGCTGGCGCTCACCGGCATTCTCTCCATCCTGTTCGGCCTGTTCGTCGCGCTGTCGCCGGTCATCGGCGCGGTGGTGCTGGCCTGGTGGATCGGCGCCTACGCCATCGCGATCGGAATCGTCGAGCTGATGCTGGCCTTTCGGTTGCGCGCCAGGCATGTGGCGGGCGGGCCGCTGGCGACGCCCCAGGGCGCATGAGGCGCAGGTTGGAAGGGAGAGTCGTCGGTCTCGACGGCGACCCGCGCGGCACGGCTGCGGCGCGCGAGACCGGCGGGGGGGCGCTCTGATCGCGGCCTATGGCGCGGACAAGCGGCCGGCGCGCAATGTCGTCATGACCAGCATGAACGGCCACGAAGGCCGCGCGTGCCGCGGAATGTCGGTATTCGAGGCTCGTCCCACATCTCGACATTCGCGAGCGGCGCCGCATGGCCGACGAGATCCGCGCGTCGCGACGCCGCCCACCATCGGTGTTGAAGAAGTCGACGCGAGCATCGACATGGGAGAGCGCGTTGTCGTCCAGCGCACGAACAAGCATACCGCACAGATAGGCGTGACGGCGCCGGACATTTGGTGTATTTATGTTCGTGGAGCGCGATCGTTGCTTGCTCCGACGGGCGTGATGGCGCGGCATGTCTCGGAAATGCTGTGCTCTGCGAGCCGTTTGAAGCAAATCGACGTCTTTGTCAACACGACGTTTTATTTTCTCACGCGGAGAAGCGACTCATGCCGACGATCACTGGCGATAACACTCCCAACATCATCAATGGCTCTAATATCGACGATTATATTTACGGCAAGAGCGGCGCCGACACGATCAACGGCAACGACGGCAATGACACGATCTATGGCGGCAACGGCAACAGCGCGGACGATGATGGATCCGCCGACACGATCAACGGCGGCGACGGCAACGACAGCCTTCATGGGGAGGCAGGCAACGATACGATCGCCGGCGGCGACGGCAATGATTATCTCTATGGCGACGGCGGCAACGACACGCTGAACGGCGGCAACGGCGGCGACACCATATATACGGGTCTCGGCGTCGACACGGTCGACGGCGGCGCCGGCAACGACACGATCTACGCCGACCGCGGCGTAAAACACATCAATGGCGGGACCGGATACGACCTTCTCGTGCTCGACCGTTCGACGGACTCGATCGGGCTCACGCTCGTTCTCAACAGCAGCAGCGCCGCGAGCGACGGCTCGACGACCGCGGGCATCGAGCAGCTTCGCTTCTATGGCAGCTCCGGCGATGACGACATCGATGGAGGAACGAGGAACGACACGCTATACGGGGGCGCCGGCAAGGATTTATTGGCCGGCGGCGATGGCGACGATTATCTTTCCGGCGATATAGGAGCGGACAGGCTCGACGGCGGCGCCGGCAATGACACGATCTACGGCGGCATGGACGCCGATGTGATCTCCGCCGGAGACGGCAACGACACGGTATATGCCGGCACGGGAAACGACACGGCCGATGCGTCGAACGACATCGTTCATGGCGACGACGGCGATGACAGTCTCCATGGCGAGGCCGGCAATGACACGCTCTACGGCGACGACGGCGCCGACTATCTCTATGGCGGACTCGGCAACGACACGCTGAACGGCGGCGCCGGCGCCGACACCATCTATACGGGCGCCGGAGTCGACGTCGTCATCGGGGGCGCGGGCGACGACGTCATCTACGCTCTTCTCGACAAGAAGACGATCGACGGCGGCTCCGGCTATGATTTTGTCGAGATCGACCGCTCGAGCGCGTCGACCGGCCGCACGTTCACGCTGAACGGCGGCGCTGGAAGCGACGGCAGCCGCACCACGAACGTCGAGGTTCTGCGCTATTATGGCGGCAGCGGCAACGACACCGTGAGCGGCGGGGACTATGCGGACACTCTCTATGGCGGCGCCGGCGCTGATGTGCTGTCGGGGAAGGACGGAGGGGACAGCGTCTACGGACAAGACGGCGCCGATACGCTGAACGGCGGCGAGGGAAACGACTATCTCTACGGCGGCGCCGGCGCCGACGTGATCAATGGCGACGCGGGCAACGACTCGATCTATGGCGGCTCGGCCAACAGCACGGTCGATGCGTCCGCCGACACGATCCATGGCGGCGACGGAAACGACAGCCTCCACGGCGAGGCCGGCGACGACACGATCACCGGCGACGCGGGCAATGACTATCTCTACGGCGAGGATGGAAACGACAGTCTGGACGGCGGCGACGGCGATGACGTGCTCTACAGCGGCCTCGGAATCGATACGCTCGCCGGAGGGGGCGGCAGCGACACGATCTACGCCGGTCTCGGCAAGAAGCTGATCGACGGCGGCGCGGGTTTCGATGTCCTCGAATTGGACCGCTCGACCGACACGCTCGGGCTCGTTCTCACGCTCAACAGCGCCAGCGCCGCCAGCGACGGGACGAAGACCGCCGGCATCGAGCAGTTCCGCTTCCATGGCGGCGACGCCGCCGACAGGATCGTGTCCGGCGCCGGCGCCGACTATCTCTACGGCGGCGCCGGCGCCGACAAGCTCGATGGCGGCGACGGCAACGACATTCTGTATGGCGAGGGGGGCGCCGACACGCTCAGAGGCGCCGCCGGAAACGACTACCTCTATGGCGGCGACAGCGCCGACACGCTGTATGGCTCTGACGGCAACGACACGATCTATGGCGGCTTCGGCAATAGCTCCGTCGACGCCAGCGACGACCGGATCTCTGGCGGCGACGGAAACGATAATCTCCACGGCGAGGCCGGCAATGACACGATCACCGGCGACTCGGGCAACGACTATCTCTACGGCGAGGATGGAAACGACAGTCTGGACGGTGGCGGCGGCAATGACGTGCTCTACAGCGGCCTCGGAAGCGACACGCTCGCCGGAGGGAGCGGCAACGACACGATCTATGCCGGTCTCGGCAAGAAGCTCATCAACGGCGGCGCGGGCTTCGATGCCCTCGAATTGGACCGCTCGACGGACACGGTCGGGCTCGTTCTCACGCTCAACAGCGCCAGCGCCGCGAGCGACGGGACGAGAACCGCCGGCATCGAGCAGTTCCGCTTCCATGGCGGCGACGCAGCCGACACGATCATGTCCGGCGCCGGCGCCGACTACCTCTACGGCGGAGCTGGCGCCGACAAGCTCAATGGCGGCGACGACAACGACGTTCTGTATGGCGAAGCGGGCGCCGACACGCTCAAGGGCGACGCCGGCAACGACTATCTGTATGGCGGCGACAGCGCCGACACGCTGTACGGCTCGGAGGGCAACGACACGATCTATGGCGGCTTCGGCGGCAGCTCCATCGACGCCAGCGGCGATCGGATCTTTGGCGGCGACGGCGAGGATAATCTTCATGGCGAGGCCGGCAACGACACGATCAACGGCGACTCCGGCAATGATTATCTCTATGGAGACGACGGCGTCGACAAATTGAACGGCGGCGCGGGAGCCGATTATGTCTACGGCGGCGCCGGAAACGACACGATCGATGGCGCCGGCGGCAATGACAACCTCTACGGCGACGATGGCGCCGACAAGCTCAACGGCGGCGCCGGCAATGATTACCTCGCTGGCGGCGCGGGAAGCGACAATTTCGTTTTCAACACCGCGCTGAACGGCGCATATCTCGACAATGTCGACACGATCGCCGATTTCGACGTCACGGCGGACAAGATCAGCCTCGACAATGCGATCTTCACCGCCCTGACGGGCGCGACATTGTCGTCGGCCGCGTTCCACATCGGCGCGTCCGCGGCTGACGCATCGGACCGGATCATCTACAACAGCACGAACGGCAATCTCTATTATGATGCGGATGGCGCGGGAGCGACCGCGGCGATCCAGTTTGCGACCCTGTCGAACGGATTGGCGCTGACCAACGCCGATTTTTCGATCATCTGAGCCGAGATCGGCGCGAAGGCGAAGGCCCGGGCGTTCGTCCGGACCTTCAGCGCTTCACTCCTCCGGCGAGATCGAGCCGCGCTCCGGGACTTTCGAGGCTGTCTCGGGCGCGGATTATCGCTCCCGTCCGGGCTCCGGCTCGCGCGGCTCCAGCGGATGCCCGGCCTTTTCCCAGCCGTCGGCGCCTTCCGGATACCAGCCGACGCTCGCATAGCCGAGCGCGAGCGCGCGCTTGGCGGCGTTCCACGACATCCAGCAATCGGCGAGGCAATAGAAGACGATGGCGCGGCGCCGGTCGTTCGCCGTCGCCGTCTCCAGCCCCTCTTCGAAATAGCGTTGCGCCGCCTCGGAGAGGGCGCCGAAGCCGGTGTCCGGCAGCCAGGCGCTGCCCGGAATGTCGTAGCGCGGCTTGTCGCGCCAGACGGCGTCCGGCGGCAGGCCGGCGGGCCTCGGCGGACGCGGCAGCACATCGATGAAGACGGCGGCTTTGTCGCGCCAGAGGCCGAAGACGTCCGCGGTGGAGAGCACGCGGGCTCCCGCGAGGGTCGCCGGAACCGGAGCGCGATAATCGCCGAGCCGATAGCCGGACGGCTCGGGCGGCCGCTCGGCGGCGGCGGCGGTTCCGAAAAAGGCCAAAAGGATTGTCGCGGCGCGCAAGCTCATAGGGCGAAGATCACGGATCGACGGCGATCGGCGCGCCCGCCTCGTCGAGCAGCGGCACGCCATAGGAGGCGAGCAGCCTGTCGATCTCATGTTGATTCTGAGCGATGAGACGATTGAGCTCGCGCTTCCATTCCTGATCGGAATGGCGCACGCCCATGCCGATGCGAAAGCTCATGCGCGTCCCCGGCTCCTGCGCCAACATCGCCTCGACCAGCCGCCCGTTCGACCTCTTCACATGATAGCCGGCGATCGGTCCCCACAGAATCGCGACGTCGATCACGCCGGATTCGAGGTCCCGGATCATATCGGCCGCGGGGGCGTCGACGCGCGTGTCGACCACCAGCGGATAGGGTTTCACCGCGGCGAGAAGGCCGAGGCGCGCGAGCAGATTGCCCGGCGGGGTATTGGCGACGAGGCCGATGCGCCGGCCTTTTGCGGTGAGGCGGGAATCGGCGAGCGTCTTCAGCCCCTCGAGGTCGGAGCCGGCGCGAGTGACGATCGCATAGGACGTCCGGTAATAGGGATTGGTCGGCTGGACGAGGTCGTCGCCCTGCGGCATGCCCATCACGACGTCGCAGAGATGCGCGTTCAGCGTGTTGCGAATAAAGCCCGTCGCGCCCGGATAAAAGACATAGGCGATGTCCTTGCCGAGCTTGGCGGCGACGAATTGCGCCAATTTGTTCTCGAAGCCCTCGCCGGCGCTATTGGAGAACGGCAGATTATTGGGATCGGCGCAGACGCGCAGCACTTTGGGGTCGATCAGCTCGATCGCGCCCTTGGCGTCGTCCGCTCCGGGACGAGCGAATTGCTCGGGCGACTGCGCCCGGACGGGGGCCGTCGCGAGAACACCCGCGACGGCGACCATGGAGACAGCGATCTCACGAAACATGGCGAACCTTTGGCCCATGCCGCCGCCGGCCATCCGCCTTCGGCTCACTTGCCGCTCATGCACTTCGCTTCGGCCTCGGCGAAGGCCGCTGGCTTCGCTTCTTTCTTCTCCGGACGGCCGCGGCCGACCGCTTCGGTCGAGCGGGCGCGGAGATAGATATAGAGGTCGTCGATGTAGCACATGGCGTTCTTGTTGTCGGCGAAAGCCGGCATGACGCTGTCATTGCCCGCCACCTTGTTCTCGCGGCCGCTGACGACGATGCCGTAGAATTCGGCGTAATTGAAGGTCTTGACCGAATTCTTCAGCGCCGGCGCGTAGGTCGAGCCTTCGGCGTTGGGGCCGTGGCAGACGTGGCACTCGGCGTGATAGCGGCGATAGCCGGAGAAGGTGTACCAATCGACCGTGCCGTCGGCCTGGACCTTGTACGTCGGGTCGCCGTTCTTGTCGAAATACTTTCCGTCCACTTCCTTGACCGCGGTCGGGTCTCCCGGCGGTTCGGCCCGCGCGGTCGTTCCAACGACGAAGACGCTCAGGGCCACGGCCCCGACGAGCGGCAGTCTCATTACCTCATCCTCCCGATGCTTCCTCTACACGACACGAGCGCCCGGCGACGCGCCGAGAGGCGATTCGCCGGGCGCCAGAGCTATTTTTTCCGCGGCCTCAGTTCGCCGGAGCGATGATCGGCAGAGCGGAGTCGGGCAGGGTGAAGACCGTCAGCACGCCGCCGAGGGCGGTGTAGTCGGACAGCGCGCGATAGCCGCCGACCGCGCCCAAGCCTTCGTTGCTCTTCGACAGGCCCGCCGCGAGGCCGATGCCGGCCCAGCCGCCGACGCCGGACAGGACGGCGACGTATTGCTTGCCCTTGTGGTCATAGGTCATCACATTGCCGATGATGCCCGACGGAGTCTTGTACTTGTAGAGCTCCTTGCCGGTCTTCACATCGACCGCCTTCAGATAGCCCTCGAGGGTGCCGTAGAAGGCGAGGCCGCCGGCCGTGGTGACCGTGCCCGACCACACCGAGAACTGCTCCTTGTTCGACCAGACGATCTTGCCGACACGGGCGTCCCAGGCAATGAAATTGCCCATGTTGGTCTCGCCGGGCGGCGGGAACATCTCCAGCGTCGCGCCGACATAGGGCTGGCCCGCGGTGTAGCTGACGCGGAACGGCTCATAGTCCATGCAGACGTGGTTGGTCGGCACATAGAACAGGCCGGTGTCCGGCGAGAAGGACGCCGGCTGCATGTCCTTGGAGCCGAGAGCCGCCGGGCAGACGCCCTTGGTGTTCACGTCCTCGCCGTTCTGCTGCGTCGAATATTTGGCGACGACCAGCGGACGGCCATAGGTCTTGGAGCTCTTGTCCATGTCGACCTTGGTCGCCCAGTTGACGGCCGGGTCATATTTCTCGGCGACGAGCAGCTCGCCGGTCACGCGGTCGAGCGTGTAGCCGAAGCCGTTGCGGTCGAAGTGGACGAGCGTCTTGCGAGCCTGGCCGCCGATCGTCTGGTCGGCGAGGATCATCTCGTTGATGCCGTCATAGTCCCACTCGTCGTGGGGGGTCATCTGATAGACCCACTTCACCGTGCCCTTGTCGAGATCGCGCGCCCAGATGGTCATGGACCAACGATTGTCGCCCGGCCGCTGAGCGGGGTTCCAGGTCGAGGGGTTGCCGGAGCCGTAATAGACGAGGTTCAGCTCGGGATCATAGGAATACCAGCCCCAGGTGGTGCCGCCGCCGATCTGCCACTGATCGCCTTCCCAGGTGTTCAGCCCCGAATCCTTGCCGACCGGCTTGCCGAGATGGGTGGTCTTCTCGCCGTCGATCAGCGTGTCGCTGTCCGGGCCCATCGAGTAGCCGCGCCAGGCGAGCGAGCCGTCCTTGATGTTATAAGCGGTGATGCTGCCGCGCACGCCGAACTCGCCGCCGGCGATGCCGACGAAGACCTTGTCCTTGAAGACATGCGGAGCGGCGGTCGAGGTGGCGCCCTTCGAAGGATCGCCGTTCTTCACCGACCAGACCAGCTTGCCGGTCTTGGCGTCGAGCGCGACGAGGGTGGTGTCGGCCTGCGCGAGGAAGATCTTGCCGTCGCCATAGGCGAGGCCGCGGTTCACGGTGTCGCAGCACATCACCGGAACGACGCTCGGATCCTGCTTGGGCTCATACTTCCAGAGGATCTTGCCGTCGCTGTTGAGATCGAGCGCATAAACGATGTTGGGGAACGGAGTATGGACATACATCACGTCGCCGAGCACCAGCGGAGCGCCCTCGTGGCCGCGCAGCACGCCGGTCGAGAAGCTCCAGGCCGGAGCCAGCTTGCCGACGTTCTCGGTGGTGATCTGCTTCAGCTTGGAATAGCGGAGATTGGCGTAGTCGCCCGTCGGCAGGGCCCAATCCTTCGGGTTCTTCTGGAGCTCGAGCAGCTCGTCGGCGGCGTACGCCACGCCGGCTCCGAACAGCGCGAGGATCCCTACCGAAGTCGACAACAACAGCTTTTGCATGAGCTTTTCCTCCTGACGACATTACCGCGCAAAAGGCCCGGCCACGTCGCCGACATCGCGCCTTTTTTGAGACGCCACAGGCTTTGGGAAGCCGTTTCCTCGTGATTTTCACCACGGCGACGAGGCGGAAACGCCGCGCCCGCAGCCCCGCCAAATCTCCGTCGAGACATCCTCCGGTTCCCGGCCGGAAAACGTCTTTTTGGTCGGAAACGGCGGGATAATATGTCGCACAGGATTGAAGCGCAATCCCCAAAAGCCATGCCAGACTTCCCCGTTTCTTGCGGGAAAAGGCTAGAAAAGGACGCGGAATCCGCCATGCTGCAATGCACTAGAGACGCGCTTGCCATCGCCCTGTTCTGCCTCTTCGCGAGCGCGGCGAGCGCGTTCGATCTGACCGAGATCGCGCCGGGCGTGTTCGTTCATCAGGGGCGGCTCGCGATGATGACGCGCGAGAACCTCGGCGACATCGCCAATCTCGGAGCGATCGTCGGCGCGGAGGCGGTCGCGGTCATCGACACCGGAGGAAGCGCCGCGGAGGGGCGAGCGTTTCTCGCTGCATTGCAGCAGCGCACGTCCAAGCCCATTCGCTATGTCATCAACACGCATGTGCATCCCGACCATATTTTCGGGAATATTGCCTTCCGAGACTCGGGCGCCGTGTTCGTCGGGCACAAGAACCTGCCGCGGGCGCTCGCCGCGCGCGGTCCGCACTATCTCTCTTCTTTCCGGGAGGCGCTCGGCCCGCTCGTCGATGATGTGGCGCTCATCGCGCCGAGCCTGACGGTCGACGGCGCAATGACGCTCGATCTCGGGGGCCGCGGCATCGAGCTGCGCGCCTGGCGCACGGCGCATAGCGACGCCGATCTCACTGTGCGCGACTCGGCGAGCGGGACGCTGTTCGCCGGCGACCTGCTGTTCCTGCGCCATGTGCCGATCGTCGACGGGAGCCTCCTCGGCTTTCTCGCCGTCGTCGACGAGTTGCGGAAGATCGAAGCCGTGCGTGTCGTGCCGGGCCATGGGCCGGCGGTCGCCCCCTGGCCGCAGGCGCTCGACGCCCAGGCCGCCTATCTCGAGCGCCTGACCCGCGATCTGCGACGCTCGATCGCCAAGGGCGAGACTCTCGGCGCGGCCGCGACGTCGGCGGGCCAGAGCGAGAAGCCCGCCTGGAGCCTGTTCGACGATTACAATGTCCGCAACGCGACGGCCGGCTTCGCCGAGCTCGAATGGGAGAGCCCTTGAGGCGGCGGCCGAGACCGGGCTGTGACAGAGGCGGAAGCGCGTCCGGAGGGCGTCCCGAGAGCGCCCTTCGCAGGTTTGCCAAACGAGGCGAAAGGGCGCAAAATAAGCTCGCGTTCTTTCGGACAAAGCGCCCGCTCATGACCGCAAATTTTCTTGCGAAGGCTCCGACCGGCATATCGGGCCTGGACGAAATGACCATGGGAGGGTTGCCGAAGGGGCGTCCAACCTTGCTCTGCGGGGGGCCGGGCAGCGGAAAGACGCTGCTTTCGATGAGCTTTATCGTGAACGGCGCGCTTCGCTACGGAGAGCCGGGCGTCTTCATGAGCTTCGAGGAGCGGCCCGAGGATCTGAGGGCGAATTTCACCTCGCTCGGCTTCGACGTCGATGATCTGACGAAACGCGAGCTTCTGGTTGTCGACCATGTGCGCCTGGAGCGCAGCGAGATCGAGGAGAGCGGCGAATATGATCTCGAAGGCATCTTCGTCCGCTTGGGCTATGCCGTCGATACGATCGGCGCCAAGCGCGTGGCGATCGACACGATCGAAGCGCTGTTCGCCGGCCTCTCGAATGAAGCGGCGCTGAGGTCGGAACTGCGTCGCTTGTTCGGCTGGCTCAAGGAGCGCGGACTGACGGCGATCATCACCGGCGAACGCGGCGCGAGCCACCTGACGCGCTACGGCCTCGAGGAATATGTCTCCGACTGCGTCATCGTTCTCGACAACCGCATCGTCGATCAGCTTTCGACCCGACGCCTTCGCATTCTCAAATATCGCGGCTCGGCGCATGGCGCCGACGAATATCCTTTTCTGATCGACGAGCGAGGCGCCTCGGTCCTGCCGATCTCCTCGGCCGGGCTCGATCATTCCGCCTGCCCGGAACGCATGTCCACCGGCGTCGCCTCGCTCGACTCCATGCTGGGCGGCGAGGGCTATTTCGTCGGCTCGAGCATTCTGGTCTCCGGGGCGGCGGGAACGGGCAAGTCGAGCCTCGCCGCCCATTTCGCCGAGGCGGGCTGCGGGCGCGGCGAAAAAGTCGTCTATGTCGCGCTCGAGGAGTCGGCCCCGCAGATCATCCGCAACATGGCGAGCATCGGCGTCGATCTCGGGCGCTGGGCGACGAGCGGCCTGCTGCGCTTCAACGCCGCGCGGCCGAGCTATTACGGGCTGGAGACGCATCTCGCCAAGATCCTGCGCGAGGTCCAGTGCTTCCAGCCGAAGCTCGCGGTGATCGATCCGATCTCGAGCTTCCTCTCGATCGGCTCGGGGCGCGAGGTGCATGCGATGCTGCTGCGTCTCGCCGATATATTGAAAGCACACAATGTGACCACGGTTTTCACCGAGCTCGTCGCGACCAATTTGCGTCGCGACGAGGCCGAGGCGAGCGTCTCGTCACTGATGGACACCTGGATATCGCTGCGGCGCCTCGAGATCGCGGGAGACGCCAGACGGGCCCTTTGCATCGTCAAGTCGCGCGGCATGGCGCATTCGCGGAGGGTGCGCGAATTCGTCCTCGAAGACGCCGGCTTCACTGTGGTCGATGAGCCGCTCGATCCGTCGATCACGACATTGCGACAGGAGCCGGGCGCGTGATCCGGCCGAGCGAGAGCGAGCGCCACATCGGCGAGGACACTCAGGCTTGGCGGTTGCGGCTCTATGTCGCGGGCCAGACTCCGAAATCGCTCACGGCGATCGCCAATCTGCGCCGCATTTGTGAGAAAAATCTACACGGGCGTTACATCATCGAGATCGTCGATCTGGTCGAGCGACCGCAGCTCGCCGCCGGCGACCAGATCGTGGCGCTGCCGACCCTGGTGCGAAAACTGCCGCCGCCGCTGAAAAAAATCATCGGCGACCTATCCAATCAGGAAAAAGTTCTCGTCGGGCTCGACCTTCTCTAGGGCGCGCGATGATTCGAGGAGCATGTTCAATGACCGATACCGCGCCGACGCCTTCGACGCGCTACGTCCTCTGCCTGTTCGTGACAGGAGCCAGTCCGAGATCTGTGCGCGCGATTCGCGCCGTGCGCGATATCTGCGACGAGCGCCTCGCCGGGCGCTATGATCTCGAAGTCGTGGATATTTATCGGCATCCGCAGCGCGCCCGTGAGGATCAGGTCGTCGGCGCGCCGACTTTGGTCAAGTCGCTGCCGCTCCCGGTCAGGCGGATCATCGGCGACATGAGCAATGGCTCGCGGCTGGCGAGCGGACTGGGATTGATTGCGCGATGACGCGACGGGTCGCCCCGTATAGGTGAAAGAACGGAGCTGCCTTTGGGAGCCGCCGCCGAGCAGCAGCAAATCGAGGATCTCCAGCGGCGTCTCGCCGAGGCCGAGGAGACGCTGCGCGCCATCCGAGCCGGCGAGATCGGCGGGATCGTCGTCGACGCCTGCGACGGGCCTCGCGTCTTCACGCTGGAGGGGGCGGATCGTGTCTATCGCGCGATGGTGGAGCAGATGGGCGAAGGCGCGGCCAATGTCGACGCCGATGGAATTGTCCTCTACTGCAATCCCCGATTGGCGGAGATGGTCTGCAAGCCGCGCGACAGGCTGGTGGGCGCGACGATTTTCGATCACTTGGGCGCCGGTCAGGCTTCGGCGTTCTCCGAATTTCTCGCCGCGCCGGAGGCGAGGAGGATCGATATCCAGCTTCGACGCGCCGATGGCGAGGAGATCCCCGCGAGCGTCGCGATCAGCTCGTTGCAGCTCGATGGGACGACGACGTCCCGCCTCCTCATCCTCACCGATCTGACCCAGCTCAAGCATATGGAGCGCCTGCTGGTGGAGGCCGAACGCCTCAACGCTCTGGCGCAGATGGCCACGGGCCTCGCGCATGAGCTCAATCAGCCGCTCGCGGCGGCGACCACCTATTTCAACGCGGCCCGCCGTCTTCTGCGCCTGGACGCGCATCTGCGTTTGGCCGATATCGAGAGCGCATTGGACGCAGGCGCCGCGCAAATCCTCCGGGCAGGACGCATCATCGCGCATTTGCGCGAGTTCGTGGCGCGCGGCGAGCCGGACAAGCTCGTCCATAGCATGCATGATCTCATCAGGAAGTCCGCCGAGCTCGTCGTCGCCGGCGCGGAAGGCAAAGACGTCCAATTGTCGCTCGATCTCAACGCCGACAATGAGTTCGTGCTCGCGGATGGAGTTCAGATCAAGCAGGTTCTGGTCAATCTGATGCGAAACGCGCAGCAGGCGATGCTCGCTTCCGCGTCACGGCGACTGGTCGTGTCCAGCTCGACGACCCGCAACGGCGAGATCAGAGTCGATGTCGCCGATACGGGGGCCGGGCTCTCGGAAGCGGCCAGAGCGAGCGTGTTCGAGCCGTTCCGCACCATGAAGACGGGCGGCCTCGGCGTCGGCCTGTCGATTTCGCGCTCGATCATCGCGGCGCATTACGGGAAGATATGGGCCGAGCCCAATCCAGGCGGCGGCGCGATCTTCAGTTTCACATTGCCGCTGGCGGAAGCTCTGGCCGGCGGAGCGCTTGCAGAAGAGGGAAAAGGGGCCCGTCCATGACATCATCGGCTCATCGCCAGGCTGCGGCGCTCGCGATCTGGCTCGCGTCATGCGCCGGCGGCGCGCTCGCGCAGGCGCCGAAGATCGATCCCTGGCCCGGCCTCGTCACCGACATTTTCCAGGGCCGTTCCATCGCGGCGCATGAAGGCGTCGTGGCGCTGCAGGCGCCGGTGCGGGCGGAGGATGCGGCCATCGTGCCGATGACCATCGCGCTCGTCGAGCCGGGGGTGCGCAAGGCGACGCTGGTCATCGACGAGAACCCCATGCCCATGGCCGCCGCCTTCACTTTCGGCGACGGCGCGGCGGTCGCTTCGATCGAGACGCGCGTGCGGGTCAACTCCTACACCAATGTGCATGTCGTCGCGCAGACCGCCGATGGCGCGCTGCATTCGGTGGTGAAATTCGTCAAGGCGTCGGGCGGCTGCTCGGCGCCGGCGATCAAGGATCAGGACGAGGCCGCCGCCAATCTCGGCAAGATGAAGTTCCGCCGCTTCGCCAGCGCCGATCCCGCCCGCCGCGAGGCGCAGATCATGATCCGCCATCCCAATAATTCCGGCCTGCAGATGGACCCGATCTCGCGCGCCTATATCCCCGCCCATTTCATCGATCGGGTGGAGGTGCGCCAGGGCGACGCGCTGATCTTCTCGATGGAGGGCGGCATTTCGCTCTCGGAGGACCCGGCCTTCCGCTTCTCCTACAAGCCCAATGGCGCGAAGACGATCCGCGTCGAGGCGCATGACAATGAGGGCGGCGTGTTCACCGGCGAATGGCCGGTCGACGACGCCTCCTGAGGCCCTGCCCTCAGCGTGCCCCGTTCTTGCCGAGCCAGGCGGCGAGCCGATCGAGGCCGAGGCGGATCTCGGCCTCCGGTCCGGCATAGGAGAAGCGCACCGCCCGCCCTCCCCGCGCGCGGTCGAAATCGATCCCCGGCGTCGCGGCGACGCCCGCCTCCTCCAGCATGCGCCGGCAGAAGGCGGCCGCATCGGCGCTGAAGCGCGAGACGTCGACATAGAAGTAGAACGCTCCGTCCGGCGGCGCGAAATTGTCGAGGCCGAGCTGCGGCAGGCGTTCCAGCATCAGCGCCCGGCTGCGCGCATAGCCAGCCTTCGCCGCCTCCAGCTCCGCCGTCGCCTCGAAGGCTTCGAGCGCGGCGATCTGCGCCAGCGTCGGCGCCGATATGGCGAGCGACTGCTGCAGCCGCTCGATCGGCCGCACCAAGGACTCCGGCGCGACCAGCCAGCCGAGCCGCCAGCCGGTCATCGCGTAATATTTGGAGAAGGAATTGACGACGATCGCATGGCGCGAATGCGCCAGCGTCGTCTCACAAGGCTGCGCGTAAGAGAGGCCGTGATAAATCTCGTCCGAGACGAGAAGAATTCCCGCCTCCGCGCAGAAGGCGCAGATTTTGGCGAATTCGGCGCTGTCGATCATCGAGCCGGTCGGATTGGCTGGACTCGCGAGCAGCGCGGCTTGCAGGCGCCGTCGGCGATGCTCGGCCTCGAGCGCCGCGGCGGTCGGCGCGAAGCGGGTCTCGCGCCCGATCTCGATGAAGGCCGGCTCGAGCCCGAGCGCGGCAAGAATATTGGCGTAGGCCGGATAGCCGGGCGCCGTGAGAGCGACGCGCGCGCCTTGGTCCAGCGCCGCCAGAAAAGCGAGCACGAAGGCGCCGGAGGAGCCCGTGGTGACGACGACGCGCTCCGGCGAAATCTCGGCGCCATAGGCGTCGGCGTAATGGCGGGCGATGCGCCGCCGCAGATCCGGCCGCCCCAGCGCTTCGGCATAGCCGATGACGCCCTCGCTCAGCGCGCGCTCCGCCGCCTCTCGTACAGCGCGCGGGGCCGGCGCGCCGGGCTCGCCGAGCTCCATATGGACGATGCGCCGCCCCTGCCGCTCGAGCGCGCGCGCCTCGCGCAGAACGTCCATGGCGATGAAGGGAGCGACGGCGCTGCGCCGGGAGGGGAGTGGCGGGGAGTTCATCGCCCGCATCATAGCAAATCGTGCGCGTGGCGCGAGCCGCCCCCCGGGACGTCGGCGCGCTCCACTGCGCCGACGCCCGGACGGCCCGCCGGAGCGTCAGTTCGCGCCGCCGAAGCGATAATTCAAGCCGGCGCGAACGACATGGCCGGCGCTGCTCACGCCGCCGCTGACCGTGCCGATGTTCGACGTGTAGCTCGGGCTGCTGCCGACGAGCCAGACGTAGAGATATTCGCCCTTCACCGAGACGCGATCGAACAATTGGTGCTCGAAGCCGCCGCCGACGGTCCAGCCCGCGCGAACGGTTCCGCCGGTGCTGTCCTGTCCCGAAATGCCGTAAGAATTGGCCGAGAAGGTTCGCGGCACGAAATCCGTTCCATAGGCGAAGCCGCCGGTCGCATAGAGGAGCCAGCCCGGCGTGAAGGCGTAGCCGGCGCGGCCTCTGAGCGTGCCGAGAACGCCGCTGTCGGTCGGACCCGGGTAGATGCCGGAGACGGTCTCGGCCGCGATCTGGCCGCGGAAGCCGAAATCGGCTTCGACGCCGAGCACGACTTCAGGCGTGTATTGCCAGTTGTAGCCGAGCGTGCCGCCGCCGACGAAGCCGGAGCCGCGCAGCGGCGCCTGGCCGAGGAAATGGAACCGGCCTTCGCCGAGCAGCGCGCCGGCGTAGAGGCCGATATAGCCGCCCTGCCAGCTGAATGCGGGCGGGGCGACGATCGGCGGGGCCTTATGGCTGGGAAGGTCGGCGGCGCAGGCGAGGCTCGCCGACAAGACGCCGGCCAGCGACAGGAAAGACGAGCGGAAGAGGGTCATATCGAATCTCCGGAAGGATATAGTTTCGCGAGCACGCTCGGCGGAGCGTCTCAATACAGTTTTACGCGCAGCGTTCCGCCGAACCAGCGTGGATCGCCGAATGTGTAATAATTCGGCGTCGAGAGGGCGATCGTCATGGATGTCTTGTAGCGCTCGTCGAACAGGTTCTTAGCCCAGAAGAACAGATTATATTTGTCGTCTTCTGTCCGCAGGCCGATACCGAGATTGACGAGCGTATAGGGCCGCTGCTCCAGTTTGTAGATGGAATAGGGATTGGAGAAGGGCGTCGTGTCCTTCCAGGAGGCGTTGACATAGGTATAGGCGAAAATCTGGTCGGGCAGTCCGGCGTCGGCGAAGACCGCGCCGATGGGATGCTCGTATGTCGCGCCGACATTGAATGTCAGCGGCGATACGCCGAGCGCCTTGGTCCCGGACAGATTGACGGAGGTCGGCGCGCCGTCGTAACCCCAATCGACCGGCCGCGGACCTTTGGGGTGGTCGATATAGCGAGCTTCCGTGAGAGCTCCGGAAAAAGTGAAGGCCAGGCGCTCGATCGGCGACTGCCAACGGCCGTCGAATTCGACGCCGCGGAACCGCACATGGCCGATATTTCCGAGATAAGAATTGACGATCGGATTGCCTGACCCGTCGCGGAGCGAATCGTCGGTGAGCTGGGTCTGGAAGTTATACGTGTCCTGCCAGTAGAGATTGGCGTTGAGGACGAGCTTGTTGTCGAACCAGCTCGTCTTTGCGCCGAGCTCATAGTCCCAGGTGACTTCCGGCTTGATGATGACCGGCTGGTATGTGCCGGTCGTTCCGACCGGCTGCGCCGTGGTGTTGACGCCGCCTGACTTCTCGCCGCGCGACACCGAGCTGTAGACGAGAAAATTCTCGTTGACTCGATAGGAGGGATTGAACAGGCCGGAAAGCGAGTTGTTGGCCTTTTCGTTGAAGCCGGTGTCGAAAGTGGTCAAGCCCTTGGCTTTTTTCACGAGCGCGAGGACGGCGGCGTAATTATAGGCGGGATTGGCGCCGCTGATCCAGGCGACATTCGAACCGGTCTTGATCTCATAGGTGTCGCGCAGGCCGGCGGTGAGCGCCCATTGCTCGTCTATACGCCAGGTCGCTTGCCCGAACGCTGCGAAGCTCGTCGTCGACATCTTGCCGTCGCCGTGCCAAACGACGCCATTGAGAAGCCCGGGATCGGTGTCGATATTGTTGCTGAACCATTGCGCGGCGTCGCTGCCGTAATCGTCGTGTCGCAACGACCAGACGTTCTCGCGCAGGCCATAGAGGCCGACCTGCCATGAGAGCGTCTCGTCCTTGGGGGAGGCGAGGCGGATCTCCTGCGAAAATTGATTGGCGTAGGTGTCGAAGGCGCCGGACGAGACTTCGAGCTCGTTGCCGACGGTCGTGCCGGCGCCGAGCGAATTGCGCGGATGCAGAATGAAATTGCGCCAGGCGGTCACCGAGGTGAGGGTGTTGGCTCCGATCTGGATATTGATTTCGTTCGACGCGCCATGCGTGCGCTGATCGAGCTTGCCGAGGCGCGTCAGATAGGGGCTGTAAGGATCATTGATGTTGAGCGCCGTCTTGCCGAGGCGGGTGGCTATCAGCTTCGAGAACTGATTCGGATTCGCCGCGCCATTGGCGAAGAACGGAATCGAGTCGCCGTTGAATGCCGAATAGTTGTTGTATTCGTCCGAACGCAGACGCTCGAAGATGAAGCGGTCGGTGAAATTGTCGCCGACATAGAGCAGCTGCGCGCGCACGCCCCAGCGGTCGTTGTCGAGCAGGCCCGCACCCGTCACCTTGTCGTGGATGAAGCCGTCGCTCTTGTCGAGAAAGAAGGTCACGCGATAGGCGAGCTGGTCGTCGATGATCGGCCCGGTGACGTTGAGCTTCTCGATGAAGCGGTTGCGGTTGCCGTAGGAAGTTTCGAGCGTCGCTCCGCGCGCGAAGGAGGGCAGTTGCGTGTGAATGACGACGGCGCCGGCGGTCGTGTTCTTGCCGAGCAGCGTTCCCTGCGGGCCGCGCGCGATCTCGAGCGATTGCAGATCGACATAGTCGGCCCATTGGAAGCCGGTGTGGGTGAAGAACACATTGTCGACGATGAAGCCGACCGCGCTCTCCGCGCCGTCCGTGCTCTGGAACGCGCCCGAGGTGCCGCGGATGGCGACGCCGGAGCCGCGCGGATTGCCGACGAAATAGGTGAAGCTCGGCGCCTTTTGCGCGAAGTCCTGAAGCCGCTCGATATGCTCACGATCGGCGGTCTTTCCGCCGACGACCGAGACGGGAAGCGGAACGTCCTGGGCCTTCTCCTCGCGCAGACGGGAGGTGACCTTGACCTCCTCGACCTGAGCGGCGGCGGCTTGGCCGCCGGCCTGCGCGCTCGTCGCCGGCTCCTGTGCGACCGCCAGCGAGGCGAAGCCGCTCAAGGCCGTCGTCGCGAGGGCGAACCGCCGCACGGCGGGCCGGCCGCGCAACATCGACTGGCGCGCTCTGGCCCGAGAATCAGCCTTCATGAACCCCTCCATCACATTTTCCAGACCTATTTTATAGGTATTAATGCGGCTGTCTAGAGCGAAGCCGTATGCGCGCAAATTTGATAAATCAGAATGATATCATTGTATTTCGAGCGCGGAGGAGCGACGCCCGCGCTGGTCGCCTGAGGCAATTTTCATATTACAATGATATCAATAGAGAGGTCGGGTCGCGGCCGCTGTGCCGCCGGCCCGTGCTCGCAAGGCCGGGAGAGTCGACGAATGCGGCTGCGCCGCCCCGGCTACGATAGTAAGTCGCTCGCGCGGACCTGCGCCGTTCTTCGGACCACTTGCGGGACAGAGGGGAGCCGGCAGGGTCGGACGCTCCAACCTCACGAAACGCTTCGGATGCTCTTGACGCATGCGGCGCCGTTTCGTACAGCAGGCCGATCCCGGGCGGCTAGCTCAGCGGGAGAGCACTCCCTTCACACGGGAGGGGTCACAGGTTCAATCCCTGTGCCGCCCACCATTTCGTGCATTACCTCGGCGCGCGCAGCCGCTCCCTTATCGCCGCCAGCAGATCGCCCTCGAACAGCAGCGCCGACCCGTAATGCGCCTCGATGTCGAACGGGCGCCGCGCATTCATGTCGAGCGAGGCGCTGTGCATGGCGATCAGCCGATCCTGTTCGTCGAAGAGCCCGGACCCCGAGCCGCCATAGCCGTCGTTGCAGTCGTGGCGCGCGCGGCGGACATGGGTCTCGGTCGCCGCGTCGATGCGATGAATCTCGCAGGGCTCGAGCGTCGCCGCGAGCCGCGAATTGCCGTGTCCGGCCGGCGACACCATCGTCACGCGCATCTGCGCTCCGGTCGCGACGCCGCTGGCGTCGGGTTCCGGCTGTGGCCGGATCATGTCCGGGGCCGGCCATAGCAGCCGCAGCAGCGCCCAATCATCGGTGATGTGCAGAGCGCTCGTTCCCTTCGGCGGTCCGAGCCGCAGGCTCTCCGGGTCGAAATAGAGATCCTGCTCGGCGATGCGAAAGAAGCAATCGCCGACCGGGCGCGTCGGCGCGCCCTGCCGATCGATGAAATTATGCGCGTTGACGACGACGAGATCGCGCGAGCCGATCAGCCATCCCGCGGCGGCGCGCTCGAGCGCGCCAGCGTCGGTGTAGCACATCAGCACGCCGGCGCCGGGAAAGCGCTCCTCATCCGCGCGCCCGAACATCCGCCGATCGTCGCGCGGATAGAGCGCCGCTTCCTCGATCGAGGCCGAGCCCGCGCCGCGGGCGAACGAAGCGAAGGCCGCGGCGGCGAGCAGCGCCGCAATCAGCGAAAGAGCCACGCCGCGCGCGCGAATCCGTGCGAGAAACGACTGCGACGCCATAGCCGGGAGGCCGCTCGAGCTCATTTTCGATCTTCCTTGTCGCGCGCATCGAATCATGCGCGCGCGTCGCGATTGCATGCGCAGATTTAGCCGCTTTTGCGCGCTCGTGGCGATGCGAGATATTTTCTGCGGCGGTTGCATGTTTTTCCCGCGCGACATGACCGATAAATCATGCAGACAGACTATCGCGCCTAAATTTATATGCTCCCGGTCCACCTGATCCGTCATCGAGCTCTCTACGGAGAAGGGACGGACGCAAAAACCAAGACGGTTTCGGATCAGCCGACCGTCAAATCTATTTCACGAGGCGACGAAAGCGCTCGACGAAAGCGCCGCGAGGCGCGCGCGCCCGTCGCAGGAGGACTCGTCGATGAGGAAGCTGCTGAATTCCGTATCCCTCGTGAGCGTCCTGCTCGCGGCGCCATTCGCGCTCTCCGCCCCGGCGCGCGCGGAGGACAAGCTCGAGGCTCTGGCGAAGAGCGAAGACAATTGGGCGATGCAGGGCAAGAACTACAGCGCCAACCATTACAGCACGCTGACGCAGATCAACACCGACAATGTCAAGAATCTGAAGGTGTCGTGGTCCTTCTCGACCGGCCTGCTCAGCGGGCATGAAGGCTCGCCGCTCGTCATCGACGGCAAGATGTATGTTCACACCTCTTTCCCCAACAATACATTCGCGCTCAATCTCGACGATCCGACCCGCATCCTCTGGCAGGACAAGCCGAAGCAGAACGCCGCGGCCCGCGCCGTCGCCTGCTGCGACATCGTCAATCGCGGCCTCGCCTATTGGCCGACCGACGGCGTCACGCCGTCGCTCATCGTCAAGACGCTGCTCGACGGCAATGTCGTCGCGCTCAACGCCGAGACCGGCGCGCTGGTGTGGAAGATCGAGAACTCCGACTATAAGGTCGGCTCGACGCTCACCGTCGCTCCGCATGTCTATAAGAACATCGTGCTCATCGGCTCCTCCGGCGCCGAACTCGGCGTGCGCGGCTATATGACCGCTTATGACGTGCGCACCGGCGAGCAGAAGTGGCGCGCCTACGCCACCGGCCCGGATTCCGACGTGCTGATCGGCGACGACTTCAACAAGGCCAATCCGCATTACGGCCAGAAGGGCCTCGGCACCTCCACCTGGGAAGGCGACGCCTGGAAGATCGGCGGCGGCACCAATTGGGGCTGGTTCGCTTATGATCCGGGCACGAACCTCGTCTATTACGGCAGCGGCAATCCGGCGCCGTGGAACGAGACGATGCGCCCGGGCGACAACAAATGGACGATGACCATCTGGGGCCGCGATCTCGAGACGGGCGAAGCGAAGTTCGGCTATCAGAAGACGCCGCACGACGAGTGGGACTACGCCGGCATCAACTTCATGATGCTGAGCGAGCAGAAGGACAAGGACGGCAAGCTGCGCAAGCTGCTGACCCATCCCGATCGCAACGGCATCGTCTACACGCTCGACCGCACCGACGGCACGCTGGTCTCCGCCGACAAGATCGACGACACGGTCAATGTGTTCAAGAAGGTCGATCTGAAGTCGGGTCTGCCGGTTCGTGATCCGGAATATGGCACGCGCATGGATCATCTCGCCAAGGACGTGTGCCCCTCGGCGATGGGCTATCACAATCAGGGCCTCGACTCCTATGATCCGACCAAGGAGCTGTTCTTCCTCGGCGTGAATCATATCTGCATGGATTGGGAGCCCTTCATGCTTCCCTATCGCGCGGGTCAGTTCTTCGTCGGCGCGGCGCTCAACATGTATCCGGGTCCGAAGGGCGATCGGCAGAAGGGCGAGGGTCTCGGCCAGATCAAGGCCTATAACGCCATCACCGGCAAGTTCAAATGGGAGAAGATGGAGCGCTTCGCCGTTTGGGGCGGCACGGCGGCCACGGCGGGCAATGTCGTGTTCTACGGCACGCTCGACGGCTTCATCAAGGCCCGTCACAGCGACACCGGCGAGCTCTTGTGGAAGTTCAAGCTTCCGTCGGGCGTCATCGGCCATCCGATCGTCTATCAGCACAAGGGCGTCGAATATGTCGCCATCCTGTACGGCGTCGGCGGCTGGCCGGGAGTGGGCCTCGTGTTCGACCTGCAGGACCCGACCGCCGGCCTCGGCGCGGTGGGCGCCTTCAAGCAGCTCGCCAATTACACGCAGATGGGTGGCGGCGTGATGGTGTTCTCGCTGAATGGCAAGGGCCCTTATGACGATGTGAACCTCGGCGAATACAAGGCGAACTGATCGCTTTCCGCACCGCCGCCGGCTCAGCCGGCGGCGGCTTCCGCGTTCGGACGCCGACACGCCCGGACGCTCGAATACATATCGCGATCCGCTGTCTAGGGTGAAACATGTCTCGTAAACTCCGCTCCGTCGTGACGCTCTCCGTGCCGGCGCTGCAGCTGATGTGGAGCGCGACCGCCGGCGCCGCGTCTCTCGGCGTCCAGAACCCGGACGCGCCGCCCGCGCCGGCCCAGGCCGTGCAGGCCGCGGACCCGAATATGCTTCGCATTTGCGCATCGAAGAACCAGCCGCCGCTGTCCCTGGCGGACGAGACCGGCCTCGAGAACAAGATTGCCGTGGCGCTCGCCGAGGCGATGAAGCGCAAGCCGCAATTCGTCTGGACCGACCGGCCGGCGATCTATGTCGTTCGCGACCTTCTCGATAAGAAGCTCTGCGATGTCGTCGTCGGACTCGACACCGGCGATCCGCGCGTCGCCAGCTCCAAGCCCTATTATCGCGCCGGCTATGTCTTCGTCACGCGCGCCGACCGGGGGCTCGACATCAAGTCCTGGAACGATCCGCGGCTCAACAGCCTCGGCCGTCTCGCGGTCGCCTTCGGCTCGCCCGGCGAGGTCCTGATGAAGGACAAGGGGCTCTACGAGAACAATATGAATTATCTCTATTCGCTCGTGAACTTCCGGTCGGCGCGCAATCAGTACACGCAGATCGATCCGAGCCGGATGGTGCAGGAAGTCGCGACCGGCGCCGCCGATATCGCCGTCGCCTTCGCGCCGGATGTCGCCCGCTATGTGAAAAGCTCCTCGACCGCTCTGCGTGTCGAAACGATCGCGGATGATGCGGCGAAGAGCAATGGAGAAAAGGTTCCGCAGCAATTCGACCAGTCGGTCGGCGTGCGCCGCGACGACACGGCGCTGCTGGCGCAGATCGACGCGGCGCTGACGACCGCAAAGCCGAAGATCGACGCGATTCTCGAAGCGGAAGGCGTTCCGCTTCTCTCGCTCGCTCATTGATCGAGCCGTCTAGCGGATCCGGAGCAGGGAGAGAAAAATATCGTGAGCAGGAACAAGAAAAGCGCGTCCATTCTGCTGTGCTGCGCATTGATGAGCGGAGTCGCGACCGTGGCTTTCGGCCAGTCGACGTCTCTCGGCTTCCACAACACGGTCACCGGCGAGCCGCTCGACTTCAACGAGGCTTTGCCGGAAGGGCGCGACACGCCCGGCGTGAAGAAATTCCTGGAGACGGGCGTCGATCCTTACATCGAGGACAAGAGCTGCCTGAAGCAGGGCGAGCAGACCTTCCTCTCGGCCTGTTCCGGCTGCCATGGCCATCTCGGCGAGGGCAAGATCGGTCCCGGCCTCAACGACAGCTATTGGACCTATCCGGACAATGCGACCGATGTGGGTCTCTTCTCCACCATCTTCGGCGGCGCGCAAGCCTCGATGGGGCCGCAATACGGCAATCTGACGCTCGACGAAATGTTGAAGGTCATGGCCTGGGTCCGACATCTCTATAAGGACGATGTGGCGCAGGCGCCGTGGTTCACCGAGGCGCAGAAGAAGGCCTACAAGCCCTATCAGCAGGGCGAGACATTCCCGGACGACGCCCCCGGCCTCTGCGCCCCGGCGAAAGGGAAATAGGGGAGAGCGCGCTCAGTCGGTCGGGCGCGCTGTCGCTTCGCATCAGAAAGGGAGGACAAGCAAATGAAATTTGAGCATCGGACTGTCGCGCTGGCTCTCGCGGCCGCGCTGTGCTCGGCTCCGTTCGGAGCGGCGCTCGCCTATGACGGCACCAAGTGCAAGGCCCCCGGCAATTGCTGGGAGCCCAAGCCCGGCTTCCCGGAGAAGGTCGAGGGCTCGAAATACGATCCCAAGCATGATCCCAAGGAACTCGCCAAGCAGCAGACCTCCATCCAGGCGATGGAAGCGCGCAACCAGAAGCGGGTCGCCTATTTCAAGAAGAGCGGCAAGTGGATCTACGAAGTCGACAAGATCCCGGCGGAATAAGGAAATCTCGCGGCGAGCGTGTTCCGTTCGAACGCAATCGGTCGAGCGGTGGCCCTTCGCTGCAAATGAAATGACTCGAGACCTGCTTCGATGAAAACGAAGGGGGCTCATTGCCCCCTCCTCAACTCTCCACCGCTGCGCGGGAGAGGGAGCAGCTACGGCGCTTCATCGAGGGTCCGTGAAAGTTCGGCCGCCCCTCTCCCGCGCAGCGGGGGAGGATGAGGGAAGGGGCCTTCGGCGTCTTCGTCTCGGGCGACGCAGACCATCAGAAACAGGCGGCCACGATCTGGACCAACGATGTCATTCGACAACAACGCATCGTGTTCCTTCCCGAGATCGTGGCCGCGCTGCCCATATGTCGAAGGGCGCAAGCGTGAGTGAGACATTCGACGGAAGGCTCGACGTCTGGCGGGACCGCGCGCGCCGCTTCGAGCAGGAGATCGAGAAGGCCGTCATCGGGCAGTCGCGCGCGATCCGGTTGATCACCATTTCGATCTTCTCCCGCGGCCATGTGCTGCTCGAAGGCGATGTCGGCGTCGGCAAGACCACTCTGCTGCGCGCGGTGTCGCGCGCGCTCGGCGGCGATTTTGTCCGCGTCGAGGGCACGGTCGACATGATGCCGACCGACATTCTTTATCACACCTACCTCGCCGACGATGGCCGGCCCCGCGTGGAGCCCGGCGCGCTGCTGCGCAAGGCCGATCGGCTGTCGGTCTTCTTTTTCAACGAGATCAATCGCGCGCGCCCGCAGGTGCATTCGCTGCTGCTGCGGCTGATGGCCGAGCGCAGCGTGTCCGCATTCGATCGCGACTATGCTTTTCCGCATCTGCAAGTCTTCGCCGACCGCAATATGATCGAACGGGAAGAAACATTCGAGCTGCCGGCGGCGGCGCGCGACCGCTTTCTCATGGAGATCGCCGTCACGGCGCCGCGCGACGCGGAAACCCGCCGGCAATTGCTGTTCGATCCGCGCTTCCATGATCCGGACGCGCTGGTTCAGCGGGTCGAGCCCGGCTCCTTCGATTATCGCGCCGTCGGCGCGGTCGCCGATGCGATTCAGGAGCGGGTACAGGCCAGCGAGGCCCTTCAACATTATGTGCTGCGGCTCTGGCTGGCGCTGCTCGAGCCGGCCTCCGCTTCGGTGTCGCTTCCCGACCTCGATGTCGCCCATCTCGTCAAG
Source organism: Methylosinus sp. Sm6 (assembly GCF_019802345.1). Lineage (GTDB taxonomy): Bacteria > Pseudomonadota > Alphaproteobacteria > Rhizobiales > Beijerinckiaceae > Methylosinus. The sequence continues at coordinate 29,048 of NZ_JAINDZ010000007.1, read as the reverse complement.
GGCGGCGCGAGTCCGCGCGGCCTCGCCTTCCTCGTGCGCGCGGCGCGCGTGCGCGCCTTCCTCGAGGGGCGCGACTATCTCATTCCCGAGGACATTCGCGAGCTGTTCATCGAGGTCATGGCGCATCGCATCTTCGTCGATCCGATCTATGCGATGCGCGGCGATCAGCCGGTGAAGCAGCTCTGCCGCGCCGTCTTCGACGCGACGCCGACCCCATGACCGCGCCGCTCGACATCGCCTATCGACCGCGCGGCCGCTTTCGCTCGAATCGGATCGGCTCGCATTCGTCCAGCGAGGTCGGCGGCTTCGGCGTGTTTCGCGATCAGACGCCGTTCCTGCGTCATCCCGATGCGCGACGCATCGACGTGCGCGCGACCTTGCGCGATCCTTTCGGGGAAACCTATGTCCGACGCTTCGAGCAGCGGCAAGCGATCGACATCTATGCAATCGCCGATCTCTCGGCGTCCATGGCCTTCGGCGCAAAATTCGACTTGATGGCCGAGCTCTGCGGCACGCTCGCCTTTTCCGCCAATCGCGTCGGCGATCGCTTCGGCCTCATCGGCTGCGATCATGCGCTGCGGCAAGACGCCTTCATTCCGGCGACCGCTTCGCGCAGCCTCGCGCTGCGCGCCGCCGAGCGTCTGAGGGCGGCGCGATGCAGCGGCGAAGGCGCGCGCGGCTTTCTCGACGCGGCGGCGGCGCTCGGCGCCTCGCGGCGGCTCGTCTTCTTGATCTCCGACTTCCGATGGCCGGCGGAGCTGACAAACGGCGTGTTCGCCGCCTTCGCCCACCATGACGCGATCCCGGTAGCGATCGTCGACTCGAATGAGGAGAGGCCGCCGCGCTGGGGCCTGCTCGAATTGGTGGACGCCGAGACCGGAGCGCGCCGCCTGACCGCGATGCGTCCGAGCCTGCAGGCGCGCTGGATCGAGCAGGAACGGCGACGCCTCGACGAGATCTCGCGTCTCGCCGGCGGACGCGCGCGGCCTCCGATCATTGTGCGCGATCGCTTCGACGCGCTCGAATTCGGTCGAGAATTGGCGGCGGCGTGAGGCGCGCGATGCGATTTGCTTTGCTGCTCCTCCTGCTGCTGTCCTCCCTCGCGGCCCGCGCGGAGAGCGTCGCCGAAATTCATTCCGAGCGGCCGTTCGGCTATTTCGTCGGCGATCTCATTCATGCCTGGGTCGACATTCGCGCGAGCGCCGACGCCGAGCTGCAAGCTGCTTCCCTGCCGAGCCCCGGACCGTTGACGATTTCGCTCGACCTGCGCGATGTCGCGCTCGAGCCGCTCGGCGACGACGGCGGCAAGCTGTGGCGCCTGCATCTCACCTATCAGAACTTCTATGTCTCGCTCGATGTGCGCGACATTAAAATTCCCGGCTTTGCTCTGATCCTCTCGCATCCGGCGGGCAACGAGACCTTGCAGATACCCGCCTGGTCGGTTGGCGTCGCGCCGCTGCGGGAGGTGACGCCGACGAAAGCCGCGGAGGCGGTCGACTATCTGCGTCCGGATGGCGCGCCGCCGAAGATCGACGAGGCGAGACCGAAGCGTGTCGCTGCAATTCTGGCGGCCGCGACCCTGCTGGCCTTCGCCGCCGTCGCACGCGACCGCGGCTGGCCGCCCTTTCATTTGCGCCGCGCGCGTCGCTTCGCGCGGCTCGCACGCCGCCTCGGCGCGCAGGCGCGACATGCTTGCGCCGACGAGGAGATTCGCGCAGCGACGCAAAGCCTGCATCGCGCCATCGACGCGACCGCCGGCCGCAGCATTCTCGGCCATGATCTCGGCGCCTTTCTGATCGCGCATCCGCAATATGCGCCGCTCGAGGCGCCGCTGCGCCGGTTCTTCACGGCGTCCGAACGCCTGTTCTTCGGCGGCGCGCGCGAGAAAGATCATGATGTCGGCGGGCTCGCACGCCTCGCCGGCGCGCTCGCCGAGCGGGAGCGCGCGACATGAGCGGCTTCGGCGTCGAAACTCTCTGGGTCCTGGCGTTCCTGCCCTTCGCTGTCGCGCCGCTGCTGCGCTCCGCCCTGCGCGCGTCGCGCTTTTCGGCTATCGACGCGGCGCCGCGCGACGGCGTGTCGCGCGCCGTCGCCGTCGGACTGAAGGCGCTCGGCGCCGGCGCGATCGCCGCGTCGATCCTCGCCGCCGCCGCGCCCTATCGCGCGGGAGCGGAACATGAGCGGATCGGCGAAGGCGCGGATATCGTCTTCCTCATCGATCGCAGCGGCAGCATGAACGAGACTTTTGCCGGACGCACGCCGGCGGGAAGCGAAGAGTCGAAAGCCTCTGCGGCCAAACGCCTGCTGCAAGGCTTCGTCGATCGCCGCGCTCACGATCGCGTCGGCGTCGTCGGCTTTTCTACCGCGCCCCTGCTGTTGATGCCGATGTCAGACCATCGCACGGCGATCAAGGCCGCGATCGACGCCGTCGATCGTCCGGGCCTCGATTACACCAATATCGGGCGCGGGCTGGCGATGGCGCTGGCGATGATCGGCTCGGGCGAGCGCGATCGATCGCGCGCCATCGTGCTCGTGTCGGATGGCGCCGGCGTGATCGATCCGCGCATACAGGACGATCTGCGTGCGGAAATGAAGAAGGCGAATGTCGCTCTCTATTGGCTGTTTCTGCGCACCGCCGGCAGCGCCGGCATCTTCGACGAGCCGGACCCGGAATTCGACACGCCGCAAGCTGCGCCCGAGCGCCATCTCGATCTCTTCTTCCGATCGCTGCGCGTCTCCTACCGCGCCTTCGAGGCCGAGGGACCGGCGGCGACCGAGCAAGCGGTCGCCCAGATCGATCGCCTGGAGCGGCGTCCGGTCCGCTATGTCGAAAAGCGTCCGCGCGACGAGCTGAGCGGCCTCGTCCTCGGCATTGCGCTCGGCTGCGCCGTCGCGCTGCTTCTCGCCAAGCTCGCCGAAGTTCGCCCGCCGACGCGCGAGCAAGGCGCATGACCGCCCGATCGCTGCACGAAAAAATCGCGCGGGCGCGCCGCGCCGCCGGCGGCGCATGGCGAAACTGGCGCTCTTTCCTGCTGGTCCTCGGGCTGTGCGCGCTCACGGCGGCGACTTTATCCTCGGTCGCGCGATGGCGCGACGCGCATGCGACGAACGCGGCCATCGAGCGGCTGCGCTCGGGGCATGACGTCGAGATCGGCGAGGGCGCCGCGCCCGAGCTGCTCCTCGCGCGCATCGCCTTTTTGACGATACGAGACGAGGTCGATCGCGCGCGCCTCCTCGTCGACGCGCTCGATCGACGCGGCGAGGCGGCGCTTCGCGCGCGCGCGCATTATCTCGTCGCCAATGCGCTGCTGCGCAAGACATTCGATCTCATCGAGCGTGGCGAGCTCGACGCCGCTCCGCCCTTCGTCAATCTGGCGAAGCGGGACTACCGCCGCGCCCTGCAGCTCGCGCCCGCATTTTGGGATGCGAAATATAATTACGACGTCGCCTCGCGCCTCATTCGCGATTATCCGGCCTTCGAGCAGGAGCAGGGCGACGAGCTGCAAGCCGATCCCAGGAAGCTGTGGACCGACACGCCCGGCGCGCCCAAGGGCCTGCCGTGATGCGGCCCGACTGGCGCGATCCGCGGCTCCTCCTGCTGCTCGCGGCAACGCTGCTGCTGGCGTCGAGCTTCCTCGCGCCGCAGATCTCAGTGGCGCGCGTCGGCTATGACGCGCTGCTCGTCGTCGATATCACCGGCAGCATGAACACGCGCGACTATGCTGCGAACGGGCGTCCGCAGAGCCGGCTCGACGCGGTGAAGGCGGCGCTGCGCGAGATGATCGCGGGCCTGCCCTGCGCATCGCGCATCGCGCTCGGCGTGTTCTCCGAACGGCGGCCGTTTTTGCTCTACGAGCCGATCGAGGTCTGCGCCGATTATGCGCAGCTCGGCGGCTCGATCGACGCGCTCGACTGGCGCATGGCCTGGGAGGGAGACAGCCATGTCGCCGCCGGGCTCTATCGCGCGATCGACATGGCGAAGGAGCTGCGCGCCGATGTTCTGTTCTTCACCGATGGACAGGAGGCGCCGCCGCTTCCGGCCTCGGGCGGTCCCGTTTTCGACGGCCGTCCCGGCGAGACGAAAGGGCTGATCATCGGCGTCGGCGGCTATCGATTGTCGCCGATCCCCAAATTCAACGACGAAGGCCGCGAGATCGGCTTCTATGGCGTCGACGACGTGCCGCATGAGAATCGCCATGGCTTGCCGCCTGCCGGCGCCGAGCAGCGCGAAGGCTACAACGCCCGCAACGCGCCCTTCGGCGCGACGATGACCGCCGGCGTCGAGCATATGTCGTCCGTGCGCGAGCCCTATCTTCGCACGCTCGCCGATCGGACCGGGCTCGTCTACACGCATCTCGACGGCGCCGCGGAGCTGGCGCGCGCATTCCGGTCCGCGGCGACGCCGCGAATGCGCGAGGCGGCGCTGGATATGCGTCCCGTCTTCGGCGCATCGGCGGGCGCGCTGCTGCTCGCCGCCTTCGTCGCGACGCCCTTGCTCGAGCAACGCGCGCGTCGAAGAGAGATCATTCGCGCAGCCAACAAGCCCCCCGAAAGGAGAGTCGCATGAAAATCTATCTGACATTGCTCGCCGCGCTGCTCGCATCGCCGGCGCTGGCGCATGGTCCGACGCCGATCAAGGTCAATGAGTCGATCACCATCGCCGCCGATCCGAAGGCGGTCTGGGCGGTCGCCGGCAAGTTCGACGGACTCGCGGCGTGGCATCCGTCTATCCAGAGCGTCGAGGCGACGGGCGGCGACGCGATCGGAGCGGAGCGCGTGCTCACCTTCCGCAAGGGCGGCACGTTGAAGGAGAGCCTCGATGAATATGATCCGGCCGCCTTCAAATATTCCTATCGCATGGCCGATCCCAATCTCGACGTGCTGCCGATCAGCTCCTATTCGGTGACATTCGCGATCAAGCCCGCGGCCGGCGGCGGCAGCGAGGTGCAATGGTACGGCCGCCTCTATCGCGGCGACACCGGCAATGAGCCGCCGGACAATCTCAGCGACGACGCCGCGCGCACGGCGATGTCGGAGTTTCTCTCCTCCGGCTTGAAGGGCTTGAAGAGCAAGGTGGAAGCGAAATAGGGCGGCGCTCATGGCGGCGATCGCCTTCATCGCTTCGACAGGCGCGGTGCGCATGCGGCCCTTGCGCATCGCCGTCGCGCTCGGCTGCGTCGCTCTCTGCGCTTGTGATGACGGCAGGAGCAAGGGTGAGGCGCCGTCGAGCGATGCGGTTCGCGTCGAGGACAAGACGCCGGGCGCGTGGCTGCGGCGCGACGAAGCCGATCCGGCCGTCTGGCTCGCGAGCAAGGAGCAGGGCCGCGCGGCGACGCCGGACGACGCGCGCGTCGCGACGCTGAAAAAGGCGCTCGCGCGCGCGGACTTCTCCTTTCTCGAAACCGAGCGCATGGTCGCGAACCGCACCGCGCAGCTCGCTGAAATGCTCGCCAGAGAGGGCATGTCGGAGGATTACGCGACGATCATCGAGGAGCTTGCGGCTGTGGTCGACGCCAAAAAGGGCAAGGCGACCTATGGCGAGCTGTGCGGCTATTATTTTTCGCTGCGTCGCGGCGGCGCCAGCAGAGCGGAGACATTGCGCATCTTGAAGGAGCGTTTCGGCCCGTCGGAGCAATGACGGGCGACGAAGCCTCAGCTGAGCTTCTTCGACAAGCGGTTCTCCACAGCGATGCGAATGAGGTCGGAGCGCGACCTCGCGCCGAGCTTGCGCTTCAGCAGCGCGCAGCTGTTGGCGACGGTCTTGTAGGAGACCTTCATCGCAAAGGCCATTTCGGTCATGTCCTTGCCGTCGGCGAGATGGCGCAGGATGTCGAGCTCGCGCTCGTTGAGCGCCGCGAGCGGATTGGCCGTTCGCTTGTCCGAAAAGGCAACCTTCAGCGCGAGATCGCTCGAGAGATAGCGCTCGCCGCTCGCAACGGCGCGGATCGCCCTCACGAAGCTGGCGGGATCCTCGCTCTTGGCGACATAGCCGCGCGCGCCCTGCTCGATCGAGCGCGCCGCGAACATCGGATCGTCGTTCATCGTGAACACGATGACCTTCGATTCGCGATCGCGCTCGAGCAAGGAGCGCAACAGATCGAAGCCCGACGCGTCGGGAAGGTTGATGTCGAGAACCGTCACGTCCGGCGCGGACGAGGCGTGCGACTTCAGCGCCTCTTGCGCGTCATGCGCCTCGATGACTTCGATGTCGGCCTGCCCCGAGAGCATGCCGCGGCATCCCTCGATCACCATGGGATGGTCGTCGACGATGAGGACGCGCATCATGGCCCTTCTTTGCGCTGGATCGAGGACTATGTTGAAATCTTGTTCGATTTGTCAATAATCTTCCGTTGTCTGGACAGCGCCATCGGGTGAAGGGAAACAATCCTCCCCCTCGTCGGCCGAGCCGTTTCGGCGAGGCTCTCTCCTTGTGCTCGCGGCGCCGGCGCTTCGCGTTCGCGACGCCCAGGTTGCGGCTCGCAGCCGGACTCGATTCTCCCTACTTTCTTCCTTCGTTCGGCAACCCGGCGGTCTCACATGTGGTTCCTGTCGCTCAAGGCGAGATTGAGCTGGCTCATCGGAGCCGTGCTCGTCGCGACCTTGCTGGTCGATATCGCAATTCTCGTCCTGCACGCGGGACCGCGCATCCGCGCGGAGGACGAGACGAGCCTGCGTCTGACGCGCGAGCTCGTCCTGATGACGGTCGCGAGCATTCAGGAGACGACCGATCCGGCGCCGGCGCTGAAGCGATTTTACGAGAGCCTCGGGACGCTGCGCCATGTCGACGTGCGCGTGCTGTCGGCGGGCGAGTCGCCGGTCGAGGCGCTGGCGCGGCGTCCTTCGGCGGAGATGGACGTTCCCGGCTGGTTCGTCGAGCTCGTCGACGCGCCGCCGCGCGTCTCGATCATTCCGGTGCGCGTCGGCGGCGTCGACTATGGGCGCATCGCGATCATGTCCAATCCGCTCGACGAGCTCTCCGAGATCTGGTCGGACGTCTCCTGGCTCGCGCTCGTCAGCCTGCTCGCGACTTCCGCAATATTGGCGATCGTCCTCGTCATCGTCAGATGCTCGTTGAAGCCCTTCGGCCGCATGCAGCAGGCGCTCTCGGAGCTGGAGGCGGGAAAGAGCAACGTGCGCGTCGCGCTCGCCGGGGCGACGGAGTTTCGCGGCATCGCCGGCGCCGTGAACTCGCTCGCGGCGACGCTCGACCAGGTGAAGGCGGAGAACAGATCGCTGCTCAGCGAGATCCTTCGTGTGCAGGACGACGAGCGCAAGGCGATCGCCCGCGATCTCCACGACGAGGCGGGGCCCTGCCTGTTTTCGATCCGCGCCGGCGCCCATGCGATTTCCGAGCTCGCCGAGAGCGGCGCGCCCGATCTCGGACGGCTGCGGCAGATCTGCGCCAATATCGGCAAGGCGAGCGAGGCCCTGCAGAGCTTGATCAGCGGCCTTCTGGGGCGGTTGCGGCCGAGGGGCCTCGCCGATTTCGGCCTCGGCGCGGTGCTGGACGGCCTCATCTCCTCATGGAGGATCGCGCGTCCGGACGTCGCCGTCGTGCTGATCGCGCCGCATGATCTGTCGACTTTGGACGAGCAGACCGCCTCGACCGCCTATCGCGTGGTGCAGGAGGCGATGACCAATGTGTTTCGCCACGCCGGCGCGAGCCGGGCGAGCATTCGCATCGAATTCGAGCCGCTGGACAGCGACGCCGAAGCCGAATGCGGCGCGGCTCTGCGCATCACGGTGGAGGACGACGGCAGAGGCGTTCCGGATCGCCCGCAAATGGGCCTCGGCATCATCGGCATGCGCGAGCGCGTCCAGGCGCTCGGCGGCCGCTTGACCATCGAGAAGCGCGCCCCGGGAGGCACGCGTCTCGACGTGTCGCTTCCGATCGCCGACGACGGCGAGAGCGCAGCCGAGCGATGAGGACGAGCCGAGCGTCTCGGGGACGCGAGTGTTCTGATCGAGCGCCGCAGGCCGCCAGGCGGCTCGCGTCGACGAATTTGAAGCCTGTCGAGTGCGAGCCTGAAGACACGCGGTTCAAGGCTGTGCATGGACCGCGAGCCTTCAGGCTCGCTCAAATCGGCTGAATCACGCCGTTAGAGCAGCAACGCCAGCGCCGCTGCCGGCGCGCAATCGGCGGCCGTCGGCGCCGCCTGTGGGGCGGCCTCGATGAATTCGGCGATGTCGCGATAGGGGCGGCCCTCGGCCCAGGCGAGCCGCACGGCCAGCCCGCGGCCGACGCCGGCGCCGACGATCGGCGCATCGTCGCGCAGCGCGCCGCGCGAGCGCAGCAGGGCAATCTGGTCCTCGATCAGCCGCATCTGCGCGCGCGCCAGAAAAGCGGCGAAGGCGCGCCATTGCTCGGGAGAGGCGTCCGCCGCGTCGCGGCCGGCGAGCCGCGCGAGCCGCGCGATCGAGGCCTCCGCCGTCTTGCCGCGCCCGTCGGCGGCCGGCTCGGCGTCCGCCTCCCCGGGCAGCGCGCCGAGCAGGCGATGAACGTCCGACATGGTGGCGAAGCTCTCGCGCAGCAACGGGGCCCAGCGCCCGGCGAGCGGGGCCATGGCGAGCGTCGCCGCGGGGTCGCCGCGCAGCAGGCCGGAATAGACGAGCTCGCCATTGGCGAGGCGGTCGGCGTCGCCGCCGCCTTGCGCCGTGACGCGGCCGCCGGAAATCGGAACGAGATCAGTGGTCGTCGAGCCGATGTCGACGAGCAGCGCCTCGGGCGTCTGCCGCGCGACCAGCTCGGCGCTCGCCCGCCAATTGGCCGAGGCGATGGCGGTCGCCGTCGCCGGGATCGCGCCATAGGGGACGAGGCCCTGCTCGCCGGCGTAGAAGAGAGCATGAGTGGCGCCGGACTGGCGCAGGAAAATGGCGGCGATCGTCGCGACGCCGGCCGCGCGCGTCTCGAAAGCGTCCGACAGCTCGGCGGTCATGGTGACGCTGTGACGCTCGGCGGGGCCGAGCCGCTCGCGCGCCGTCGCGATCGCCTCCTCGAGCCGCGCCAGCCCGTAATGCGGATTGCAGGGAAGCTGCACAGCGGCGACGACCCGCCCGCCCTCGGCGCGCGCGGCCTTCAGATTGGCGCCGCCGATGTCCCAGCCGATCGCGCTCGTCATGTCGAAACCCTCCGAAAGTCCAAAGAGCGCGCGGAATGTCGATGATTTCGGAAATTCGAAGCGCGCTGCGCGCCCCCTGGGGAAGGGGGCGGTCGGCCTGGGCGTTCTTGCGGGACGCCCTATGGCCTCGGGTGGATGGGGTCGACGGCTCGGAACGGCTTCGCCCGCTCCGAGCCGCCGAGGCGTTGCCGTTCCGCGGTCAGACCAGCTCGCGGGCCAGGGCGAAAGCGTGGCGGAAGTCGAGGCAGAGCGGCTTGTCGGAGGTTGTCATCTGCTTGAACAGGCCGGCTTCCGTCCCGTATTTGATGTCGCCGATGGCCAGCGCGCCGATGCCGAGGGCGCCCGAAGGCAGCTCCACGCCCTTGTCGTGCAGGCCGACGCCTTCGACGCCGAGCGGCGGCACCGCGTTGACGTCGGCGGCGATCAGCAGCGAGGATTTGGCGGCGGCGAGGTCGTCCTTCGACAGCACCTGCACGCCGGCGCGCGCGGCGCAGAGCGCGATCTCATGCTCGACGAGCAGGGCGCGGACATGCTCGGCGGTGCTGCCGTCTGCCGGCTTCACCTTGACGCCGAAGCGCGTCTCGATCTCGTCCGCCTGCTTCACGACGCGGTCGAGACCGCTATAGCCGACGATGGTCACCTCGGCCCCCTCGAGCGCGGCGATGACGGCGGAGGAGAAGCCGACGACGCCGGTTGCGCCATAGACGACGACCTTGGCGCCTTTCAGCTCGCGCTGCTTCTTCTCGCGCAGCACCTTCTCGACGAAGGCGACCATGGCGCCGGCGGTGGTGAAGGAGCCGTAGGGATCGGCGAACAGCGAAATCTCGAAGGGCTTCAGCAGCGCGCCCTTGGCGGCCTCCAGCATGTCGAGCGCGAGAATCGCGTCACGGCCGGCGAAGAAGACTCCTGTGCGCAGGGCCGCCGAGGGCGCGCGAGAGAACATCGCGTCCTGCACCAGAGCGGTCACCTCGTCGAGCGTCACATTGGTGTAGGGAATCGCCGCGTCGAAACCCGCGTCGAGCGCCATATTGACGTCGAACGGGCTCATATGCTTCAGCGTGCTCAACATATGCAGGATCGCTTTGGCGGCCATGGGAAATTCCTAACCTTTCTGTGGCGCGCGCGGACGCCGGGGGCGTCGTGGGGACGCGCGAATCCCGGGACGGCGGGGGCGGCCCGGGTCTTGCGAATGGCGAGACGCATAGACCGCAGAACGGGGCGAATGTCCAGCCTCTTGTCCCGCCATAGGACGGGGCGTAGAGGGCGCCTCCCGGCTCGCCCATATTTGGCGCGTTCACATCGATTTGAGTCAGATTATCGGCTCGGACCCTCATCCGACCCCGCTTCGCGGGGCCACCTCCTCCCGCAAGCGGGAGGAGGAACGCTTTATTCGTCGGCGGGCGGGAATATTCGGTCCGCCGCCCGCGCGTCCCTCACCCCGCCGGCCGGTTCCTGATCAAATCCTCCACCACGCTCGGGTCGGCCAAGGTCGATGTGTCCCCGAGCGCGCCGAACTCGTTCTCGGCGATCTTGCGCAGGATGCGGCGCATGATCTTGCCGGAGCGCGTCTTCGGCAGGCCGGGGGCGAATTGGATCACATCCGGCGAGGCGATCGCCGAAATCTCCTTGCGGACGAAATCGACGAGCTCCTTGCGCAGCCGCTCGGATGGCTCCGCGCCGCCCATCAGCGTCACATAGGCGTAGATGCCCTGGCCCTTGATCGCATGGGGGAAGCCGACGACGGCAGCTTCGGCCACCTTGTCATGGGCGACGAGAGCGCTCTCGATCTCGGCCGTGCCCAGGCGATGGCCCGAGACATTGATGACGTCGTCGACGCGGCCGGTGATCCAATAGTAGCCGTCGGCGTCGCGGCGGCAGCCGTCGCCGGTAAAATATTTGCCCGGATAGGCGGTAAAGTAAGTCTGCACGAAGCGCTCGTGATCGCCGAACACGGTGCGCGCCTGTCCGGGCCAAGAGTCGGCGAGCACCAGATTGCCCTCCGTCGCCCCTTGCAGAATAGTGCCGCCGGCGTCGACGATCTCCGGCTGCACGCCGAAGAAAGGCTTGGTCGCCGAGCCCGGCTTCAGCGCCGTCGCGCCCGGCAGCGGCGAGATCAGAATACCGCCGGTCTCCGTCTGCCACCAGGTGTCGACGATCGGGCAGCGGCCCTCGCCGACGACGCGGTGATACCATTCCCAGGCCTCCGGATTGATCGGCTCGCCGACCGAGCCCAAGAGGCGCAGCGATTTGCGGCTGGTCTTCTTCACCGGCTCCTCGCCCGCGCCCATCAGCGCGCGAATGGCGGTCGGCGCCGTGTAGAAGATGTCGACCTGATGCTTGTCGATCACCTCCCAGAAGCGCGAGACGGTCGGATAATTGGGCACGCCCTCGAACATCAGCGTCGTTGCGCCATTGGCGAGCGGGCCATAGACGATATAGCTGTGGCCCGTGACCCAGCCGACGTCGGCCGAGCACCAGAACACCTCGCCGTCGCGATAATCGAACACCAGCTCATGGGTGAGCGCGGCGTAGACGAGATAGCCGCCGGTCGTGTGCAGCACGCCCTTCGGCTTGCCGGTCGAGCCGGACGTATAGAGAATGAACAGCGGGTCCTCGGCGCCGACCTCGGCATAGGGACAATCGTCCGGAACCTTTTTCGCCTCGTCCTCGTAACGAAAATCGCGGCCCGGCTTCATGTCGATCTTCGCGCCGGTGCGCGTGACGACGATGACGGTCTTCGCCGGCGTCTTTTCCAGCGCCGCGTCGACATTGTCCTTGAGCGGAATCCGCCGGCCGCCGCGCACGCCCTCGTCGGCGGTGACGACGACATCCGATTGCGCGTCCTCGATGCGTCCGGCGAGCGCGTCCGGCGAGAAGCCGCCGAACACCACCGAATGCACGGCGCCGATGCGCGCGCAGGCGAGCATGGCGTAGGCGGTCTCCGGAATCATCGGCATGTAGATCGTCACGCGATCGCCTTTGCGCACGCCGTGGGCCTTCAGCACATTGGCGAAGCGGCACACCTGCTCGTGCAGTTCGGCGTAGGTGATGTGGCGCGAGAGCGAGGGATCGTCGGCCTCCCAAATGATGGCGGTCTGCTCGGCGCGATGCGGCAGATGGCGGTCGATGCAATTCATCGCGACATTGGTCGTGCCGTCGCCGAACCATTCGATCGAGACATTATGCGTGTCGTAGCTGACATCCTTGACGCGCGTGAACGGCGTGATCCATTCGATGCGCTGGGCCTGCTCGGCCCAGAAGCCGTTCGGGTCGTCGATCGAGCGTCGGTAGAGCTCCTCATATTTCTCGGAATCGATGCGCGCGACCTTTTGCCACGCCTCCGGAACGGGATAGATTTTTTCCGACATTCGAGCGTTCTCCCCGATCGCCGGCGCCGCATGCGAGCGCCATCTTCTTTGTCGTGAATATGACTTGGTTTGCCGCCGGAGGCCATGGCCCCGTTCGCCCGAGGCGCCCGTCGTTTCGGCGCCGGGCGCCTCACAAAGGGCCCGGGCAGGCCGCCCGCCGCCGCGACAACGGGTCGCAGATCGTTCCCAAATCCCACGTATTACAGGAGCGGCGCGCATGCTGCGAGCTGAATTTCACCCTGCCGTCATCGTGATCGGCGCCGGATTTGCGGCTCTTTTGGCGCGACATCCTTTCGACTTCGAGGAGCCGACATGAAGAGAAGCGGGTTTTCTTTCGACGCCATCCAGGAGCTCTGCCTTCGCCGTTGCGACACCATCTTCTATTCGCTCGTGGCGATCGTCGCCCTCGCGCGGGCGATCGTCGATGTGCAGAACGGCATGTTCAGCGTCGAGCTCTATTCGCCGCTCGTCAATCTCGTCGGCTATCGCGAGCTGCTGCGCCTGTTCCTGTGGGCGCGAGAGAATCCGCGCTATGCGATCGCCTCGCTCTATGGCGCGGTCATCGCCTCGGCGCTGCCGGTGATGTTCACGCATCCGAGCGCCTTCCTGTTCGAAGGAACCGTCTATCTGCTGTTGCGTCTCGCCGCCGGGATGCTGTTCGCGCTCGACGAGCGGCAGGTGGTGAAGCTCTATCGCGAGGTCCTGTTCGACTATTACAATCGCAAGCCGCCGCGTCCGCGCGATCGCAAGCGTCGCAAGAGCCTGCTCGAGCGTCTGTCGATCGACGACGGCCTCGTTCCCGACGCAGCCTGAAGCTTTGCCAGATGAGGGGGCTTTCGCTCCTCGGATCGCTCTGCCTGCAGCGCTACTCCTCCGCCCGTCGCGCGAGCCGCGCGGCGCGCGCCTTCAGCGCGTCATAGATCGGCTCGTTGCGGCATGCCGCGGCGGCGGTCATGGCGCCGAAACAGGCGGCGAGCATGGGCAGCAACAGCTCGGAGCTATTGGTCATCTCGGTGATGAGGATCATGCCGGTGAGCGGCGCGCGCACGACGGCGGCGAAATAGGCCGCCATGCCGATGATCGCATAGGCCATGCCCTTCTCCTGCGCCTCGGCGCCGTGCAGGACGAGGCCGAAGAAGAAGCCGAGCTCGGCGCCGAGCGTGAGCAGCGGCGCGAATAACCCGCCCGGCGTCCCCGCTGCGTAAGAGACGACGCCGAGCAGGAAGCGCAGCGCGAACAGGATCAGGAGAGTCGCGAGGGTGAATTCGCCGTCGAGTGTTCGCTGCGTCAGCGTTTCGCCGCCGCCGACGACGCCGGGCGCGAAAAAGGCGAGCGCGCCGACCGCCGCGCCGACCAGCGCCGCCTTTCGCTCGATCCGCCAAGGCAGATCGTCGGCGAGATCGAGCGCGCGGAGAATAGCGCGATTATAGGCGAGGCTGACGACGCCCGCCGCGGCGCCCAGGGCGAGGCTCGCCGGAACGTCGAGCGCGTCGGCCGTGAAATGCGGCGCGACGCGCAGCTCCGGCGTCGGGCCGATCATGAGCCGCATCACAGCGATGGCGCCGGCCGAGGCGCCGAGCGCGACGGTCGCATGGCGCATGTCGAAGCGGCGCAGCAGCTCCTCGAGAACGAAGGCCGAGCCGGCGAGCGGCGCGTTGAACGCCGCCGCCAGTCCCGCCCCGGCGCCGGAAGCGAGCAGGGCCTCGGCGTCGCGCCACTCGCAGCGGAAGAGACGGCCGATCTGATGCGCGAGCGTCGCGCCCATCTGCACCGACGGCCCCTCGCGGCCCAGCGCCAGCCCGGCGCCGATGGCCAGCACGCCGCCGATGAATTTGACCGGCAGCAGAATGAGCGAAGCCGGCGGCTCGTCTCTATGGAGGACGGATTCGACATGGGGGATGCCGCTGCCGACGGCGGAAGGCACGATGCGCCGCACCAGAAAGGCGGCGAGCCACGCCGCCGCGGCGGCCCCGAAGATCATCAGCGCGCAGCCGAGCGCGGGCCGGTCGTGCAACGCGATTGGAATTGTGGAGCGGAAACGATCGGCGCTCTCCAGGGCGAGGCGGAAGGCGCCGCAGAGCAGCCCCACCATCACGCCGGCCCCGACCGACAACAGGCCCAGCGGCGGCAGGCCCGGGAGCTGCGAGGGCGGCGGCGGGGGCGGCTCGATCGGAGCCGGCGCCGGGTGATCGATATTCGGCTCGACGACGATATCGTTGGGGCCGCCGATCAGAATGAGCCGCTCGGCATGAGGATCGCGCATCAGCACGAGACGACGCCGGCCCCCGAGGGACAGCACATCCGCCGCCTCGGCCATCTCGACCCCTCGTGCGTTGCGCAGCCGGCGACTGCGCGCGAGGCGTAGCATCAGCGGCAGCATGATGCAGCCCAGGACGACGAATGCCGTGAGCAGCAGGTCCGTTTGGTCGCCGGTCATGATCGCTTGCGATTCGAATCGAAAAACGCGCGCCAGCATAGGGCTCCGGCGGCCAATGAGAACGGCGGAAAAGCGAAAGCGACGGGCGACCCCTTGGCGAAACAGCTATGTTAATGTATATAACATTCACATCGGCCGCGGTCGAAAGGACTGTCCGATCGCGCGGCGCCGATGGAAAAGGAACCGGAGCGTCCGAACATGGGCTGTCATCGTCACTCCCGCATGGGCCAATCCCCGAGCGGCGCAGGCTTCGACCCGCATGAGCGTTTCGGCGGCTGCGGACGCGGCTTCAAGCCGGTCGAGCTGTTCGCCATCATCCTCGGCTTCATCGTCTTCTGGCCGATCGGCCTCGCCATTCTGCTGTTCAAGGTGTGGCAGCGAAAATTCGGCTATGAGGGCGATGTCTTCGCGTTCGCGCAGGAGCGCGCCGCCGATCTGCAGGCGCGCTGGCGCGAGGCCACCGGGCAGAGCCGCTCCGAGGGCTGGCGCGGGCCGGGCTTCATGCGGTCTTCGGGCAATGTCGCCTTCGACGATTGGCGCGAGAGCGAGCTCGCCCGGCTGGAGGAAGAGCGGCGCAAGCTCGCCGAAGCGGAACGCGAATTCGCCGAGCATATCGAAGAGCTGCGTCGCGCTCGCGATCGCGAGGAATTCGAATCCTTCATGCGCGCCCGTGGCCGCTCCGGCGGCGGAACGCAGCCGCAAAATTGATCCGCAATAGACGCGCCGCGGTCGTCTTCGGTCGCGGCGGTCTTCAGCGTCCGTTCGAAAACACATCGACCGCGATGCTCATCTCGCGCGGCGGCGGCGCGAAAGGGCTCGCGGCGCGAACGGTTTTCAGCGCATCGGCGTCGAGCTGCGGCTGACCGCTGCTGGCGGCGACGCGCAGGGTGCTCGCGACGATCTGCCCGCTCGCGGCGATGGTGAAGGAGACCGTCGCCGAGCCGTGCAGGCCAGCGGCCCGCGCTTTCGCCGGAGAGGCGAGCCGCCGAATCTTCTTCGACAATTGCTTTGCGTAGGCGTTGACGAGATCATCCTCCTCCTTCTCGTGCCTGGCGCTCGTCTGCGCTTTACGCTCTTCTTCCTCGCCCTTCGTATCGCGCACGCCCGGGTCGACCTTCGTGGCCTTTGTCGGCGGCGCGCTCTTCGCCTGCGTCGCGTTCTGCGCGATCTGGCCTTCTGGATCCTCTTCCTCTCGGGGCGCCGGCTCTTGCGTTTGGGCGGACTCCGGCTGCACGGGCAGCTCGGCGCCTTTCGTCTCCTGGGCGGTCGCTTCCTCCGTCTCGCTGTCGGACAGGGCGCCTTCGAGATCGAAAGCCAGCGATAGGGGGGCGTCCGCATCATCCGCCCAGAAATCGGCGACCAGCGGCAGGCAGGCGGCTCCGTGCAGCGCCAGCGAGGCGACGAGGCCATGCGCGAAAGTGAAGCGGCGCCCTGCCCGCCGCGTATCGAATAGGGGGAGGACTGTCGCCACGCTCTACCTCGCCGCCGCTCTGGTCTGCAACGCGACCCTGGTGAATTTCAGCCGTTTCAATAGTTCCGCGACATCGACGAAGGCTTGAAAGACGATGGCGCGATCGGCGCGCACGAGCAATTGCGTGTCGGAGGGAAGGCCCGCGAGCCGCCGCTCCAGCTCCTCCTTGCTCATGCTCTCTCCGTCGAATCGGACCCCGCCGTCCGTGGTGAGATCGATCGTCTTGTCCTTTTTCTTCTCCACTTGCGCATGTCCCGCCTGCGGCAGCGCGACGGGGATGCGTCCGGTGGCGACGAAGCTCGCCGTCGTCAGCACCATTGTGAGCAGCACCAGCATCACATCGATGAAGGGCACGACATTGATCGATTCGAAGGCCTTCTCATCCACGGGCGATCTCCCATCGCATCAGCAGCACCTTGGTTCGCCGCTGCAGCGCATTGTAGGAGGCGACGGCGACGAGCGCGACGAGCAGGCCGATGGCGGTCGCCTTCAAGGCGAGGGCGAGGCCGCCCATGATCTTGCTCACATCGGCCGAGGCGTCGAGGCTCATCTCATAGAAGGTCGACATGATGCCGAGCACCGTGCCGAGCAGGCCGATATAAGGCGCGTTGGACGCGACCGAGGCGATCACCACCAGCCGCTCGGTGAGCGCGAGCTCCAGCGCCTTGGCGCTGGCGAAGCCGCTGGTGTCCACCGAGCGATAGAAGATCCAGCGCTCGAGCGCGATCGCGACGACGAGGACATTGAGCACGACGAGCAGGCCGATGACGCCGTAATCGATCAGCGACGCCAGTATTTGCGATTGCATTGATCTCACTCCGCGCGCGCGTCAGAACGTGAAGCCGATCTGTACGAGGCCTTTGGTGTGGCGGTCATAGGCCGAGGCCCCGTGATTGGTCCCGTAGCTGTGTGCGGCCTGCGCCTTCAGCAGCAGGTAGCGCCCGCTCGAATATTCGTAAGTCGCGGCATAGCCGACGCCGACATCGGCGATTTGCGTGTAGCTGCGCTGCGTCCTCGTATAGGAGCCGTCCTCGAGCCAGGCCGCGCCGATATCGGTGAAGACGCCGAGCGAATGACGGTAGCGCTCGATCGTCGGCAGCGCATATTTGAGCTCCGGCGTCACCACCACGCCACTGTCGCCGGCGAGGCCTTCGTCGAACGAGCGCACGGCGTAAAAGCCGGCGATACCGATCTGCTCGCTCGAATCGAGATTGCGGTTCAGCGCCTTCTGCGCGCGCAGCGCCGTGGAGAAGGAGAATTTCTCGTCGATCGCCAGCGTCGCGTTCACCGACAGATTGATGCGATAATAGTCTCCCGCCGTATGCGCGCCGGCGATATTGAGCCGGTATTGCGCGGGATCGGAAATTTCGACGGAGCCGCCGGCGAAGGACAGGGACGAGCTGGTCATCAAGGGCCGGCCGAAGAGATCGCCGAGCGTGTCGTAATTGACCCCGACCGCGCCGAGCGCGAGCCGACGCCGCGCGATCGAAATGTCCGTGATCTTGTCGTCGAGCCATTTATAGGTGAAGTTCGACCAGACATAGAGGCTCGCGTCGCGCTGGCGCACCGCCGCATAGCTCAGCGTCGCGGTGACGGCCTCGGCGCGGCCGGTCGCGTCGAGCGCATCATAGACGCCGGTCAGCGCATAGGTCGTGCGATAGGCGCCGACCTCGGCGCGCAAGCCGTCGAAGCCGAGCGGAAACGCATAGGCGACGCGCGCATTGGCGAGATTGGCCGCCTCCGACACGATGCCCGACGCCGTGAAGCGATCGCCGATTCCGAAGGGCGAATTGACCGTGACGCCGCCGTTCAACCGGTCGCGGCCGGTGTAAGGCGAGCCGACATTGTCGCCGAACAGATAGCCGGTGACGCGATTTTCCTCCGGCACGTCGAAGACGAGATCGGACGCGCCCTGCTCGCGTCCGGGAGAGACGACGATGCGCGGCGTCGCGGCGCCCTGCAGATCGGAGATGAGCAGCATGGCGCGCTCGAGCGGGTCCTTGCGGATGATCGGCGAGGCTTCGCGCGCCCCGTCGACATAGCCCTGCAAAATATCGTCGTCGACCAGCGAGCCGTTCTTCACCGCGACGCTCCCATATCGGCCGGGAAGGAGCTTGATGCGCAGCGCGCCCTTGCGCGCGTCCTGCGCCGGAACATAGGCTTTGGCGAGCAGATAGCCCTTCGCCCGATAATAGGCGGTCACCTGATCGGCCACTTCATAGATCTGGGCGAGCGTCAGCTTCCCGCCTTCATGGGGCGCCAGAAATTCGCGCAGCGCCGCATCATCCTCGGCTGCGTGACCCTCGACGACGAAGCTGCGGACGATGAGGCTTTCCTTTCCCGAGAGCGTGAAGCGCGGCTCCACGAGCTGCGGCAGCACCGGCGCGGCGGCGGCGGCGCGCGGCGGCGCCTGTCGCGACTCCTCCGCCTCGCGCACCGCGGAACCGATATTATAGGAAGGAGTCGGAATACTCTGCGCGAGGGCCGACGGCGCCGTGAGAGACAAGGCGCAGAGAAGTGCGGCGCGTGACACGGCCATGCTACGGAACATCATTCGACCGAAGACCTTTCGAGCGTTGGAGCGCTTTTGCTCGGACGGAATGTTCGGAGCGAACGGGATCGCTCCAAACGAAAATACGGAGTGGCTTCCGATCCGATCTAGTGATTTTTGGGAGCCGAGGAGCCGCCGCCGTTCATCTCGTAGTGCTGTCCATCGACATCGATGCTGCGGATGCGCGCGCCGAAGCCGCCGCTCTGTCCCCCGCCATGCGCCTTGTGCGCCGCCGCCGCGGCGACCGCCCGGCGCTTTGGTCGCGGCTTCGGCTCCGCCGCCGGCGCGGGCTCCTCGATCGTCATATTGGCTTCGAGCGCGGCCGGCGCGGCGGAGGCGACGGCGCGCGCTCCGGCGGACGCGGACGCTGCGGCGTCTGGCGACGTCTCCGAAGAGGCGCGCGCATTGTTCATCGAAACATTGGCGGCTTGTCGCCCCGCCGCCGCGGCTGCGGCGTTCGCGGCGGCATTGGCTGCGGCGTTCGCGGCAGCGGCGGCGGCCGACTGCTGCGACGCGGCCTGCTGCGCCAATGATCGAGCCGCATCCCGCGCCGCCGCCGCCCGCTGCGCCGCGCTCGATGCGGACGTCCCTTGGCCAGCCGTCGGTCCCGTGTCGCTGGTCGCGGTCGCGTCGGTGGAGCCGCGATTGAATCCCGTGCCCGTTTGCTGCCCCGACATGGCGAGGTTGAATGTATTATTGATGTAGATGCCGTCATTGAATCCGGCGAAGCCGCCCACGGCGCCCTCGCCGCTCACCCGGCCGAACGCGCTGGAATTGCTGATTAGCGACCCTTCCCCATTGTGTCCGACGAAGCCGCCGATGGAGTCGCTGAAGCCGGCGTTCTCGGGATCGCCGCCGATCGTGCCCGAGACGGAAGAGGTGCTGACGGACCTGTCGACAACGGCGTGATATCCGCTGTCCGTATTATTGTAGTTCTGGCCGACGAAGCCGCCGACCAGCTGGATCGAGATATAATAGCCGGGATAGCCGACCGCCGTCGCCGTCACCGCGCCGCTGGAGGACGAGGTCGTGATCAGGCCGCCGTTGGTGCCGACGAAGCCGCCGAATCCATGGCCTTCGGAATTCGATATGGCGGCGTTGGAATTCGTGATCGTCACATTCACGTCGCCAGCGGCCGATGAATTGTGGATGACGCCCCAGGGGGATGGCTGGCCCAGATAATTCACCCCGATGAGCACCTCGTTCTTTCCGGCGAAGCCGCCCACATCGACAGAATCGACCGTCGTGACGTCGACATCGGCATGGGCGTTGTAGACAGCTCCCTGATTCCATCCGATCATGCCGCCGATGAATTGGCTGCCGCGCCAAAAGCCGGTCGGTCCGCCGGTGACCGCGGTGACGGAGATGGAGCCGCGCGCATAGACATTGGTGATGAAGCCACCCGTATTCTCCCCCACAGCCGCTCCAATATAGCTGGAGCGCGCCGAGATTTTCATATTTTCGAGGTCGATGTTCCGCACGCCCGAACTCGCATAGTCCGACGTCGAGATGCTGCCGACCAGGCCGAGACGCTGATTGTCGCCGCCGTCGATCGTGAGATTGCTGATCGAATGACCGAGGCCGTCGAGCACGCCGGGCAATGAGCTACGATCGGCGGCGACCCCGCCGAGCCGAGCGATGACCGCGCTGGCGTAAGCCGTCGTTGGCGCGGTCAGATCGGCGGCCAGCGCATAATAGCCGACGCCTCCATTGGCGTTGATGATGTCGAGGTCATGCGGATTGGGCGAGCCGTCGGCCAGCACCGGCTGCCCGATGCTCGTGATGAGCGTGTAATGATGGCCGTTGATGGTGAGCGGATTATTTGCGACATTGCCGACGAAATCGATCCGCCCGTCGAATTTGCGGCTCGTCGTGTTATAGAGCGGCGTCAGGCCTCCGAGCGGGATTCCATACGTCAACGTCGGCAAGCCATTGGCGTCGACGCTCCTGTCGATCGCCGTATTATAGACGAGCGCGAGACTGGCCGTCTCGGAGGCCGTCATGACGGCATTGAGATAGATGAATTTGGCCGCATTCAAAGCGAGCGTGCCGGCCGACCAGGCGACGGCGTCGTTGACGTTGATATTGGCGCCCGAGAAGCTCCAGTTCCCCGCCGTCGTCCAATTCTGCGCCGCATTGATGTTGACGTCGCCTCCCGCCGACGCCGCGAGGCTCGCGACCTGCAGCGAATACGGCGCATTGATATCGATGTCCTTGCCCGCGTTCAGCGCGAGCCCGCCTTTCGTTCCGGTAATGGCGGCGTTGACCCTGATGCTGTTGGTCGCATTGAAGGTGAGCGTGGTGCTCGCCGCCCAGCCGATCACATCATTCACATCGATATTGCCGCCCGAGCCCTTCCCTTGCGTCGAATAGATCGTCACATTGTTCGATTCGAGCTGCTGGCTCAGCGCCGCGCCGGTGATGTCGCCGTCGCTCGCCGCGACCGTGAAGCCGTCCGGATCGATGATCCACTCGCCATTGCGGCCGCTCGCCGCCTTCGTCGTGATCACGGTGCCGGCGGCGATCTTCACCTTGTCGCCGCTCGTCTCGATCACGCCGCCGCGCCCGCCATTGGGCGCCGAAGCGTCGAGCTTGCCCGCGACCCTGGTCCGTCCGCCCGAAGCGAGCAGCTTGATCTGGCCGATCCGCACCGTTCCGTGCGCGGCGGCGCGCCCGGTGAGATCGGCGAGCGTGCGCGCCTGCACGAGGCCGCTGTTGTTGACCTGCGCCGACAGCACCGCATCGGCCGCTTTCGCGGTCATCACCACGCGGCCGCCGTCCGCCTGGATCAATCCCTTATTTTCGACGAGCGCCTTGTAGGCTCCCTTGTCGATGGTCACGTCGACGAGGGAATCCCCGCCGAAATTGAGCGTGATCTTGTCGCCCGAGGCGAGCGCGATGGATCCGAGCGTCGCGACGATGGCGCCCTCGTTGGCGACCGTGCGGCCGAGCAGCGCCACAGTGCCGCCGTCGCTCGCGCGAATATTGCCGCGATTGATCACGGCGGCGGAAGAGGAGCCGGAGAAGCGATAATTGCCGGCCATGAAATCGCTGTTGGAAATGTCGAGCGTCGAGGCGACGAGGCCGCCGACATTGACGGTCGCGTTCTGCGTGAACATCACGCCGGCCGAATTGACCAGGAACACGGAGCCATTGGCGTTGAGCGCGCCGTCGATGACGCTGCGCTCATTGCCGATGACGCGGTTGAGCGTCGCCGAGAGCTGGCTCGGCTGATAGAAGTTGACCGATTCTCCGGCGCCGACGGAAAAGCCCTGCCAATCGATGATGGCGCGATTGGTCGATTGATGAATGTCGGTCGCCGCGCCATTCTGCGAGATCGACGCGGCGCCGTCGACGACGGTTCCGCCGGTCGGCCCGGCGAGCGCGGGGCGGGCGCCGGCGAGCAGGGCCGCCACTGCCGTCATGGTCGCGAGGGTCGACCGCCGCGCTTCGAGCCTGCGCGGCGACGGCTCCCACATCGGCGCGCCGCGCGTGGAGAAATCCGAAGGCGCAGAGAACGGAGGAAGACAGGCCCCGAAAACACCGAGCCGGGCGCGGCGGCTGTTTTGCATTTGCGTCATCGCAATCTCTCTCCACGGAACGCATCGAAACAATGCGCGGCGATCTCGGGAGGAAGACGGTTGACGCGCATATTGGAATGCGACGTCCCGCCTCGGCCTCGATATGTAAATTTAATATATTATGAATTGCAGGAGCGGGTAATGCGAAAAATAAACGCATCGCGAACAAAATTCAGACACTATGTTCGCTTGCGCGCCTGAGCGCCTGCCTGAGGAAGGCGACTATATAATGCCTGCTCGCAGTCGGCCCGCGTCGAGGCTCACGCCGCCCAGCGTCTCCAGGCCCCTCTCAGCGCAATATCGAGGTTCTCGCCGAAACGGCTCGCGTCACATAGCGGCGACGCGCGCAGCTTGTCGCGCAGTCCCGCGCGCAACTGCGCCAGCTCTTGCGGTCGCCGCGCCCAGCTCGCGGCGAGCTCGACATAGTCCTCGACCGAGCCGCAGCAGAAATCCGCGAGGCCCGCCGCGGTGAGATGACTCGCGGAATGACGGCCTGCGAATGTGTCGCCGACGAGGGTAACGGTCGAAACGCCCATCCACATGGCCTCGAGCGTCGTGACGCCGCCGGAATAGGGAAACGGATCGAGCGCCAGATCGACCCGTGTCGCGTAAATCTCGAGCAGCTTGGACTGGTCGGTCTCGCCGATGACGTCGACGCGGTCGCGCGTCAGGCCGCCGCTTTCCAGAACGCGATAGACGGAGTCGCGCGTCGTCGCCTCCTGCAGACCGCCATAGGCGAGCAGAATGCGCGCGCGCGGGGTGCGCTCCAAAATTTGCGCCCAGGCGCGCGCCACTGCCGAATTGAGCTTGGCCG
This sequence comes from Methylosinus sp. Sm6, assembly GCF_019802345.1. GTDB lineage: Bacteria > Pseudomonadota > Alphaproteobacteria > Rhizobiales > Beijerinckiaceae > Methylosinus. Next base: position 5,707 of record NZ_JAINDZ010000007.1, on the reverse strand, counting down.
GGCGGTTGAGGCAGCCGAAGGTGAAAATCTTCTTTTCGAGGACGGGCAGTGGGCCCGGCGCCGGCGCCTGCTCGGGCGGCAAATAGCAGACATAGCAGTCGGGCAGCCGGACGATCGGCTCCACATAGAAAGAATCGTGGTCGGGCGGAATCTCCACGGGGTCGGCGATGACGCCGTCATAAGTGTCGAGGCCGATCGTCCCGACATAGCCGGCCCAGCTCAATTGCACCGGCGCCGCGCGCATGGCGAAGACGCCGAGGCGGCAGCCGGCCGTATGTCCGGAGAGATCGAGCAGAATGTCGATTTTCTGCTCCTCGATGAGCGCTGCGAGAGCGGCGTCATCGAGATCGGAGACGTCGCGCCAGCCGCGCGCGATCGCCTTGAACCGATCGCTGAAGGCGTCGTCGGCGAATTTGCGGTCGGTCTTGTAGCAGTAGAGCTCATAGCCGCGCGCCGAAAGGCTCTCGAAGGCGCGCAGGGTGAGAAAGGCGACGGCGTGCCGACGCAGATCGGCGGACACGAGGCCGATGCGCAGCGGCCGGTCGGGCGAACGGTCGTTGCCGAAGCTGCGGCGGTCGCGCGGCGCCTGCGGCCGATAGAGCGCCGCCCAATTGCGATGCGCCTCGAAAAGATCGGCCTTGGTCACGCCGGGCTTGTGCTGCAAGGCGAACAGGAGATTTCCAGCGAGATTGGCGTCGTCCGGCCGCAGCGCCGCGGCATGGCGATAGCTCGCCACCGCCTCGTCGATGCGTCCCTGGCCGAGACAGCCATAGCCGCGCGCGGCATGGGCTTCGGGCAGCAGCGGGTCGATCGTCAGGGCGCGGTCGACATGCGCCATGCCGTCCTCATAGCGGCGATGGGCGATGAGGAAATGGCCGAGCACGAATTGCGGAAAGGCGATATTGGGCGCAACGCGCGCGGCCAGCTCGAACAGCCGCCCGGCCTCGAGCTCGCTCGCCTTGCGATTGAGCAGCTCGCCGGCGACGAGCATCGCCTCATGGTCCTTATTGTCGATCGCGAGAGCGGCCTGCATGTCGATCGCCGCCTTCTCGCCCTCGTCGCCCATCGCATGAGCGAGCCCGCGCAGGCGGTGGGCGTCGGCATAGGACGGATTCAGCGCGATCGCCCGTCCGAGCGCCTCGATCGCGTCGAGGCGGCGATGTTCCGAGAGCAGGGCGAGGCCGAGATTATAGTGCGCATAGGGCATGTCGGGCCGGTTTTGCAGCACGGCCTCGAGGCAGAGAATGGCCTCGGCCCTGCGGCCGAGGCGCGCGAGGCACCCGCCGAACTCGGCGAGCGCGGGCGCGTCGCCCGGAAGTATGGCGAGCTCGCGCTGATAGGCGGCCATCGCCTCCTCGACCCTGCCGAGCTGCGACAGCGCTCCGCCGAGAGCGAAGTTGAAATCCGGCTGATCGGGCGCCGTGCGCGCCGCCTCCTCGAATTCGCGCGCCGCCGGCTCCCAGCGGCCGGCTTTCGCATGTTTCAGTCCGCGCGCGTGGTGACGCCGGGCGCGCCGCACGAGATTATCCGGGGTTTCGAGAACCGAAAAGCCGAGCGGACCGCCGACGAGCTTCGGGAACGCTGCGCTTCTCACGGCGGACGCCGGCAGAGCGACATTGGATCTCTTCGCCATTTCTTCCTCTGCCCGCGGCCCGAGCGCATTCGGCTCGACGGCTGATCGTCAGCTATCTCGTCTCCCTAGCATTGTCTAGCGATCGGTTTCCAACTTGCATTGCGAATGTCGTCCGCGACGAAGATTCGCCGCAATCAACCGAGAATTCCGGCCGCGATACGCCCGTTTTGCCTTTGGATGGCGAGATCTTGGGCGCATTGCGCTCATTTTCCGCATTACGTAGAGCCAGACTCGTCATATAGCCAAATTACATTCTGCATTGTGCGGATGTCGGTCGCTCGGACAACCGACCGTAGGGGATGCGCTCGTCCTTTCGTCGGACTTCTCCCACGAGCCACCGACAGGCGCATGTTGTTCGCAGCGTTGATCGAGAGGCTTCCCACGCCTCGCAAGGCTTTCGGCAGAGGATAGATCCATGTTGGATAGTAAGCTAAAGACATTCATGCTGGGGCTGTCGGCGGCCCTCGCATTGACGGCTCCGCCGGCGCAAGCGGCCGCCACCATCAAGGTGGCCGTGGACACGATCTTCGCCAATGCGGCGAACGAGATCGTCTCCGCGTTTCAATATTATTACCCCACTTCGGGATACAGCGTCATCGTGACCGCCGCCGATTCCGCGGCGCTCGCGAACAATATCATCGCCGGCTCGGCGACCTATGATCTCTTCCTCGCGGGGAGCAGGAAGCAGCCGATCAACCTCGCCGTCAATCACTCGAGCCTCGTGGTCGGCGCTCCGTTCAAATATGCCGAGGACTTCCTCGCGCTCTATTCGCCGACGACCGATGTCAGCCATGGCCTGCCGCACCCACTGACCACCACTCTCATACTCCCCAATCCGGCGACCGACCCCTACGGCAAGTGGGCCGCCCTGGCGCTCGCCCTCGCGCCTCTGCACATCTGGAATATCCCGAGCCTCCATGTCGAGGTCGCGCCCGACGCCTCCACCAGCTATGCTGCGATCGACAGCGGCGCCTATGCTCTCGGCTTTGTCGCCAACTCGTCGATCTGTTCGCTCGACGCCAATAACCAGCAGGCCTATCCTGCAGGCAGCACACATTACCTCTACGCCTCTGACGACGATAGCCATCGGCGACACCGGCATCATTGGCGCATTCCCCTCCGCAGCAATAAACTCGACAGCAGCGTCATGCTGGCGGGCGTGAAGCTCGCCTCCTCGACCCGCACCGCGGATCAGGAAGCCGAGCTCAACAATTTCATCGCCTTTCTGACTGGAACGGCCGATTTGAACGGCAGCGTCTTCACCGCCGGCACGGAGCTGATCGAAGGTCATTGCTTCGAGATTCCCGCCACTCCGTGAGCCACGGCCTCCCGCGGCGGCTCGCGCCCCGCGACGGCAGACGAAACGACTGTCACGAATCGAGTAGAAAAGGAAATTGTCATGTTGAGGAACAAGACGATGGCGTTGGCCGGCGGCGTCTCCGCGGCCTGCCTGCTCTGGGGCGCGCCCGGCGCTCACGCGACCGATTATGCGATCTACGTCGGCGTCGCGGCGAATTTCAACGCGACTGTGCTCGACATCATCAACAAGTATAAAGCCTATCACAACAACGATGGAAATACTTATACGTTCTACACGACGTCGGACTCGACGGGCAATCTGAGGGCCGCGATCCTCGCCGGCGGCACGGCGACGACCGCCCCTTACGACCTGTTCCTCTCCGCCGACGTCGTTTCGCCATCCACGGTCGCCTCGGCGGGCCTCGGAATGGTGGTCGGCACGGTGACGCAGACGCCGTTCTTCTACGCCACAGGCTCGCTGGTGCTCGCGGCGCAGTCCGTGGACATTGCGAGCTGCCCGACGCCCGGCGCCGGCGCGAGCTGCGGCCTGCCGACGACGGGAAGCTCCGTCTACACGAATTTCGTCATCGCCGATCCGTCGAAGGCGCCTTACGGAGCGGCGGCGCGCACGGTGATCAACCAGGCGCCCTGGAGCCTCGGCCTTTCGACCGCGACCACCTTCACCTATCCGCCCGCGACCTTCCCGGCGTCCTATGTTCATACCTCGGCCAATATCGGCACCACCTTCTACGCCGTGAACAAAACGTCTCCGGCCTACGCCTATGGCTTCGTCGCTAAATCGCAGGTCTGCAACAACGGCGCGCTCGGCTCGGCGAGCGGCGGCTCGTTCAAGATCACCAAGGCGTTCGAATATGTCCATGACGGCTCGAGCTCGCCGAATTTCGGTCATGGCGCGACGACCCCGCAGACCTATTCCAAGATCGTGCAGAACGGCATCGCGATCGAGCGGCAGCAATCGGCGGACCTGAAGACTGTCGTGATCGACTTCAAGAACTATATTTTAGGCGGCGGCAACGGTCAGGGCACGACGCTCAGAACGAAATATTGCTACGGCACGACGCCTTAGCGTTCCGATTGGATCAGGATCGGCTCCAGCTTTTTGGTTCGAAGCGGATGCCGATCGCTCCAACGAAGCGGAAAGCGCTCTAGCCGGCGGCGGCGGACCCAGGTCCGCCGTCGCTTCCTCACGGAAACGTTTCTCCTCGATGCTCCCGGCCGTTCGAGCCGGTCCGCGGCCGCCCGATTCTCGTTTTCTTGCGCAAGAGAGCGGATTCGCGCTATTGGCGAGGCCCCGAGCTTCAGCGGATCAAAGCGGCCCCCAATGTCATCCTTGTTCAATCGGCCGGGCAAGGCGGCTATCGCCTTCATCCTGGTCACTGTGGCGCTCGACATGCTCGCCCTCGGCGTCATGGTTCCGGTGCTGCCCAAGCTCATCGTCGAATTCGAGGGGGGCGACCTGCAGCGCGCCGCGTCGATCGCCGGCATGTTCGGCTTCGCCTGGGCCTGCATGCAATTCCTGTTTCAGCCCGTGCTCGGCGCGGTCTCCGACCGTTTCGGCCGACGGCCGGTCGTGCTGCTCTCCAATCTCGGCATGGGGCTCGATTACATCTTCATGGCGCTCGCCCCGTCGCTGCCATTCCTCTTCGCCGGGCGGCTGATCTCGGGCCTCACCGCCGCGAGCCTGTCGACCGCGACCGCCTACATCGCCGATGTGACGCCGCCGGAGCAGCGCGCCGCCCGCTTCGGCTTTATCGGCGCCGCCTTCGGCGTGGGCTTCATTCTCGGGCCGGCGATCGGCGGCGTGCTCGGCGCGCATGACCTGCGCTACCCCTTCTGGGCGGCGGCGGGACTCAGCCTCCTCAACGCCGCCTATGGCTATTTTATCCTGCCGGAATCGCTCGCGCCGGAGAAGCGCGCCTCCTCGATCCTCTGGCGCAGCGCCAATGTGATCGGCTCCCTCGACTTCCTGCGGCGGGAGCGGTCGCTCGCTCTGCTCGCGTCGGCGATCTTCCTCTCCTATCTCGCCCATGAGTCGCTGCCGAGCCTGTTCGTGCTCTACACGCAATATCGCTATCACTGGAATGCGGAGACCACGGGCTGGGCGCTGGCCATCGTCGGCGTGTCGCAGACCATCGTCTCCGGCGGATTGGTGCGGCCGGCGGTGAAGCGCTTCGGCGAGAGCGCGACGCTGGTCGCGGCTCTCGCCTTCGGCGCGGCGGGCTTCGCGCTCTACGGCCTCGCGCCCACCGGCGAGATCTTCATGGCGGCGCCGCCGCTGATCGCGCTCTGGGCCATGGCCAATCCCGCCTTCCAGGGGCTGGCGACGCGGCTCGCCGGCGCCTCGGAACAGGGCCGGCTGCAAGGCGCGCTGGCGAGCTTGCGGGGGGTCTCGGGCATGGTCGGCCCGCTGGTGTTCTCGCAGATCCTGGCGGCCTCGATCTCGGCGGACTCTTTTTCGGGGGCCGGCTATCTCGCCGCGGCGGTCCTGCTCGGCGTGAGCCTCCTCATCGCCCGCAGCGCGGTGCGCGGGACGCGCGCCGAGGCGTGAGCCCTTTCCGAAATCCTCGGATGCCCTCGATCGCGCGAACACCCATTTTTCGGTTCGGACGTGAGCGCACAGGGCTCCGAATTCGGGTTAACGAGCAGAGAGTTTCCAGCGTCATGGCCGCGCTTGTCGCACGGCTGTCCGGTTCAAGATAGGCATAGTATTATCTCGTATTGGCGTGGGTCCGGCTTGTTATTCGGCGTCGGCGC
>NZ_JAINDZ010000079.1 GCF_019802345.1 Methylosinus sp. Sm6 | reverse complement strand
CGCTACGGCGCTATGAAAAGCGCGCGTCGCGAGCGGCTTGCTCCCGAACTGCTACACCACCGGTGGGGACACGACCCGACGATGCAGGGCGCCTGCCCGCGCAAGAGCTGCTCGAGCTTCGAACGCGAAACTGTGCGATTGAATAGAACCGCCCCGCCGCGAGCCGTTCCGCAGACCTGAAAGCTGCGCTTTGCCAAATCGATCGTCAGGACATGGACTTCCGCCATAATGATCTCCTTCGTCGCGCCTCTCTTCCGGGCGCCCTCCGACATCATATGATGCCGGCCGAAGGGGGCATCCACCCCATCAGTTCAATGGCACACCACTGGCCCTTTGATCAGACGGACTGTCCCGCGTCACGGGAACTCGAAGCTCGACAACTCGGTTTGGTCTGACCCGAAAAGCGCTCGAGACCGAGACGAAGAACGCCGGTACGAAAAAGATCGCGAGAAGCGTCGCGCTGAGCATGCCGCCGACGACCGCCGTGCCGATCGCGATGCGGCTGGCCGAACCGGCGCCGGTCGCGAAGACGAGAGGCAGAGTGCCCGCCACGAAGGCGATGGACGTCATCAAGATCGGCCGCAGCCGCTCTCCGGCGGCGGCGATCGCGGCCTCCGCCAGCGTCGCTCCATTGTCGAAGAACGCTTTTGCGAATTCGACGATGAGGATCGCGTTCTTCACCGCGAGGCCGACCGTCGTGAGCAGGCCCACCTGAAAATAGACGTCATTGGCCAGTCCGCCGTGTAATGTCGCCGCGATCGCGCCGATGACGCCGAGGGGAACGACCAGTATGACGGAAAGAGGGATCGCCCAGCTCTCGTAGAGAGCGGCGAGACAGAGCACCACGACCGTCAGGGAGATGGCGTAGAGCGCGGCTGTCTGCGAGCCGGATTTCTGTTCTTCATAGGAGAGGCCGGTCCATTCGTAGCCGACTCCCGGAGGAAGCTTCGCGATGAGGCGCCGCATCGCCGCCATGGCTTCACCCGTGCTATGGCCGGGCGCGGGGGCGCCGAGAATTTCAAAGGATGTGAGACCATTGTAGCTTTCCACTTTTTGTGGACCCAATGTCCACGCGCCGTCGAGGAAGGCGTCGAACGGAACCATTTTTCCCGACGAGTTGCGCACATGCCAACGCGCGAGGTCGCTCGGCGACATTCGCGAAGCCGTGTCACCCTGGACATAGACCTGCTTCACACGTCCCGCTCGCAGGAACTGATTGACATATTGCGAGCCGAGAGCGCCCTGTATGGTCGCGTTGAGGTCGCTCACCGAGACGCCGAGCGCATTGGCTTTTTCGCGGTCGATCTTCAGCCGGTACTGGGGCGCATCTTCGAGCCCGTTCGGGCGCACGCCGGCGAGTGTAACGTCCTGCGCCGCCATTCCGAGCAATTGATTGCGCGCAGCGAGAAATTTGTCACGCCCGAGCTGCCCCCGGTCTTCGAGCTGGAGGTCGAAGCCCGTCGCATTGCCGAGCTCCATCACCGCCGGCGGCTGGAAAACGAAGACTCGGCCGTCGCGGCTCCCTGCAAAATGTTGCATCGCGCGACCGGCGACGGCTGCGCCGCTCTGTCGGGGGCTCGGTCTTTGCGACCAATCTTTCAACTTGATCGCCGCGAAGCCGGCGTTCTGGGCCTGACCGGCGAAATTGAATCCCGAGACGGTCAGCACAGATTCCACATTCTCCTTTTCGGCGGTCAGCAGGTAATCGGCCAGCTGCTTGTTCAATGCCGCCGTTTGTTCGGCGGTGGCTCCAGGCGGCATCGTCACTTGGCCGAAGAGGAGCGCCTGATCCTCGTCGGGAAGAAAGCCGGTCGGGATGCGGTTGAACAGCACGACCGCCGCCACGGTGATCGCCATGAAGATCAGACGGGACGCGCGCGGATGCGCGATCAGATTGTGGACGCCGTTCTCGTAGCGCTCGGTGAGGCGAGCGAATGCGCGATTGAACCATGCGAAGAAGCCGGCCCGGGGACCGTTTTCCCGCGCCGGCTCTTTCAACAGCGCCGCGCAGAGAGCCGGAGTGAGAATCAACGCGACCAGCACGGAGAGCGCCATCGCCGACACGATCGTGACCGAGAACTGACGATAGATCACGCCGGTCGAGCCGCCGAAAAAGGCCATCGGCAGAAACACCGCCGAGAGCACCAGGGCGATGCCGACGAGCGCTCCCGATATCTCGTCCATCGACGCGCGCGTGGCGTCTCGCGGCGACAATCCCTTTTCGCTCATGAGCCGTTCGACATTTTCGACGACGACGATGGCGTCGTCGACGAGGAGGCCGACGGCGAGCACCATTGCGAGCATCGTCAGCGTATTGATCGAATAGCCGAAAGCGGCGAGCACGCCGAATGTGCCGAGCAACACGATCGGCACAGCGATCGTCGGAATGAGCGTTGCGCGAAAGTTTTGCAGAAAGACGAGCATGACCACGAAGACCAGCGCGACAGCTTCGAAGAGCGTCTTCACCACCTCCTCGATGGAAAGCGTGATGAAGGGCTCGGTGTCGAGCGGATAGGCGAGCTTGAGGCCGGGAGGGAAAAATGTTTCGAGACGGTCCAGCTCGGCGCGCACGGCTGATTCGGTGGAAAGCTGGTTGGCTCCCGGGGCGAGCTTGAGCGCGAGAGCGCCGAAAGGCTTGCCGTTATAGAGCGATGCTGTCGAATAGGACTGCGCGCCGATCTCGACACGCGCGACGTCCCTCAATCTCACCTGTGAGCCGCTCGGATTCACTTTGAGCAAGATGTTCTCGAATTGCTCGGGCGTTTCGAGCCGGGCCGGCCCGATGATGGCGGCGTCGAGCCGATTGCCTCGGCTGGCCGGCAGGCCGCCGAGCTCTCCTGACGAGACTTGCACATTCTGCGCGGTGAGCGCGCTCGTGACATCGCCGACGGTCAGCGAATATTTGTTGAGCTTGTCCGGATCGAGCCAGATGCGCATGGCATATTCGGATCCGAACGAGGTGAAGTCGCCGACGCCGGTGATGCGCGTCAACGGATCCTTGAGGTTGGAAGAGACATAGTCGTCGATGTCGACGGCGGACATCGCGCCGTCCTCGGAATAGACGCCGACAATCATCATGAAGCTTTTGACCGATTTGTTGACCTTGATCCCCTGCTGGGTGACCTCGGTCGGCAGATTCGGCTGGGCGAGAGAAAGCTTGTTCTGAACTTGCACCTGCGCGATGTTCGGGTCCGTGCCTTGCGCGAATGTCAGGTCGATTTCCATCGATCCATTCGATTGGGCGGTCGAAAGAAGATATTCCAAGCCATCGAGGCCCGACATTTGTTGGAGAATGGGTCTTACCACCGTATCCATGACCGTCTGAGCGGAGGCTCCGGGATAGGTGACCGTAATCGAGATTTGAGGCGGAGCGATGCTGGGATATTGCGCGATCGGCAACCGAAAGATCGAGATGCCGCCGAGCAGCATCACGATCAGGCCGAGCACCCATGCGAACACCGGACGGTCGATGAAGAAACGTGACATCGATGGAATCCTTGCGGCGAAACGTCAGGACCGTTTGTCGACGCGGATTGCCGCGTCTTCGACTGCGATGGGTTGAACGACATCGCCGGGACGGATGTTCTGCAATCCGTCGACGATCACGCGCTCGCCCGCGCGAAGGCCGCCGATGACGATCCATTGATCGCCGATAGCTTGACCGGTTTGTATGATGCGCAGGCTCGCCTTGTTGTCGTCTCCGATCAGTAAGACGGTCGCATCTCCATGCGTATTGCGGGAGACCGCTTGCTGCGGGATCAGAACGCCGTTTCGATCCACTCCTTCCTGAAGGGAGGCATGCACATACATGCCCGGCAACAGGAGGTGTTTAGGGTTGGGGAAAATCGCCCTCATGAGAACCGTGCCCGTCCCTTCGTCGACGGTGACCTCCGAAAATTGCAGCTTTCCCGGGACGTCGTATGTGCTGTTGTCTTCGAGCTTCAAAGTGACCTTCGCCGCGCCACGGCCGACGCTTTCGATCTCGCCGCTCGCCAGGGCCTTCCGCAGACGCAATAGCGTCGTCGCCGATTGCGTCACATCGACATAGATCGGGTCGAGCTGCGTGACCGTCGCGAGAACATTGCTTTGGTTGGCGATTACGAGCGCGCCCGGCGTGACTGTGGATCGACCGATACGGCCGGAGATGGGCGCCAGAACTTTCGTGTAGGAAAGATTGATCTTCGCCTGGGAGATGCTCGCTTGGGCGATGGCGATATCGGCCTCCGCTTGTTGCGCTGTCGCCACGGCGTCGTCGGCGTCTTGCTTGCTCACGGCTTTCATGGCGGACAGCGCCTTATAACGAGCGGCTTTCGCATTCGCCGCTTGGAGAGTCGCCCGATTGCGCGCCAATGTGGCGACCGCGCTGTCATAGGCCGCTTGGTAGAGAGCGGGATCGATCTGATAGAGTTGCTGGCCTTCTTTGACCTCGCTGCCCTCTTCGAACAGCCGTTTCAGGACCACCCCATTGACTTGGGGCCGCACCTCCGCGGTCAGGACGGCGGTCGTGCGGCCAGGCAATTCCGTCACGCGCGTGATCGGTTGGAGATGGACGACGACATAGCCCGCCTGCGCAGGCGGACGCGTCGGCTCGGCGGCCAGCGCTTGTTCGCAGCTCGCAGCGACCGCCATAGAAAGCAGCGCGAAGTAAGCGCGGAACAGCCCTGCCGAGCGCGAAATCCGTGCTTCAGGATTCGCGACGTTCAAGGGCGACGAAGGGACTCGGTGAGGCGTCGGTATCATGTGCGGCTTCGCTCGAGAGAGTGCGGAAAACATGGCGTTTTTCATCGTACGGCTTCGGAGACGCCGAGGCCCCTCATTCGCCGCCTTGCAGGGTCTCCGCGGGCGATCCGCGGGAGGGCGGCGCCGAAACGGCTCGACCGAACATGTCCGCGAACTGTTCCAGAAGCCGCCTCGTCATTTCGGGTGAAATCTCGAGAATCTCGCGATGGACGAAACCCAGCTCGAAGCCGAGGCTCAGCAGCATTTCGGCGGCGGAGCCGACATCGAGATAAGGTTCGGCAATTCCAGCGTGGACGTAGAGAGCGAGCCGCGTCTCGAGGCCGCTCCTGACATCTTCACGGATCCAGATGCGGTTGAAATGCGCCTTGAACGCTCGATCGAGCAGGGCTCTCGAGATCACGATGCGAATTCGGTCCGAACGTTCCGAGATTTTCTCGACCGAATGCAAGAGCATCTCACGTGCTTCTTGCGCCATGGTCGGACAAAGCGGACGCGCCAAGAAGAGCGCCGCGTCGGAGCGGTCGTCCTCCTTGTTGAGAACCGCGAGCAGCAGGCCTTCCTTGCCGTTGAAATATCGCTGGATCAGGGCCTCCGAGCATCCTGCGGCGTCGGCGATGGCGCGCGTCGTCGCTCCCTCATAGCCGCATTCGGCGATCGCCGTCGCTGCGGCCGCTATCAGAGCGTCGCGAGTGGCTTGGCGGTCGCGGGCTCGCGGCTTGCGGACCATGTCGTTGGAGTGCATGTCGCCTCATAGGTAAGTATGCACACACATACCTAAGGCGCATGAGCAGTCGGGTCAAGAGCCTCGCCGCAAGAAAATGCGGGCAGGTTCGAGCTATCGCGGCAAGTTAGAAACGCCGAGGTTGCTTGACGCTGGTCGGCTCGGGTTTCGACGGCTAGCTTGATGATTCCGACGGAAGGCGCCCCCCTAAAACGAGATGAAGGCGCCCCCCATAACGGAATGATGGCGCCCCCC
>NZ_JAINDZ010000078.1 GCF_019802345.1 Methylosinus sp. Sm6 | reverse complement strand
GAGGCGCCCGTCGGCGAGACCGAAGAAGCGCTGGCGCGGATCTGGGCGGAGCTGCTCGGCGTCGAACGCGTCGGACGCAACGACAATTTCTTCGAACTCGGCGGACACTCGCTGCGCGCCGTGCAGCTCGCCGACGCTCTCAAACAATGGCAAACCGACTTGCCATTACGAGAATTCCTCAGACATCCAACAATTAGCGCGCTCGCTTCTTCGATCCGGAGACAAAGGCGCGGGACGCAACGATCCGTTTTGAAGCAAATCCGCATGGCTGGCGCTGGCAAACCTCTTTTTCTCATCGGCGACGAAACGAGCGACGCCGTGTCCATGTCGAAGCTCATCTCTCGTTTGGACGCGGGATTTCCGGTCTACAGTTTGACTTACGCGCTTCACGAAAGCGACCCGCCTACGACGCCGCGTTCGATCGCAAGACGCCTAATTCAATTTGTCCAGAATGTTCAGCCGCACGGACCTTACCGTCTCGCCGGGTGGCGCGTCTGCGGCGGCGTCATAGCCCACGATGTGGCGACACAATTGCTCGGGATAGATGAGGCGATTGAATTTCTTGCGCTCATCGACGCACCTGACCTTTCCGAGATCGAGCGGTATGCAGGGAGCGATCTGGATGATGAGTCGAGCGTCACGCGCATGACGTGTTCTCGTGAGACTTTATTCGACAGGGAACGCGAACCGACGGCTCGCTATTCGGAAGAGAATCAAAATCCTCATGGAGATGACGCGGCCCGAAAGAAAGTCGCACGCGTATTTCATGAAGCCGTGCGAGATTACATCTCCGAGCCGATGCAGCTTCCTATTTCTTTGATCTGCGCGAACAGCGGCGCGCCGAGCGATGAGATATATGATTGGAGTAGCATTATTCTGGATGAGCGGCTTCGTTCGGCGGGTGCTCGTGAGAATGAGCGCATTTCCGATGACGTGGCGATATCCGCTCTAGGCGATGCGCTCTCAAGGAAAATCCGCGCGCAAAACACGGCTCCCCTGATGACGCCGAGCGACGCCTATGCGCCAAACGTCACGATTAGCTTGGGGCTCCCGAGCGCGACGACGCTTTATTGCATTCCCGGAGCTGGGGGGAATGTGAGCAATTTCGTTGAACTCGCCGGTTGCCTCGGCGACACTTGGTCAGTCGAGGGACTTCAGCCGCGCGGTCTGAGCGACGGCGACGTTCCCCACGCGACAGTCCCAGCAGCGGCAAAGGCATATGTGAAAGCTATACTGAAAAAATATTCGAAGGGTCCCATTCATCTGTTAGGCCACTCCTTCGGCGGATGGGTCGCCTTCGAAATGGCGCTGCAATTGCGCGCAACGGGATATCCAGTGGCGTCGGTAATCGTGCTAGATACGGAGCCGCCGGATCACGTAGACATATCGCTCCGCGATTACACTTCCTTTGAAGCGCGAAAGCGGTGGCTTGCGATCGTCGAACAGGCGTCGAACGGCGCAATTAAAGACGAAAAAGATGACCTCTTAGCCCTGCCGTGGCGCGACTATCCAAACGCCATACATAAGCGTCTCGTGCGTGCCGGCTTTATGCCAAAAAACTCTGACGCCATCGCGCTCGCCGGCAGTATCCGCACGTTCGAAGCGGCGCTCAGAACATTCTATAAACCCGATATCGCTTACCCATACCCGGTTCATCTCGTGCTCGCCGACAATGCCGATCACGACGCGTCCTCGGGTGATGGCGGGCACATCAAAATCATCGAGGGATGGCGGAGGTGGGCGCCGCGCCTCGTTCCTCTCAGGAGCCCCGGAAATCATATGACCATGCTCAAGCCCCCTTTCGTGACGTCTTTGGCGGAACAGGTCAACGACATAATGGAGCCAGCGCAAAATGTCGTCGGAGGGTGACCCATGGACCAGCCGGCATGGACACGTAATTTTAAAGGGGCTGGACGCACGTCCGGTTTCGACCTCCGAGAGGTCACCGAATGCCCGGCGCGCGGCGAAATTGGCCGGCGATATGGAATCGCTCATCGTTCGGGTTGCGCCGTTCGAGCACACCATGCGCAAATTGCGCGAATCCGACTGTCGCCGCGGCGATGCCGACTTGATCGTTGCGAGAAAAGAACGTTATAGTCGAGCGGCATTTCGGCTCTGTGATCATGCTATAAGACTTGGTTGACGCGTCATGTTGCACAAGACTCTCACGGACCAACTTTTTTGGACGGCCGCCAATCATTTTGGGACCAAATTAGAATTCTTCGGGCGCGGCCAGATTGTGCGCTCGGCGTCATACCGCGACCTTCTTGACGGCGCACGGTCCACCCTCGCATGGCTGCAGACTCTCGGGGCGGTCCCGGGCTCCTTTGTCGTGGTACAGACTGCGAACGAATATCGACAAATAGAATTATTCTGGGCTGCCGTGCTGGGAGGGATCGTACCGATCATTACGCCCCATGTCACAAACTGGAAAAACGAAAGCGAGGTGAAAAAACGCCTGCTCAATGTATGCAATCTGCTGCCGCGCAGTCTGGTCATCGTGGATCGGCAAATGTTCCTGACACATTCGGTAAAATTCCCTGGCGACTGCCGAATTATTGACGACGGCGACTATTGCGATGATAAATATCGTACAGATGACGCAAACATCGTTAGCACGACGTCAAAGGACGTCGTATTCGTGCAGTTTTCTTCCGGCTCCACTCGGAGTCCGGTCGGCATACAGCTCAGCAATGAGAATCTTTTAAGTAACATCGCTGACATCATTCATCTGTTGCGTATCACCGCGGATGACACCACTTTGAGTTGGATGCCTTTGTCGCATGACATGGGCCTGATCGGTTTTCATCTGGTGCCCTTGGCCGCGGGCAGCCGGCAAGTCAAGCTCGAAGCATCTGATTTCGTTAGAGATCCGCGAAGCTGGTTGCGGGCAGTTCAGACAAGCCGCGCGACGCTGTCGGGCGGGCCTAATTTTTCGTTGCGCCACTTGACCGACAAAGTTGGTCCCGACGAAGCCGCTGACTTCGATCTCTCGAGCATGCGTTGCTTCCTCAACGGCGCGGAGCCGATTTCGGCCCGAGTTTTAAACGATTTTCTCATTCGCTTTCAAGCGGCCGGGTTCAGAAAGGAAGCCATGCTTCCATGTTATGGAATGGCGGAAGCTTGTCTTGGCGTATCATTCGCGCCATTAGACGCTGCGCCAAAAGTCCATCGTTTTGACCGTCAGGCCATGCTCGAACGAAACCTCGCGGTCTCAACGCAGGGATCGGGGATCGAGTTCGTCGACGTCGGCGCGCCGACGCCGTCGCTGAAAATGCGAATCGTGGGGGAAAACGGCGAGAGCGTCGCCAACGGTAAAATCGGCGAAATCGAAATTTCCGGCGTCAACGTCGCGACGGCGTTCATCCCCTATGAAGCGGGCGCAGACAGGTTCAGCGAAGGGGGATGGCTGCGAACGGGCGACCTCGGCGCGTACATAGACGGTGGACTGATCATTGTCGGACGCCGAAAAGACCTGATCTTCGTCAATGGCCGCAATGTCATTGCGCACGACGTCGAAGAAGCGACGTGCCGCCGCTTAGCGCTGTCGGTGGGTTCGGTCGCGGTCTGTGGCTTTTCGGATCCAGTCGACGGGTTGGAAAAAATCGTTGCGTTCGTCGCCACCCGTTCAAAAAACAGTCAGGCGCTGTGTCAGTCGGCGCACGAGGCTGTCGCGGAGATTATCGGGCATCGTGTCGCCTGGGTCGTGCCGGTTGCCCGCATTCTGAAAACGACAAGCGGGAAGCTGATGAGATTTGCAATGTTGCGCGACTTCCTGCACGGCAAATTCGATGACGTGAAACTTGGCGCGGCGCGCACTTCGCCTGTTCTCCAGCCGTCAATCGACTCGACCCTTGCGCCTATCGTCGAACTATTTGCTGTGCTTCTAGAACAGCCGGCGGACGCGATCGACCCGGATGTTTCATTTATCGCGCTCGGCGGCACGTCGGTGAAGGCAATTGAATTGCTTCTTCGTCTTCAGGAAATCACCAATTTGCCTCTCGACCAAGAAATGCTCGTCGAGTGCCGAACAGCGCGCGAAGTGGCGACCTATATTGAAGCCCGTCACGGAAGCTACGACGCAAATCGTCAATTTGATGACAACACCCACCAAACTGGGCCGAAGTGCCGCGACTATGAGACAGGAACGTTATGAGCAGTCTCGATTCTTTCCTGCGCGACTTGACGCGCCACGACGTGCGATTGTGGGTTTCTGAAGACCAACTTCATTATCGCGCGCCAGAAGGCTCGCTCACGCCTGCGATCCGCGCTGAACTGAAACAGCGAAAAACGGAACTTATGGAGTTGGCCGTATCGCCTGCGGCTCCGCTGGCGGGCGATAATCCGATCGTCAAAACATCTCTCACCTCATATGCGCAACAAGCGCTCTGGTTCTTCGAACAGCAGGGCGGCGACGGGAGCGCCTACCACATTTCCGCGCAAATTCAGTTAAAAGGCGAACTCGATGCTCGCGCGCTCGAACGGGCGCTTCGCGCAATCATTCTCCGTCACGATATATTGCGAGCCACTTTCGAGGAAAAAGACGGAGCGTTGCAGCAGATCATCAGCGCAGGGACTCGTTTCGAACTGCCTATCGAATGCTGGAAGGACGTTGCACCGAGTGGCGCTCAGGAGCGGATTTCCCGTCGAATCGCTGAAGAGATCGCCGCGCCTATTTCTCTGTCTGCCGGGCCACTTATCCGCGCGCGCCTATTCATGTTGTCAGCAGAGGAATATCTACTCTCGATCGTCGCCCATCATATTATCGCGGATGGATGGTCCGCGGATTTGATAGTCCGGGAGATTGCCGAGCTGTATCCATTCTTTGCAAAGGGCGAGTGGCCGATACAAGCGCCTCTTTTTTCGCAATATTCGGATTTTGCGATCTGGCAAAAAGCGCATTCCGAAACCGAAGCCTATAATCGCGCGCTAGGCTATTTCGAGGATCATCTCGCGGGCACGCCGGGCGTGATAGAACTTCCGACCATCCGACCCCGGCCGGTTCGGCCAAGCTATCGCGCAGGTCATGCTTTTTTCTCCATTTCGTCGGGAATCGTCGCGACGCTGCGCGAGATCGCACGCGGAGAAGACGCGACGCTTTTCCATATCGCGCTTGCCGCACTTCAGTTCGTTTTGTTCCGATGGAGCGGGATGGACGATTTTGTCGTCGGCGTCATGATGGCCGGAAGGAGCCGGCGTGAATTCAGGAATCTTGTCGGGCTCTTCGTCAACAGGCTTCCGGTTCGCGCCGATCTATCGGGCGACCCTTCATTCACAGAATTATTGCGTCGCGCGCGTGATGCGGCCGTTCAGGTGGCGGCGCGCCAAGACGCGCCATTCGAAAAGATCGTCGAACGACTTCATCCGACTCGAAATTTGGCGATCCATCCGATTTTTCAGGTCCTGCTCAATTTCCACACACCGCCGCTTGCAAGCGACATGATCGCGGGCGTGCAAACGGACGTCGCTCTCGCAAACGGAAACGCCACGCAGTTCGATTTGTCATTGACCCTTTCCGACATAGCTGGCGAACTTCGCTGTCAGTTGGAATATTCGATGGACCTCTTCGAGGAAAGCACGGCCGAACGATTTACGGAGCATTTTTGTCGCGCGTTAAAATCTTTCGCCGAGGACGAGAACAAGGCTTTGTCGGAAATTTGTCTGCTTTCGGATTCCGAGCGCAAACTCATTCTCGAGGGGTTCAATCGGACGGCGGCGGACTATCCGTCCGAACTCTGCGTGCATGAGCTGTT
>NZ_JAINDZ010000077.1 GCF_019802345.1 Methylosinus sp. Sm6 | reverse complement strand
GCCGATAGCGGGCGCCAATGTCAGCAGACCCGCATGGGATACCGCCACCACCTCCTCATATGCAGCCCAGATATGCAAGTTTTCGATGCCTATGCCGGGGCCGCTCCCCGCGGCGCCGGTCCACAGCACAGCGGCGCCATCGAACGCGATCCATCGATATCCGCCGCTCTCTGTATAGATCGGGCGCGAGGCCGCATCCGGGGCGACGAGCGAAAACGGAATCGTCCCGCGATTGGCGATCGTGCCGACTGCGCCGCCGGTCGCCGGCGCCCCGCCGCTGCCATCGATATTGATGCTCATGTCCGCCGGCACATTCGGCCGCAGCAGGATCTGCGCGCCGCCGGCCTCGAACCACTCGACGAGCATCATGCCCTCGGACTCCAAAAATATTGTATGCCACGCGACCGGCGCCGGGCCAAGCCATTGCTCGAGCATTGTCGCGAACTCTGGGACATCGACTCTGACGCCGCCGCTGACGAGATATTCTCCGCTCACATGCAGAGAGCCTGAGGCAGGCACGGTCAGACCCACCGCTGCGCCGGCCGTGTTGATCACGCGCAGCATCACCGCCGTCGAGCCGCCGTCGACATAGCCCATGATCCGCGAGCCGGAGGGCACCGCGAAATCCTTGCAGTAGACCGCGATTGGGTAGAAAGCGAGCGCGATCGATGCGCGCAGAGGCAGACCGGCGACATGCACGACACCCGTGCCATCATGCCCGCTCCACGACAGATTGGCCTGGAATGACAGCCGCGATCCCACTCTCTGCCACCGCCCCGCCTGGGCCGAATAGGTCGCCGTCCCCGCGGACGTGCCGCCGATGATCTCCGGCGTGAAATCACCCTCATTCGGCCGCGCGGCCGGTGGGTTGAGCTTGATCCACGGATCGTCCGACGGGCCATAGACAGTGACCGACTCGAAGTAGACATGCTCCATGTCCGCTATCACGCCGGTATTTTCGGCGAATGTCACACCCAAGCCGCTCGAGCGAGAGTTGCGCAGCTCGATCGAGTGGAAAATGATTTGATTATTTCCCGGCTGATCAAATTTCAAGAAACGGACGTCGCCGACAGCCTCGGATGTCACCTCCATTCGCACGCCGGTGACATTGGCGCGCACGTCGCGCAAGCGCATGCCGATGAGGCAGTCGAGGATATTATTCGGGCCGATGACGATGCCATTCGCCCGAGCGGCCCATATGGCTATGGCGCTGCGGGAGATCATGTTGTCGGAAATCAACACGAATTTTGAAACTGGCTGCTCTTCGACCGATATTTTTATGGCGTAGCTCTTCGCCTCGACGAGCGAATTACCGATAATCCGGTCGTCATAGCTGTCCTGCACGACGATTCCGATTCCGCCGCCGGTGCTCGAATTGCCCTGCACGAGCGCGCGCTGCTCGATGCCCTGCACCTTGATCCCTGCGGCGAAGCCGCGGGGATAGAGGTAATTCCCGATCACCTGGACGCGCGTGCATCGCCGCAAATAGAGATCGTGATTGAGCGACGCGCCGCCGCCACCGTCATGAAAATAGCAGTTCGAAACCTCCACATCCTCATATCCGGTGATGACGAGCCCAAAGCCGAGTCCGGACCAGCCACGGAACTCGCAGTCTCGAACCGTGACACCGCCGGACGGGAAAGAAAAGCCGGGATCGCCATCGCGCAGCAGGTGGACCGCCGAGACTTTGTCGCCAATGATCTCCGCCTCGTTGCCGTCGAAGCAGATTCTTTCAAGGCGAAAATGATTGACGTTCACTTTCCTCGTTTCCGGCTCGACCAGATGATGCGCGACCCCCGCCGCGTGCTTGATGACGCTCTCGGCGCGGCCCTGGCCATGCCAGCTCACCCCGCTGCGTTTGACGATCCGCTCCTCGATGAGGACGGTGCCAACCGGGAAAATGAGATCGGCGCCGATCAGAGCGGCCAAATCCTCGACGGCCTGCAGCGCGATCGCATTGAGCGTGACGCCATCGGCGATGACGCCCCACAGACGCACGTCGATGCCATGCGTCTGGAAATAGCGCTCCGAATAGGTGACGAGGCCGTCGCGCCGGTCGGCTTGCGTCTTCAGTGCGTCCGCCACACCATCACCGAGGCTCGTCGCGAACCAATCCGACAGCCGCGTGTCGAACAGGCCATCGACATAAGCGAGCGCCTGGCCGAGCAGTCCCGACACTGTCGGCGCATATGCCTCCACCGCGACCAGTCGATCATGGATCGACTGCGTCGCCTCGTTCATGCGAGCCGCGTCGGCGGTCTCGCGGTTCTTGAAGAGGAGCGGCTTCGGCAGAAGGGCCACTTACACGTCTCCCTCGGCGATCGGCCGCGCCTCGACGACAGCGTCGCCCAGCGGCTCGGCCGTCGTCTTCTCGACCAGAGCATCGAGCGTCGTCTGATCGACGACATGGCGGACGCTGCCGTTGAGATTAGGAAGATAGCCGTGCCCGTCGATCTCGACGCGGCGCGACAGCGTGATCTCATAATACATCAGAGCACCCAGTCCACGAGATTGGCGATGTGATGGAGTATCAGTGGCGTGTTTGTCGTCCCGGTCGCCTTGAGCTTGTAGCTCGTGACGGCGGCGCCGAGATTCCAGACATAGGTGCGCTCGAGCGCGCCATCGGACGTCAGCACGTCGCTGTAGGACGACGCGGCCGTCTCGGTCGTATAGCTGGCGCCCGTGAGCAGCTTCACGACCGCCGCGTGATGCGCAGCGTCCCAATGCTCATAGCGATATCGCGCACGGATTTTGGTGGTCGCCGCCGGCGGCGTGCGTGCGGCGGCCGGCCAGAAATGCGTGTAGCTCAGTGCGGCGCGGCTCACCTTGACCAGCGACGCGAGCAGATCGATCGCGGGCTGGATATATTTCGAGCCGGAGAACACGGCGCGGAAAGGCAGCAGCACCGGCAGGCTGCCGCCGGCGGTGAGCTGGCCGACCGTGTCGGCGGTCAGCGGCATCCAGACGCCCGCGATCTGCACCTGATAGGTCAGCGTCGTCGAGGCCGGCAGCACCGTCGAGGCGAGGATGTCGATATCGGCGATGCCGCCGACGAGCGACAAGGGCGCCAGATCGACATAGGTCACCGTCTGCTCGAACTCGCACGCGTTGACGAACATGCAGATGTGCTTCGACGGATCCGGGATGTCGACGCCCGCAACGCTGCCGAAGAACATTCCTTCCGCAAATGATGTCCCGGGCGTCGTTGCAATGCTGTGGTTCGCGGCGCTGATCGGCCGCAGCGCATTGCGCTTGCCAGCCTCGAGATAAATCGGCCGGGGAAACAAAAAACTGGTCTTGTCTGGCGCCAGTTTTAGAGAGCCTCTGGCGACCGTCACCTGTCCGAGCACCGCCGAGAGATCGCTCTCGCCCGTCGAAAGGCATCCGGTCGAGAGCAGCGTGATAGAGCCGTCCGCGTCCAGTGCGGTGATCGGAATATCGATGGATCGTAGCCAAAAATCCTGGCCGACCGTCCACGATTCGTAGCAACCGGCGCCGGTGATCGACGAGGTCGTGGTCACGCGGTCCCAATAGGGCTCCGTGACAGTGTCCTCCCAGAACTGCTGGACCCTCATGATGAGGTGGTTCTTGGACAGATCGGCCCACGCTGGCTGAGTTGTGTCGATCGCCGCCTTGAACGTCTCGCCGTTCGGCAGCTTGAAGATCTGCGTAATCGGATCGTAGGCGCCGGATTTCCAGAAGTCACGATTTGTGCAGACGCGGAACGCCGCGCCGTAGCGCACGCGGCGGCGAGAGACCGTCTTCTGGACGAGCGTCGAGGTCGAATATGTGTAAGACGACAGCGGCGTCGAGCTATCGCGCGTGCCCGTCGAGATGCGCCTCGCGCCCGTATAGCGGGGCAAGAGGAGCCCATTCTTGACGATCACGTCCGGATTGAGCGGATTGAGCAGCTGCAGCGCCTGTGCATTCGCCGCCGCGTCCGGAAATCGCACGCCCTCCATAATCTTGCACGCCGACCCGGCGCGCGCGAGATCGCTCGTCGCCGGCTCCAAGAAATAATCGGCGCGCGAATCCGCCGCGTCGGACGGGACGCCGAGCAGCGCCTCATTGATGGCGACGCGCGCGGCGAGGCGCGACACGAGCCCGTCGAGCTCGCCGCCACGCGCCTGCTGCGACAGGCGCGCGACATCGGATTCCAGCGAGAGTATTTTCGGGGCCGCGGCGGCCTCCCACTCCTCGATCTCGCCAATGCGGCTCTCGTGATCCACAAGGTTCGGCAGCGCCGACTCGGCGAACATCTCGATGCTGTCGACGCCGGTCGTCGTGAGGATGATCCGGCAGAGCTTGACGAGCGTCACATCGACGACGGGGTCGATCGGGTCCGGCGCTTCCGCGCCGATCGAGCGGCCGATATTGGCGACGCGCGAATGCGTCATCGCCAGAACCTCCGTGTGATAGACGGGATTTTCCTCCGTCGCCGTCGCGGCGACGAGCACGGCGCGCTCGTCGGGTCCGTCGTCGACCTCTGTCCCCCACAGCGACACGATGACGGATTTCTTCGCCGCCACAGGCAGATTCGACATAAAGTCGAACGTCGTCGCGTCATTGAGCGCATAGCGCTTGCCGTCCTTGTAGAGACGGCCGGCGGTGATGACGACGCTGGTGAGGCCCGACTTCGTCGCCGCAAAGCCGATATAACGCGGGGCGGCCGTTATCGCGTCGGCGACGATATGGTCGATCCCCTCCTGCGCAAATGTCTGGAGATTGTTGATGTCCTCCGGGACATTCTCCGCATAGGCGTGGATATTGATCTTCCGTTCCATCAGCGCGCCTTTCGCCAGTCGCCGAATTTGAATTCGCCGAATTTCAACCCGCCGCCGAAGGTGATCGGCTCGTAGGTCTTGAGGGAGATAAAGATGTCGTCGCGCGGCGCCTGCGCGATGCGGATCGCCTCGAGCGATCGCCACAGCGGCGAGAGATCGGTGCGCGCCCACACGCCGACGCCCCACCAGCGGCGGAACGCCCATTTCGGCGGATGCACGGTGACGTCGATAGTGAGGACGGACGTGAATGGCGCGGTCGGCGAGCGCGACCAGCCCCAAAACGAAAGCGGGCGCCCGACCGATCCGATCCTCGCCGGATCGAGAAAGCGCACGCTCGAATAGAGATGCGTTTCGGCGTCGCTCGGAATGCGATACGACGCGTTGTAGAACGAGCGCCCGTGCCATGCCTTGCGGCGCGGCGCCGCGAGGATCGCGGACACGCGCTCCGGCCTCACCGACATCGGCGCGAGGCCGGCCGGCACGGCGAAAGACGGCGAGGCGTCATTCGGCGCGATCGTCACGACATGCGCGTCGGCGTCGCTCGGAATGCGATATGTGCCCGGCGCGAAGCGATTGTAAAACGCCTTGCGCCCGGCGCGCCGCGGCACAGCGATGCGAATCGTGCTGTCGAGCGGCTCGTCGAGCCCGGTCACAGCGACGCGCGTCTCGACGCCATCGGCGACATAGACGGCGCGATCGCGCCAGCGCGCCGCAGCGTCGCTCGGAACCCATGCGCCGGCGGACCAATAGCCGGCGCCCCAAAACTGCTGGCCGGGTCGAACCGGAGCCGGCAGCGGACGCGGATAGATGCGCAGCTCCGGCATGCGCGCCAGCATCGCGGCGCGCTCTTCCGCAGTCGCCGCCGGGACCCACCACATCTTGTCGCGCGGGCGTCGCGCGCGAAGGACAGTCCCGCCGGCGAGCGCGACGTAATCGCGTATGCCCGCCAGCGTCGTCTTGCGGCGCTTGTAGCGCCAGATGTTGGCGACGATCTCGCGCTTTTTGG
>NZ_JAINDZ010000076.1 GCF_019802345.1 Methylosinus sp. Sm6 | reverse complement strand
CCGGACCCACGCCAATACGAGATAATACTATGCCTATCTTGAACCGGACAGCCGTGCGACAAGCGCGGGCATGACGCTGAAAGCTCTCTGCTCGTTAACCCGAATTCGGAGCCCTGCGATGAGGCGACGGGCGCACGGCTTGTCCGGGGAAAATTCGAACGCGAGCCGAGCCAGGCAGAGTCGTCATGGCCGGGCTTGTCCTGGACAAGCCCGGCCATGACGACATCCTGGAAATGAGTGAACCCCTCAGCTCTTTGGGAGAGGGACGCGCCCTTGCTTGCGAGAACGGCGCGGTCGGCCCATGGCGCCCCCGCAGCGAGGGCGTCATGGGCGCGCGCTTCCGGCGCCGCCGGTTTAGCAGTAGGTGGGGTTGGCGGTGCAGGTGTCGCGCATCAGCAGACCGATGTTGCCGGCGCCATAAGCGCCGTAGTTTCCGCCAAATTGCGAGTTCTGCCCGAAGTAGGACGCGCCCTGGCGATTGAAGCCGACCGACGCCGACCCGTAGCTCGTCACGCCGACGACCCATTGCGTCGCAAAATATCCGGGCGACGAGCCGGCGCCGAAGGACGGGGGCGTGCCGAAATTAATCAGCCAGGGCCCGCCGCTCGACCCCCCGGTCTGCGCCGAGCCGATCTGCGTGTTCTTGAGATTGCCCGAGGCGTAATACCAGCCGGCGGCGTCGGTGCGCTCCATCTGATAGCCGCTGTCCAGCGCGACAGGATAGCCGAGCTGCGTGATCTGCACGGCCGTCACATTGCCGAGCAGAGGCGACTGCCTATAAGAGGGGCCGTTCCAGCCATAGCCGTACCACCCGACGACCCTGCCCGCGAGAACCCCGTTCCTGGGCGCGACAATCAGCGTCGCTATGTCGTCGTTGCAGACGACGCCGGCCTGGGCGCAGACGTCGGTGCCATTGACATAGGTGGTGAACGTCCGCGCCGATCCGGCGTTGTAGCAGCCGTAGACGCCCCCCGCCGCCGAGACGTTGGCGGGACACCAGACCCAGCCGCTGTACCAGCCCGACGAGCCCTTGCCGTAATTGACGACGCAATGCGCCGCCGTGATCAGCACGCCGGGCTTCAACAAGGACGCCGTGCAGACATGCGTCGCCGCGCCGACCTTGAAATAGAGCTTGCCCGTCGCGCGGAAGGGATAGCTGGTGACGGGCGTGTTCGCCACCGTCATCGAGCTGCCCTGGACCTGCACCGCGACGCGGGCCGTCGTGTAAGGCGCGGTGGATGTGCCATAGGCGGAGGGAGCCGCGTCTGTCTGCGGCTGCAAGCTTTCCGCCTTGACGCCTCCCGGCTCTCCCGTCGGAACAGAATGCGGCGCGGCCTTCTCGGCGTCCTCGAAGACCTTGGGATCGGCGAGCGGCAGGACCGAGCGATACGGCCCTGTCGGCGGCGTCGGATTGCCCCGCGCGGCAGGGGCGGAGGATTTCGGGCTTTCGACCGTGCCGGGGGGGTCTTTGGCCGTCGATTGCTGCGCGAACGCGGTGCTTGTCGTCAGCGCCGCCATCGCTATAGCGAGCGAAAATGCAAAACGAGGTCGACGATCAGTCATCGTTTCATCTCCGGTAAAATGCGTAATGAAATATTCACATTCTCTCAAGTCATAGTACTGACTTATTCAACAAAATCCGTACGTATCACTTGAGAAGAAGCAAAATAAGTCAGTTTTTTACCACCTTCAA
Source organism: Methylosinus sp. Sm6 (assembly GCF_019802345.1). Lineage (GTDB taxonomy): Bacteria > Pseudomonadota > Alphaproteobacteria > Rhizobiales > Beijerinckiaceae > Methylosinus. Next base: position 4,139 of record NZ_JAINDZ010000076.1, on the reverse strand, counting down.
GTAAATATTCGTCAGGATGATCTCGGATGAAGGACAAAATCCCCGACCCTGGCCCTGAGACGCCCGCCTCGCATGCGGCAGCCTTCAGGGGGAGAGTCATGCGCCCCTTCCTGCATTCACCCGATCGCCCCGGATGATGGCGCCTGCCGCGCCCCATTTTCGCGCGCGGCGCCCCGTGATAAGGAGCGCCGGCGAGCGTCGCACGAGGCGCCCGGTCAAATCGTCCCGACAACGGTCCTCGAGAGAATGCCCAAAGACGTCGTCACGCGCTTCGCCCCTTCTCCCACCGGCTTCCTCCATATCGGCGGGGCGCGCACCGCTCTGTTCAACTGGCTCTACGCCAAGCGCCATGGCGGCCTCTTCCTGCTGCGCATAGAGGACACCGATCGCGAGCGGTCCACGCAAGGGGCCATCGACGCCATTCTCGACGGCATGCGCTGGCTCGGGCTCGATTGGGACGGCGACGTCACCTATCAGTTTTCCAGAGCGCCGCGGCACCGCGAGATCGCCGAGGAGCTGCTGGCGCGCGGAAAAGCCTATCGCTGCTACGCCAGCGCGCAGGAGCTCGAGGAGATGCGCGAGACCGCGCGCGCCGAGGGGCGGCCGCCGCGCTATGACGGGCGCTGGCGCGACCGCTCGCCCGAGGAGGCGCCCGAGGGCATCGCGCCGGTCATCCGGCTGAAGACGCCGCAGGAGGGCGAGACCGTCATCGAGGATGCGGTGCAGGGCCGCGTCGTGTTTCCGAACAAGGATATCGACGATTTCGTGCTGCTGCGCTCGGATGGCGCGCCGACCTATATGCTCGCCGTCGTCGTCGACGATCACGACATGGGCGTGACGCAGATCATTCGCGGCGACGATCATCTGACCAACGCGGCGCGGCAAAAGCATATTTATGAGGCGCTCGGCTGGCAGGCGCCGGCGCTCGCGCATATCCCTCTCATTCACGGGCCGGACGGCGCCAAGCTGTCGAAGCGCCATGGCGCGCTCGGCGTCGACGCCTATCGCGCCATGGGCTATCTGCCCTCGGCGCTGCGGAACTATCTGCTGCGGCTCGGCTGGAGCCAGGGCGACCGCGAGTTCTTCTCGACGGCGGAAATGATCGAGGCCTTCGACCTCGACAGCATTCATCGCTCGCCGGCGCGCTTCGACTTCGTCAAGCTCGAGAATATGAACGGGCATTATCTGCGCGATACGGATGATGCTGACCTGTTGGCGACGCTGCTCGCCTCCCTGCCCTATCTGGAGGGCGGACAGGCGATCGCTCGGAAGCTGGACGAGCGGCGCAAGGCGCAGCTCGCCGCGGCCATGTCGGGATTGAAGGCGCGCGCCAAGACGCTCAACGAGCTCGTCGACGGCGCCGGCTTTCTCTTCGCCGAGCGGCCCCTGCCGCTCGACGCCAAGGCGGCGGCGCTGCTCACGCCCAAGGCGCGCGAGGGACTGGCGGCGCTGACGCCGCGCCTCGCGGCGCTCGAGGAGTGGAGCGCTGCGACGACCGAGGCCGTGGTGCGCGAAATCGCCGCTTCGCTCGGCGTCAAGCTCGGCGATCTGGCGCAGCCGCTGCGCGCCGCGCTCACCGGCCGCACCACCTCGCCCGGCATTTTCGACGTGCTCGCCATTTTGGGCAGGGAGGAGAGCCTCGCGCGCCTCGCCGATCAGGCGCCTTCGAGCGCGCAGCGCGCTTGAAGGATGGGCGGGGAATGCTATAGTTTGTGCAACGCACAACCCTGAGGTTGCGGCGCAACCTGCGCGCCCGCGCCGAAACCTCGCGCCGGACCCGGCTGGGCGCGCCGCCCGAATGACGACGTCGACAGCAAGCCGCTCGCCGACCGAGCCTCGCCCGCGGATCCGACGGCCGGCCACGGCCCCCGCCTCCTCTGGCGCAGAATATGCTGCAATATCCGATCCTAGCTCGATGCGAGCGGGTGCGCCAACCAAGGTGGGGCCATGACGACCAGAGACGCTTCCTTTCAGGCCGGCGACAAGACCGTGACCTTGCCGATCATCGAGGGAACGATCGGACCCGCCGTCGCCGACATTCGCAAGCTCTACAACGACACCGGGATGTTCACCTATGATCCCGGCTTCACCTCCACCGCGAGCTGCGAATCCAAGATCACCTATATCGACGGCGACGCCGGCATTCTGCTCTATCGCGGCTATCCGATCGACCAGCTCGCCGAGCACGGCGACTTTCTCGAGACCTGCTATCTGCTGCTCTATGGCGAGCTGCCGACCGTCAATGAAAAGGCCGATTTCGACTATCGCATCACGCGCCACACCATGGTGCATGAGCAGATGGCGCGCTTCTTCCAGGGCTTCCGCCGCGACGCGCATCCGATGGCGGTGATGGTGGCCTCGGTCGGCGCGCTCTCGGCCTTTTATCACGACTCGACCAATATCGCCGATCCGGTCGAGCGCATGGTCGCCTCGACGCGGATGATCGCCAAGCTGCCGACGCTGGCGGCGATGGCCTATAAATATTCGGTCGGTCAGCCCTTCGTCTATCCGAAGAACGATCTCGACTATACGTCGAATTTTTTGCGCATGTGCTTCGCCGTCCCTTGCGAGGAGTATAAGGTCAATCCGGTGATGTCGCGGGCGCTCGACCGCTTCTTCATCCTGCACGCCGATCACGAGCAGAACGCCTCCACCTCCACGGTCCGCCTCGCCGGCTCCTCGGGCGCCAATCCCTTCGCCTGCGTCGCCGCCGGCATCGCCTCGCTGTGGGGTCCGGCGCATGGCGGCGCCAACGAGGCGGTGCTGAAGATGCTCGCCGAGATCGGCACGCCGGACCGCATTCCCATCTACATCGCCAAGGCCAAGGACAAGAACGATCCGTTCCGCCTGATGGGGTTCGGCCACAGGGTCTACAAGAACTACGACCCGCGCGCGAAAATCATGCAGCGGACGACGCGCGAGGTGCTGGCCGAGCTCGGCGTGAAGGATGCGCTGCTCGACGTCGCCATCGAGCTCGAGAACATCGCGCTGCACGACGAATATTTCATCGAGAAGAAGCTCTATCCCAATATCGACTTCTATTCCGGCATCACGCTGAAGGCGATGGGCCTGCCGACCGCCATGTTCACCGTGCTGTTCGCCGTGGCGCGCACGGTCGGCTGGATCGCGCAATGGAAGGAGATGATCGAGGACCCGGGCTCCAAGATCGGCCGCCCGCGCCAGCTCTACACCGGCCAGACGCAGCGCGATTATCTGCCCATGACCAAACGCTGACGGCGCCGCGCCGCCGGTCTGTGCGCTGGCGCACAGACCTCCCCACCGCCGCGAGGGTAACTTCAAGGCAATGTGGGGGAGACGAACATGGTCACGACCAAAAATTGCCAGCTCATCGGATTCGACGAGGCGCGGGATCGGCTGCGCTTCGATCGATGGATCGGCCTCTGCTCGATCGATCTATCCGCCTTCAGGATCGCCTATTGCCCGGGCGATCTCCGCCTCCCGGGCCGTCTCGAGCTCCATGACGCGATGTGGCGCGACAAAATCGCCGGCCTCGTCGTCGACGGCGATCTGACGATCGACGGCAATCTCGAGGATCATTCCGGCAATGGCGTCGCCGCCTTCGTCCTGGCGCGCGGCGATCTCGAGGCGCGGACGATCACGCTCGGCGGCGCCGATGTCGTCGTGCTGGGCGACGTGCGCGCGAGCGGCCCCGTGTTCAACAGCCGGGGCGGCGGCCGCTTCGAGATCGGCGGCTCGCTGCAGGCGAGCCATCTCGTCACCGACGATCATGCGACGCTGATCGAGGGCGCGCTGCCGGCGCGCGCCTATGCGCTCGGCTTCGTCGAGGCGCCGATGCGCCATCGGCTGCAGCGCATCGACTCCTATCATGAGATTCTGACGCCGGCGGTCGCCGCCGAGCTCTCCGAAGGCTGCGGCCGGCTCGAGGGCGCCAATGTCGCGCTGCGTGTGATCGAGGCGGTTCGCTCCGGCCGCGCCGCGCTGCGCGACTGAGCGGGTCGACGGAAATGCGAGACTTCGAGGCTCGCGTTCCGCTCGGCGCGCGCGCTCGCGCGAGCAGGGCAATCGGTTGAAGGACTATAGCCCCATCACCCTCGTCCTGAGGAGCCCGCGAAGCGGGCGTGTCGGAGGACGGCAACGGGGGGGAAACTTTGATTGGG
>NZ_JAINDZ010000075.1 GCF_019802345.1 Methylosinus sp. Sm6 | reverse complement strand
ATCTGCCGCACGCCGACCATCCCCATATAGCCGCCGACCAGGCCGGACATGCGGAGGAACGGCACCGGCTGTCGGGCTCGCAGCACGCCCTTCAGCGCCTCGTAATTGGCGAGCCCGCCCATCACATGCGGCCGGCAGGCGAGATGCACCGTCTCGGTGGACTCGCCGCCCGCCGTCGGCTGGATGAATGGATCATCGTCGAAGACCGGATGCGATGGCCAGAGCGCGGAATCGCTCCGATCGAATCCTTGCGGATTGATGCCGATGACCTCGAGCACGGCGGGTCCGATCACGGCGAGGGGAAAAGCCATGCCTCACCCCACGTCGATGTCGTGCAGCGCGTCGTCTCGGGCGGCGCGCGCGCGGCGGTCCGCGAATGCGGAAATTTGCCGGTGGAGGCTGACGACGTCTTTGACGCCATGGAAATTCGCCTGTGCGACGTGGAAATGGACGTCGCCGCGACTGGACGTCTTTTTCCGCGGCGTCGCGCCGCCGCTGCTGTCGGTCGGCCCGCCGCTTCCGCCCGCCGCGCCGCCTCCGACGCCCGTCGATCCGCCGAGGCCGCGCGCGCCGGAGAGGCGCGGCTCGATCTTGACGACGATCGGCGCACCGAGGATTTGCTGAAGGCGATCCCGGATCGCCTGCGCCTCGGCGTCCACTCGGCTGCCTTGCGCGCCGATGGCCGTTGCAAATGTGTCTATGATCTTGCGCGCCTCCGGCGTGAGGTCGACGCGCTGAAAGATCGCCACCAGCTCGTCACCGAGCTTTTGCGCCTTCTGGCGAGCCTCTTCGCTGTTCGGAAACAGGTCCCGCGTCGTCATCGCCGTATCATACGCCTTGACCTTGCCCTCCAGCGCCTCGACCAGTTTCGGATTGGCGCGCCCGAAAGCGCCGCGCAGGCCTTCCTTGCGCACGGCGGGCGTCTCCGGCGGCGTCTCCTTCGCGAGTTCGACGCGCCGCTCGAGATAGGCGATTTGAGCGTCGAGCTTGCGCATCTCGGCCGTCATGGAGGCGATATCCGCCAAGCCGCCGGAGCCGGCGGCGCGCGCGCTCGAGACCTGGACGGCGACCTTCTCGCGCGCGTAACGGGCGGTCGCCAGCTCCCGCCGTTCCGCCTCGCGTTGCTGCGCGACACGCGTGACGAGCGCCGGATCGGAGCCAAGCCGCTGCGCCTCCTCTTCCGACAACTTGTCGTTGACGCCCTTCGCGAGGATGGTGGACGCCTGCGCGGCCTTGTCCTTACGCTCGCTCGCCGCCGTCAATTTGTCGGCGACGTGGTCGATATAGGGAAGGATCGGCTTCGCCGCCTCCGCGCCGATGTGCAATAGCGCCTGATAGGCCCGCTCGAGCTTTTTGGTCGTCGTGCCGAGGTCGATCGTGAGCGCCTTATCGAGCGAGTTCTCCCACTGATTGCTCTTGAGGTAATCGACGAGACGCTTCAGCTCGGGCAATGACTTCTTGAAGAGGAGAATTTCATCGAACCACTCCTGCCCTCCGACCCCCTTGGCGACCGATATGCCGTCCTTGGACTTGGCGAGACGTTCGAGGAAGTCGATCATTGTGCCGAGGGCGTCCTTCTCCATTCCTTTCTGCACCTGCTTCGCCGTCAAGCCGATCGCTTTGAAAGCCTCCTGAGCATCGTCCTTGAGGCTCGCCGCAGTGCGCAGACGTGACGAAAGCTGACCGAAGAAGCGCGACGCGACCTCGTCTTGCATGCCGACAGAGCGCAGAGCTGTCATCGCCGCGAGCGAGTCGTCATAAGAGACGCCTGCGACTTCGGCGCCCGCCGAAGCACGCTGCCACATCTTCGCGATGTCTTTCTCGGCGGCCGCCGAGACGTCGCCGAGTCCATTGACCTTATCGCCGAACTTCTGGAGCTGGGGGATCGTCCAGCCGGTTTGCGCCTTGACCTCGGTCAGCATCTGCGCCGCTTCGCGCGCGCCGACGTCCCACGCCGTCGCAACCTTCGCGCCGAGCGTGGCGAAGCCGTCGAGGTCCTTATAAGCGACATTGCCCTGTCCGCCTTGGGCAAAGATGTCCGCAGCTTCAGTGTAGGACATCCCCAGGCTGCGCGAGATTTTGCCGATCTTCTTCTCGAGATCGTCCCAGGTCGCGCCCGGCGCAAGGTCGACCTTCTTCTGAACGCCGGCCAACGCCTTGTTGCGATCAATGGCTTCTTTCGTGGCGAAGGCTCCGGTCGCGGCCAGCGCCGCCGCCGTCCCGCCGATCGCCGCGCCAGCGACGACGGCTCCGCCGGCCCCGATCAAATAGGCGTTGGGCGTTATGTGCGACGCCGCCTCGCGCAGGACTTCCTGTCGTTTGTTGGCGCCGTGCCGCCCCAACGCGACGCCGGCCGCTCCGGCGGCCGCCATGCCGCCAATTCCGCCGCCGCCGCTGCGGCTCATGCCGGCGATCATATTGGCGGAGACGAGCCGGCGCTGGCTCATGCCGAGCGCGATGTTGGACTTGGTGAGCTGATCGATGCGGCGCCGCGTGCTGTCGATCGCCGCCGATCCCTGGCCGATCCTCGCGACGCCCTGCGCCGCCTTGTTTGCCGCCGCCGCCGTCCGCTCCAGCGAGCCGCCGAGCTTGGCGGAGACAGTCCACGCCTTGCCAAGCTCGCCCGTGAGCCGACCCGTCGCCTTGCCGCCGATCTTCTCGGCCGCCATGCTCGTCTTGCCGAGCGATACGCCGAGCTTGTCGGAAGCGCTCGACGCCTTCCCCAGCGCCTCGGCGACGCGGCTCGCCGCCTTGCCGTCGAGCTTGCCCGCGGCGGCGCCGACGCCGGCGATATCCTTCGCGGCGACCTTGGCCTCTTTGGACAGTAGATTGACCAGCCGCAGCCGGACGGCGACGTCGAGATCGGTCATGGCGCTACAGCCTCTCCAGAATGTCGGAAAGCATGCGGAGCGCGGCGGCGTCGCCGCGCTCGCCTTCGATCTCCTGGCCGTCGGCGATCAGCAGCAGCAGCTCGTCCCAAGGATAGCGCAGCACGCGGCTATAGGGCTCGCCGAGCAGCCGCGTCGCGATCAGGCCGAGGCGGCGCCACTCGCGGGCGTCAGCAGTGAGATGGCAGCCTGCGCGATGCGGGGCAAAAAAGGGTAGCAGGTCTCGACCAGCAGCTCCCCGTCATCCGCCTCGAGCCCGCGGATGACCGGCGCCGGCAGCCCCGTCATCACCGCATAGAACTCGATCGGATCGATGTCGCCCTGCGACTGCGCCCGCGCGACCAGTCCGCCGACCTCGACCAGCAGCAGCCGGCGCGCCACGAAGCTGCGCACCTCGCGGCCGTCGAGGCGAAACGGAAACCGGAACGGCGTCTCCTTGCGGACCGCTTCCGGCTCCAGGAAATCCAGCACCGCCACCAATGGCGGCGCGGGCGCCTCGCGCGCCGGCGCCGCGATCTCCGCCGCCGCCTCCTCGGGCGGCAGCGGAATATTGACGAAATCCGCTTTCGGAGCGCCTTCGAGCGCCTGTCGAACGTCGCTCACAGCACGGTCCCCCCGGTGATGGCGAGATTGGCCGCCATGTCGCTGAACAGCTTCACGCCGCCGACGACAGTCGCCGCCGGGCCAGAGAAATAGTCGAAGCGATGCACCACCGAGCCGGTGACGATGTCCTCGTAATAGACGAGCGTCGAGAACTCATATTCGGTGCCGCTGGTTTTCAGCCCCTTGCGGGCATCGGCCTTCACCGAGTTGAGCAGTCCCTTGAGCGTGATGATGCGCCCTTTGGCTTCGCCGGTGCGGAACGAGCGCAAATTCTCGTAATAGGTCGCCTGGACATAATCGCCCGGCTGGCGGCCGCAGAGTCCGCGAATCCGCGGATCATCCGTCTTGATTTTGATGGTCGCCTTCAGCGCCTGCAGCTGCTCGGGCCATGCGACGTCCATGACATGGCCGCCGCTGCCGAAATCATCCGTGGCGAATGTCATTTCCGGCAGCGTGACCTCGTCGAGCACGCGCCATGTGTTCAACAGATCAAACCACCAATTGCATCCGCGAACGACATTATCCATGACGCCTCCTAGCCGAGCTGCCCGGCGACGTTGAATTGCGACATGGCCGCCTGAATTTCGGAGGCCAGGATGTTGAAGGACGCCTCGCGGCGCCCGGTGTAGACCTGCAGATCGACCAGCGCGGGAGACTCCTCCCACGCCGCATTAATGACGAATCCGCCGACGCGCAGCGTGGCGTTGTCGTTGAGGTTGCGATCCCACATCACCTCGGCGCCCGGCAGGATCGCCGGTTCAGGCAGCGCCGCCAGGTCGTTGAGGAATCCGACGAGCGCCTGGCGCAGCACGACAGCGAGATGCGGCCCGAGGTTCTGGCCGATATATTTGACCAATGTGCGCGGGATGACCTCGCGCACCGCCTTGCGCGTCCGCACGACATTGATGAGCCGCCACAGCGGATCGGAGTTCGTGTTGAAAAAGCCCCAGAACGTCTTGCCCTGCGGCGAATTCACGCTGCGCGACGTCCGATTGCGCTCCAGCTGCACGATCGAATTGACGCCGCGCTGCAGCAGCCAATTGGCCTCGCTGTCCGGATCGGAGATCGAGAAATCGACGGCGCGCGAGGGGCCCAGAATGCCTTTCAACCCCTGGTTTCCTGGGTTGTAATAGGGCCCGCCCAGCGACTTGTCGGTCGCCACCATCAGCGCCGCAACCGATGGCGCCGCCGGCCGCACGACAGGCGAGCCGTCGACCGAGACGCGCACGCCCTGGCCGATCGCGACGATATTGAGGCTTTCCGAAAAATCCGCCGCCCATTCCGCCGCGACGGTCTTATCGGCGGACGGCGTGTCGGCGACGACGATCGGCGTGATGAGCCGCTCGCAGATCGCGTCATAGGCGGTGACGATCGGATTGGCGGCGCTCGCTGGCCGCAGATGCGCATAGCCCGGCGCGATCAGAATATCAGGGACTGTGCCGGCCTCCGCCTGGGCGTCGAGCAGCGCCCACGCGCCGGTGCGCGCCGAAGCCGAGCCGGCCATCTTCGCGATCGCCTGGTCCGCCGTGTCTCCGGCCAGAATATCCGGCACCACGGCGACGACCGAGGCCGTGACGCCCTCCGCGATGATCGCGTCGATGGTCTGCCTCAATGTGCCCGAGCCCGCTCCCGCGACCATCGCGGCGTCGGCCGTCGTGAAATGCACCGGCGTATCGACGGGGAACAGCGCCCGGTCGATGCCTGTTCCGGGCGTGAATGTGCCGCCGATCGTCGACAGATCGGCAATGATGAGCGGCTGGACGTCCGCGCGATTGAGAAATGTGCGGACGCCGACGTGAGGCGTGGCGGTAGGCATCGGCTCCTCGCTTGCGCGTGATGAGATCGAGGCACGCTATGCGCCGCGCGGCAGCCCTCGAAGGGTGAAACCTTTCACCTGCCGCTCACCGGCGCGAGACGGCGGCGTCACAGAGTCACGCCGGCGAGGGCGGCCTGCGCCCGTCTGATGAGCGATTGAATTGTCGGCGATGGCGATGTGTTGGAGACGATCAGCGAGCGCAGCCGGCCATTGAGCCTATGGATCGGATCGAGCGCTCCAGCGACATATCTGCCGCCCACGATGACAGGTCCCGTCTGTGTCGCGGCGATCCCGCTAAACGACGAGTCTGTTACTGGCTCGCCGCCGTTCACGCGCACGCCGGCGGAGGTCGCGGATTTGTAGGCCTCGTAACACGCCAGCACGTCCGGCTTTGTCCCGGTCAGGCCGCAAAACAGCTGCGACGACCCGCGAACCTCGAACTCGAAAGAATATGGAGGAATAGATGTCGTTACAACCGCGCCGGCGGCGCTGTTGTAGTCATTGCCGATAGCGGGCGCCAATGTCAGCAGACCCGCATGGGATACCGCCACCACCTCCTCATATGCAGCCCAGATATGCA
>NZ_JAINDZ010000074.1 GCF_019802345.1 Methylosinus sp. Sm6 | reverse complement strand
GGACCGGATTAGAATCAATGTCATGCGCTTGTACAACCAATTTTTGTGCCGGACAGCCGTGGGCTCGTCCCGGCCATGACGGCCTCCTGGAAATGTGTCGCTCTCGTAGGCCTTTCAGGGGGAGGGTGATGCGCACCTTCCTGCGTTCACCCGATCGTCCTGATCGGGCCCCCTAGGCGGCGCGGCCTTCGGCTGGTAGATATTCGGCCATGATCCTGCGTCGCAGCATTCGAATTATGGGCCCGGCCCGCGCTCGAGCTTGAAGCCTCGCGCGGCGACCGGGTTTTCGGCGCCCGGCGGCGCCTTTCTTCTCCCCCTCCTCTCTCGCGCCGCGCCCCACGCGCCCCGCTTTCGGTTTCCGACGCCATGAACGACAAGAGCAACGACAAAGGCCCCGACTATTCCAAGAGCCTCTATCTGCCGCAGACGGAGTTTCCGATGCGCGCCGGCCTGCCCCAGCGCGAGCCGGAGATCCTCGCCCGCTGGGAGAAGATCGACCTCTACGGCAAGCTGCGCGAGACCGCCGAAGGCCGGCCGAAATTCGTGCTGCACGACGGCCCGCCCTACGCCAATGGCAATATCCACATCGGCCATGCGCTGAACAAAATCCTCAAGGACCTCGTCGCCCGCAGCCGCCGGATGGCCGGCAAGGATTCGAACTATGTCCCCGGCTGGGACTGTCACGGCCTGCCGATCGAATGGAAGATCGAGGAGGAGAACTACCGCGCCAAGGGCAAGAAGAAGCCGGACTTCGCCGATCCCAAAGCCATCGTCGCCTTCCGCCAGGAGTGCCGCGCCTATGCCGCGCATTGGCTGTCGGTGCAGCGCGAGGAGTTCAAGCGCCTCGGCGTCACCGGCGACTGGGCCAACCCCTACGCGACGATGAATTTTCCGGCGGAGGCGCAGATCGCCCGCGAGCTGATGAAATTCGCCGAGAATGGATTGCTCTATCGCGGCTCCAAGCCGGTGATGTGGAGCGTCGTCGAGAAGACCGCGCTCGCCGAGGCGGAGGTGGAATACGAGGACCATGTCAGCGACACGGTGCATGTCGCCTTCCCGGTGAAGGACGGCCCCGGCGCGGTGGTCATCTGGACGACGACGCCCTGGACGCTGCCGGGCAATCGCGCGATCTCCTATTCGCACAAGATCGCCTATGGCCTCTATCGCGTGACGGCGGCGCCGCAGAACAATTGGGCGAAGGTCGGCGCGGCTTATGTGCTCGCCGACAAGCTCGCCGAGGATGTGTTCAAATCCGCCAAGGTCGAGAGCTTCGAGCGCCTGCGCGACGTGCCGGCCGCGGAGCTTGCGAGCTTTACCGCCGCGCATCCGCTCAACTCCCTCGGCTATGATTTCGCCGTGCCGCTGCTCGACGGCGACCATGTCACCGACGACACGGGAACCGGCTTTGTCCACACCGCGCCCGGCCATGGCCGCGAGGACTTCGACATCTGGATGGCGAGCGGGCGCATGCTCGCCGAGCGCGGCATCGATGCGCGCATCCCCTATACGGTCGACGCCGACGGCTTCTATACCGACGAGGCGCCGGGCTTTCCCGGCAAGCGCGTGCTCACCGAGACGGGCGACAAGGGCGACGCCAATGAGGCGGTCATCCAGGCGCTGATCGCGGCGGGCAATCTCGTCGCGCGCGGACGGCTGAAACATCAATATCCGCATTCCTGGCGCTCGAAGAAGCCGGTGATCTTCCGCAACACGCCGCAATGGTTCATCGCGCTCGATAAGGCGTACTCGCCGAGCGCCGACGCGGAGAGCGCGCGCGGCGGCCCATCCTTCGGGACGCCGGCTGCGCCGGCTCCTCAGGACGAGGGGACTGGATCCTCGTCGCGCCAGCCCCCTCGTCCCGAGGAGGCGCGAAGCGCCGTCTCGAAGGGCGCTCCAGGGGGCAATGCGCCGACCCTCCGCTCCATCGCGCTCGATGAAATCTCCCGCACGCAATGGGTGCCCGCCGCGGGCGAGAACCGCATTCGCGGCATGATCGCCAATCGTCCCGATTGGGTGGTGTCGCGCCAGCGCGCCTGGGGCGTGCCGATCGCCGTCTTCGTCGCGAAGGGCGGACACGAGATTCTCGTCGATGCGCGCGTCAACGCGCGCATCGGCGCGGCCTTCGAGCAGGAGGGCGCCGACGCCTGGTATGAAGAGGGCGCGGCGAAGCGCTTCCTTTCGCCCGATTATGACCCGCAAGATTACGAGAAGATCGACGACGTGCTCGACGTGTGGTTCGACTCGGGCTCGACGCATGCCTTCACGCTGGAGGACCCGGCGCACTTCCCCGGTCTCGCCGGCATTCGCCGCAAGCGCGACGGCGGCGCCGATGAGGTGCTTTATCTCGAGGGCTCGGACCAGCATCGCGGCTGGTTCCATTCCTCGCTCTTGGAGTCCTGCGGCACGCGCGGACGCGCGCCTTACGACATCGTGCTCACCCATGGCTTCACGCTCGACGAGCAGGGCCACAAGATGTCGAAGTCGAAAGGCAATGTCGTCGCGCCGCAGAAGGTCATCGCCGACGCCGGCGCCGATATTCTGCGCCTGTGGGTGGCGAGCGTCGACTACAGCGACGATCAGCGCATCGGCCCGGAAATTTTAAAGAGCGTCACCGACACCTACCGCAAGCTGCGCAACACCATCCGCTGGATGCTCGGCACGCTGGCGCATTATCGCGCGGAGGAGACGATCGCCCATGCCGATCTGCCGGAGCTGGAGCGGCTCGTGCTGCATCGCCTCGCCGAGATCGGCGAGGAGGTCGGCGCCGCTTACGCCGCCTTCGATTACAAGAAGGTGGTCGCGCTGCTGACGCCCTTGCTGACCAGCGACCTCTCGGCCTTTTATTTCGACATCCGCAAGGACGCGCTCTATTGCGATCCGCCGTCGAGCGCCAAGCGCCGGGCGGCGCTGACCGTGGTGGAGGAGCTGTTCCGCGCCGTGACCACATGGCTGGCGCCGATCCTCGCCTTCACCGCCGAGGAGGCGTGGCTCTCGCGCTATCCGGACGCCGTCTCCGTGCATCTCGAGACCTTCCCCGCCCTGCCCGCCGCCTGGCGCGACGACGCGCTGGCCGCAAAATGGGAGAAGATCCGCGCGATCCGCTCGGTCGTCACCGGCGCGCTGGAGATCGAGCGCGCGCAAAAGCGCATCGGCTCCTCGCTGGAGGCGGCGCCGATCGTCCATGTGACCGATGCGGAGCTGCATGCGGCGCTTGCCGGCGTCGACTTCGCCGAGGTCTGCATCGTGTCCGATGTGGCGATCCGCGCGGACGACGGCCCGGCCGACGCTTTCCGCCTCGGCGAGGTCGCCGGCGTCGCCGTGGTCCCGCGCCGCGCCGAGGGCGTCAAATGCGCGCGCTCGTGGAAATATTTCGACCCGGCGACGGCGCAGGCCGACTACCCCGGCGTCACCCCGCGCGACGCGCAAGCGCTGCGCGAGCTGGCGGCGGCGGGGAAATGGCCGGGGTGAGCCCCCTCCCCGTCGAGAGGAAGGAATAAAACCCAACCCCCTCGTCCTGAGGAGCCCGCGAAAGCGGGCGTGTCGGAGGGCGGCCGTTGGGAGAACCCTTTGATTTCAGCCCACGGCCGTCCTTCGAGACGCCGCCTGCGGCGGCTCCTCAGGACGAGGGCTGGGAACTTTTTCCCTCGCCACGGATCACGGCAGCCGGCGGAAGGGATTGCCCGAGGCGCCGGTGAGATAGGAGATCGCGGCGAGGACCAGCACCACCGGCAGCAGCACCAGAAAGGCGCTGGTGAGGAAGATGAAGCCGAGCGCCAGGATCACCGCGAAGGCGAGCGCCAGCAGCACGCTGCCGACGGGCCCGATCTTGATGACCTTCACGCCCTTCGTCCCGCCGATCCAGATGCGCGAGCGCGTTCCCGAGCGCGGCGGGGGCGGCAGGATCTCGATCTCGGGCGTCGGCTCCTCGGCCGAGGGCGGCGGAAATTTCGACATGAGGCGTCTCCGGGGCGGGCGGGCCAGCCCCGAACATAGGCGCTTCGAGGCGATTTCGCCATGGCGGCGGGCCCTGCGCCGGTCCCCTGGCTTGCGCGCGCCTTGCGCCGGCGGCCGCGAGCGGCGGCGGGCGCGCTTTACGTCTTTTTAAGCTCTGGACAAACATCCGCCGCCAGATTCGAATGGCGTTGATTCGGGGCGAGATGCGCGCGTTTTCTCCCCCTCTTCGCCAACACGACCGGGGACTGCCGAATGTCGCGCTCACACGCGGCCGATGCGACGATTCACGCCGAAGGGCCCAGGGCGACGAGCCTGCGCGGCGCCCGCTCGGCCCGCCTGCCGCGGTCGCGCGTTCTGGCGGCCGCCGGCCTGTGCGCGCTGACGCTCGCCACGCTGCTCGCCCTGCTCGCCGACGCCTCCTATGAGAAGACGCTGACCGAGGCGGCCGCCGATCTCACGATCTTCGCGCGAGCGGTCGCCGGCGACATGGAGGCGGGACCGCGCTCCGGCGCGGCGCCGACGCTGCCGGATTATGCGACGGCGCGCGGCCGGCGCGTCGCCGTCTCCGACGCCGCCGGGCGCGTGCTGGCGGCCAGCGCGCCGCTCGCAGCGGGCGGCGCCCTCGCCGATCTCCTCGGCCCCAACCCATTGCTGACCGAATTCGCCGACAAGGCCGGCGTGATGCGGATCACGCTCGCCGATGGCTCACGCGCGCTGGCGATGGTGCGCAATCTCGGCGCCGGCGCCGGGCAGATCGCGGTGCTCCACCCTTATGAGGCCGTGCTCGCCGATTGGCGCGCCTCCTCCATTCGCTGCGCGGCGGTCGCGGCCTGCTCGGCGGCGATCACGGCGGCGGCGGGGCTGGCGCTGCGCCGGCAGCAGCGCCGCGCCGCGCTCGCCGAGCACGCCCACGCCGCCATGCGCCGGCGCGTCGACGCCGCGCTCGGCAGCGGCCGCTGCGGGCTCTGGGACTTCGACCTCGCCCGCGGGCGCGTGCATTGGTCCGATTCGATGTTCGAGCTGCTCGGCCTCGCGGTCGAGCGCCGGCCCCTCTCCTTCGGCGAGATCGCGCTTCGCCTGCATCCGCAGGACGGCGACCTCGCCGATATGGTCGAATCCGTGGCCGCCTCGCATGGCGCCTTCGATCATCAATTCCGCATCGCCGACGCCACGGGCCGATGGATCTGGCTGCGCATGCGCGCCGAGCTGATCGAGGAAGAGGGCGGCGCCGGCCCGCGCCTCGTCGGCATCGCCGTCGATGTGACCGAGCATCGCGCGCTCGCCGAAGGCGCGGCGACGGCGGACATGCGGCTGCGCGACGCGATCGAGACCATTTCCGAAGCCTTCGTGCTGTGGGACGCGCACAACCGCCTCGTCGTCTGCAATTCGAAATTCCTCGATCTGCATGGACTGGGCGCCGATGTCGCGACGCAAGGCGCGAGCTATGCGCGCATCATGTCGAGCGCCGCCCCGCTCGAGCAGAGCGAGATCATCGGCGACGCCGCGCCCACGTCCAGCGAGCGCACTTATGAAGCGCGGCTCGCGGACGGACGCTGGCTGCAGATCAGCGAGCGCCGCACCAAGGACGGCGGCTATGTCTCCGTCGGCGCCGACATCACGGCGCTGAAGCGCAATCAGGAGAAGCTGATCGACTCGGAGCGCCGGCTCACCGCCAGCGTCGCCGATCTCATCGGCTCGCGGCAGACCCTGGAGACGCAGGCGCAGCAGCTGGCGACGCTGGCCGAGCAATATCATCTGCAGAAGGGCGAGGCCGAGGCCGCCAATCTCGCCAAATCGCAATTTCTCGCCAATATGAGCCATGAGCTGCGCACGCCGCTCAACGCCATCATCGGCTTTTCGGAGATGATGCAGGCGCAGGTGTTCGGCGCGCTCGGCTCGCCGAAATATGTCGAATATTGCAGCCATATCCATCAGAGCGGCCGCAATCTGCTCGACGTGCTGACGGATATTCTCGACATGTCGCGGCTGGAGGCCGGCCGCGTGCGGCTCGAGGAGAGCGAGATCGATCTCTCCGGCGCCGCGCGCGCCACCGCGGAACGTTCGCGACGCGCCGCGGAAGCCAAGGGCATAGAGCTGATCGTCGATGCGGGCGAAGGGCTGCGCTGCTGCGGCGATCACGACGCGATCGTCAAGGCGATCGGCGTGCTGGTGTCGAACAGCCTGAAGTTCACCGGCGCCGGCGGATGCGTGCGCCTGCGCGCGCGGCGCTCCCTGCATGCAGTGCTGATTTTCGTCGAGGACACGGGCTGCGGCGTCGACGCCGCGGCGATCGGCAAGCTCGGCCGGCCGTTCGAGCAGCCGGCGACCGTGATGGAGAACGGCATGAAAGGCTCCGGCCTCGGCCTCGCCATCGCGCGCTCGCTGATGGCGCTGCACGGCGGCGCCTTGCGCATCCGCTCGCGCGTCGGCGTCGGCACGATCGCCATGCTGAGCATTCCGGCGAAGCCGCACGCAACTTCGCCGCGCGCCGCGAGTTCCGCCATGCGGGTCGCTCAGCGAATGAATTGAGAGCCGATCACGACCGAGCGCTTCAAGACTCGGTCCGATACACTGATATTTCGATTTCGTCGGCGTGGCCGACGAGCTTCATGAGATCGGGCGGAAGCAGAAAGTTCTGCGCCGCCCTGTCATCGGCGAAGTAGACGGCGATATCTGCGCGGAGAATCGTCGTGGCGCTCGCGCGCAATTCGGCGAGCGCAGCCGAGAATTTCGATCGTGTTTCGTCGGACGCGAGAACGGCGTCGGCGCCGAACGACAACAGATCGATCTGCGTCGTGACGTCGACGATCTTTCGCAACGGAGCAACGCCCCAGCCCACAGCGTCCAGATCGCCGTGCGGACGCGCGACCTTCAGCCATATGACGATATCCGCCAGCGAAACCAAAGCCGCCATTCCCGCTCCGCCCCTCGCAACGACAGCGCCCGCCGCTCCCAGGGAATCGGGGAAGGACGAGCCCCCATCACCTTCGTCCCGAGGAGCCCGCGAAGCGGGCGTCTCGAAGGACGGCAACGGGGGAAACCTTTGATTTCGCCTCGCGGCCGTCCTTCGAGGCGCCGCC